>NZ_JAZKRM010000004.1:0-107395 GCF_036628635.1 Thiohalorhabdus sp. | reverse complement strand
GGTTGAACACCTCTACTACCTACTGAAAGCTGGTCCGGACTGATGGTCCGATCCCTTTTGATTTTGCCTTTTTGGCATGGTCGCTGGAACGCCGAACTGCCCCTGTCTTAAAGCTTGCGTAATGCTTATAGTTTGGGGTGGCAGGCTGGCCCGCGGGGCCGGCGCCAAAGGGGGGCACCCTGTGCCCTGAGAACGGCGTGAAAGGCGGTCGCGGGTATGCTTAATGTCATGATCGTGGACGACCAATCCACCGATCGTCAGATCCTTGCCCAGCTTACCGCAAATCTCGACGAAGGCATCCATGCGGAGGCGTTCGAGGAGCCCTACATGGCTCTCGAATGGCTCCGTTTCAACCAGCCCGACCTGATCCTTGTGGATTACCGTCTGCCCGGGATGGACGGGCTCACCTTCCTAAAGCGGTGCCAAGAGCTACCCTCCGGCGAGGGCGTCCCCGTTATCGTTATAACGGTGGTCCAAAGCTCCGAGCTGCGCTACCAGGCCCTTCAGGCCGGGGCCACCGATTTCCTTACCAAGCCTCTTGATGTCCAGGAATGCCAGGCTCGCTGTCGCAATCTGCTAACCCTGCGCAACCAGCAGTTGATCATTGAACGCGATGCCGAGCGTTTGGCTGCCGCGCGCAAGCGCACGGGCCGGGCCCTGAATATTCTTACCCTTGGCAGCGAGCTCCTCGTTCGGGTGCGGGAAGAGCAGGCCCTGGTTGAAGGCATGTGCCGGGTGGTTATGGAGCAGGGTGGCTATCCGTGTGTCTGGGTAGGCCTACCCGAGGGGGTCTTTGGAGCAAGTATAAGGGTAGTCGCTTCGTCGGTAAGGGACGGCAATAACGGGGTGGCGGATAAAGCCTCCGTGCCGCCGGAAACCCTTTTGAAGGTGGCCGAAACACATTGCCCCCTGGTCCTGAACGACTTGAGTGGCGAGGTGGGCTATGAGCCCTGGTTGGCAGGCCTGCGGGGTGCCGGACTGGGGGCATTGATAGTCCTTCCAGTGCGCATCGAAGGCCATGCCAACGGGGTTCTCGCGGTATTCGCCCGCATGCGGGAGCAGTTCGATGAGGACGAGATGGAGTTGCTGGCGCGCACGGCGGACAATCTGGGTTACGGTGTGGCGGCTCGGCGGGCCGACCAGAAGCGGAAACAGGCTGAGCAGGATGCGGAAAACCTGGCTTACTACGATCGCCTAACCGGCCTGCCCAATCGGACCGGGCTGATCAGGCACCTAAGGGCCCTGACCCAGGAAGGGAGCGAGTCACTGACCGCTCTGCTGGTGATCAACTTGGACCGATTCAAACTGGTGGACGATACGGGCGGCCCCAATGTCGGGGATATGCTTCTGCTTCAGGCAGTTTCTCGCCTCAAGAGCGTCGCCGGCCAGGGAAATAAGCTCGCCCGGCTCTCGGGGGACGAGTTCGCCCTCCTGGTGCCTGCCAGCAACGGAGGAGAAGGCGGGGACAGTCGGGGCGGTGAGGCGTCCAGGTTGGCGGAGCGGGTGATCCAGGCCTTCCGCCAGCCCTTTAAGGTGGTTGGATTCGAGTACTTCATAGGCGCCAGCGTGGGCATTACCACCGTGGAGAATGCCGACGAGGACCTGCAACGGCTTCTCCAGCAAGGCAATACCGCCCTTCGCCTGTCCAAGGAAGCCGGGGGGAACACCTATTCCTTCTACTCCGGAGAGCTCACGGAGCGGCATACCCAGCGCCTTTCCCAGGAAAGGCGGTTGCACCGGGCGGTGGAAAACGGCGACTTCGTTCTCCACTACCAGCCTATCGTGCGCCTGGAGGATGCTCGCATAGTGGGGGCCGAAGCGCTTCTGCGCTGGCCCCAGGAGGACGGCAGCCTCATGGGGCCCGATGCTTTCATCCCGTTGTCTGAAGAGATCGGGCTTATGGTATCCCTGGGCAGCTGGGTGTTCCGGACCGCCTGCGAGCAGATCCGGGCCTGGAACGATGCCGGTCACGACCTTTACGTCTCCATTAACCTCTCCAACCATCAGCTCCTGAGCCCGTCCCTGAACGAGGACCTGGTGGCCGCCATGGATACCACAGGGGCGGCGCCTTCCCGGCTGGAGCTGGAGGTGACGGAGGGGGCCATGATGACGGATCCCCCTCGGACCGAGCGCATCCTGGAGGGCCTCCACGAGCAGGGCCTGAAGATCGCCGTGGACGATTTCGGAACCGGCTTCTCCTCCCTGAGCCGGCTCAAGCATCTCCCCATCAGCACGCTGAAGATCGACAAGGACTTCGTCCTCGGCCTTCCCGGCAACCCCAATGACCGCACCATCACCCAGAGCATTACGCAGCTGGCCGCCAACCTGGGGATGCGCGCGGTGGCCGAGGGCGTGGAGAGCGAGAGCCACCGGGAGGCGCTGATGGGCATGGGTTGTCAGTTCGGCCAGGGGTTCTATTTCAGCGCGCCCCGGCCTGGGGAAGAGGTCCGGGAGGAGCTTGCGGCGGGAAAAAAGGCCTAGGGTCGAGCATTCCGGGCGGTAGACGGGTAGAATAAGCTGGGGCAAGCACGGGGCCTTTTATGCGATTGCTGGACCGTCTCAAGCAATCTCCGGATACCGAGCACGAGCAGGCGATTGTGCGGGTGGCCGTGGTCAGCGCTATCCTCGTCTACCTAACCGCCTACCCCCAGTGGTTCCAGACTGAGCCGAGCACCATGTTCTCGGCGATTGCCCTTGCCGGCGGTTTCCTGGGCGTTTCCCTAGTATATGTCGTTTGGTTACTGCTCTCCCCTGGGCGATCCCACCTGCGCCGGGTGCTCGCCACCGTAATGGACCACGGCACACTGTCTCTGCTAATGCTTTGGTACGGGGAGTTGGTGGCACCTCTTTACATCGTCTTCCTGTGGGTAATCATCGGCAACGGCCTGCGCTACGGCCGAACCTACCTTTTCCTCTCCATGATGGTGGCGCTGTTCGGCTTCGCTACCGTGATTTCGACCAATACCTATTGGCAGGAAAACACCACACTGGCCTGGGGGCTTTTGGCAGGCCTGGTTATTCTGCCGCTATATTTCCGTACCCTTCTGGCCAAGCTGGACCGTGCCCGGGCCGAGGCCGAGGCCGCCAACCGAGCCAAGAGCCAGTTCCTGGCCAACATGAGCCACGAGATTCGGACGCCCATGAGCGGCGTTGTCGGCATGGTCGACCTGCTCAAGGACACCTCCTTGTCTCCTCTGCAGCGCCATTTCACCGAGACCATCCACCGCTCGGCCAAGGCCCTGTTGGAGCTGCTGGAGAATGTCCTCGACCTTTCCAAGATCGAAGCGGGTAAGATTGCCGTCCAGCCGGGGGACTTCGACCTGTACGCCACCGTCAAGGGCACCGTGGACATGTTGGTCCACCAGGCCGAGACCAAGGGCCTGCGCCTGGAGCTGTCCATCGACCCGCACACTCCTTACCGGGTCCACGGCGACGAGGTTCGGCTCCGCCAGATCCTGATCAACCTCATTAACAATGCCGTCAAGTTCACCGACCAAGGCCGGGTGGCATTGTGGGTAGCCCCTGAGGATACCGGGGATGCCACCACGGGAGTCCGGTTCGAGGTGGTGGATACCGGCATCGGCATGTCGGACGAGGTCCAGGAGCATATCTTCGAGGTCTTCACCCAGGCCGACGGCTCCATTACCCGGCGCTATGGCGGTACCGGCTTGGGGACGGCCATCTCTCACCAGCTTGTAGACCTGCTGGGGGGCACCATCGAGGTGGAGAGCGTTCCCGAGGTGGGGACCGCCTTCACCGTGACTCTGCCCTTGGGTAGGCCGCAGACCGCAACCAGTCACGGAACCCTTTCGCCCGGGGGGCGGGTGCTTCTGGTAAGCCGCGACCGCGCCCTGGTTCGAACCCTTGCCCATTGGATGGACGTCTGGGAGCTGGAGGCGGAAGTGGTTGGCGGATCCGATGAGTGTCTGGCCCGGATACAGGACGGGGAGGCCAGCTACCGGGCGGTACTGATGGACGAAGGGGAGGTCCTGGACCCCATGGGGTTCATAAGCTGTTTCGGTTCCCCCAGTGCCGATTCCATGCCTGGCCTAGTCCTGCTGCGGCGGGACGCTACCAGTACCCGCCTGCGCGGTCTGGAAGGCAATTTCTCCGCGATTCTGGACCTCCCTCCGGAGAAGCCGTTGGTCTTCAACGCCCTTTATGCCCTGCAGACCGATCTGCCCGACGACGAGCGCGTGGTGGACCTGGCCAAGCACCGTCAGGCCCAGGGGAAGTCCGTATCTGCTGGACACATTCTGGTGGCGGAGGACAGCGCCACCAACCAGGAGGTGATCCGCCTGATCCTGGAAAAGGGCGGCTATCAGGCTACGGTGGTGGATGACGGCGAACAGGCCCTAAACGCCCTGGAGAACCAGAACTTTGACCTCGCCCTGGTAGACATCCACATGCCCGAACGCAGCGGCCCCGAGGTCGTCAAGACGCACCGGTTCATGGACACCGAGGGAGCCGGCATGCCGTTTGTCCTGCTTACCGCCGATGTCACCAGCGATGCCGAAAAGCAAGCCGAGGAGGCCGGCGCTGCGGCGCACCTGACCAAGCCCGTCGAGGCCAATAGGCTCCTGGCTACCCTGAAGCGGGTCCTTCCCGAAGATGGCCCGTCCGCCGGCTCCCCGGAGGGCCCCTTCCTCCCATCGTCGGGGGAAGAAGGGAACGCCTCCGGGGAGCCGGCGACGACGCCGGACGGTCAGCTGGTTTCGGCCCAGACGCTGCGTGAGCTGGCCGGCCTAACTTCCGATCCCGCCTTCATGGCCAGCCTCATCCAGGGCTTCCTGCGCGACGCCGACAACCTGCACGCCAAGATGAAAGAGGCCGCCGGCGCGGGCAACCTGGAGGAGCTCCAGGGGCACGCCCATGCCCTCAAAGGCAGTGCCTCCAATATCGGGGTCGAGGCGGTGGCCAATGTCTGCCACCGGTTGCAGGAGGCCGACGCAACTGACTTGGGTAGTGGCACAGTGCGCTACGAGCTGGACTGGCTGGCCGAATTGCTTCAGCGGGCCAGGCCGGCCCTCCTGGTGCATGCCAGCGGCCAGCTCCAGCATTGAGCGTGGTGCAACACACCGCTCCACGGGCCTAGTTGGCCTGGCGGTCCTCCTTACCGGTGCGCCGGTCCTGGGCCCGCACCAGGCGCTCCATGGTGCGCACATCACGCTCGCCCAAGGCCAGGGCGGATTCCACCCACAATTCGGCGATGTCCCGTAACTCCTCGAACGGCACCCGGTTGTGGCGAGCATGTACGCGCTGGAATAGGCGCTGCACGGAACGGTGTTTGTCGGCATCGGTCATAAACTCCTGAAGCTTTTCCCGCCCCTCGCCAGGTTCGGCGAGGAAGTCCACAACGCCCATGTCGTAAAGCTCTTCGGCAGAATACAGCCGGCCGGAGAGGATCATGCGCTCGGCTAGGCCAGGGGCGATTTTGCGCGACAGGAAGCTGTAAGCCCCCATGCCTGGGAAGAGGTTGAACAGCACCTCGGGGAAGCCCATCTGGGCGTCGCGTTCGGCGATCAGGACGTTACACGCTAGCGCAGCCTCGAAGCCGCCGCCCTGGGCCCGGCCCTCCACAAGGGCGATGGTGGTCAGTGGCAGGTCGAATCCCACCGAGAAGTCGTGAGCCACCTGGATGCAGCGCAAGGCGTAATCGCGCAGTCCCTGCCCGTCGCCGTTGCGGATCAATTGCCCGAACAGGTCTAGGTCGCCGCCGTAGTTGAAGACCCCGGGAAGCCCCGAGGCCACCACCGCATATCGAAGGCTCTGGGGATGGCCCGCTTCGAGTTCCGATTGGACCCGATTGGCAATGTCGGTCTTGAACTGCTGCAGGTCAGCCAGCAGCTGTGGGGTGAAGCTCGGCCGGGGACGCGGCTCCATGAAGATGTAGGCGGCCTCCTCCTGATTGTTGATGAGGGCCTGGGACTGCTGGTTCTGCCCTTCGCTCTTGGGGAACGGGATCAGGTTGCTCATGGCACTAACCTCCAAGGGTGTTGAATTGGCCAGGGCCCGGCCCCGGCCCGGAAAGGACGACGTTAAGGCGTAAAGGGCGCAACGGGTTATCGGCCCGCACTCGGCGGATCCCGAGCAGGGCGGTCCAGGGGAAAGGCGGTTGGCGGCGCGAGGAAGGGGGCGGGGCCCAGAACCAGGCACACTCGGCCGCTACCCGCTGCGGCCGGTTGTGGCGACAGGCGTAGGATGAGGGCGATCGCCGAGCGAGGGTCGCCTGAGCGGTTAAAGGTCACGGGCCCCCCTTTTTGGCTCGGTACCGAAATGGCAAAGGGACCGGGAAAGGCCCGTGCCCCCGTTGCGGGATAGGACTGATTCCTTCCAGCTTAACGCGTATAATGGCGACGTGAAGATGAAATCCTGCGCCCTTAGAAAAGCATAAAAACTATGGTGGCCCTTCCTCCGGGGCCGGCCCTTGGCTCCTAGGGGGGCGGAGCCTATAATAAATTTCCTGTTAAAGCCGGTCTGAACCGCCTCTATGCCTAAAAAGCTCTACATCCGCACGTTCGGCTGCCAGATGAACGAGCATGATTCCACCCGCATGGTGGACCTGCTCGCCGAAGAGTTGGACGTGACCACCACTCAGGATCCCACCGAGGCGGATATTCTCCTGCTCAACACCTGCTCGGTGCGGGAAAAGCCCCAGGAGAAGGTGTTCTCCGAGCTGGGGCGGTGGCGGCCGGTCAAGGAGTCCCGTCCGGGCACCGTGATTGGTGTGGGCGGCTGCGTGGCCCAGCAGGAGGGCGATCGGATCCGCCAGCGCGCCCCCTATGTGGACGTGGTCTTCGGCCCCCAGACCATCCATCGCCTGCCCCAGATGATCGCCGAGGCCGAGCAGCAGCAATCCGCCGTGGTGGACGTGGATTTCCCGGAAATCGAGAAATTCGACCACCTGCCGGCACCGCGGGTGGAGCGCGCCCGTGCTTTCGTCACTATCA
This sequence comes from Thiohalorhabdus sp., assembly GCF_036628635.1. Taxonomy (GTDB): domain Bacteria; phylum Pseudomonadota; class Gammaproteobacteria; order Thiohalorhabdales; family Thiohalorhabdaceae; genus Thiohalorhabdus. The sequence goes on along the minus strand of NZ_JAZKRM010000004.1, from coordinate 100,445 downwards.
TGGAAGGCTGCGACAAGTTCTGCACCTTCTGTGTGGTCCCCTATACCCGGGGGCGGGAGCTGTCGCGCCCGTTCGATGACGTCCTCGCGGAGGCCTTCGAGCTGGCCCAGCAGGGGGTTCGCGAGATCACCCTGCTGGGCCAGAACGTCAACGGCTATCGGGGGGTGATGGAGGACGGCACCGAGGCTGATCTGGGCCTGCTGCTGCACTATCTGGCCGGTATCCCGGGCATTGATCGGCTGCGCTTTACCACCAGCCACCCCAACGAGTTCGGTGACGGTCTGATCGAGGCCTTCCGCGAGGTTCCCGAATTGGTCTCCCATCTCCACCTGCCGGTGCAGACCGGCTCGGACCGGCTGCTGGCCCGCATGCACCGCAACCACACCCGAGCCGAGTTCCTGGACAAGGTGGCCCGCCTGCGCGAAGCCCGTCCCGACATCGCCATTGGCAGCGACTTCATCGTCGGCTTTCCGGGCGAGACCCAGGAGGACTTCGCCGATACCCTGGACTTGGTGGCCGAGGCCGATCTCGATGCCAGCTTTTCGTTCAAGTACAGCCCCCGGCCGGGTACGCTCGCCGCGGAGATCCCGGACGATGTCCCCGAGGCAGTCAAGGCCGAGCGCCTAAGCATTCTGCAGAACCGGCTCAATCAGCAGGCCATGGAAAAGAGCCGCGCGCTCGTCGGTCAGCGCCGCAGCGTCCTGGTGGAAGGATCCAGCCGCAAGGATGCCGATGAGCTTATGGGCCGCACCCCTTGCAACCGCATCGTCAATTTCTCCGCGCCTCCGGAGTACATCGGGCGGCTGGCAACGGTTGCCGTGACCGAAGCCCTGCCTAACTCACTGCGCGGTGAGCTGGCCGAAGAGGCGCGCCTGACGGTCACCCCCTGATCTCGTCCCAGCCCCGTTCGCCGTCGATTCCCCATGCGCCAAAATCCGGAGCCCGCCTTGCCAATGCCTTCCTCCGCATTGCCGCCCGTTTACCGCCGGGGCCCGGATGGCCCTCGGGCCCTGCGGCCGGTTCGGGGAGGTCCCTGATGGCTGAAATCCATGCCGGCACCGAGGCGGGGAACGGCGAGGCCAACCCGGTGGTGGTCCAGTTACCCGCCGATGCCTCCGGCTTGCCCTCAATCCAATCGATAACCGAATGGGTGCGTGCCGCCCTAGCCCGCGTACCCCGAGGTGCCCCCGCGGGGGAGGTAGTGGTTCGGGCCGAGGATGCCGACGAGATGGCTCGCCTCAATGCCGATTTCCGGGGAAAGGAGGCGCCCACCAACGTCCTCTCCTTCCCGGCGGATCTGCCGCCGGGCCCCTGGGAGCCGGTCCTGGGCGATGTGGTCCTCTGTCCCCAGGTGGTGGACCGGGAGGCAGCCGATCAGGGCAAGACGGTCGAGGCTCACTGGGCCCACATGGTGGTGCACGGTACCCTTCATCTTGTGGGCTACGACCACCAGGAGACGGCGGAGGCCGAGGCCATGGAAGGGCTGGAACGGCGAATCCTGGACGGCCTTGGGTACGATGACCCCTATGCGGAGGAGTAGCGCGGTGGCCGAGGAGGGCCCGAAGCGACGCAATTGGATCGAGCGCCTGGCCCGCGGCTTGGGCTCCGCGCCCGAGTCGCGTCAGGAGCTGTTGGAGATGCTGCGCGAGGCGGGCGATCAGGGCCTGCTGGATGTGGAGGATCTCCACATGATCGAAGGCATCTTCAAGGTCTCCGAGACCCGGGTCCGCGACGTCATGGTGCCGCGGGGCCAGATGGAGGTGGTGCGCACCGACGAAGCACCCGACGGGTTCATCCCGCGCATAGTTGAAGTGGGTTATTCGCGTCTGCCGGCGATCGGCGAGGACCGCGACGATGTACGCGGCATCCTCTTCGCCAAGGACCTGCTGCGCTATTGGGGGTCCGAAGAGCGCGATCAGTTCGACCTGATGTCGGTGATTCGGTCCCCGGTCTTCGTCCCCGAGAGCAAGCACCTCGACAGCCTCCTCCACGAATTCCGCGCCAGCCGCAACCACATGGCCATCGTGGTCAACGAGTTCGGCGGGACCGCTGGATTGGTGACCATCGAGGACGTCCTCGAGGAGATCGTCGGCGAGATCGAGGACGAGTTCGACATCGAGGCGGTCATGGTGGAGCAGCGCGGCCAGGGGCGGTTCCAGGTGGACGCCCAGATCCCCCTGGAGACCTTCGCCGCCCGCTTCGGGAGCCACCTGGAGGCCGATGGCGTGGACACCCTGGGTGGCTGGATGGTGCGCCACATGGGCCACCTGCCGGCAGTGGGCGAGTCGGTGCGGGTGGACGGCCTGCTGCTGGAGGTAATCCGCGCCGATCGCCGTCGCCTCCGCTCCATCCGGGTGGTGGAGGCGGACCAGGCCGGCCGCGAGGGCACTTCCGGTCCCACGGACCAATCCGTGTGATCCTGCTGTGACGCGCCCTGGCGGCCTTGGTTTCGACCTCCTTTGCCTGGCCGCCGGCCTGGCCCTGCCCCTGGCCTTCGCCCCCTGGTCTCTCTACCCCCTGGCCTGGGTGGCCCTCATCCCCCTTTTCGCGGTCAGCGAAGCTCCCGGACCCGGCTTGCGCTTCCGGCGGGGTCTATGGTTCGGGCTGGGGCAGTTCGGCTTTGGCCTGTACTGGCTGCTGCCAACTATCCACACCTTTGGCCACATGCCGCTAGTCCTTGCGGTGCCCACGTGGGTACTGCTGGTAGCCTATTGCGCCCTCTATCCGGCCTTGTTTGCCCTGCTTGGCGGTTGGCTCGGTGGCCCGGCGGCGCTACGCTTTGCCGCGGTCCTGCCGCTATTGTGGGTTGGCCTGGAGGCCCTGCGGGGCTGGGCCTTCACCGGTTTCCCCTGGCTCAGTCTGGGGGCAAGCCAGGCCCCGGGACCCCTGGCCGGTTGGCTCCCGGTGGCCGGTAGCCTTGGCACCGGCCTAGTGCTGGCCGTGGTTAACGGTTTGGTTCTGCTGGCCGGACGGGGCCTGGCCCACCGGCGCTGGCTGGTGGGGGCGGTGCCGTTGCTGGCGGTTGCGGCCCTGGCAGGAGCGGGCTCAGTGGCCGCCGGGTGGAACTGGACCCGGCCCGACGGACCGGCGGTGGAAGCCGCGCTGGTCCAGGGCAACGTCCCCCAGGGGGAGAAGTGGGACGCGGAGCGCCGAGGCGAGATCCTGGGGCGCTACGAGCGGCTGACGCGCGCGCACCTTGACGCCGACCTGGTGGTGTGGCCCGAGACGGCCGTCCCCCTGTACGCCGACCGCGCTACCGGTTACCTCAACAGCCTGGCCACCGACGCTCGCGCCCGCGGCAGCACCCTCCTGGTCGGGGTCCCCGAGCGGGAATGGGTGGCGGGCCGGCAGCGCTTCTACAACAGCGTTTTGGCCCTGGGTGCCCACCAGGGCCGTTACCGCAAGCGCCACCTGGTGCCCTTCGGCGAGTACGTGCCTTTGTCCAGCGTTTTGTTTTTCGCCGAGCGGTTCGTACCCGGCGGGGGAACCTTCGTCGGCGGAGACAGCGCCGAGCCGCTGGCGCTCGGCGGCTACCGGGCGGGCCTGTCCATATGCTACGAGGACGCCTTCCCCCGGGAGGTGGCCGCCACCGTCCATCGCGGCGCCACGTTACTGGTCAACGTTACCAACGACGCCTGGTTCGGCCGGTCCATAGGCCCAGCGCAGCACGCCCAGCTGGCGCGGGTGCGGGCGCGTGAGATGGGCCGGCCCATGCTGCGGGTGGCCAATACCGGCCTGACCTTTGCCACCGACCATACCGGCCGAGCGCTGGCGGCTATCCCGCCGGACCAGGCCGGGGTGGCCGAAGTCCAGGTCAGGCCCCGGGCCGGGGTCACCCCCTATCAGGTGCTTGCCCGCGGCTGGCTATCGGGAGGGCTGGCCCTGGCCCTGGTTGTAGCGGCGGCCTTCCTCTGGCGCGGCCCTCTACCCCGCCGATTTCGGCGCTAAGCGGCGCTTACTCAACTTTCAGTCCAGTCCCAGCTCCGGCCACAGGGCGTCGACCTGGGCCCGGGTGTCGGCATCCATGCGAACCGGCTGGCCCCACTCGCGATCGCTCTCGCCCGGCCACTTGTTGGTGGCGTCGATGCCCATCTTGGAGCCCAGCCCCGAAACCGGGGAAGCGAAGTCCAGGTAGTCGATGGGGCTGTTGTCCACCAGGGTGGTGTCCCGGGTGGGATCCACACGCGTGGTGAGCGCCCACACCACATCGTCCCAGCTGCGGATGGCGATATCGGCGTCCACCACGATGACGAACTTGGTGTACATGAACTGCCGCAAAAAGGACCAGACACCCATCATCACCCGTTTAGCGTGGCCCGGGTACTGCTTGGTCATGGACACCACCGCCATGCGGTAGGAGCAGCCCTCCATGGGCAGGTGGAAGTCCGTGATCTCCGGGAACTGCTTCTGCAGCAGGGGCACGAACAGCTCGTTCATGGCCAGGCCCAGCACCGCGGGCTCGTCCGGGGGGCGGCCCGTGTAGGTGGTGTGATAGATCGGATCGCGGCGGTGGGTGAGGCGCTCCACCGTGAGCACGGGGAAGGTCTCGGTCTCGTTGTAATAGCCGGTGTGGTCGCCGAAGGGGCCTTCCACCGCGGTGTCGTCCGGATAGATGTGGCCCTCCAGGACGATCTCGCTGTGGGCCGGGATCTGCAGGTCCACGCCGAGGCCCGTGGCGAGCTCGGTGCGGGCGTTGCGCAGCAGGCCGGCGAACTGGTGCTCGGAAAGGGTGTCCGGAACCGGGGTCACCGCCGCCAGGATGGTGGCCGGGTCGGGGCCCAGGGAGACGGCTAAGGGGAACGGCGCGTCGCCGTGGACCTCGCGCCAGCGGCGGTAGTCCAGGGCCCCGCCGCGGTGCGCCAGCCAACGCATGACCACGCGGTTGGCGCCGATCACCTGCTGGCGGTAGATGCCCATGTTCTGGCGCTGGCTGTCCGGGCCGCGGGTGAGGGTGATGCCCCAGGTGATTAGCGGTCCGGCGTCCTCGGGCCAGCAGGTCTGCACCGGCAGCCGGGCGAGGTCGACGTCGCCGCCTTCCAGCACCACCTCCTGGCACGGCGGGTTCTTGCGCTCCTTGGGCCGCATGTTCAGGGCCTTGCGCAGGATGGGGACGGTGTCCCACAGCTCGCGGAAGCCCCCCGGGGGCTCGGGCTCCTTGAGGTAGGCCAGCAGCCGGCCCACCTCGCGCAGCTCGGCGGTGGACTCGCGCCCCATGGCCCAGGCGATGCGCTGCTGGCTGCCGAACAGGTTGGTCAGGGCCGGACAGTCGCCGGCTTTGGGCTGCTCGAAAAGCAGTGCCGGGCCGCCGGCTCGCAGGACCCGGTCGCTGATCTCCGTCATTTCCAGGTGGGGGTCCACGGGGCGGGATATGCGTTTGAGTGCCCCCCGCTGTTCGAGGTGGTCGATGAAGGCGCGGAGGTCTTTCATGGGGGATCCCCGGTGAGGTGTGAGGCGTGAGGTGTGAGGTGTAACGGCGCCAACGGCTTATCCGCAGATGACGCCGATGACCGCAGATGGGCAAGGCGAACGACACAACAGTTCCGGTAAAGGTCCGAGATTTTTGACGTCATCTGCGCCATCCGGGTCATCTGCGGATCCTGCCTTTGCCGGTGTCTTTGCGCCTTCCCTCACCCCTCACAGTAAATATTCCAGCACGATCCCGGCGAACACCGCCCCGCCCAGCCACTGGTTGTTCAAAAAGGCCCGCAGGCAGGGACCGCGTTCCCGGTTGCGGATTAGCCACTGCTGGTAGCCGCCGAAGGCCGCCGCGCCCACCAGTCCCGCGGCGTACCAGGCGCCGAGGCCGGCCTGGGTCCCGGCCAGGCCCAGCAGAACCAGGGCTCCCAGCTGGGAGGCGGTTACCGCCGTGCGGTCCCAGGCACCGAGCAGCACGGCGGTGGAGCGGACCCCGATCCGGAGGTCGTCGGGTCGGTCCTCCATGGCGTACATGGTGTCGTAGGCCAGGGTCCAGCAGATATTGGCGGCAAACAGGATCCAGGCGATGGCCGGCACGGCGCCGGAAACAGCGGCGAAGGCCATGGGGATGCCCCAGCCGAAGGCCATGCCCAGGTAGGCCTGGGGCAGGTGGGTGTAGCGCTTCATGAAGGGGTAGGTGGCCGCCAGCACCACCGCCACCAAGGCCAGATACAGGGTCAGCCGGTTGAGCAGCAGGACCAGGCCGAAGGCAACCAGGCACAGGCCCACGAATAGGGCGATGGCCTCGCCCGGACGGACCTCGCCAGCCGCCAGCGGGCGGCTCTGGGTGCGGGCCACGTGGGGATCGATCTCACGGTCGGCGTAATCATTGATGACGCAGCCGGCCGAGCGCATGAGGAAGGTGCCGATCACGAAAACGGCCACGATCCAGGCTGGCGGCGCCCCCTCGCCGGCGATCCAAAGCGCCCACAGGGTGGGCCATAGCAGCAGCAGGGTACCGATGGGCCGGTGCAGGCGCATCAGCCGGGCGTAGGCCCCGAGCCGTTGGCTGACCTTGGCTGCGGTCAGGGGCATACCGAATCCATCGCGGGCAGGAAGACCTCCCCCACCAGCAGACGACCGGTTTGGGTCTCGTGCAGGGAGCGCCGGGCCCACAGGGTTTCGCCCTCGGGACCGGCCACCGGCGCGGCCTCCAGCCGCAGACGCCGGAGCCCGGAATCGGGGTCGAACAGCCGATCCCCTAGGGGATATTCCCCGGGATCGGCAAGGACGCCGTCCGGGATCCAGCTGCGGGCGAATACCACGTCGGCGCCGTCGCACTGGAGGAAGACCTCCCGCTTGGCCACCTCTTCTCCCGCCGGCCGATCCAAAAGGTCGGCCGCACCAGGGGGCAGCGCTACCCGGCAGCGGTCGTGGATGCGGAGAGCGAAGGTTCCCCCGCAGGCAGCCCGTAGGGCTTTGCTCAGGGAGTCGTCCAGGGTCAGCCAATCGGCCAGGTGGGCGCGCTCGGCGAGTCGGCCTATCCAGGCCCGGGGCGGTTGCCAACGCCCCAGGGTGGGGAAAAGGTCAGTCTCGGCGGGAAAGGGGTCGGTCATGATACCGAGGGGCCCGGGTGGCGGGGGGATAACGGAAGCGCAATTCTAGTGACCTGGCCCGCAAATGCCTAGGGGGTCTGAGCGACCTGGGCGGCTCCGATGCTCCCTGCGGGCAGCCCAGCATGGCGGACGGCGCGGCGTCAGCGCTCCTGGACGGGCAGCCAGCCCGCCTGCGTCGCGCTTCCTAGCGGCGCCCGCCGTGCTGGCGCGCAGAACCCCTAGGCATTTGCGGGCCAGGTCCTTCCCGCAGGGCGACGTCAGGCGCCACCGTTGGTCTGCCCATCCAGCCGGCGGTAGTGGACCGCCTCGGCGATATGGCCCCGACCGATGGTGGTGTCCCCCGCGAGGTCGGCCACGGTTCGGGCCAGCTTGAGGATGCGGTGGTAGGCGCGGGCGGATAGCCCCAGGCGCTTGCTGGCCGTCTCCAGGAAAGCGAGCCCGTCGTCGTCGGGGCGGCAGTAAGCTCTGACACCCTGGCCGCTGAGGTTCCCTGCGGGGGCGGCCATGGTGGCCAACTGGCGGGCGCGGACCGCCTCCACTCGCCGTCGGACCACGTCCGAGGGCTCACCGTCCCCAGGGGTACCGGGCCGCAGCTCCTCCACCGGCAGAGCGGGCACCTCCAGCTGGACGTCGATCCGGTCTAGCAAGGGGCCGGAGAGGCGCCCCCGATAGCGTTGGATTTGGGCCGGCGTGCAACGGCAGGCGTGCCGGGGATCGCCCAGATAGCCGCAGGGACAGGGATTCATGGCAGCCAGCAACTGGAAACGGGCCGGGAAACGGGTGCTCCCCTGGGCCCGCGCGATGCCGATCTCCCCGGTCTCCAGTGGCTCACGCAAGGCCTCGAGGACGGAGCGTTGGAACTCGGGCAGCTCGTCAAGGAACAATACCCCCCGATGGGCACGCGTAATTTCCCCGGGTCGGGGCGGGCTGCCACCGCCCACCAGGGCGGCCTGGGAGGCGGAATGATGCGGAGCCCGGAACGGCGGAATCGGATCCAGGGCGGTGACCGCTTCGCCCTGAACCGAGCGGATGCGGGCCACCTCGATCTGGTGGGCCGGTTCCAGTCCCGGCAGGATGCCGGGGAAACAGCGTGCTAGAAGGCTTTTGCCTGCGCCCGGCGGGCCGCTCATCAGAAGCCCGTGCGCTCCCGCGGCCGCAACCTCCAGGGCGCGCTTGGCGGGAGCCTGGCCTTGTACCTCGGCCAGATCCGGCGGGTGATGGTCCGGGGGTCGGCCGGCGGCGGCCGGCGCCACTGGCTCGTCGCCCCGGAGGTGCGCGGTGATGGCGTTGAGGCTATCGACCCCGTAGACGGGGATGGTGTCGGCTACCGCCGCCTCGGCGGCGTTGTCCCCGGCCACCACCAGACCACCGCGCTCGGGGGCCGGTTCCAGCGCCGCCGCCAAGGCCCCGGTGACCGGCCGCAGGCGGCCATCCAGGGTGAGCTCGGCCAGGAACTCGTAGCCTGCCACCGCCTCCCGCGGTAGCTGGCCCGAAGCCACCAGGATGCCGAGGGCGATAGCCAGGTCGTAGCGGCCGCCGTCCTTGGGCAGATCCGCCGGCGCCAGATTGACGGTAACGCGGGCGGTGGGGAACTCGTAGCCGCTGTTGACCAGGGCCGCCCGCACCCGATCCTTGGCCTCCTTAACGGCCGTCTCGGGTAGGCCAACGATGGCAAGCGTGGGCAAGCCGGCGGCCAGATCCACCTCCACTTCCACCGGCGGCGACGCCACACCCGCCAGGGCACGGCTCGCGATTACCGCGTGCGCCAAGGTTTCCCCCCTTTTCATGCTGACTAGGCGATTGGCTCAGACAGGCAGACCCCAATTGCTACCGGGTTCCGAAGGAGCGGTTGCCGACCGTGGCAATCGGGGCTCCCGGCGGAGCCGTCCTCATACAGGAGCTGTTGGTTGTGTAGGACCCCGATTTATCGGACAAGCCGTTGGGACCTCTGCGGGTCGCTCCACTAACACCTCGCACGGCCAGGCGGGCCCCCGCACGGCCCGCTCCTGACCGGAGCGGGTAGCCAATCTTTCGTTCCGGTTGCTTGTGCCCGGGGCGGTTTTATTTGCGGGGCTCGTTAGGGTCGTAGTCGGCGGAGGGATCCCCGGGGTCGGTCGCCAGGGGCTCGGTTTGGAGAGTGCCCCCCTCGCTACCGGGCGGCGGTGTCACGCCCAGCTTGGCTTCGAGGGCTTCCACCCGCCGACGGGTCTGCTCAAGGGCTTGCTGCTGTTGCTCGAACTCCTCCCGAGTGATCAGGTCCATGCGCTCCAGAACGGGACGCACGGCGTCTCGGACCGCCTCTTCGATACGCTCGGGCGGAAGACCCAACCGGCCCAAGGCCTGTCCGATCTCGCGGGCCAGATTGTCCAGCATGCCGGAAGAAGATTGGCTCATTGACGTGCCTCCAGAACGGTTTGGCGGAGAGGTAATTGCCTCTAACCATCCTAGCAGACCGGAAAGGCATGCTGGCCAGTTTCCCGGTGGGCTCCTCTCTCTGGTGCGGCAGGTCGGGCTAGGGGTTTTTAGACCCCCGAGCCGGCGCCCTCGCCTGTGCGCACCCGGAACTGAGCGAGGGCCTCCTGGAGGGAAGAAGCCAGCTCGCCGAGCTGCTGCGAGGCCTCCTCGATCTGTCTGACGCTGTCGCTGACCTGCTCCACGTTGGAGGAGACTTCGCCGATGTTATCGGTGGTCTCCGGCATGGTCGCCGCCAACTCCTCGGCGGCCGAGGCGATCTGGTTCGCGGTGGCGTCGGTATGCTCGATCATGCGCAGGACCTCGTTCATCTTCTCCTGCACCTGATCCATGGCCGCCACCGACGAGTCGGAGTGGATGCGCACGTCGTTGACCACATCGCTCACCTGCCCGGTGGCCTGGGAGGTCTGCTCGGCGAGCGTGCGCACCTCGTCGGCCACCACCGCGAAGGCCTTGCCCTGCTCGCCGGCCTTGGCCGCCTCGATGGCCGCATTGAGGGCCAGCAGGTCGGTCTTCTTGGCGATGGCCTGGATGGTCTCCATGATCTCATCCACCCGCTCGCCGGAGGCCTTGAGCTGGTTGATGCGGTCGGAGGCCTGCTCCACCGCCTGCAGGCCCTCCTTGGTGGTGCTCGTCGACTGGGACGCGGAATCGGAAACCTCGGTGATGTTCTTGGCCACGTCCTGGACCACCTGGTTCACCTCCTGGGCGGAGTTGGCCACCTCCTCCATGGGGTAGCCGGTGATGTCCTTGCCATCCGATCGGCCCCAAAGCGCCTGAGAGCGTTCAGGTCGCCGTGGCAGTTCCTGCAGACCTCCCCAAGGCGGACGGGGCGAAAATAACCAACCGCGTTGGCCTCCTCATCCACGAACGAGTATTCCTTGGCGTCGGGGTGGTTGCGGAAGTGGCGTATGGCCCGCATCTCGGTTTCCGAAGCGGTGTGGTCCGCGTTGTGCGGCTTCTCCCGGATAGGCTTGAACGTGAAACCGGCCCCCTCGGCCTTGGCCTGAGCGGTGCGCCAGGCGGTCACCACCGGAACCGCGGACAGGATCATGTCCTTGCGGGCTTCCTTGGTCCCCGCCTCGGCGACCCAGCTCCGTACCTTGTCGGTGGAGTAGATGTCCTTCTCTCACTTTTCCGCTATCTGCTCCCGCGCCGACTCGGCCATGAGCACCAGGCCGCGGGCCTTGGCCACCTCGCCCTCGATGACGGACCCCCCCGCCTGGTAGGCGTAGCCGGTTAACAGCACCGCCACCAGGATGCCCATGGCGGCCCCCGCAAAGATGGCGATCTGGCTTCCCAGGCCCATATTTTCCAAAAGGCCATCATCCCACTCCATATGGTGGTTTGGCCCGGATGTGGGCGCTGGCTCTCAGCATGAGCCAGTGCCCAGTGCACAGGACGCTCGGGCTGCCGGTCCGGGTTGGTGTGGCCGCTTCCCCACGGCGACCCCCTTATGCTTGATAAGCCTTCCGCAGCAATCGAGAAACCGGGAGTAGCGCCCCGGTATGGGGAAGCGGCTACTCTGGCGTACGGTCCCAACTTAAAGGTTCAATAGCATATTAAGAAGGGATTGGCATTTATGAAAGGAATGTTTCGGGCCGTGGGCGGTTCAAGACCGTTATGCTAGGCTGACCTCGGCATTTTCCCTATCCGGCGGGCCATCATGGGTACTGGTACCGACGACCAGCTCGGTTTTGTGGGCTCTTTTCGCGCTGCCGCCCCGTATGTCCACGCCTTTCGGGGCCGTACCTTCGTCGTGGTCTTCGGTGGCGAAGTGCTCAGCGATGGTCAGTTCGTTGCGCTGGCCCACGATCTCGCCCTGCTCAACAGTCTGGGGATACGCCTGGTGCTGGTGCACGGTGCCCGCCCCCAGATCGAATCCTGCCTGACCACCCATGAGCTCGGGCCCCGCTACGAGCAGGGCTTGCGGGTGACCGATGCCGCCGCCTTGGGGGCGGTCAAGGAGGCGGTGGGCCGCCTGCGCCTGGAAATCGAGGCGGGCCTGTCCATGGGCCTGGCCAATACGCCCATGGCGGGTGCTGGGCTGGTGGTGGGCACGGGCAACGTCGTGCGCGCCCGGCCCCTCGGGGTCCGCGGCGGTGTGGACTACGAGTACACCGGCGAGGTGCGCAGCGTCGATGCCGAGGGCATCCAGGGGCGGCTGGATGCCGGCGAGGTGGTGCTTCTGTCGCCCATTGGTTATTCCCCCACCGGCGAGCTGTTCAACCTCCGCGCCGAGGAGGTGGCCTCCGCCGCGGCGTCCGCCCTTCGGGCCGACAAGCTGTTGTTCCTGGTGGACGCGCCAGGCCTGACCGACATCAACGGCCAGCTCCAGCGCCAGGTGGGTCTGGAGGAGATCCGCCAGGTCCTGGCGGTTCGCCGGGATCTGCCCGAAGAGATCCGCCTCCACCTGCGCACGGCCCTGAGCGCCTGCCAGGCCGGGGTGCCGCGCGTGCATTTGGTCAGCCGCCACCGCGACGGCGCAGTGCTCCAGGAGCTTTTCACCCGCGACGGCATCGGCACCCTCATCGCTGCCGACCGCTACGAGGAGACCCGGCCGGCTACCGCCGACGACATCGGCGGCATCCTGGAGCTGATCGAGCCCCTGGAGGCCGACGGTACCCTGGTTCGGCGAGGCCGCGAGCGCCTGGAGGCCGAGGTGGACCGCTTCCTGGTCATGGAGCGCGACCGCACGGTGGTGGCCACCGCCGCCCTCTACCCCTTCCCCGACGCCGAGGCGGCGGAGCTGGCCTGCCTGGCCGTGCACCCCGACTACCAAGGCCAGGGCCGCGGCGACATCCTGCTCACCGAGGCGGAGGAGCGGGCCCGGGACTGGGGGCTGAGCGCCTTGTTCGTGCTTACCACCCGCGCCGAGCACTGGTTCCGCGAGCGCGGGCTCAAGGAGGTGGGCCTGGACGCCCTGCCGGTGGGCCGCCAGGGCCTGTACAACCTGGACCGGCGCTCCAAGGTCTTCTGGAAGGACCTTTCGGCGTGATCCCGATTTCGGCGGAACCGCCGCCGGCCGCCGGCACCTAAGGGGTAAAGGATACTCCCATGCCCATGCCCAGCCCGAGCAACAGCTTCCTGGCCCGAAACCGGGCCGGTCGGGAGCCGACCGAAACAATCTCCGTCCACGGCCGCCCCGTAGCCCTGCACCTCACCCCGGCGGCCCGCCGCGCCCTGGCGCACCGGGCCGAGCCGCTGACGGTGGAGCTGGAGCTGTTCTTCAGCTGCCTGATCCGCACCCGGGTCCGTTTCCCGGCTACCGGTGATGCCGAGGACGCCGAGGACGGCGAGGTCCTGGCGGCGAACGGGCGCCTGCGGCTGCGCTTCCGGCCGGTCATGAGCCGGCACTGCAGCCTAGCGGAAGGTCACCAGCTCAACGGCTTCCCCCTGGCCGAGCCCCAGCCCTTCGTACCCCATTGGGTGCGCCTGGACTACCGGGCCGGCACCGGCTGGACGGGCGCTTTCGGCTACGGCACCGGCCAAGCCCAGGAGGCCGCCGCATGAGCGGCGATGATTCGCTGTTCTTCATCCCCGCCTCGGACGAGCACGTCGCCCGTGAGAAGGCCAAGGCGCGCGAGCTCAAGCGCAGCCAGTGGTGGAAGCGCCGGCGGGCCAAGGGCGTGTGCCACTACTGCGGGGGCACGTTCCCGGCCAAGGAGCTGACCCTGGACCACGTGGTGCCGCTGATCCGCGGCGGCGAGACCACCAAGGGCAACTGCGTGCCCGCCTGCGCCGAATGCAACGCCGACAAGCGATACCAGCTGCCGGTGGAGTGGCAGGGCCTGTTCGACGGCGATTCGTGACGGCCAAACGCCAAACCGCCACCCGCTTACGCGAAAGGCTAAGCCAGGTTTCCCGCTGTCTGTTGTAGGAGCCCGGCTTCGCCGGGCGAGATTTGTGGGGGGACCGGGCCGAAGGCGAACGGGTCGCCCAATGAATTGGGCTCCTACAGGAAAAATCGGGTGCGGCCAGGTATAGCTGAGCCAGCCGGGAAAACGAAGGGCACCCCGTGCGGGGTGCCCTTTCCTGTTGGCGGGAATGCGTGCCCCTGTACCCTTATTTGCTCAGAAGGCGGCGTCCAGGCCCAGCAGCAGGTAGTGCTCGGCCTCGCGGTGGGCGAAGTTGTTGGTTGCCCGGAGGTCGCCGTTGGCCTCCATAACCCCCCGGACGTTGGTGCCGAAGTAGTAGGAGGTGGTGAAGGTGACGGTGTTGAGGTTGAGGCCGTCATAGCGGTTGTTGGCGAAGGGATCGCTGCTGCTGGAAACGGCCGGAAAATCGGTGAGCCGCACTTCGTCGAAGTCCCCGGCGTCGGCGTAGTTGTACAGCAGGGAGAAGGCCCACTTCTCATTGGGGATCCAGTCCACCCCGGCGAAGGCGCCCCACCAGCTGTAGTCCTCGCCCTCGGCGAGGAAATCGTTCCACTGGTTGTACAGGCCCTGGGCGTACCAGTAGACGCTGCCACCGACCTTGCCGGAGAGATCAACGCCGGCGATTTTCTTTTCCGCCTTGTGATCCGGGATGGTCGAGCTTCCCCCCGTATTGATGTTCCCGCCCTCCTGCTGGAAGCCGTTGGGCTGCTCGCCGGTGAGGCCGAACAGGCCCACCCCGACACCGGAGACGTCGAAGCCGAGGCGGCCGAACACCGATTTGCGGTCGTTGTCGTCGAAGGTGTGGTCGGGGCGCTCGAAGCCGCTGGCGGTCAGGCTGGGCCCTTCCTCGATGCCGTTGCCGTTGGTGACGCCGAGGGCCACGTCCACCGGCCCGAAGCCGCGCTCCAGCAGCAGGCCGCGGTCGTAGGTGATGCCCGCCATGCGGTAGGGGATGTAGTCCTGGAAGGACAGGCGCACCTCGCGCGGGAACATCAGGTCCGACACCTGGAACTGGCCGAGCATGGCCTCCACGCCGGTGCCGAAGACGTCGTCGTGGCGGATCCAGGCGTCCTCGATCAGGACCCTGCCGTTCTCGCTCTTCTCGGCGAAGATGCCGTAGAAGTAGGTGTTGATGTGGTCGGTCAGCGGCGCCCCGCCGAGGAGCTTGATGAAGTAGGGGCTCTGGAAGTCGGCGTTGGCGGCCTCATCGTTGTTGTTGGCGCGGTCGGCCGAGCGCAGCTGGCCGAAGCCCTGGATGCGCACCGCCAGGGGCACGGAATCGGGGAGGTTCAGGCGGTCGTCGCCGTAGCTCTCGCGCTTGGCCTTCCAGTCGGGCAGGCGATAGCCGTTGGCGGCGAAGTCCTCGCCGAAGCTGTTGAGCTTGGGCACCGCCGCGTGGCAAGTGGTGCAGCTCATCTGGGTCTGGCGGGCGAAGGCGGGGATGGCCTGGGCCGCTTGGGGAAGCCACAGGGCCAGGGCCAGGAGCAGGCCCAGCACCATGCGGGGGGCGTGAGAGCGTGCCATGGCTATGCCTCCTTGGTGGGTCGAGGGCGGCCTGCGGCGAGGCCGTTAGCGTTGGCACCAGTCAGGCTAGGCGGGTCCCCTTAATTCACGCTTAACGCACCTCCACGAGCTAGGCAATTGGCCACCAGGCTCACTCGGCGTGGAACTCGCGGGAGATCTCAAAGACCTGGGTCTCGTCGCTGCCCTCGGGCTGGATGTGAAACTCGATGCGCACGGTCTCCGGGGGGTCGATGCGGAAATCGGCCAGGTAGTAGATGGCCTCGGCCTCGTCCACCTCATGCATGTCCAGCTCGCGGCGCTGGGCCGACAGGTTCACTGCCACCGCCCGGACATCGGCGCGGACGGCCTTGCTGCGCCCCTCCTCGGTGTTCTTGCGCACGGCCACGGTAACTAGGCCACGGTTCTGGCTGCGCTGGATGTCGTACTGGCGGGCCACGTTGGGGTCGAGATTGGCCGTGAGCATGGTGCCGTGATGGACCACGTAATCGCCGAAGAGCTTTTGGGCCGTGGCGCTCATGGGCAGGGTGACGAGGGCGGCGAGCGCTGCAAGGGCGAGAGTCAGGTGGCGCATTAGGCTCTCCTGTCGAAGATGCAACCGGATAATAGTCCCCAGTGTAGGTCGGCCGTGTCCGGGACGCCATAGGGGCGATAACCCGTTGGGCTTAATGGCCGCGCTATAGGCTCATCCCGGGCCCCCGCTGGATGCGGTACATGGCCGTGGCACCGTAAAGGTTGGGCAGCCTGTGAGCGAGCATGCCCGAGCGGCCGTGGCGGTCGAGCACCCGGCGCTCTAGAATCTCGATGTCCTCCTGGCGGCACAGGAACTCGAAGTCGCGCAGAGTGTGAAGATGGATGTTGGGGGTGTTGTACCAGTTGTAAGGCAGGCTCGGTGTCCGCGGCATGCGCCCGCCCAGTCCCAGCTGGGCACGGGCCAGCCAATGGCCAATGTTGGGAAAGGAGACGATGGCCTCGCGGCCCACGCGCAGCATCTCCCGCAGCAGGTAGTGGGGATGGCGGATGGCCTGCAGGGTCTGGGACAGCACCACGAAGTCCACCGAATCGGGCTCGAAGTCCTGCAAGCCGGTGTCCAGGTCCGCCTGGATCACCGGAACCCCTTTGTCGATACAGGCGATGATGTTGTGGACGCTGATCTCCACGCCATAGCCGGAGATGGTCTTGTTGTCCCGCAGCCGGGCCAGGAGGGTGCCGTCGCCGCAGCCCAGGTCGAGGATGCGCGTGCGGGGCTCGACCCAGGACTCGATAACGTCGAAGTCGACGCGGAAGCGCTTGGCTCCGGTTTTCATGCCATGGCCCCGCTGGTCATAGCCCCGCATCCCGGCTCAGCCGGTCCATGAAGGTGGCCACCATGTCGTGGTAGGCCCGAATATTGAGCAAAAAGGCGTCGTGGCCGTGGGGCGATTCGATCTCGGCGAAGGTGACGTCCAGATTGTTGGTGTACAGGGCCCGGGTGATCTCCCGCGAGCGCTCCGCGGAGAAACGCCAGTCGCTGGAGAAGGCGACCACCAAAAAGCGGTTGTCCGAGTGGGCGAAGGCTCGGGAAAGATCACCGTCGTAGTCGGCGGCCGGATCGAAGTAGTCCAGCACCTTGGTGAGATAGAGGTAGCTGTTGGCGTCGAAGCGGTCGACGAAGCGCCGGCCTTGATAGCGCAGGTAGCTTTCCACCTCGAAATCCACGTCGAAGCCATAGGACAGCGGCTGGCCCTTGCGCAGGTCGCGGCCGAACTTGTCCCGCATGGCGTCTTCGGAGAGGTAGGTGATGTGGCCGATCATGCGCGCCAGGGCCAGACCCCGCCGGGGCTTTTCGCCACCGTAGTAGCGGCCGCCGTGGAACTCGGGATCGGTCATGATGGCCTGGCGGGCCACCTCGTTGAAGGCGATGTTCTGGGCGGACAATTTGGGGGCGGCGGCCACCGCCACGCAGGCCTCCACCCGTTCGGGGTAGTCGATGGCCCACTGCAGGGCGTTCATGCCGCCCAGGGAGCCACCCACCACCGCCCGCCATTGGCTTATGCCCAGGCGGTCCATGAGCCGTATTTGACTGGCGACCCAGTCCTTGACGGTAACAATGGGGAATTCGAGGCCGTAGGGCTCGCCGGTAGCGGGGTTGATGCTGGAGGGTCCCGTGGACCCCTTGCAGCTGCCCAAGACGTTGATCGACACTACGTAGAAGCGCTCGGTGTCCAGGGGCTTGCCGGGCCCGATCATGTTGTCCCACCAGCCCGGTTTGCGGTCCTCCATGGACAGATAGCCGGCGGCGTGCTGGTCCCCGGAAAGGGCGTGGCAGACCAAAACGGCGTTGCTACGCTCGGGATTGAGCGTGCCGTAGGTCTCGAAGGCTAGGTCAAACGCCTCCAGGCGCTCGCTACTTTCCAGCTCCAGGGGCTCGTCGAAGTGCTCGACAGCGCCCTCGACGATGCCAATAGAATCTTCGGGGATCCGTTCCGGCATGGGGTCCCTCAGGCTCGCTTGGCCCCGCGCCTTTCGGGGGCGCGGGGATCGGTCCGGCGGGGGCTCACCATTCGGGCTCCGGAGCTGGTGCGAACAGCTCACCGGGCGGATCGGCATGACCGGTCACCGAGACCCGCTGGGCCTCGGTGCGCAGCCTTCCCTCGGCGTACCAGCCTACCGCCTGTGGCAACAGGCGGTGCTCCAGCGCCTGGACGCGCTCGCGCAGGCTGTCCGGAGTATCGGTTTCGTGCACCCGCAGCGCCGCCTGGGCGATGATGGGCCCGGCGTCCAGGTCCTCGGTGACGAAATGGACGGTGGTGCCGTGGATTCGGCAGCCTTCCTCCAGGGCTTTGCGATGGGTATGGAGGCCCCGGAAGGCGGGCAGCAGGCTGGGATGGATGTTGATTAAGCGCCCCCCGAACCGGGCCACGAAATCGGGGGTCAGTACCCGCATGAACCCGGCCAGCACCACCAGGTCCGGCTCGAACCGCGCGACCGCGTCCTCCAGGCCCGCATCGAAGGTGGCCCGGTCGAGGAAGGCGGTATGGTCCACCACCTGGGTGGCGACCCTGGCCGCGCCAGCCCGCTCTAGGGCATAAGCGTTGGGCCGGTTGCTGACCACCGCCGTCACCTCGGCGCCCAGGGTGCCTTCAGCGGCCCGGTCCAGCAGGGCCTGCAGGTTGCTCCCGGAGCCCGAGACCAGCACCACGCAGCGGCAATTTTCAGCCATCCACGTGCACTCCTTGGGCGGGGTCGTCGACCAGCCGGCCCACTCGGTAACCGGGCTCGCCTGCCTGGCTCAGGGCCTGGAGCGCGGCCTCTGCGCGTGCCTCGGGAACGGCGGCGACCAGGCCCAGCCCCTCGTTGAAGGTGGCCAGCATCTCATCAAGGGCGACGTTGCCCCGCTCCATCAGCCACGGGAAGATGGCGGGCCGGGGCCAGCTGTCACGCTCCAGACGGGCGCCGACGCCGTCGGGCAGCGACCGGGGCAGGTTGCCCGGCAAGCCCCCGCCGGTGATGTGGGCAATTGCGTGCACCGGAACGGCTTTGGTGAGGGTACGCACTGCGGATACGTAGATGCGGGTGGGCTCGAGAAGCGCCTCGCCCACGGTGGTGTCGCCCAGGTCGGTGGCCAGATCGGCGCCGCTGTCGGCGAGGATGTGCCGAGCCAGGGACAGGCCGTTGCTGTGTACCCCCGAGGAAGGCAGCCCGATTAAGGCGTCGCCAGGAGCGGCGCGGCTGCCGTCGATGAGGCCGTCGCGCTCCACCACGCCCACGGCGAAGCCGGCCAGGTCGTAGTCGTCGCCGGCGTACATGCCGGGCATTTCGGCGGTCTCGCCGCCCAGCAGGGCGCAGCCGGCAGTCTCGCAGCCGCTGGCAATACCGGCTACCACGGCCTCGCCGCGATCGGCGTCGAGCCGGCCGGTGGCGAAGTAGTCCAAAAAGAACAACGGCTCGGCGCCACAGACGATGAGGTCGTTGACGCACATGGCTACCAGGTCAATGCCCACGCCGTCATGGCGGTCCATGTCCAGGGCCAAGCGCAGCTTGGTACCGACGCCGTCGGTGCCGGCCACCAGCACGGGGTCGCGATACCGCTGCGGATCCAGGCGGAACAGGCCACCGAAGCCCCCTAGACTGCCCAGGACCTCGGGGCGCTGCGCCTTAGCCACCAGGGGCTTAATGCGCTCCACGAAGGCTTCTCCGGCGGCGACGTCGACGCCGGCGTCCTTGTAGGTCAGGGAATGCTGGCGGTCTTGGCTCAATGGAACGCTCACGGGTGGGGCGGTGAGGGGAAGTAATGGTAAAGGAAAAGGCCACCGCCCAAAACCAAGGGGCAATTCGGGTGGGGGTGAAACGGTTGACGGGCCCCGGGGGGTGGCATAGTTTCCCGCGCATGCACGCCCGCCCCCTGGTCCGCTTACTCATTCTGGTTTTTGCCGTTCTCCTCACCGGCGCTGGCGCCCACGGCGGCCGTGTGGATCAGCTGTATACGGCGGAGGCCGGTACCGAGGATCTCGGCCTTGTCGGTGTTGACCCCGAGGAGGCAAAGCAGACCGGGGACCGTCCGCTGCGCCGGGACCTCATGCGCGCGGCCCTGGCCCGGGTCCTGATCCGTGTCGCAGGCACCGCCGAGGTGGCAGCGGATGCGGCTATGCAGGAAGGTCTGATTGAGCGGGCACCGTCACTGGCGAACCAGTTCCAGTTTCTTAACCGGGGAGGACCCGAGGGACCTCGTATCCGGGTCCATTTCGACCCGGCGGCGGTGCGCGAGGGCCTATGGCGGTCGGACTGGCCGGTCTGGGGCGCGCTGCGTCCTGGGATCCTGGTCTGGGTAGCCCAGCGAAACGGTGGCAGCCTGGAGCTGGTGGGGCCGGACGACTCTCCGGAGGTGTTCGAGCCATTGCGCCGGGCCGCGGCTCGCAGTGGTCTGCCGCTGGTGCTTCCCCTCATGGACGGGACCGATCGCCGCAGCCTGGATGGCCGGGACCTGCTCCTGGAGGACTGGGCGGCCATCGGAGAGGCATCCCGGCGCTATGATGCCGAAGCCGTTCTGATCCTGCGGCTTGCCGGCAAGGGGGACAGAATGCGGGCCGAGTGGGTCTTGCAGGAGCGGCAGGGAGGCCATGCCTTCACCACCAGTGGCCCCCACACGGACCAGGCCCTGGCCAACGGCATGAAAGCGGTTTTGGAGTACCTGGCGCGCAAGCACGCGGTGCATCCCGGCGAGGCTTCCACCGTCCGCATGGTGGTGGACGGACTTCCTGGGCTTGGGGGTTTTGCCCGGGTGGAGCGTGCCCTGAGCCGGTTGGTGGCCGTTCAGACGCTCGCTCCGGAGCGGGTCGCCGGGGATGAGGCTCGGTTCCGCCTGGCTTTCCGCGGGCCTCCGCAAGATGCGGCCCGCATTCTGGGCCTGGTCGATCTACTGGAGCCCAAGAGGGAGCCGGTTTCGGCTCCCGGGCAAGGCGAAACGGAAACTGGCGACCCGGGGCAAGGCGATGAGCAGACCCAAGGTGGCGACGATTCCCGCACCGTCGATCCTCGATTAATCTTCACCTATCGGCCTTGAAGACGAACCGCTATTTCCCCGGTGGCGAGGTGAGGTCGTGACGCTAGCTAATGCCCTTACCCTGCTCCGGCTTATCCTGGTTCCCATCTTGGTGGTGCTGCTGCACGAAGGCAGTTACGTCGGAGCCCTCGCATTATTCGTTTTCGCCGGACTTACCGACGCCGCCGATGGTTTTGTTGCCAAGCGCTACAACCAGGTTACCGAGCTGGGCAAGGTGCTCGATCCCATCGCCGACAAGGCGCTGGTGGTCGCCCTTTACGTCACGCTGGCTTGGCTCGGCTGGGTGCCCTTCTGGCTGGTGGTGGCCGTGGTGGCCCGCGACGTTATCATTGTCACGGGGGCGCTGCTCTACCACTACCTAACCAGCGGCCTGGAGGTGGCGCCCACCCTGTTGTCCAAGGCCAACACCGCCCTGCAGCTGGGCTATGTTGCGCTGATCCTGGTGGATGGCGCCCTCACCATCGATTTAGGGGGCTGGCACTTCCCCCTGGCCGTGGCGGTGGCCGTAACCACCGTCGCCTCGGGGCTGCAGTACGTGCTGGTGTGGCTGCGCAAGGCGGTCGAGCATGAACTGGGCACGGGCTAGGAACTGATGGAGGGCCAGCTGCCGCTCGTCCTGGATCGCCCCGACCGCCACCGGCTGGACCTGTTCCAAGTGGGGGCCGAGGGGCGGGAGGCATGGGAGCGCGTCCAGGCTTTGCTGCGGGCGGAGGTCCGCTTCGCCTTTGTGTGGGGTGGCAGCGGCGCCGGTAAAACCCATCTCCTGGAAGGAGCGGCGCGCGCGGGAGGGGGTACCTACTGGGAGCTGTCGGCGCTGCGGCGGGAGGCAGCGGCGGCGGGCGTCTCCCCGGAAACGCTGCTGGCGGTCGGCTCCGGCGGCGGCCTGGTGGCCCTGGACGGGGTGGAGGCGATCGCCGGTGACACCGATTGGGAGGCGGTGGTGTTCCACCTCTATAACCGCCTCAATGAGGAGGGTGGTCGGCTTTTGGCCGCCGCCACCGTCAACCCCAATTCCCTGGAGCTGGTGCGAGAGGAGCTGCGGTCCCGTTTGCACTGGGGCGGCAGCTTCCCCCTGGGCCGATTGAGCGACGACGAGCGCCTAGCGGCGCTCCAGGGCCACGGCGAGGCCCGGGGCCTGGCGGTCAAAGACGAGGTGGGCATCTACCTCCTGCGCTACTACAGCCGCAATATGCATCAGCTGATGGCTGCCCTGGAACGCCTCGACGCCGCCGCTCTCGCCGAGCGGCGGCGTCTTACCGTGCCTTTCGTTAAAGCCCAGCTCGGGCTCTAGTGTTCTGCCCCAGGACACTAAGCAGGCCAAGGCCAGTGGCTTACTTGCCGGACTTCTTGATCTTGTACATCCAGATCCCGAGCCAGCCGATGATGACGGCGAGGGCCCCGATCACGGTGACGAGGGAGAGGATACCGATGGGGCTTTGGAATAGGACCTCGGCCACGGGTCGCTCCTGTGCCTGTCTGGTCGGTTGGGCGGGTTAAAACCCCTTCTTTACTCAAGAAAATGTAGCCACGCCGTTAGGGGGTGTCAACGCCGCCTCCCGAGGTGTGGTGGAGGCTAGCCGATGCACGAGCTGGTGGCGGGCAAGGGGCGAACCGTGTATCACGTGTGCGGTGGGGAGCAGTCTCCCGCCGTTTACTGGATCCGGGACCGCGAGGCCGGGGGCATCTTGGTCAATACCCCTGTCTTCGACGGGGGTCTGGCTGCCGAATTGGTGGCTGCGGGAGGCGTGGATTTCCTGTTCCTGCCCAGCGCCCGTGGGGGCGCCGACCTGGATCAATGGCGGGATGCGCTGGGGGCCGAGGCCCTGGCCGGTCAGGACGAGGTCCAGCGCATCCCGGGGGAGGTCGACCGGCCGTTGGACGGCACCATTCGCCTGTCGCGCAATATCCGCTTCTACACCATGTCGGGACGTACGCCCGGGAGCACCGCTTTGTACTTCAAGCACTGGCCGAGCATGCTGTTCCTCGGCCCCGTCCTGGAACCCGGTGGCGACGGTTGGCCCACCTTGATTCCCCACCACGACGACTGGTCCTGGGAGAACCGGGTGATGGGGGCCCTGGGCCTCCAGGACCTGCGCTTCGAATACGTCTTCACGGACCATCTCGACCCTGACACTCGCATCGGTCCTGGAGCTGCCCAAGGGGTAAAGGCGGCCCTTAAGCGCTTTTACGCCTAGCCTAGTTTCCTTTCTTAGGGTTCGGCCGTCGGTGGGTTGGCTCGTAGGTGATCGGTGAAGGTATCGGCAATGGCTAGGTGGGGCCTCTGGGGTGCTCTCGCACCGCCCAGAAGGCGCGCTCCAGTTTGATCCCGCGCACCGGTAGCAGCACCAGGTAGCCGCTGATTTCGGCACAGCGCCGATGCCTCAGGGATGACAATGCCGGCGGGAGCCGCCCAAACCGTTGCCGCCTCCAAGGGATGGCTAGGCAGGCTTGCCAAGGTCGCGACAGGGCGGCATTATTGCCCCTGGTAAATGCCAGGGTGCTAGCGGGAGGAGCGCAATGACCGAACAGGTCAACCTGGACGAGATCGAACTGGAGCCGGACTACAAGCCCGGCCCAGACGAGCCCTACATGAACAACAAGCAGCTCGCCTATTTCCGGTTCAAGCTGCTGGACTGGCGGCGACAGATCTTGGAGGACACTACCAACGCCAGAGAAAGCATCAACGAAACCGAGAATCAGGCCGACGAGGTCGATCGCGCCAGCATCGAGACCGACCGCTATACCGAGCTGCGCACGGTGGAGCGCGAGCAGCGCTTGCTGTCGAAGATCGACGCCGCCCTGCGGCGCATCGAGACCGGCGAGTTCGGTTACTGCGAAGTGACCGGCGAGCCCATCGGCCTCCGCCGGCTCGATGCCCGCCCGGTTGCCACCATGAGCATCGAGGCCAAGGAGGCGCAGGAGCGCCAGGAACGCCATATCGCCGAAGACTGAGCCAAAGCACCCGGCATTAGGGGCCTTCCGTCCTCCGGGACGGAAGGCCCTGTTTGATTGCGCCCTCTCGTTAGCCCCAGGAGCCCGCCATGACTGCGGATGCCTTTCAGCCCCTGAGCTGCGTAGTGCTGACCGTCTCCGACACCCGTACACCGGATAGCGACACCTCCGGCGGCCTGGTGGTTGAGCGCCTGACGGAAGCCGGTCACCAGGTGGCCGAGCACCGCATCGTCCCCGACGAGCGCCAGGGCCTGGAGGCACTGTTGCGCGAGTGGGCCGCGGAGCCCTGGGTGGATGCGATCCTGACCACCGGCGGCACTGGCATCACCGGCCGCGATGTTACCCCCGAGGCCGCCGCGGCGGTGTACACCAAGGCCATCCCCGGTTTCGGCGAGCTGTTCCGATGGCTTTCCTACGCCGAGATCGGCGCCGCCACCATCCAATCCCGAGCCCAGGCGGGCCTGGCCGGCAGCACTCTGATCTTCAATCTGCCCGGCAGCTCCGGTGCCTGCCGCCTGGCCATGGACAGTATCATCCTGCCTCAGCTGGACAGCCGTACCCGCCCCTGCAACTTCGCTGAGATCATGACTCGCTTCGGGGAGCGCTGAATCCGGGCTAACCGCCAAGGGCGCCAAGTATGGCAGAGACCACGCTGGGTCCCCCGGCCCTGTAGGGGCGTGGCCGCGCCGCGATGCTTTGTTTCGGCCCCCTCATTGAGCCTCTGCCACAACGTCCCCCTTCCAACGCCCGGTTGCCTCTGCCTCTCTTGACCCGCTTGGCGTCCTTGGCGGTTAAGCTTAGCCGGGCCTTCCCCGCAACCCCATCACCACCGCGAACACCGCTCCCTGAAGGAGCACGATCAGGGCGCCAACCGGTGCTTCCACCGGGTACGACAGCAGCAAGCCCGTCACTGCCGTCAACGCCCCCAGGCTCGAGGCCATCATAGTGATCGCCAGGAAGGTGCCGCCGAGCAGCCGGGCGGTAGCAGCCGGGACCACGAAGAAGCTGGCCACCAGCACCACGCCCACCACCTTGACCGACGCTACGATCGCCAGCGAGGCCGCGGCGTAGAAGCCGTAGTCCAAGAGACGCACCCGGACCCCGGAGGCCTGGGCTAGCTGGCGGTCGAAGGTGACCAGGGTGAGCCGTCCCCAGGTGGGTACCGTGAAGGCAGCCACGGCGGCCGTTATGCCGGTCATGAAGGCCAGGTCGGTGTTGCCGATGGCAAGGATAGAGCCGAACAGGTAGGCGGAAAGGCTGGCGTTGGCCCCGGCCAGCGACAGCAGGAGCACGCCCAGGGCCATACCGGCCGCGAACAGGATGCCCACCACCGTGTCCTCGGCGAGGTTGCCGCGTAGCCGCAGGAAAGCGATGACCAGGCCGATGCCGAGGGCCACGGGAACCGCCACGGCAAAAGGGGCAACGCCTAAAAACAGACCCAGCCCGATGCCGGCGAAGGAGCCGTGACTGACACCAGCGGCCAGAAAAGCCAACCGCCGCTGAATCAGGAAGACCCCCAGCAAACCGCCCAGGAAGCCGGTGAGCACGGCGGCCGCAAGGGCTCGCTGCATGAACGGCATGGTCAGCAGCTCAGCCATGGTTTGACCCTAACGCGTGGGCGTGGCCCATGTGACCGAAGGCCTGACGCAGGCAGTCCTCGGTCAGAACCTGGTTCGAGGGCCCGAAGCCAATCACCCGGTGATTGAGGATCAGCGACTTGTCGGCGTGGTGGCGGGCCACCTCCCAATCGTGGGTGATCATGGCGATGGCCACCCCAGGCCTTTCGCGCTGGTAGGCTTCAAGGTACTCATAGATGTCGTACTCGCCCGCTCGGTCAATGCCCGCCGCAGGCTCGTCCAGAAGCAGCAAGTCGGGCTCATGCACCAGCGCCCGGGCCAGATAGACCCGCTGCAGCTGGCCGCCGGACAGCGCGGCCAGCTGCCGCTCGGCGTAGTCGCTTGCTCCTACCCATGCCAGGGCCGCACGGGCCCGGGGGAAGTGGCGACGGTCGCGCCAGCCCGGCCAGCGGTCGGTAACCCCGGAGGTCACGACCTCCACCGCCTTGCCGGGGAAGCTGCGGTCGAAATTCTTGATCTGGGGGACGAAGCCAACGCGCTGGGCCCGGTTAACGATGGTGCCGCGGTAGTCGGTCAATCCCAGGATGCAATGGAACAGAGTGGTCTTGCCCGAGCCGTTGGGACCCAGCACCGCCAGGAAATCGCCCGGGTCGATTTTGAAGCGGACGTTGTCCAAAGCGGTAACATCGCCGAAACGGACGCTCACGCCCTCGGTGGTGACGAGGGGGCGCCCCCCCCAGTCGTCAGGGACGGTAGGCATCGCGGACCTGACGGGCGTTATAGCGGAGGAGGTCGGGGTAGCCGTCAATGCCCTCGGCGAAGCCCAGCGGATCGAGTACCGCCAGGTCCACCCCGGCCTCCTCCGCCAGGGAGCGGGCGGCATTGGCGGGCAGCTGGGGTTCCCGGAATAGCGCCGGCAGCTGATGGCGGCGGATGGTTGCCAGGAGCTCGGCGATGCCTCGCGACCCAGGCTCATTGCCGGCGAGGTCGCGGTAAGTACCGACCGCCTCCAGGTTGAAGTGGCGGAAGAAGTAGTCGAAGCCCGGGTGGAAGGTCACGAGCTTACGGGTGGGTAGCTCCTGCAACCATTTCCGGCACTGGGCCTCGGCGCTCGTGACCGTTTCGCCAAAAGCGTTCGCGTTGGCGGCGAAGCGTTCCGCCGCCTCGGGCCGGAGCTGCCCAAGGCGGTCGGCTAGGGCATGGGCCGCTTGGGCCATCACATCCGGATCGAGCCAGATGTGGGGATTGGTCTCGCCCCCTGGTCCCCGGATGGGCTCGAACGCGGCTGCTTCGGCCACGGTGAACAGGGAGGGATCACCCGCAGTTCGCTGGATATGGTCTTCCACCGGGCGCATGCCGATGCCGTTGCGGATGACGGCGTCGGCCCGGCGCAGCCGGGCCATGGCCGATACTGTGGGATCGAAGTGGTGGGGGTCGTGGCCGCGCTGCACCATGGCCGCCACCTCCGCATTCTCCCCGGCCACCGCCCGGGCCAGCATGGCGTAGGGGGGAATCGTAGCGACGATGCGCAGCGCCTGGTCATTGGCCCGGGCCGCCGATATGCCCGAGGCCAGCAGAGCGACAGCAACAGCCGCCAAGCCGAGTAAGCGCTGGATATGGGTCAAGGTCGCCCCTTTCCGGTGAAACGATACCGCCTGGCGCGGTAACGGACCTTTGATTGCAAGGCGCAACCTTAGCAACCCTGTCAACCTAGACCGGGCCTAGAGCCGGGGCATGCGCTCCGCCAGCTGACGGCGCCGGTCGTAGGCCTCGCGCACGATGGCCAGGTCCTCGGCGAAGTACGGCAGCTCCTCCAGATGCAGGGCCTGAGGTCCGTCCACCAGGGCGTGCTCGGGGTGGGGATGGAAGTCGGTCAGGACCATGTTGGCCCCGGCGACTACCCCCTGGGCCGCGGTGTGCTGGAGCTCCAGCAGGCCGTCTGGGGCGCGCTCGCGGCTGCCCACGGAGTGGCTGGGGTCCACGCACACCGGCATGCGAGTGAGGCGCTTGAGTGCCGATACATGGCCGAAGTCCACCAGGTTGCGGTGGGGGGCGCCCATGTGGGATTTCACCCCGCGCAAACAGAAGACGATGTTGCGGTTGCCGCCAGTGGCGATGTACTCGCAGGCGTTTATGGACTCCTCCAGGGTGATGCCAAAGCCGCGCTTGTACAGGATGGGAAAGCGCTGCTGGGAGCCCGCGGCGGTTAGCAGCTCGAAGTTCTGGGCGTTGCGGGTGCCGATCTGGAGCATGATCCCGGTGGGGCTGCCGGCGTCGTCGAGGGCGCGGTTGATCTCCTCGATGTGGGCCGGCTCGGTCACCTCCATGGCCACTACCCGTATGTCGTACTTGCCGGCGAGCTCGAACACGTAGGGCAGGCACTCGGCGCCGCGGCCCTGGAAATCGTAGGGGCTGGTGCGCGGCTTGTAGGCACCCATCCGGGTGGTATGCAAGCCCTGGCGGTGCAGGGCGGCCATCATGGCCTCGGTGTTGGCCGGGTTATCCACGGCGCAAAGCCCGGCGAACAGGTGGAAATTGTCCTGGTCGAAGCGGACGCCGTTGTACTCGAAGCCCGTGGCCTCCACCTGCCCCTTGTGCCGGCCCAGAAGCCGGTAGCGGTCGGACACCCGGACGACCCGCTCCACCGCCGGCTCGCCGGCGACCTCCTCGGCGTCCAGGGCGGCGGTGTCGCCGATCAGATAGAGCTCGGTGATGGTCGCCTGGGTACCGTGCTCCTGGTGCTTGCGCACCTCGATACCGGGCTTGGCCTCCAGGTAGTCGAGCAGGGAGCGGTACTCGGGATCGGACTCGCTGACGCCGGTCTTGAGGATGATGATCATGGTGGCTCGGGATCGGGTCGGGGGACGGCTCAGCCGCTCGGCGAGTCGCCGAGCTCGCCGCCCCGGGTGAAATTGAGGTAGTGGCTGATGGTGTAGGTTTCCGGATGGCTCCGGCTCATGCCATCCGGGAAGGGGCTGAACGGGGCCGCCAGGCGCAAGATACGCTTTGCCGAGGCGTCCAGGATCTCGGACCCGGAGGATTCGAGCACCGCCACGCTGGCTAGGCTGCCATCCGGCCGGATGTGCATCTGGAGCCGGACCTTTCCGGTGATGCCGCGATCCCGGGCCTCCTCCGGGTAGTTCATGTTGCCCACCCGCTGGACCTTGTTCAGCAAGCTAGTGGTGTAGGCCGCAACGGCATCCTCACGGGTGGCATTCCGGGCCTTGCCGGCGGTATCGGCGGCCGCCTGGCGTCGCTGGCGCTCGTCGTCCCACCGTGCCACCTCCCGGTCGGAGGGAAACATCTGGAGGGTCTCTTTTTCGGAGCCTTTCGCAGATGCCTCCGGTGCCGGGTCGCCGGCTTCGCTGGGAGCGGCCACTTCGGCGGGGGCGTCTTCGGCCTGGAGAACCGGTGCCTGGTCGGAGCCTTCGGCTCCCGGAGGCTCCGGGGCGCCGGCGGTTTCGGGCTCGGGGGCCGTTTCCGGGTCCGTGGCGGGCTCCGGGGCCGGCCGCGGTGGTGACGGGTTGCGGCCGGCGTCGGGGGCGGTGGCCTCCTGGGACCGGCGGTCTTGACCGCGGGCTTGCTGGGAACGGCTCGCGGAGCGGGCCTCGGGGGATTCCGGAGCGGTCTCCTGGGTGGACTCCGGCATGTAATCGACCATGTGCAGGACCTTGTCTTTCGACTCCCCGCTGCCGTCGGGGGCCAAAAAGCCCAGGCCCAACAGGACGACCACGTGCAGCACCGCCGACACCAGCAGTGCCACGGACAGGTTGGGGTCGGGATCAGGTCTGATCGCCTGCAGGGCCATCGCCGTGGGCGGCCTCCGTATGCCACTCGCGGACCAGCAGATAGGCCGCAAGGCCGTTGAGGGTGCCGGTGGTGGCCGCGGCCAAGCTAAGCACCGGCGCGAGCACGAACAGGCCGGCGTGCTGCACGAACAAGGCGTAGGCTACCAGCAGTTGGCCGCCGATGTGGGCCACGGCCGCCAGTACACTATAGCCTACCGGACCCAGGCCCCGTCCCGGCAAGGCGGAACCGACGCCAAGCATGGCGAGGGCGGCCACGGCACCCCCGAGGGACAGCCAGAACGCCGGTGACAACAGCGTGCCCAGCAGGATGGCGGCCACCAGCACCCGCAACAGGGTCACCACCGCCGCCGTGCGCCAGCCCCATAGGCAAAGGGCCGCCACGGTGATGACATTGGCCAGCCCCGGCTTGATGCCCGGGATGACCGGCGGCAGGGCCGCCTCCAGCAGGTGCAGCGCCACCGCGAAGGCCGCCAGCCAGGCCAGATTGGTGTCCCGGCGCAGCCGGGTGAGGGCCGCCGGTTCGCGGGGGACGGTCTCAGTAGTTGACGGCATCCCAGCCCTGCTCGGAGGTCCCAGCCACCCGCACCATGACCTTGTTGGGGACGCAGGCCGCGCTCGCCCCCGCCCGGTGCTGCCAGCCGCTGCGCACGCAGCGCTTGGCGCTGCAGGGCGCGTGGGTGAAGCGCACACCGCCATCCGCCACGCGCAACTCGGTGGACCCCTGCCGGCCGTCAACCGTGATCCGCTGCTCCCGGTCCAGATCCAGCCGCCGGACCTCTTCGCCCGCCACAATAACCACCACCTCCTGGCCCGCCGGGGCGCTCCAGGCAGTGGCCGCCAAGATCACCATGCCCGTCCAGGCGGCGGCCAGAACAAGGCGGTCCGCGGGGGTGGTGGCCTCTCGCAGGAACCTTAGGAAAGCCGTCAAGGGGCCGGAACCTTCTGTGATTGCCAGTCCAGCCGGGACCGCATGACAAGGTTAGCATGGGCGTTCCCCGCGCCGTCGATAACCAGCCCCGGCTGCGTCGGACCCAGCCGATCCAGGCCGTCGCTTCCGGCCACGAACAGGGCCGTGCTCCAGGCATCGGCCTCGGTGGCGCGCGGCCCCAGCACGGTGGCCTGGCGGGCGGCCCGCGCCGGCCGGCCGGTGGCAGGGTCTAGCAGATGGTGGTAGCGGCGGTCGTCGTGCTGGAAGGTCCGTTCGTAGTCGCCGGAGGTGACGATGGCCTCCCCCGGCTCCAGGGCCACCACGGCCATCACCGCATCGCGGTCGCGGGGATTGCGGATGCCGATGCGCCAGGGGCGGTCGCCGCGCCGCCCCAGGGCGCGCAGATCCCCGCCGGCGTTGATCAGGGCATCGCTGACGCCGTTTTGGCGCAGGATGCGGGCGGCCCGGTCCAGGGCGAGACCCTTGGCAATGCCGCCCACATCCAGAGCGGCGCCGGGCCGGGTCAATCGGGCCTCGAGCCCGTCGCTACGGCGAAGCCTCAGGGCGCGGTCGCCCGCTCCGGCGGCCAGGAGTGCCTTGACGGCGGCCTGTTTGGGAGGCCCGTCGGGGAAAGGCGGCTCGCGGAAGCCCCACAGCCCCACCAAGCGCCCCAGGTGCGGGTTGAAAGCGTTGCCGCTGGCCCGCTGGACCGATAGGGCCCGCGGCAGCAGCGACCTCAGAGGATCCTCCAGGGGCGTCCACTGGCGAGTGGCGCGTCGGTTGAACGCTGCCAGGGCATTGTCCGAGGCCACGGGGGTGAGGGCGTCGTGGATGGCCCGCATGTCCCGGAAGGCTGCCCCGGTGGCCTGGGTGAAGGTGGCCTGGGATACCCCGATACCGGTAATCTCCACCAAGGTGCCCATGACGAAGGCTTGCCCGTGCCGGGGCTCGGGATTGGACTGGCAGCCGGCCAGTATGATCCCCAACAGCCCCAGCAGGAGGGTCCACCCTACCCGATGGGGCTCAGGCCGGTTCATGGTAGGGCGGCCCCGCCGCTAAGCGGCCTTCGATGGCGTCGAACAAGGTGGCGCAGATGTGGGTATTGGCGTAGTAGTCCAGCTCCTGCACCCCAGTGGGGCTGGTGACGTTGATCTCGGTCACCAGACCGGCGATGACGTCGATCCCGACAAATGTCAGGCCCCGCGCCCGCAGCTCCGGGGCCAGGCCCTGGCAGATGCGGTAATCGCCGTCATCGAGATCGGCCAGCTCGGTAGTGGCGCCAGCGTTGATGTTGCCCCGGAAATCACCGCCTCCGGGGATCCGCAATAGCCCGTAGGGAACGGGCTCGCCGTCGATGAGGATGATGCGCTTGTCGCCTTCGGCGGCCTCGGGCAAAAACGCCTGGGCCATGGCGTAGCGGGTGCCGCGGTGGGTGAGGCTCTCCACCACCGAGTTGAAGTTGGGATCCCCGGCTTGCACCAGGAAGATGCCGCTGCCGCCCATGGCGTCCAGTGGCTTGAGGACCACGGTCCCCTGCTCGTGCAGAAAGTCGTGGAACACTCGCGGGTCGCGGGCCACCACTGTGGCGGGGGCCAGGTCCGGGAAATAGGCGGTGAACATCTTCTCGTTGGCGTCGCGCAGGCTGCGCGGGTGGTTCACCACCAGGGTGGAGGCCAGGGCCCGCTCCAGCAGGTAGGTCTGGTAGACGTACTCCATGTCGAAGGGCGGGTCCTTGCGCATAAGCACGGCGTCCAGCTCGGTCAGGGGGCGGTGGTGCTCGTCGCCGAGGGTGTAGTGATGCCCCGGCTCAGGGCGGACCTCCACGGGATACATGCGCGCCATGGGTATATCGTCGCGGCCGTAGAGGTGGCGCGGCTCCATGTAGTACACGTCATGGCCCCGTCGCTGGGCCTCCAGCAGCATGGCGAAGGTGGTGTCCTTCTTGATCGGGATGTCACCGATGGGGTCCATGACGACGCCGATGGAGTAGGGCATGGAAAGTCCTGCTGGAAGTAATTAAGTATTAAGTAGTTAAGTAATCAAGTTAACGGCTCAAGCGAAGGCGGCGCCTTGGTGCCTTGCTTAACGACTTAATTACTTAACTACTTGAAACTGGGTGTTATCCCAAATCCCCCCATTTGGTCTGCGCCCAGGTCAGCGCCGTGACGGCGGCGGTTTCGGTGCGCAGGGTGCGTGGGCCCAGGGCGGTGCGCTTAAAGCCGGCCGCTTCGGCGGCTGCCACTTCCTCGGCGGTCAGTCCGCCCTCGGGGCCGAGCAGCAGGTGCAGGGGTGTTGCCGGAGGCCGGCCGGTTGCCGGGTCGCCCGCCTCGTCCAGTACCAGGCCGGTGGCGACCGGCTCACCCAAGGCCGTGGCCAGGTCGGTGACCTCGGCGATTACGGGTAGGCGGTTGCGGCCGCATTGCTCGCAGGCCCCGGCGGCGATCTTGTGCCAGCGCTGGCGGTTCTTGGCGGCTTTGGTCGGATCCAGGCGGCGTACGCTGCGGGCCGTATGAACGGGTTGGATTTCGGAAACACCGAGTTCGGTGGCCTTCTGCACCACCCAGTCCAGTTTGTCGCCCTTGGAAAGCCCGGCCAAAAGCACGGTGGCCAGGGGCGATTCGCGCTCCACCGGGTGGTGCTCGCCCACACGGACGGCGGGGTTCTTGGCGGAGCCCGCCAGCTCGGCGGTGAACTCGCCGCCGGAACCGTTGAAAACGGTAACCGCGTCCCCGGGGGCCAAGCGCAGGGCCTTGACCAGGTGCCGGGCGGCCTCCGCCGGCAGGGCTAGCTCCTCGCCGGAAACAGCGGCCTCGGGCAGGTAGACACGGGGTGCGGACACGGGTTCCGGGTTCCTGGCTGCGGGGATTTGGTTCCGGATTTCGGGGTCAGGCATAATGGTACGGCTTTGGGCCGGCGGTGCGTAGCCCCGCCGGCGAGTTAGCCTCCCGTTTTCTGCGCACCGTATTCCCAGCGGAGAAAGAAGCAATGGCCCGGACCGAGACACCCATCGTCGATAAAACCTTCCAGGTGCCCGATTTCGAACTGCCGGGCGTGGATGGCAACACCTACCGAATGGAGGACGTGCGCGGCGAAAACGGCCTGCTGGTGATCTTCATGTGCAACCACTGCCCCTACGTGCAGGCCGTTGAGAACCGCATCCTCCGGGATGTCCGCGACCTCGAGGAGTTCGGCATCGGCTCGGCGGCGATCATGAGCAACGATCCCAGCGACTACCCCGAGGACGCCTTCGACAATCTCAAGGCCCGCGCCGAGGAGAAGGCCTATCCCATGCCCTATCTCTTCGACGAGACCCAGGAAGTGGCCAAGCGCTTCGGCGCGGTGTGCACGCCCGACTTCTTTGGCTTTAACGGCGCAGGCTACCTGCAGTACCGCGGCCGCCTTGACGAGAGCCGCAATGAACCGGTGTCTGGGGCCGAGCGGGAGCTGTTCGAGGCCATGAAGCAGGTTGCCACCACCGGTGAGGGCCCGGAGGAACAGATCCCCTCCATGGGCTGCTCCATCAAATGGAAGGACGCCGGCTGAAGGCTGGCGCCTGAAGGGGGCAACCGTGACCGCAACCATAGTCGCCGATGCCACCACCGCCGACCGGGTGGCCGAAATCCTGCGCCGGGCGGCGTCGGATCATGTTCTTCCCGAGTTCGCTGGCGGCCGGGGGACGGCGGCTACGGCCAAGGCCTGTGGGGGCCTGGTAACCGAGGTGGACACCGCCATGCAAGCCGCCATCCAGCGGGAGCTGGCGCAAGCCTTCCCCGAGGTGGGCCTCCTGGGCGAGGAGATGGAGCCGTCCGAGCACCGCCGCGCGCTGGCTGGGGCTGAAACCGGCCTGTGGTGCGTGGATCCCCTGGACGGTACCAGCAACTTCGCCGTGGGCATCCCCGTTTTCGGGGTATCGGTGGCCCTGCTGATGGGTGGCGAGGCGGTGCTGGGGGTGATCCACGATCCCGTCCGTGATGAGCTGTTTTCCGCGGTGCGCGGCGAAGGCGCCTTCCTCAACGGCGAACCTATCGGTGTGCGCCCCGGCCGCTCCTTGAGCCGCAGCGTCGGCCTAATCGACTTCAAGCGCCTGCCGCGGCATGTGGCCAGGCGTTTGGCGGGCGACCAGCCTTTCCACAGCCAGCGCAACTTCGGCTCCAGCGTTCTGGAATGGTGCTGGCTCGCCTGTGGACGGGTGGACTTTTACCTCCATGGCGGGCAAAATCTATGGGATTTTGCGGCCGGGTCCCTGATCGCCGCCGAGGCGGGTGCAGACGTGGCCACCATGGACGGCGAGCCTCTGTTTGCCGGCGATATCCTGCGCCGCTCGGTGCTTGCCGTTGCCGATCCCGGCTTGCGAGCCGATCTGGCCCCCCATCTTTGCCCCGGGGACGACGAGGCACAGATGGAGGGCTAACTCCCCGCGTACAGGAATTCCCTTCGGGCCTTTGTGGAAGTGGCTCGGAGGAAGGAGGATCGCTACGTCTTTCGCCGAGGCTACGGGCGGCCGCCGGAGAGGTGGCCGCTCGCTGCCTTAATCGGCCACCAGGCATTGGTGCGCGGTCCGCGAACAACCCGATTTTTCTTCCTAGAATCAGGAAACGCCTAATGACCATGGAAAAGCTGACCATGCCTCTGGTTCGGACAACAGAGGCCGCCGCCCGCGCCGCCGAGCCGTGGATCGGCCGCGGCGAGAAGGAGCAAGGCGACGGTGCCGCGGTGGAGGCCATACGTCAGGCTATGGCCACCGTGCCCATGGCCGGGGAGGTGGTCATTGGCGAGGGCGAGAAGGACGAAGCGCCCATGCTCTACAACGGGGAGGAGGTCGGCGATGGCGAAGGCCCGACCATCGATATCGCCGTGGATCCCGTGGAGGGTACTAACTTCCTGGCCAAGGGCATGCCCGGTTCCATCGTGGTCCTGGCCGCTTCCCTGAGCGGTAATATGTTCCGGCCCGGGCCGGGCTTTTACGTGGACAAGCTGGTGGTGCCGGCTGCCGCCTGCGGCAAGATCGATCCTCAGGCGCCGCTGGCCTCCAAGCTCGGGGACCTGGCTAGCGCCCTCGACAAGCAGGTGGAAGACCTTCGCATCTTCGTCCTCGACAAGCCCCGGCACCAGGATATGATCGGTGAGATTCGGAGCGCCGGCGCCAGCGTCCGCCTGGCCTCCGACGGTGACGTTAGTGGCGGTGTCATGGCCGCCCTGGGCGATTCGGTGGATGCCCTCATGGGCATCGGCGGCACGCCCGAGGGGGTCATCACGGCCTGCGCAGCCAAGGCAGTGGGCGGCGATATGGTCGCCGCCATGGCCCCGCAGAAAGATGACGAGGCGGCCAAGATCCGGGAGTTCGGGCTGGAGCCCGGGCAGGTGCTGACCATGGATGAGCTGGTTAAGGGGGAGGATCTCCTGTTCGTGGCCACCGGAGTGACCAGCAGCGATTTCCTCGACGGCGTGCGCCACTACGGTGAGGTCGTTAGCACCGACACCATGGTCATTACTGGTGCCCACGGCACCGTGCAGCGCATCCATACCGAAAAGCCCATGAACGACTGATCCCCCCGGGTGGGGTGAGGGGGCGGGCCGCATGCGGCCCGCCCTGCCGGTTTTTCCGGACCTCGTGCCCGCGGGCCGACCGAATTCGAGAATCGCGCAAGGAGAACGTCCGAATGCCTGAAGTGTCCCGCAAGCAGTTGGCCAACGCCATTCGCTTCCTATCCATGGACGCGGTGCAGAAGGCGAATTCCGGTCATCCCGGCATGCCCATGGGGATGGCGGACATCGCCGAGGTGCTTTGGAACGATTACATGAAGCACAATCCGGTCAATCCCGACTGGGCCGACCGGGACCGCTTCGTGATCTCCAACGGCCACGGCTCCATGCTGTTGTACAGCCTGCTCCATCTGACCGGCTATGACCTGCCCTTGGAGGAGCTCAAGAACTTCCGCCAGTGGGGCTCGCGGACTCCGGGCCACCCCGAGAACGGCGTTACCCCGGGGGTGGAGACCACCACCGGGCCGCTGGGCCAGGGCATCGCCAATGGCGTGGGCATGGCCATCGCCGAGAAAGAGCTGGCCAACGAGTTCAACCGCGAGGGCCACACCGTCGTCGATCACCACACCTACGTGTTCGCCGGTGACGGCTGCCTGATGGAGGGGATTAGCCACGAGGCGTGCTCTCTGGCCGGGACCCTGGGCCTGGGCAAGCTGATCGTCTTCTACGACGACAACGGCATCTCCATCGACGGCGAGCTCGAGCGCTGGTTCACCGACGACACCCTCAAGCGCTTCGAGGGCTATGAGTGGCAGACCATGGCCATCGATGGCCACAACCCCGACGCCGTGGTCAAGGCCATCGACCAGGCCAAGGCCGAGCCCAACAGGCCCACTCTGATCGCCTGCAAGACCACCATCGGCTACGGCTCGCCCAACAAGGCCGGCAGCGAGGAGACCCACGGCGCCGCGCTGGGCGAGGACGAGGTGGCGGCCACCCGCCAGGCCCTGGGGTGGGAGTACGAGCCCTTCGAGGTACCCGACCCGATCTATAGCGCTTGGGATGGGCGCAGCGCCGGCCAGGCCGCCGAGGAGGACTGGCAGGCCCGCTTCGAAGCCTACCGTAAGGACTATCCGGAACTGGCCGCCGATTTCGAGCGGCGCCTGAAGCAGGCCGTCCCCGATGACTTCGGCCCTGCCATGGACGCCATCATCGCCGAGTACCGGGAGGGCCAGAAGGCCGACGCCACCCGCAAGCACTCTGGCGCCATGCTCAACACCATCGTGGACAAGGTCCCCGAGGTCCTCGGCGGCTCCGCCGACCTGGCGCCCTCCAACAACACCAAATGGAAGGAAGCGCCCATCATCACGCCGGCCAAGGAGCAGAAGGGCCAGCACGGCCGTTACCTGCACTACGGCGTGCGCGAGTTCGGCATGGCGGCCATTATGAACGGCATCAGCCTGCACCGCGGCTATCGTCCCTTTGGGGGCACCTTCCTGATCTTCTCCGACTACATGCGCAATGGCCTGCGCATGTCAGCGCTCATGCACCAGCCGGTGACCTTCGTGTTCACCCACGACTCCATCGGTCTGGGCGAGGACGGTCCCACCCACCAGCCCATCGAGCAGCTGGCGAGCCTGCGCGCCATGCCCGGCATGACCGTGTACCGCCCCGCCGATGGGGTGGAAACGGCAGTGGGCTGGAGGATCGCCCTGTCCGCCACCAAGGGGCCGGTGTCGCTGGTCCTCACCCGGCAGAAGACCCCGGGGCTGGAGCATACCGACGAGACGGTGGCCGGCGCCGCTAAGGGTGGCTACGTTCTCAAGGACGCCGAGGGTGGAAACCCCGAGGGTGTCCTCCTGGCTTCGGGCTCCGAAGTGGAGCTGGCCCTTAAGGCCCAGGAGCAGCTGGCCGGCCAGGGCAAGCAGGTGCGCGTGGTTTCCCTGCCCTCCTGGGAGCTGTTCGAGGGTCAGGACGAGGCCTACAAGAAGAGCGTGCTGCCGGACTCGGTGACCAAGCGGGTTGCCGTGGAGGCCGCCGAGACCATGGGCTGGGAGCGCTACGTGGGCCGTGACGGCGCCACCGTAGGCATGCATCGCTTCGGCGAGTCCGCTCCGGGCGATACCCTGTTCGAGAAGTTCGGTTTCGCGCCCGAAACCGTGGTCCAGGCCTACAACCACCTGGGCTGAGCGCCGATGCCGCAACCGAATTCACCGCATCAACACTTCGATCCCTGTGGAGGAGCACCCATGAGCATCCGCGTCGCCATCAACGGCTATGGCCGCATCGGCCGCAACGTCCTGCGCGCCATCTACGAGGCCAATCGCAACAACGAGGTTCAGGTAGTGGCCCTCAACGATCTCGGCGATCCCGAGACCAACGCCTATCTGACCCGCAACGACACCGTGCACGGCAAGTTCCCCGGAACCGTTGACGTGGACGGCGAGAATCTGGTGGTCAACGGCGACAAGATTCGGGTCCTGGCCGAGCGCGACCCCACCAAGCTGCCCTGGGGCGACATGGACGTGGATGTGGTTATGGAGTGCACCGGCCTGTTCGTGGAGCGCGACAAGGCCGCCATGCACCTAGAGGCCGGCGCCAAGAAGGTGCTCATCTCCGCCCCTGGCAAGGGCGACGATCTGACCGTGGTTTACGGCGTCAACCAGGACATGATCGATCCCGACAAGCATGAGGTGGTGTCCAACGCCTCCTGCACCACCAACTGCCTGGCGCCACTGGTCAAGCCGCTCCACGAGAGCATCGGCGTGGAGCACGGCCTGATGACCACCATTCACAGCTACACCAACGACCAGGTGCTCATCGACGTCTACCACAAGGACCTTCGCCGCGCCCGCTCGGCCACCCAGTCGCAAATTCCCACCCAGACCGGCGCTGCCGCTGCGGTGGGCAAGGTGCTGCCCGAGCTTAACGGCAAGCTCGACGGCTTCGCCGTACGCGTGCCCACCACCAACGTGTCCTTCGTGGACCTGACCTTCCAGGCCAGCCGTTCCACCTCCGCCGAGGAGATCAATCAGGTTCTCCATAAGGCCTCGGAGAACGAGCTCAAGGGCTTGCTGGGCTACAACGACGAGCCGCTGGTCTCCCACGACTTTAACCACGATCCCCGTTCCTCCATCTATGAAGCCCCGCTGACCCGCATGATTGGCGGCGACTTCATCAAGGTGACCGCGTGGTACGACAACGAGTGGGGCTTCTCCAACCGGATGATCGATACCGCTCAGGCGCTGATGGGCGGCAAGTAAGGGGGGCTGCGATGAGCATCATTCGGATGACGGATCTGGACCTGCGCGGCCAAAGGGTCCTGATCCGTGAGGATTTCAACGTCCCGCAGGACGACGACGGCAATATCACCGATGCCACCCGCATCGAGGCCAGTCTGGCGACCATCCAGAAGGCCATGGAGATGGGCGGCAAAGTCCTGCTTATGGCCCACCTGGGGCGGCCCAAGGGGGAGCGCAACGACAAGTACTCGCTTGCTCCCGTGGCCCAGAGGCTGGGCGAGCTTTTGGGCAAGGAGGTGCCCCTGATCAGGGACTGGTACGACCAGGTCCCGGCCGAGGTGGAAAACCTCGGCGAGGGGGATGTGGCGCTGTTGGAGAACGTCCGCTTCCATCCGGGTGACACCGAGAACGACGAGGCATTCTCCAAGCAGATGGCCGCCCTGTGCGACGTCTACGTCAACGACGCCTTCGGCACCGCCCACCGGGCCCAGGCCTCAACCTACGGGGTGGCCCAATACGCCTCCGTGGCTGCCGCCGGTCCCCTGCTGGCCAAGGAGATCGACAGCCTCACCGCGGCCCTGGAGGATACCCGGCGCCCCATGGTGGCCATCGTCGGTGGCGCCAAGGTCTCCGGTAAGCTGGAGGTCCTGAAGGCCCTCACCGAGAAGGTGGACCAGCTCATCGTGGGCGGCGGCATCGCCAACACCTTCCTCCTGGCCGAGGGCCGCAACATCGGCGGTTCCCTGGCGGAGGCTGACCTGGTGGACGAGGCCAAGGGCGTCATCGACACCTGCCGCGCCAAGGGCGCCGACGTGCCCTTGCCCACCGATGTGGTGGTGGCCAAGGAGTTCGCCGCGGAGGCCCCCGTCCGGACCTGCCCGGTGGAGGATGTGCAGGACGACGAGATGATCCTGGACGTGGGGCCGGATACCGCTGCCCGCTTCGCCGATATCGTCAAGGGAGCCGGCACCGTCCTGTGGAACGGGCCCCTGGGGGCGTTCGAGCTGCCGCAATGCGCCGATGGCACCCGGACCCTGTCTAAGGCCATCGCCGGTAGCGAGGCCTTCAGCGCCGCCGGCGGCGGCGACACCCTGGCGGCCATTGCCATGACGGGCATAACGGATCGGATCTCCTACATCTCCACCGGGGGTGGGGCCTTCCTGGAATGGGTGGAGGGCAAGAAACTGCCGGCCATCGCCATCCTCGAGGAGCGTGCCGGTTAGGCCCGCCCGGCTTCCCCCGGGAGCGGTCCGAAAGATCAAAAAGCCGTTCGTTTTCGGAAAGGAAATCCCTATTTCCGCGAATTGCGAAAATTTGACCACGCCTATCTCGGTTCTGGCGTGCGCTCGCTCGCCCTGGCTTGCCCTCCCCTCAAGCCGTAGTGCGGTTACCGCATCCGGTTTGGGGCGGCGCCAGGGCGGCTACGTGCCGCGCCAGAGCCCGGGACTCCTGGCGGAACGCGCGGGCCAGTCATGAGGCGAACCAAAATCGTGGCCACTCTAGGCCCGGCAACCGACCAGCCGGGAGTGCTCGATGGCATGATCGAGGCGGGGGTGGATGTCTTCCGCCTCAACTTCTCTCACGGCGAGGCCGAGGACCATATCCGGCGGGCCGAGGAGGTGCGCTCGCGTGCCCAGGCCCACAGCCGGACCATTGGGCTCATGGCCGATATCCAGGGCCCAAAGCTCCGCATCGGCCAGTTCAAGAACGGTACCGTGGAGCTGGAGGAGGGCCAGCGGTTTATCCTGGATACCTTTACCGAGCTCGGGGACCAGACGCGGGTCGGGGTGACCTACAAGCGCCTGCCCGAGGACGTCGAGCG
The DNA here is from genome assembly GCF_036628635.1 of Thiohalorhabdus sp. GTDB lineage: Bacteria > Pseudomonadota > Gammaproteobacteria > Thiohalorhabdales > Thiohalorhabdaceae > Thiohalorhabdus. Next base: position 60,187 of record NZ_JAZKRM010000004.1, on the reverse strand, counting down.
CGGTGCCACCCTGCTGCTCAACGATGGTCTGGTAGCGGTGTGGGTGGAGGAAGTGCGCGGCCAGGAGATAATCGGTCGGGTGGTCAAGGGTGGCACCCTGTCGGATAACAAGGGCCTCAACCGAGTCGGTGGTGGGCTCACCGCTCAGGCCCTGACTGAGAAGGATGCCCGGGATATCCACACCGTGGCCGAGATCGGCGCCGATTACGTCGCGGTGTCCTTCCCGCGCTCGGCAGACGATACGAACCGGGCGCGCGAGCTGGTGGAACGCTCCGGCGGCTACGCCCGTATCCTGGCTAAGATCGAGCGGCCCGAAGCGGTGACCGCCATCGACGAGATCATCGAGGCCGCCGATGCGATTATGGTCGCCCGCGGCGATCTCGGCCTAGAGATCGGGGATGCTGCCGTACCCCCGGTGCAGAAGCGCATCATCCATCGGGCGCGTACGGCCAACAAGGCTGTGATCACCGCCACCCAGATGATGGAGTCCATGACCCAAAGCCCCATCCCCACCCGGGCCGAGGTGTCGGACGTGGCAAACGCGGTGCTCGACGGAACCGATGCGGTCATGCTCTCCGGGGAAACCGCCGCCGGCGATTTCCCCGTGGAAGCCTGCGGGGCGATGGATCGGGTGTGCCGGGAGACGGAGCGATCGGGCTTCGAGGAATCGCCGCAAAGCCTGACCGGGTTCGGCACCGAGGAGGCCCACACGGTGGACGAGTCCATCGCCCAATCGGCGTTGGCCATCGCCAACAAGTTGGAGATTTCGGCCATCGCCGCCTTCACCACTAGCGGCCGCACCGCCCTTTGGATGTCCCGCGGCGGCACCCGTGCGCCCATCTACGCACTGTCACCGGAACAGCGCACCCGGCGCCAGGTGACCATGTACCGCGGGGTCTACCCCATCAGCTTCCCCATCGATCCGGAGCGGCATACCCCGCGGGAGCTGATCACTTCGGCGGAGGCGGAACTGCGCCGGCAGGGGGCGGTACGCGAAGGCGATTTGATGATACTGACCTTGGGCGAGCCCCTGGGCCAGCAGGGGTCCACCAACACCATGAAGGTGGTGCGGGTGGGCGAAACCGAGCCCAAGTAAGGTGCATTCGATCGGTTCGCCTACGAGAGCCGGGGGTTGAACCCTTTCGAGGTCATCCCCACCTAATCGTAGGAAATATCCGAACGGGTCCGTTGGGGGGAGGAGGATCGGCGCATTCCAGGCGGCCGGCGCCGTGCCCTTGGGCGTATTTCCGCGCTAGCCCCGCTCCGGGCCCAACCAACCGCGCGGTTTTGTTCAACCTACAAGGGAGGTCGCCACCATGGCGAACTATCAGTGGAAGCACGCTGACGAGCTGAAAGCGACGGCCAAGGCGATGGTAGCCGACTACAAGGGTATCCTCGCCGCCGACGAGTCCAACAACACCGCCACCAAGCGCCTGGAGGAAGTGGGCATCACCTCCAGCGAGGAAGCACGCCGGCAATACCGGAAGCTGTTGTTCAACGCGCCCGACGTCGATAACTACATCAGCGGCGTCATCCTCTACGACGAGACCATCAAGCAGTCGGATGACAACGGCACGCCGTTCCCCGAGCTGCTCAAGGGCCGGGGCATTATCCCGGGCATCAAGGTGGATACCGGCGCCAAGCCGCTTGCCGGCTCACCTAACGAGAAGGTCACGGAGGGCCTTGATGGCCTGCGGGAGCGCCTGGCCGAGTACTACAACATGGGCGCCCGCTTCTCCAAGTGGCGCGCGGTGATCACCATCGGCGACGACATGCCTACCCAGCAGTGCATGGAGGCCAATGCCCATGCACTGGCGCGTTATTCCGCCCTGTGCCAAGAGAATGGCCTGGTGCCGATGGTCGAGCCCGAGGTGATGATCAACGGCGATCACGACATCGACACCTGCGAGGAGATCACCGAAGATAACCTTCGCATCGTGTTCGACGAGCTGTTTCGCCACAACGTCATGCTCGAGGGCGTGGTGCTGAAGACCTCCATGGTCATCTCCGGCCTGGATGCGCCCAAACGCGCTGGCGTCCAGGAGGTGGCCGACCGCACGGTGTCCACCCTCCAGCGGGTGGTGCCCCCGGCGCTGGGCGGTGTGGTCTTCCTGTCCGGTGGTCAGGGCGATGTCGAGGCAACCCAGCACCTGGATGCCATGAACAAGAAGTTCAAGGACCAGGTGCCGTGGCGTCTGACCTTCTCCTACGCCCGAGCCCTGCAGAATCCGGCCCTGGCGACGTGGGGCTCCGATATGTCCAATACCGAGCAAGCCCAGAAGAACTTCGGCTTCCGAGCCAAGCTCAATAGCCTGGCCTCGATGGGCGAGTACTCCGAAGACATGGAGTCCAAGGTCGCCTAGGACCGGCCCCTAGAGCCTGTCGAAAGGCCCCGCCGGGCTCGAACCGGCGGGGCCTTTTAAGTGGGTAAGGCGTTCGCAAAAGGGCGGCCTTCCCGGTAAAATCATGCCTTTCCGGTAGGTGAGCGAAGCCCCCGACGGGGGGTGACCGGATAATGGAATCAGGCAACGGAGTAGCGAGCATGGCGGATTACAAGATTGCACCGAGCATCCTCTCGGCGGACTTCGCCAAACTGGGCGAGGAAGTGAGGGCCGTAGAGGGGGCCGGGTCCGATTACTGCCATTTCGACGTCATGGACAACCATTACGTGCCCAATCTCACCATCGGTCCCATGGTCGCCGAAGCCCTCAAACCGGTGACTAACATGACCCTGGACTGCCACCTCATGATCGAGCCGGTAGATCCCATCGTGCCCGAGTTCGCCAAGGCGGGCGCCGACATCATCACCTTCCATCCGGAGGCCTCGCGCCATCCCCACCGCACGGTGCAGCTGATCAAGGACCAGGGCTGCAAGGCCGGGATCTCCCTGAACCCGGGCACCCCCCTGGAGTGGCTGGACTATTTGCTGGAGGAGATCGACCTGGTGCTGGTGATGTCGGTTAACCCTGGCTTCGGTGGTCAGGCCTTTATCGAGTCCTCCATGGACAAGATCCGGGCCATTCGTGACCGTATCGACGATGCCGGGCTCACTATCGAGCTCGAGGTGGATGGCGGCATCAAGGCCGACAATGTGGCGCGCGTGGCCGAAGCCGGTGCGGACGTGTTCGTTTCCGGTTCCGGGGTGTTCAAGGCCGACGACTACGGCGCCCGGTTGCAGGAATTCCGGGACGCCCTGGGGAAGGTAGAGCGCTGATGAGCGACGATTCGGGCCGGTCCGTGAGCGAGTCCCTGCCCATGCAGGCGCTGCTCCTGGACCTGGACGGCACCATACTGGACACCGCCCGGGACCTGATGACCGCCGTCAACCGAACCCTGGTGGAGGTGGACCGCCAGCCGGTGAGCGAAGCCCAGGTGCGTAGCTGGATCGGTGACGGTGTGCGGGCTCTGGTGCACAGCGCCCTGGATGCCACCGGTGGCCACAAGGAGGGTATGCTGGAGGAGGCCCACGAGCGTTTCATGGTCCACTATGGCGAATGCTTCGCCGAGGAGAGCGCGCCCTACCCGGGCGTACTGGACGTCCTCGAGCGCGCCCGGGAAGCCCGGGTGCCGTCGGCGGTGATCACCAATAAGGCCGCGGCTTTTACCGAGCCCCTACTGGAGGCCACCGGATTGCGTCCCTACCTGGCCGTGGTGGTTTCCGGCGATACGGTGGCTAACAAAAAGCCCGATCCCGAGCCGGTGCGCCACGCCCTTAAGCAGACAGGAGCAGAGGCCGAACGCTCGGTCTTGGTGGGCGATTCCGCCAACGACGTGAACGCCGGGCTGGCCGCCGGCTGCCAAGTGGTCTGCGTCACTTACGGCTACAACCGCGGCGCCGACGTCTACCGGCTAGGCGCGGACCGCGTGGTGGAGGAATTCACGGCCGTTTGGGACTTTATCAAGCCGGAGGGGAGCCTGGCGGGAAGCGCCTGAGCCCCGGGAAAGAGCCCCATGTACGTGCCAAGCCAGGAGCAGTTCCGCGACCTAGCCGCCGAGGGTTACGACCGCATCCCGGTGGTGCGGGAGGTCCTTTCCGATCTGGAGACCCCGGTATCGGCCTTCCTCAAGCTCGCTGCGGGTCCCCGCTCGTTCCTGCTGGAATCGGTGGAAGCCGGGGAAAAGTGGGGCCGCTACTCCATCCTGGGGCTGCCGTCCCGGGAATGGGTGACCCTGCGTGGCGGGGCTTTTACCCGCTACCGCGACGGCGAGGTGGTGGAAGCTGCCGAGCCGGCCGACCCGCTGGACCGGGTGCGGGACTGGGTCCGCGCCAGCCGGACCGCGCCCGTGGGTGGGCTGCCCCCCTTCGCCGGCGGCGCCGTGGGCTATTTCGGCTACGACGCGGTGCGTTACATGGAGGCCATTGCGGACACCAATCCCAATCTTCTGGGGATGCCCGATGCCTTCCTCATGCGCACCGAGCAGCTGCTGGTTTTCGACAACCTGCGCGGCTCCCTGCAGCTGATCCAGCCGGCGGATCCCGGCGCCGACCCCGACGCCGCCTACGCCGAGGCCCGCGAGCTAATCGAGGCCTCGGTAACAGCCTTGCGCCGCTCCCTTCCCGAGCGCAGCATACCGGAGCCGGTAGCGCTGGCCGAGGCCGACTTCCATCACCACACCGCCCGGGCCGATTTCGAAGACGCAGTGGAGCGGGCCAAGGAATACATCCGGGCCGGAGACATCATGCAGGTGGTGCTGTCGCAGCGGTTCTCGGTGCCCTTCCCGGCGCCGCCCTTCGATGTCTACCGGGCCCTGCGCACCCTCAATCCCAGCCCCTACATGTATTATTTGGACACCGGGGAGGCTCAGGTGGTGGGCAGCTCCCCTGAGATCCTGGCCCGGCTGGAAGGCGGCCATGTCACCGTGCGGCCCATTGCCGGCACTCGCCGGAGGGGGCGCTCCGAGGAGGAGGATCGCGACCTTGCCGAGGAGCTATTGGCCGATCCCAAGGAGCGCGCCGAGCACCTCATGCTGCTCGATTTGGCGCGCAACGATGTCGGCCGCACCGCGGTAACCGGCACCGTGGCCGTGGACCGGCCCTTTTCCATCGAGCGCTACTCGCACGTCATGCACATGGTGTCCAACGTGGTGGGACACCTCCGCCCCGGTCTGGACGCCTTCGACGTGCTGCGTGCCACCCATCCGGCCGGGACTCTTTCGGGGGCGCCCAAGGTGCGCGCCATGGAAATCATCGACGAGCTCGAGCCGCTGCGCCGCGGGGTCTACGCTGGTGCCATCGGCCACATCAGCCCTGACGCCATGCACATGGACACGGCCATCGCCATCCGCACCGCGGTGATCAAGGACGGCTGGTTCCACATCCAGAGCGGCGCCGGTATTGTGGCGGACTCGGATCCCGCCACCGAGTACGAGGAAACCATGTCCAAGGGCCGTGCCCTGTTCCGGGCGGCGGCCATGGCGGCTCAGGGCCTGGAGGGTCCGGCATGATTCTCATGATCGATAACTACGATAGCTTCACCTACAACCTGGTCCAGTACCTGGGCGAGCTCGGCGCCGAGGTGACCGTCTACCGCAACGACGCCCTGGGGGTGGACGACATCGCCGGATTGAAACCGGCGGGCATCGTGCTCTCGCCGGGTCCCTGCTCGCCGGCCGAGGCCGGTATCTCCATCGAGACGGTGACTGCCTGCGCCGGCCGCTTCCCGCTGCTGGGTGTGTGCCTGGGGCACCAGGCCATCGCCGCCGCCTACGGCGGCCGGGTCGTCCGCGCCGCCGAGGTGATGCACGGCAAGACCTCCGAGATCCTGCACGACGGTTCCGGGGTGTTCAGTGGCCTGCCTAACCCCTTCGAGGCCACGCGTTACCACAGCCTGATCGTGGCGCGGTCCAGCCTGCCCGCCGAGCTGGCCATCACCGCGTGGACCGAGGACGGCACCATCATGGGCCTGCGCCATCGCGAGCTGGACGTCGAGGGCGTGCAGTTCCACCCCGAATCCATCCTCACCGGCTCGGGCAAGGACCTGCTGGCCAACTTCCTGGCCCGCACCGGCCGGCCCGAGCCGGTACAAGCCTAGCCGGAGGCGCCATGACTCCCGAGACGGACGTCAGCGGTCGCACCAAGGCCGCCATCGCCCGCCTTGTCGAGCGCGAGGATCTAACGCGCGCCGACATGGAGGCGGTCATGCGCGAGATCATGGGTGGCGATGCTGCCCCCGAGGAGATCGCCGGTTTCCTGACCGCCCTGACCATGAAAGGCGAGACCGTCAAGGAGATTACCGGCGCCGTTGCGGTCATGCGGGAGCTCGCTGACCGTGTGGAGGTGACCAGCGAGAACCTGGTCGACACTTGCGGCACCGGCGGCGACCGCAAGGGCACCTTCAACATCTCCACCGCCGCCGCCTTCGTTGCCGCCGGCGCCGGGGCCACCGTGGCCAAGCACGGCAACCGTTCGGTGTCGTCGAGCTCGGGCAGCGCCGACGTATTGACCGCCCTGGGCGTCGACCTGGACATCACACGCGACGCGGTTGCCGGTGCCATCGACGAGGTGGGCATCGGCTTCCTTTTCGCCCCCCGCCATCACGGCGCCATGAAGCACGCCGTGGGTCCCCGCCAGGCCCTGGGCATCCGCACCCTCTTCAATCTGCTCGGGCCTCTGGCCAATCCCGCCCTGGCATCCAACCAGGTGCTAGGCGTCTACGACCAGCGCTGGCTGGAGCCCCTGGCCAAAGTCCTGTGCGAGCTGGGCAGCGACCACGTCCTGGTGGTCCACGCCGACGACGGCATGGACGAGCTCTCCACCCTTGGGCCGACGCGCATGGTGGAGCTGTACGAGGGCGATCTGCTCCACTACGACATCGACCCCGAGCAATTCGGTCTGGACCGAGCTCGCCCCGAGGACCTGGAGGCCGGCGGCGCCGAGGCCAACGCGGCCATCCTGCGCGCCATCCTCGACGGGGAGCCCGGCCCAAGGCGCGACATCGTCCTGCTCAATGCCGGGGCCGCGCTCTATGCCAGCGGCGTCGCCGCCGAGCTCGACCACGGGGTCCGCCGCGCCGCCGAGGCCATCGATTCCGGTGCCGCTCGCGCCAAGCTCGAGCAGCTGGCCGCATTCACCCAGGGGGCGGAAAAGGCCCAATGAGCGAGGGCCGCGCCACCATCCTGGAGACCATCCTGGCGCACAAGGACGAGGAGTTGGCCGTGCGCCGTGCCGAGCTGCCGGAGGCCGAGCTGCGGGCCCGCATCGCCGCCGAGACGGCCCCCGAGCTACGCGACTTCAAGGGCGCTCTGGTCGAACGCGCCGCCGCCGGGGTGCCGGCGGTGATCGCCGAGATCAAGCGGGCCAGCCCTTCCGCCGGCGAGATCCGTACCGAGTTTGACCCCGCCTGGCTCGCCGGTCGCTACGCGGTGGCGGGCGCCGCGGCGTTATCCGTGCTCACCGACCGCGATTTCTTTGGCGGCGACGACGCCCACCTCGCCCAGGTCCGGGCGGCCTCCGGTCTGCCCGCCCTGCGCAAGGACTTCACTATCGACCCCTATCAGGTGAGCGAGGCCCGCCTCCTCGGCGCCGACTGCGTCCTTCTCATTGTCGCCGCCCTCGACGACAACACCTTGACCGCCTGCCTGCAGCGGGCTCGGGAGGAGGGCATGGCCGCCCTGGTGGAGGTCCACGAGGCAGCGGAGCTGGATCGGGCCCTGGCTGCCGGCGCCGATCTGATCGGCATTAACAACCGCGACCTGAACACCTTCCAGACCCGTCTGGAAACCGGCCTGGAGCTGGCCGAGCGGGTGCCGGACGGCGTCATGTTGGTGGCCGAGAGTGGCATCCATGCCCGGACCGACATTGACCGGCTGGCTGCGGCCGGCTTCACCGCCTTCCTGGTAGGGGAGTCGCTCATGCGTGCCGACGACCCCGGGGCCGCCCTGGCCGCTCTCCTCGCCGGGTAGCGCCCCTGGCCGATTGCCCCCCTGGCCTCGAGTCCCACCCGCGCCTTGAAAGCGGTCGGTGGGCTCCGTAGGACGAAGGGGCATGATCAATCGCCTGCGCACCCGCTGGCGCTCCTGGCAGTGGCCCGAGCGCCTCCAGTTCCTGACCGTCGCGGTCCTCCAGCTGGCCATCGGCGGCCTGCTGATCGGCGCCCTGGTGGAGGGCCGCTGGCTGGTGGCCTTCACCGCCGCCGTGTTCCTGGCCCTGACCTTCCTTCCGGCGCTCATCGAGCGCCAGCTGGCGGTACAGATCCCGGTGGAGCTGACCCTGGTCACCTGCGTGCTCCTGTACGCCGCCTTCGGCCTGGGCGAGGTCCAGGCGTTCTACCACCGCTTCTGGTGGTGGGATCTGCTGCTGCACAGCTTCTCCGCCTTCGTCCGCGGCCTGATCGGCTTCCTGCTGGTCTACAGCCTGCACCAGACCCGCCGGGTGGCCCTGTCGCCGCTGTACTTCGCCGCCACCGCCTTCGGCTTCGCGGTCACCCTGGGTACCCTGTGGGAGATCGTCGAGTACGGCATGGACTGGGGCTTCGGCTTCAACATGCAGAAATCCGGCCTCGACGACACCATGACCGACCTCATGGTGGACGTGGCGGGGGCGGCGGTGGCGGCCTGGATCGGTTACGGCTACGTCAAGGGGGGCAATTCCCGGCTGGCGGACCGCCTGTTCCGCCGGGTGGTGGCCAGCAATCCGCGGCTGTTCCCCGGATCCCGGGAGCCGAACCGCTCGGGCTGACGCTGTCCCGGATTTTTCCGGGGGTTGTCCCTTTCAGCCTCCGGCCCCATGTATGGGGAAGAGGATGCCTTTCCTGCATGGGATCAGACGGCAACAAAGAAGGTGGAACCATGGCCGAACAGGAGAAACAGGGTCAGGAGATCGAGCCCCGCCGCGCCGGTGGTGGCAGGAGCGTCGCCCCCTTCGACGAGATGGAGCGGCTGATGGAGGATTTCTTCGGCCGCCGCATGCCCAGCCCGTTCCGCTGGGAGATGCCCCAGGTCGGCGAGCTGGCGCCGTTCGAGGGCCGCCGTCCGCGGGTGGATGTCGAGGACCGCGAGAGCGATATCCGCGTGCGCGCCGAGCTTCCCGGGGTGAAGAAGGACGATATGGACCTGTCGGTGGCCGAGGACACCGTGACCATCAATGCCAGCACCCGCGAGGAGAAGGAAGAGGGCGAGAAGGAAGGCGAGTACTATCGCCGGGAGATAGCTGCCGGCACCTTCGCCCGCACCCTGGCCCTGCCGGCGGTCGTTGACGCCGACAACGCCAAGGCCACCTTCCAGGACGGGGTCCTCCAGCTGACCTTGCCCAAGCGGGAGCAGGCCAAGCGCCGCCAGATCCCTGTGGAATAACCCCTTCCTTTCGGGCTGCGGCCCCGGCGCCTCCCAGACGCGCCGGGGCCGCTTGCGTTGGGGTTCTCCGGCCAGGCACAGACCGCGTTACCATGCTCCCTTGGGCTTTACTGCTAGGAATGATCCGCCATGCACGACACGCTCAACCGCTTCCGCTTTGATGGCACCGATGTCCGCGGGCGCCATGTGGACCTGGATGCTACCTGGAAGGCGGCCCTGGCCAATGCCGAGTATCCGCCGCCGGTACGCGATGCCCTGGGCGAGCTGATGGCCGCTTCGCTGCTGCTCATCGGCACCCTCAAGCTGGAGGGCTCGCTCAAGCTGGAGGCCCGGGGGGACGGGCCGCTGTCCCTAATGGTGGTGCAGGCCACCAGCCGCCGTACGGTGCGCGGGCTGGCCCACTGGCAGGATCCCGTCCCGGAGTCGCCGGATCTGCAAGCCCTCATGGGTGGCAACGGCCATTTGGTCCTGACCCTCGAGCCCGAAGGCGAGGGCCAGCAGTACCAGGGGATCGTCGATCTTGAAGGGGGGTCGGTGGCAGCCGCCCTGGAAGCCTACTTCGAGCGCTCGGAGCAGCTGCCCACCCGCATCTGGCTCGCTGCGGACGGCGGCCACGCCGGCGGCCTGCTTCTGCAGCGCATGCCGGGCGAGACGGACGACGACCCGGACGCCTGGGACCGCACGGTGTCCCTGGCCAGCACGCTAACCGGCCCCGAGCTCCTCGGCCTGCCCGCCAACGACCTCCTGTACCGCCTTTTCCACGAGGAAACGGTGCGTGTTTTCGACCCGGAATACGTCAGCTTCCGGTGCTCCTGCACCCAACAGCGGGTGGCCAACATGCTGCGCGGCCTGGGCCAGGAGGAGGTCCAATCCATCCTCGCCGACGAGGGCGAGGTCCGAGTCCACTGCGAGTTCTGCGGCAAGGCCTATGTCTTCGATACGGTGGACGCGGCCAAGCTTTTCGCCCCCGTTCCTCCTGCCGAGGGCCCGGATCACAGCCACTGACGAGGCCGGGTCGGCAACCGGCAACCGCCCGCCTCAGCCGCTGCCCCTGCCGCCGCCGGCCCTATGGGTCAGCGCGTAGACGTCCTCCAGTATCAGGTAGAGGCTGGGAACGATCACCAGGATGATGGCGGTGGCGAAAACGATGCCGAAGCCCAGCGAGATGGCCATGGGGATCAGATGGGCCGCCTGGCGCGAGGTCTCCAGGATGATCGGCGTGAGGCCGCCGAAGGTGGTCAGGGTGGTCAGGGTGATGGGCCGGAAGCGGCGCTGGCCGGCTTGGAGGATGGCGTCATGGGCGGAGGCCTCGCCGCGCTGGCGGTTGGCGTAGGTGATCATGATCAGGGCGTCGTTGATCACCACGCCCGATAGCGCCACCACGCCCATCAGGCTGATCAGCGACAGATCGAAGCCGAGCAGGATGTGGCCGATGACGCCACCGACGATGCCGAAGGGGATGGCCAGCAGCACCAGCAGAGGCTGCAAATAGCTGGAAAAGGCCACCGCCAGCAGGGCGTAGATGGCCGCCAGGGCCAAAAGGAAGCCGGCCCACAGGGCCTGGGTGGATTCGCGCAGGTCGGCCTGGCTGCCCACGAAGGTCCAGGTCAGGCCCGGATGGTCGGCGCGCAGCTGGGGCAGGACCTCGGTCTTGAGGGCGGTGAGCAGGCGGCCGGTGGCGGCCTTGGGCTCCACATCCATGCTCACCTCCACCACCCGCCGTCCGGCGCGGCGCTTGATGGTGGCGAAGGCGGTGCCGCGCTCCATGCGTGCCACCTCCCCGAGCGGCACATCGGTGCCGTCATCGGTCTGGACGATGAAGTTTTCCAGGTTCTCCATGCCCTCCCGCTGCGCCTCGGGCAGCTTGACCCGGACCTCCACCTCGTTGGTGCCGCGCAGGTGGCGCAGGGCCAGGGCGCCGTAGAAGGCGTTGCGCACCTGGTCACCCACATCGCCGGGGGTCAGGCCAAGGGCCCGGCCCTCGGGGGTAAGCTGGAAGTTGAAGCGGGTCTTGCCCTTGCGGTAGCTGTCCTGGATATCGCGGGTGTTGTCGAAGGCCTCGATCCGACCCTTGAAGGCCTGGCTGGCGGCGGCCAGGGTCTCGATTTCGGTATGGCTCAGGGCCACGTTGATGTCCGGCCGCCAGCCGCCGGGGCCGCGCTCGGCCTCGAAGGTGATCTGGTCCACCCCCTCGATGTCGCCGATGGAATCCCGCCACAGCTCGATTACCGCCTGCGCCCGCATGTCCCGCTGGTCGGGGGGCTTCATGACGATCTCCACGTCGATGAAGTCCTGGCCGCGGACATTGGTCTTGATGCCCTCGGCGACCCGGTGGAGGTCGTGGGTCTCGAACATGCGGGCGGTGGCGGCGGTAACCGCCTCAGCCACGCCAGCCGCCTGCTCGTCGGTGGTGCCCACCGGCAGCGACACCCCTGCCTCGATCTCGTCGGCGGCCACCTCCGGCATCAGGATCATGCCCATGTGATCGCTGGAGGCGTAGCCGCCCACCACCGCCAGCAGGGTGACGGCCACGGCCAGGGTGATGTAGCGCAGGCGCAGGCACAGCGCCAAAAAGGGCCGGTAGTAGCGCGCCACCGCCCGGTTGAACCAGTCCGCGAAGGCCTGCTGCAGGCGGTGCAGGCGGCTGCCGGCGCGGGTGGCGCCGCCGCCGCGGCTCTCCGCCAGGTGCGCCGGCAGGATGAACAGCGCCTCGGCCAGCGAGATGGCGAGCACGGTGATCACCACCGCCGGCAGGGGCCACCAGTAGTTGCCGGTGGTACCCGGCAGGAACATCACCGGCAGGAAGGCCACGATGTTGGTAAGGATGGCGAAGGTCACCGGCGCGGCCATCTCGCGCGCGCCGTGGATGGCCGCCGCCAGCGCCCCCATGCCCCGCTGGCGGTGCTCGTAGACGTTCTCGCCCACCACGATGGCGTCGTCCACCACGATCCCCAGCGCCACCAGGAAGCCGAACATGGAGATCAGGTTGATGGACACGCCGATCCACGGCAGGACCACCAGGCCGCCCACGAAGGACAGGGTCATGCCCATCATGATCCAGAAGGCCAGGCGCGCCTCCAGGAACAGGCTCAGGATCGCCAGGACGATGAGGATGGCCAGGGCGCCGTTCTCCAGCAGCAGCGACAGCCGGTCGTCGAAATCCTCGGCGCGGTTGCTGTCGATGCGCGCGGACACGCCCGGCGGCAGGGTGCTGTTTAGCTCGCTAAGGATTCCCTGAACGGCGTCCTCGATGACCAGGGGCGACTGCTGACCGGTGCGGAAGACCTCCAGCTCGATGGAGGGCTGCTGGTTGAAATGGGCGTGGAAGCCGCCTTCCTCGAAACCGTCGCGGACCGTGGCCAGCTCGCCCAGGGTGACCACGCCCCCGGAGTCGGCGGTGAGCATCTGGATGCCGGCCAGCTCCGACGCCCACTCCTTGCGCTCGTGAAGGCGCAGCAGGACCTCGCCCTCGCTGGTGTCGATGGCGCCGGCGGGGATGTCGCGGCTGGAGCGCTCGATGATGTCGGCCACCTCGCCCAGGGTCAGGTCGTGCTCGCGCAGCCGCTGCTGGGGGATGGTGACGTGGGTGACGTAGTCCGGGACGTTGTCGATGGCCACCTGGGTGATGGCCGGGTCGCTGAGCATGCGGTCCCGGACGCGCTCGCCCAGCTTGCGCAGGGACCACGTCTCCACCTCGCCGTAGAGGCCGATCTCGATGACGCTGCGCTGGCGGGCCTGCAGCCGCACCCGCGGCTCCTCGGCGGCCTCGGGGAAGGTGCGGATGGTGGCCACCGCCTGGTCCACGTCCTGCAGGGCGCGCATGCGGTCGGTGCCGGCCACCAGTTCCAGGCTGACGGAGCCCGAGCCTTCGCGGGCGGTGGAGGTCATCTCCTTGATGCCCTGGACGCCGCGCACCGCCTCCTCGATGGGCAGCAGGATGCCCTGCTCCACCTCGGCCGGCGAGGCGCCGGGATAGGTCACGGAGACGGTCACCACGTCCAGCTGGAACTGGGGCGAGACCTCCTTCTGGATGCTGAAGGCGGTCCACAGCCCCCCAGCCAGGATGATGACCATGAGCAGGTTGGCGGCGATGGGATTGCGGGCCATCCAGGCGATGGGGCCGCTCCCGCCAATGGGCGAGCCGCCGTCCGGGGGCGGGCTAGGGGCCTGGCTCACCGGCTAGGGGTCCCGTCGTCGGGGCCGTCTTGGGAGCCGCGCCGCCGCAGCGGCGCGCCGTCCTTGACGGTGGCCAGGTCGGACACCACCACCTTTTCACCGGCGCCCAGGCCGCCGGTGATGTAGGCGTGGTCACGGTCGAGGAGGGCGATGGCCACCTCGCGGATGGCCAGCTTGCCCTCACGCATGACCCACACCGTCCGGTCCTGGCGCAGATAGTCGCGGTCCAGCCGCACCACGTCGGCCAGGGGCCGGCCGCGGATACGGGTCTGGACGTAGCTGTCCAGCATCAGGCTGGGCTTGTCGGCGTTGGCGGCCGTCTGCGCCAGGGGGTCGTCCACCGCCACCAGCACCCGCGCCATGCGGGTCTCTTCCTCCAGGGTCCCGATCAGGCGGAACAGACGGCCCGTGCGGTGGGCGTCGGGCGCCCAGGCGCCGCGGTTGCGCACGCGCACCCGCGACCCCTCGCCAGCCGCCTCGTCTTCCCGGAAGGTCAGCCAGCGCAGCTTGGCCAGGGGCACGGTGGCCTCCACCCAGTAGGTGTCCGCCCCTACCAGGCGCGCCAACCGGTCCCCCGCGGCCACTTGCGAGCCCATGTTGATATCCCGGCTGAGGACGTGGGCATCGAATGGAGCCTTGATCCGGGTGCGCGCCAGCTCCAGCCGGGCCTGCTTCACCGCGGCGCGCGCCGATTCCACCCGCGAGCGAGCCGAGCGCAGCTGGGGCTTGCGCAGGACCAGCGCCCGGTTGGCCACGGTCAGGTCCTCGTCGAGGAGGTCGTACTCCTGGGCCGCCACGTCCTGCCGGCCCATCTCGAGCTTCAGCTCGGCCTCGGCCTGGGCCAGCTCGCTCTCGCGCTGCGCCAGGGCGTTGCGGTAGTCGGCGGGATCCAGGCGCACCGCGGTCTCGCCCTTGGTTAGCACGCCGCCGGGCACGAAGTCCGCGGCCAGGGCCTGCACCTTCCCCGCCACGCGCGGCCGCAGGACGATCTCGCGGGCGGCGCGCACGGTGCCGGTGGCGTCAAAGGTGGGCCGGAAGGTGCCGGCCTCGGCGCGGGTGACCGCCACCAGCATGGCCGTTTCCTTGGTGGCGCCGCCCTTGGTGGCCATCGGCTCGGTGCGGAAGATCAGCAACACCGCGGCGGCCCCGGCCAGGGCGATGCCGCCGGCGGAGGCAACGGTGGTCTTCCAGCCGGGCCCGCGGCCCGGCTGGCTGGCGGTCTCGTTGGGGGCGTCGTTGCTTGCCACGGCGGCTACTCCGGTTGCGGACCCGCCCCGGGCCCTGGCCGGCGGTTCCCGGCGCGCGCCAGGTCGGCCTCGCGCTCGGTGCGGAAGCCGCCGGCCAGGGCCCGGTACAGGGCGATGCGGTATGCCACCAGATCCATGCGGGCGGCCAGCAGGTCGCGCCGCAGGGCCTGGGTATCGGCCAGTGCGGTGAGCACATCGAGGTAGGCGGCATCGCCCTTGAGGTAGCGCCGGCGCAGCTCGCTGTAGCTCTGCGCCGCCAGCCGCACCTGCTCGCGCAGACTGGCCAGCTCGCGGCGCTGGCCGCGCTCGCGGATGAGGGCGTCCTCCGCCTCCCGGAAGGCGGTGAGCACCGCTTGGCCGTACTCGAACAGGCGCTGTCGCTCCACCGCCCGGGTGCGCGCCACCTCGGCCTCTCGGCGGCCGGCATCGATGAGCGGCGCCGCCAGGTTGGCGGCGAAGGACAGCGCCCAGTCGTCGTACAGCTGAGCGGCGCCGCGGTCGGTGGTCACCGCCGAGGCGGACAACGACAGCCGCGGGAACTGGTTGCTGACGGCAGCGGCGACCTCGCGATCGGCGGCGCGCAGCCGCAGCCAAGCGCTACGCACGTCGGGCCGGCGCTGTACCAGCTCCGCCGGCAGGCCCGTTGCCGGCAACGCCGGCAGGGCCGGCAGGCTGTCCCGCCGGGCATCGACGCCCTGCTGGGGCCGGCGTCCCAGCAGCACTGCCAGCTGGTGTTCCAGGGTCTGGAGGTGGGCCTCGGCGGCGTGGTGCTGTTGGCGCACCGATTCCAGCAGCCGCCGCTGGCGCAGGAGATCGGCGCTGCGGGCCTGACCGTGGCCGAACTGGGTTTCGATCAGCGCCAGCACCTTCTCGTTGGTGGCCGCTTGCTCGGCGATCAGATCGCGCCGTGCGCGTGCCTCGGCCAGCCGGTACCAGATGCGGGTCACCTCGGCGGCCAGGGACAGGGTCGCCGCCCGGTAGTCGGCGTGGGTGGCGCGGGCGCGCAGGCTCTCGGCCTCGGTCCTAGCGCGGATGCGGCCCCAAAGGTCGATCTCGTAGGCGGCGCTGAGCCCGCCTTGGGCGAAGCTGTCGCTGTCGAAGGTGGCGCCACTGGCGCCGCCGCTCTCGGTATTGACCTCGGCGGTGGCTTCCAGGCTGGGGAACAGGGCGGCGGATTGCCGGTTGGTAACCGCACGGGCCTCGCGCAACCGCTGCCAGGCGGTCTTCAGGTCCAGATTGGCTTGCAGCGCCCGGCCCACCAGGGCGTTCAGCTTGCTGTCGCTGAAGGCCCGCCACCAGCGTTCCGGCGGCTGCGCGTCGCCGGCTTCGGAGAAGTTCAGACCCAGCTCCACGGGCGGCTCCGGCTGCTCGCCACGGGTGGTGCAGCCGGCCATCAGCGCCAGCGCCAGGACGGCGAGCAGGGGCCGGGCGGTGTGCGGTGGGTGGGAGGATGCGGCAACGGTCATCGGCATTCGGAGCCCGGGAAGCCTCCGTCTGGCAAAACGCTGTGCGGGCCTTGAGCCGCCAGCCCGACCCCGCCATGTCGGATCGGCGGTGGCCCATGGCAAATGACCGCCCCGCTGCCATGCGAGGGTTGGGCGGACCCGGCTTACCGCTCGGTCAAGGGACCACCCTACCATGTCCCGGCACGGGGCCAACGGGGCGCGGCGGAAGGATCAAAAAAGCGGCCCCCTTTGCGGGGGCCGCCCAAACACCGGAGCCGGAGGCCGGCTAGCCGAGCTGGGCCATGGCCGCCGGAACCGCCTCGCCGGATCGGATGTCGGCGCCCATGTCGGTGAGCACCGCGTCCAGCGCGCCCAGGCAGGTGAGGATGTTGGTGGGATTGGCGGAGTGGCCCATGAGGCCGATGCGCCAGATCTTGCCGGCCATGGGGCCGAGCCCGGCGCCGATCTCCAGGTTGTACTGCTCCAGCAGGCGCGAGCGCACGTCGGCCTCATCGATGCCGCCCGGAATGGTCACCGAGTTGAGCTGCGGCAGGCGAGAGGCCTCGTTCACGAAAAAGGACAGCCCCATGGCCTCGATACCCGCCTTCAGGGCGTGATGCATCTGGCTGTGGCGGGCCCAGGCATGCTCCAGCCCTTCTTCCTGCAGGATCACCAGAGCTTCATGCAGGGCGTAGAGCGGGTTGATGGGCGCGGTGTGGTGGTAGGCGCGCTTGCCGCCGCCGTCACTGCCCCAATAGCCCATGACCAGGTTCAGGTCCAAGAACCAGCTTTGGACCTTGGTGGCACGGTTCTCGATGGCCGCGGTAGCGCGCTCGCTGAAGGTTACCGGCGAGATCCCGGGGACGCAGGACAGGCACTTCTGGGTGCCGCTGTAGACGGCATCGGCGCCCCACTCGTCCACCTTCACGGGGCTGCCGCTTAGGGAGGTCACGGTATCGACGATGGTCAGGCAGTCGTGCCCCCGGGCCATGCGGCACAGTTCGGCGGCGTTGGATTGGGCCCCGGTGGAGGTTTCGGCGTGGACGAAGGAAAGGATCTTGGCGTCGGGGTTAGCCTGGAGGGCCTCGGCCACCTTGGCCGTATCCACGGGATTGCCCCATTCGTCCTCGACCATGACGGCGGTACCGCCGCAGCGCTCGACGTTCTCCTGCATGCGGCCGCCGAAGACGCCGTTCTTGCAGACGATGACCTTGTCCCCGGGCTCCACCAGGTTGGCGAAGCACATCTCCATGCCCGCCGAGCCGGGGGCGGATACCGGGAAGGTGAGCTTGTTGTCGGTCTGGAAAGCGTACTGCAGCAGGGCCTTCACCTCTTCCATCATGCCCACGAATACGGGATCGAGGTGGCCGATGGTGGGCCGCGACAGGGCCTCCAGGATCCGTGGATGGACGTCGGAGGGTCCCGGGCCCATCAGGGTCCGCTCCGGCGGGTGGAAGGAGTTCGCGGTCATGGGAATCGCCCTTGTTGGCTCGTTGTCGTATGAGAGGTAAATCTAATTGAGTTTAAGTTCGCCCTTCCGGCCGGGCAAGCGAGCGCACGGCCCGGTGGTCAGAGGAGGCCAAGCGGATTAAACTTGATCAACCCACTGAGGCATGGGCGACCCTATCATGAATGACGCCACCGAGGTTCCTCGCCAGGACCCCGACGCCACCGAGGTCACCCTCCTCGCCGAGCGCTTCCGTCGCTTTCTGCCCGCGGAGTCGGTGATCACCGAGGCCGAGGAGCTGCGCCCTTACGAGTGTGACGGCCTCGCCGCCTACCGCCAGCTGCCCATGGTGGTGGTGATCCCCGAGACCTACCAGCAGGTGGCCGAGGTGCTCTCTGTTTGCAGTGAGCGCCGGGTTCCCGTCGTGGCTCGTGGCGCCGGTACCAGCCTTTCCGGCGGCGCCATGCCCCTGGAATTTGGCGTCCTGCTTTCGCTGGCCAAGTTCAACCGGATCCTGGAGGTGGACCCGGCCAATCGCTGCGCCCGCGTGGAGCCCGGGGTGCGCAACCTGGCGGTGTCGCAGGCCGCCGAGCCCTATGAGCTGTTCTACGCCCCGGACCCTTCCTCCCAGATCGCCTGCACCATCGGCGGCAATGTGGCCGAAAACAGCGGCGGCGTCCACTGCCTCAAGTACGGGCTGACCGTGCACAACGTCCTGGGGCTCAAGGTGCTCACCATGGACGGGGAGTGGCTGGAGCTTGGTGGCAAGGGCCTGGACGGCCCCGGCCTGGACCTGCTGGCGCTGATGAACGGTTCCGAGGGCATGCTGGGCCTGGTCCTGGAGGCCACCGTGCGCCTGACGCCGGCCCCCGAGCGAAGCCAGGTCATGCTTGCCGCTTTCGACGACCTCGGCGCCGCCGGGCAGGCCGTGGCCGATGTCATCGGTCAAGGTGTGGTTCCCGCCGGTCTGGAGATGATGGACAACCCGGCTATCCGCGCTGCCGAAGACTATGTGGGCGCCGGCTACCCCACGGACGCCGCCGCCATCCTGCTTTGCGAGCTCGACGGCACCAACCGCGAGGTCTCCGAAGAGATCGCCCGGGTGCGGGCAATCCTGACTCGGGCCGGGGCCACTGAGGTGCGCACGGCCGAGACGGCGGAGCAGGCCGCCATCTTCTGGTCGGGGCGCAAGGCCGCCTTCCCCGCCACTGGCCGGCTGGCCCCGGACTACTACTGCATCGACGGCACCATCCCGCGCAAGCACCTGGGCGAGGTGCTCACCCGCATCGGCGCCATCTGCGCCGAGCATGGCCTGCAGTCGGCGAACGTTTTCCACGCCGGGGATGGCAACCTCCATCCGCTGGTGCTCTACGACGCCAACAAGGAAGGCGATCTGGAGCGCGCCGAGGCCGCAGGTCTGCGCATTCTCGAGCTGTGCGTGGAAAAGGGGGGCACCATCACCGGCGAGCACGGTGTCGGTGTGGAGAAGCTCGACGCCATGTGCGGGCAGTTCGCCGGACCTGAGCTGGCCCAGTTCCACGCCGTGAAGGCGGCCTTCGACCCCGACGGCTTGCTCAACCCCGGCAAGGCCGTACCCACCCTCAAGCGCTGCGCCGAGTACGGCGGCATGCACGTCCACCGCGGCGAGCTGCCGTTCCCCGAGCTGCCCAGGTTCTAGGGCGTGAGGTGTGAGGCATAACGGCAACAGCGTCATCTGCGGATAACGCCGTTGCCCGCCGATAACAGAACCAGCCCCGGATTTCCTTGGCCGCTTTCATCTGCGGCCATCGGCGAAATTAGCGTATTCGCTATGGCCTTGGGCTTTGAGTGACCTCTCACCTCTCACCTCGCACCGGCCAGCCATCGCCCCTGCCCTCCGTTAGGAATGCAATGCCGGAAATCCAGGAAAACGACCGAACTGCCGAACTGCAGGCGGCCGTCCGTGACGCCATCGCCGACGGGGAGCCAGTGGCGATCCGTGGTGGCGCCACCAAGGCCTTCTATGGTCGGGATAGTAGCGGACGGCCGATGGAGGTGAGCGGTCACTCTGGCATCGTCCACTACGAGCCCACCGAGCTGGTGGTGACGGTCCGGTCCGGAACCCGCTTGGCCGACCTGGAGGCCCTGTTGGCCGACAACCGCCAGCAACTGGCCTGCGAGCCGCCGCATTTCGGTACCGACGCTACCGTGGGTGGCATGGTCGCCGCCGGCCTGGCCGGTCCGCGACGACCCTGGGGCGGGGCCGTGCGTGACGCGGTTCTTGGGACCCGGGTCCTCAACGGTGCCGGCGAGGTGCTGCACTTTGGCGGCGAAGTCATGAAAAACGTCGCGGGCTACGACTTGTCCCGCCTTTTAACCGGGTCGCTGGGGGTGCTCGGGGTATTGCTTGAGGTCTCGCTCAAAGTGGTGCCGCGAGCCCCGGCCGAAACCACTCGCATTCTGGAACTCGGACCGGGGGAAGCCCTTTCCCACATGGTTCATTGGGGCGGCAAGCCGTTGCCGTTAACCGGGGCGGTCCAAACGGGCGGTTGCCTGTATGTTCGACTTGCCGGCAATGGCTCTGCGGTAGCCGAGGCCGCCGAGCGCATCGGGGGCGAGGATCTGAACGACGGCGAGGCCTTCTGGCGGGATCTGCGCGAACAACGTTTGCCCTTTTTCGCCGGTAGCGAGCCGCTGTGGCGGCTGAGCGTTCCCCCAGCCGCACCGCTGACGGACCTGGCGGGCGATTGCCTGATCGATTGGGGCGGCGCGCAGCGCTGGCTACGCAGCTACGCTGAGGCAGCAACCGTCCAGGCGGCCGCCGCCAAGGCCGGTGGCTACGCCGCTGCCTTCCGCGGCGGTGATCGCACTGCCGAGGTTTTTGCTCCGCTGTCCCCGCCGTTGCTAGGTGTCCATCGCAACCTAAAGCGCACCCTTGACCCCCACGGACTGTTCAACCCGGGGCGGATGTACGCGGATCTTTGAGGCGGGAGGTGTGAGGAGTAACTTCGGAACTGAAATCCCCTACGGGTTGCACGGTTGCCGTAACTCCTCACGACTCAATCCTCCCGCCCAACGCCTCACTCCTCTCTGAGGAAGCCCCCATGCAGACCAACATCGTCGATGAGCTGAAGCAGACCGCTGAAGGCGCGGAGGCCGACCGCATCCTGCGCAACTGCGTCCACTGTGGTTTCTGCAACGCCACCTGCCCCACTTACCAACTGCTCGGCGACGAGCTTGATGGCCCGCGGGGGCGCATTTACCAGATCAAGGACATGCTCGAAGGCGGCGAGGTGAGCCGGCGGACCCAGCTCCACCTGGACCGCTGCCTGACTTGCCGCAACTGCGAGACCACCTGCCCCTCGGGGGTGGAATACGGCAAGCTGGTGGACATCGGCCGCGAGATGGTGGAGCAGCGGGTAAACCGGCCGTGGGGGGAGCGCCTGTTCCGGGGGCTGCTCCGCCGTGTCCTGCCGTATCCGGCCCGTTTCGGCGCTCTGCTGCGCACGGGCCAAACCGTCCGGCCCCTTCTGCCGACGGGCCTCCGCGCCAAGGTGCCCCGGCGCCAGCATGCCGGCGAATGGCCGCCAGCTCGTCATCAGCGCCGCATGCTTGTCCTCCAGGGCTGCGTGCAGCCGGCCATGGCGCCGCGCATCAATGCCGCGGCAGCGCGCGTCCTGGATCGTCTGGGCATTTCCCTGATCGCCGCGGAGGGCGCCGGATGCTGCGGCGCCGTGGACCAGCACCTGGGGGCGCCGGCCGACGCCCGTGACCGCATGCGGGCCAACATCGACGCGTGGTGGCCCCACGTGGCGGCCGGCGCCGAGGCCATCGTCATGACGGCCAGCGGTTGCGGTGCGATTGTCCGGGAATACGCCCACCACTTGGCCCAGGATCCCGACTACGCCGACAAGGCCGACCGCATCGCAGCCATGACCAAAGACCTGAGCGAGGTGGTGGCCGGGGAAGACGTCGCCTCTCTGGCCCCGGCCGCGCCCCCGCCAGTGGCGGTCCAGACCCCCTGCACCCTGCAACACGCCCAAGGCCTGCCCCGCGGCGTCAACGGGCTGCTGGAGCGGGCCGGATTTCCCCTGACCGAGGTGGCCGAGGCCCACCTGTGCTGCGGCTCGGCTGGCACCTATTCCATCCTGCAGCCGGAGCTCGCGGAGCAGCTGCGCGACCGCAAGCTGGCCAACCTCGAGGCCGATCAACCGGCCGTCATCGCCACCGCCAATATCGGCTGCCTCCACCATCTGGCTTCGGCCAGCCAGGTGCCCGTAAAGCACTGGGTCGAGCTCCTCGATCCGGCGCACGAGGGCCCCGAGGCGTAGCGGCGGGTCGCAAATTTTGCCAGGATGAGCGGCGGATTAGGGTTCCCGGTATCAAAAGGGGTGCGGATGCTTATCCTGCCGTTGGCCCGCAAGCCGGACTGGCGACGGCCACCGATCATCAGCCTATTGCTGGTGGCCGCCAGTGTGGCCGCTTTCTTCGGGCTCCAACGGGACGATGACCGCCTGTATCAAGAGGCGGAGGCGTACTATCTGGAATCGCCCCTGCCCGACCTCGAATTCCCCGCCTATATCGCCCACCTGGAAGAGCGCGGCCGCGCTGCACGGGCCCGGGCCCTACGGCGCGCCCTGGCCCAAGAGAGCGATAAGGCGGCAGCCCGCGTGCTCGCCAGCATGCGGGGTAACGGCCGGTTCATGGAGCGCCTGCGCGCCGGCGGGGTCATCACCCCGGGTCATCCGGCCTTTGCCGAGTGGCGCCAGGCGCGCGCCTCCTTCCAGCGGCGCATGAACCGTGTGACCAGCCAGCGCCTCGGCTTCATCCCGGCCAGGCCCCAAGCCCTGGACGTTCTCGCCCACATGTTCCTGCACGGCAGCGCGGGCCATCTGGTCGGCAACATGGTCTTTTTGGTTCTGGTGGGCTACGTGGTGGAGGCGGTGATCGGCCGGTTGTTCTACCTGGGAGTATATCTCCTCGGCGGTCTGATGGCGGCCTCGACCTTTGCGGCCGTTTACAGCCACAGTAGCGCCCCCCTGGTGGGAGCATCGGGGGCCATCGCCGCCCTGATGGGCACCTATGTTTTGCTGTTCGAGCTGCGTCGGATTCCCTTCTTCTATACCCTCGGATTCTATTCCGGATTCGTGCGCGCCCCCGCCGCTGTCATGCTACCGGTTTGGCTGGGTTTGGAGGCCTACCATTTGCTTTCCGGCGGGGTTTCTGACGTGGCCTATGTCGCCCATATGGGCGGTTTGGCGGGCGGAGCCCTGTTGGGACTGGGTCTGCGGTTGGCCGCGCAGGTGGACATGGCCTTCCTCGATCGCGATCAGCGCGAGGAGCAGGACCGTGCCGATATGGAACAGGGCCTGGCGCACTTGGCCAACCTGGATCTGGATGCGGCACGGGAGCGGTTCCGGGCCCTCCTTAAGCGCAATCCGGACCACCGCGAGGCCCTTGCCAAACTGTACACGGTCGCCAGTTATCGGCCGGACAGCGACGAATACCACCGCCTCGCCCATCGCATCTTCGCCCTCTCCGACAACGAGGCGGCGACTTTACGCTTCAAGCGCGACACCTTCCGCGACTACACGGCCAATGCCCGGCCCCAGATGCGGTTCGATCCGGACCGCTTCCTGGAGCTGGCGGGGCGGTTGGCCATAGGCGGCTTCCCGGAGGATGCCGCGCCCATGGTTAGCTCGTTCCTGGAAAAAGGAAAGGAACACCCCCGCCTGCCGCAGACCCTGGTGCTTCTGGCTCGGGGCTTCGCCCGTCAAGACGAACCGGAGCGCGGCCAACGGTACCTGGCGGCCTTGCGGGAACGCTTTCCGGATTCGGAAGAGGCCGGGGAGGCACGGAAGATGCTGGAAGAAAAAGGCACCCAGCCTGGACGAGGTACCTCCACCCGGCTCGTCGCTGGGCTGCGCGGCGAGGAGATGCGGTATTCGTCCGGACGCCCCCACGTACCATTTCTATTGGCCGACGCGGAGAGCTTGGGGCAAGGAAAGGCCCGGGGATAACAGCCGCTATTCGGCTACAATCCGACTAGCGCCGGGGGGGCACGGCCAGGTCACGCCGTGCCGATGGCGCGCAGCAAGCGCTGCGCCTCGGCTGCCTGGGTGTGATCGGGGACGTGGCGCAGCAGGCCCTCCAGTACAGGGCGGGCCTTGGCGTCTTGACCCAAATCCTCCAAGAGGATGCGGGCGGCGAGCATGGATACCGCAGGGAGGTCGTCCTGGTCGGGGTCGGCCGGGTCCGCGGCCGACCCCGACGCCCTCGCCACCATCGTCTACACCTCGGGCACCACCGGCCGGCCTAAGGGCGTCATGCTGTCCCACCGCAACATCCTGGCCAATGCCTACAGCGGGCTGGGCACCAACCCCGTCTACCCGAACGACCTGTTCCTGTCCTTTCTGCCGTTGTCGCACATCCTGGAGCGTACGGTGGGCTATTACCTGCCCATGATGGCCGGCGCCGCGGTGGCCCATGCGCGCTCTATCAGCTACCTGGCCGAGGACTTGGTACAGGTGCGCCCCACCCTGCTGGTGTCGGTGCCGCGGGTATTCGAGTGGGTCTACAATCGCCTGCGCGACAAACTGGCCCACCGGCCGGTGGCGCGCCGGCTGTTCGAGTCGGCGGTGGCGACTGGCTGGCACCGCTTCGAGCGCGCCCAGGGCCGCGCCGGCTGGCACCCGCGCCTGCTGGCAGCGCCGTTGCTGCACGCGCTGGTGGCGCCCAAGGTCATGGCGCGCCTGGGCGGGCGCGTGCGCTTCGCCATCAGCGGCGGCGCCGCCCTGCCGGAGCCGGTTGCGCGCACCTTTATCGGCCTGGGCCTGACCCCGCTGCAGGGCTACGGTCTGACCGAATACGGGCCGGTGATCAGCGTCAACCGCATCCACCGCAACCAGCCCACCAGCGTGGGCCCGCCCCTGCCGGACACCGAGGTGGCCATCAGCGGCGAAGGCGAGCTGCTGGTGCGGGGCCCGAGCACCATGCTCGGCTATTGGGGGCTGCCCGAGGCCACCGCCGATAAGATCGACAGCGCGGGCTGGCTGCGCACCGGCGACCGGGCCAGCCTGGAGGACGGCTTCATCCACATCACCGGCCGGCTCAAGGAGATCATCGTGCTGGCCAACGGCGAGAAGGTGCCGCCGGCCGACATGGAATCGGCCATCAGTATGGATCCGGTGTTCGAGCAGGCGGTGGTTTTCGGCGAGTCGCGCCCCTATCTGGCCGCGCTAGTGGTGGTGGACCCCGAGCAGTGGCGGCAAGTGGTAGGCGAGCGCTGCGCCAAGCCGGTGCAGGACGTTCTCGCCGATGACTACTGCCAGCGGCTGGCGCTGGAGCGCATCGGCGCGGACCTGCACGAGTTTCCGGGCTACGCCCGGGTGCGCCGGGTGGCTGTGTGCGAGGAGCCCTGGACCATCGACAATGGCCTCATGACCCCCAGCATGAAGCCCAAGCGCCAGCGCATCCTGAATCACTTCAGCGACAAGGTGTCGGCGGTTTATGCCGGCCACGGTAGCGCAGACAATCAGGAGCACGCATCGGGGCTAAGGGCGGAGGGTCAGCCTCGATGAGCGAGGAGCGGGACGGGTTTCCGGAAGGGCCGCCCACCACGCGCATGGTGGCCACCACCACCGACACCAACGCTGCGGGCGACATCTTCGGCGGCTGGATCATGGCCCAGGTGGACATCGCCGAGGCGGTGGTCGCCTACCGCCGCGCCCGTGGCCGGGTGGTGACGGCGGCGGTCAACGCCTTCCAATTCCATCAGCCGGTCTATGTGGGCGACCTGGTGAGCTTCTACGCCCAGGTGGAACGGGTGGGCACCACGTCGCTGACGGTCTCTGTGGCCGTGTTCGCCGAGCGCGATAACGGTGGTTCCGATTCCGAGCACATCTGCCAGCGGGTCACCGAGGCCACCCTAACCTATGTAGCCGTCGACGAGCAGCGCCACAAGCGGCCAATGACCACCGCATAACGGCTGAGGGCGATTCCACGTGGGCTTCCGCTGCCTGCCCGCCACAAGGGCCCCAAAACCGGTAAGACCCGGCAAACCCCCAAGGGCTCAAAGGGCCCCTTCAAAGCTGGTGTTTTTTAGAAAATTCTTATGATTACTGGTTAGGCAAGGGGGCCACATCCCTGAGCGCGCGCTGCCTTAGGAGAGGCCTTCCACCCTTTTTTCCACAAGTTCCGTGGAAAATTCACCCACTGCGTACTGGCATCAGTACCCCAAGGCGTGCTGCGCCCTTACAGTTGGCGGTGACTCCCTTGTGTCCTGCCCCAGAAAGGGGTAGGGGCTCGTCCGGAGGGAGCGTCTGAGCCTCCCAGTGCCGTAAAGCCCATCCTCCATGTGGGCTCACCACCCTGCCCCTGAGCCCCTATAGGTCGTGCCCGTAGCTCCGGAAGCAAGGGGCTCAGCGGCGGACGACTTGCTCTGCACCGGTTCATATCCCTCACAACTCCTAGGCCCTTTTGGAAGGCCCGCGAGGCCTGGGATGGCTTTGCAAGCGGTTGTGGAAAAGCCTTTGGGTCCTGGCGGGAACTCCGCCGGCGATAGCCGGTGGTTACGGAAGACCGGCGGATTGGTCCCATCGCTTGTCAAAGCAAAACCTTCAAATTTGTCAAAATTGGGCTCGTAGCCGCTCGGCCGGTAAGAGATTTAGGCTTGCCTGAGGAATGGGCACGGGCTGAATGCTGGCGGCTATCGGCTGGGTTACGCGGATTTGTCTGGAAGGCCCGTGGTCCGCCGCGGTGGGAGGAAGGGTTATGGGCATCAGCTGGCTATGGGCGGGGGCGGTGATCTTCGCCCTTTTGGCGGTTTTGATCGGCCGTCGCCTGGGTGTCGACCCGGTCTTCTGGGGAGCGCTGGGGTTCTTCTTCGGGCCCCTGCCACTGCCCATCCTCCTGCTGCTGGGGTATTGGCGCCATCGGCGGGGGTAGACCCCCTTGCTACCCTGGATCGCTTTGCGATGCCAGCCCCGGAGGGGTCGTGACCTATCTCGAGTTCATCCTCGGCAACCGCCGGTTTCTGGTCTTTGGGGTGGCCGCCGCCGCCCTTTCCGGCTTCGGCCAGACCTTTTTCATTTCCCTGTTTGGCGGCCAGATTCGTGCCGGTTTCGACCTCAGCCACGGCGAGTTCGGGGCGCTGTATTCCGCCGCTACCCTGGTAAGCGGGCTGAGCATCGTATCCGCCGGCCGCCAAATGGACCGCATGGACCTGCGGGCCTTCGCCGCCCTGGTTACCCTGGGTGTGGCGATGGGCTGCCTGCTGATGGCGACGGCGGGCACGGTGTGGCTGGTGGCGCTGGCCATGTTCCTCCTGCGCCTCACCGGTCAGGGGCTGATGACGCACATGGCCTTCACAAGCATGGGGCGGTTCTTCGAAACCGGCCGCGGGAAGGCGGTTAGCATCGCCGGCATGGGCATGCCGTTGGCGGAGGCCGCCCTGCCGCCTCTGGCAGTAGCCGTCACCGCCGCTGCGGGATGGCGGGGTACCTGGGCTTTGGCCGCGGGCTTCATGCTGGTGGTGGCCCTGCCCCTGCTGCAGGGGCTGCTGAGCGGTCACGGCGCCCGCAAGCGGTGGCTCCATGACCGAACCGGAGCGGAAGTGGGGACGGATAGCGCCGGCCCGCGCCAGTGGCGCCGGGGCGAGGTGCTGCGGGATCCCCGGTTCTATCTGCTGCTGCCCGCGGTGCTGGCGGCCCCGCTGATCGTCACCGCGCTGTTCTTCCACCAGGTGCACGTGGCCGAGGCCAAGGGCTGGGAGCTGTCCTGGCTGGCCGCGAGCTTCACGGCCTTCGCGGCCACCCACGTGGTAGGCCTTCTGGTCTTCGGGGAGGTGGTGGACCGTGCCGGTGCCCGGGGCATGCTGCCCTATTTTTTGCTGCCCATGGCCGGCGGCCTGGTGGTGCTGGCCACCTTCGCCGATCCCTGGGCCGCCTGGCCCTACATGGCGCTCATGGGCCTGACCATGGGCGGCACGGGAACCGTGCTGGGGGCCTTGTGGCCCGAGCTCTACGGGGTCGCCCATCTGGGCGCCATCCGGGCGGTGGTCCAGGCCGCGATGGTGCTTTCCACTGCGGTGTCACCGGTGGCCGCCGGCGTGCTCCTCGACCAGGGCTGGTCGGTAACGGTCCTGGCCCTGGTTTTGTGCGCCTACATCGCCGTCGCAACCGCTCTCGCGGTGGTTGCCCTGCGGCTGCCAGTGGTCCGCTACCCGGGTAGCAGCACGGAGGTTTGACGCCCATCCCCTTCCCCGTATGCGCCTGTTACCCTGCCGCATCTTTTGCCGGCACCAGCGGGGCTGCCTCATGATGCATTCCCTGGAAATCGCTATCGCCCTGGCCGTGGTGCTCGGTATCGCCGCGCAGTGGCTGGCGTGGCGATTCGGTTTCCCCGCCATTGTCCTGCTGGCCTTGACCGGCATCGCCCTCGGCCCCGTAGGGGGACTCCTGCATCCCTCCCAGGACTTCGGCTCGCTCTACCATACCCTGGTGGGTCTGGCGGTGGCCGTTGTCCTGTTCGAGGGCGGCTTCAGCCTCCGTGTCGAGGAGATCCGCGGCTCGGTGGGTGGTCTGGCGCGTCTGACCTCGCTAGGGGTCCTGCTGTCCTGGCTGCTGGGAACTCTGGCCGCCCACTTCGTGGCCGGGCTTTCTTGGCCGCTGGCGGCGGTGCTGGGCGCCATCCTGACCGTGACCGGACCCACGGTGGTCGGCCCTCTCTTGCGCCATGCCCGGCTGCGCTCCCACGCCGCCAACCTGTTCAAGTGGGAGGGCATCATCAATGACCCCATCGGTGCCCTGCTGGCGGTTCTGGCGTTCGAGTACGCCCTGGGTGCGGGCACCGGCTCTACCGTCCCCGCCCTGACCGCCAAGCTGGTACTGATACTGGCCTTAACCGGGGCCATGGGGGGCGGTGTCGGCTGGCTCCTGGGCCGGCTTTACGGCCAGGGCCACGTCCCCGAATTCCTCAAGGCCCCGGGCCTGCTGGCGGCGGTGGTCCTGGTCTACGTCACCGCCAACCAGATGCAGGCGGAGGCCGGGCTGCTGGCGACCACCACCATGGGCATCGTCATGGGCAACCGCGAGCTGGCGGGGGCCCTGGAGCTGCGGAGGTTCAAGGAGAACATCGTCGTCTTCCTGGTGACGGTGCTTTTCGTGGTGCTGACCGCGGACGTCGAGGTGGCCACCCTCGCCCGCCTGGATTGGACCAGCGCCGCTTATGTGGCGGTGGTAGTGCTGGTGGTGCGCCCGCTGGCGGTGTTTCTGTCCACCATCGGCAGCCGCATCACCTGGCCCGAGCGGGCGCTTCTGGGCTGGGTGGCACCGCGCGGCGTGGTGGCCGCCGCCATGGCCGGGCTGCTGGGCAAGAACCTGGCCGAGGCGGGCTACCAGGGGGCGGAGCTGCTGTTCCCCCTGACCTTCGTCATCATCCTGGTGACCGTGACCCTGGGCGGCTTCACCATCCGCCCACTGGCCCGCCGGCTGGGCCTGATCGCCGAGGATCCCCACGGCCTACTGATCATCGGCGCCAGCCCCTGGAGCATCCAGCTGGCCCAGCGGCTGCACGAGATGGGCGTCCGGGTGCTGCTGGCGGACGTGTCCGAGTATCGGCTGGCCCCGGCCGAGGCGGTGGGGGTGCCCACCTACTGGGGCGAGGTGCTGTCCGACTGGGGCCGGCAGCGGCTGGAGATCGGTCGCATCGGTTATCTGCTGGCGGCCACCGAGAATCCCTCCTACAACGCCCTGGCCTGCTCCCGGTTCGCCCAGGAGCTGGGACGGGACCGGGTGTTCGAGCTGCCCGCCGGCACCGGCATGGACAGTGACAGTCCCCAGCTCAGCCAGGACATCGAGGGCCGGCTGGCCTTCAGCCACGACGCTACCCCGGACCGCATGGCGCATCGCTATTACCTGGGCTGGCACTTCACCGTGGAAAAGGCCCCCCTCAGCGCCGAAAGGCGCACCGCGCGGGCGCACAGGCCCGAGTGCCCGGAGGGCGGCGAGCCCATCATGGTGGTGCGCCGCAGCGGTGCGCTGGCCCTGAGCTCGCCGGACCTGATCCCGGAAGCCCGCCCCGGGGACCGACTGGTGTGCTATGTGCCGGGCTCCGACGAAAGCGAGGAAGAAACGGAAGACGGCAGCGAGGCGGTCGCCCCGGCTTCGGACTAGCCGGCCTGCTCCCGCTTCTGGAGGTCCCGGGCTGGTGGGCAGATAGCGCCCGCAAGGAGGGCAAGGCGGCGTGACGGAGCTCCTTCAGATCACCGACACCCATCTGTTCGCCGAACCGAGCGGCCGGCTCAAGGGGGTGGACGTGGATGGCGGCCTGGGCTCGGTGGTAGCGGATGCGGCCCGGCGCCATCCCCAAGCCGAGGGCGTGCTGCTCACCGGCGATCTGGTCCACGAGGAGACGGCTGCCAGTTACCGGCGCCTGGCGGGGCACATGGGGCGTTTGGGCATGCCCGTCTTTTGCCTGCCCGGGAACCACGAGGACAAGGCCCTGCTCGCCCAGGCCTGCCAAGGCGGCGCCCTGCGCTGCGATCAACGGGTGTTCATCGGGAGTTGGCAGATCCTGCTGCTGGACTCCGCGCGACCACCCGCGCCCGGGGGATGGCTGGCCAGGGAGGAGCTGGACCGCGCCGAACGGGCCCTAGCCGAGCACCCCGACGTTCCCGCCCTGGTCGCCCTCCACCATCCCCCGCTGTCGGTGAACAGCCCCTGGATGGACACCATGCAGGTGGCCAACGGCGGCCAGCTGCTGGCCCTGATCGACCGTCATCCGCAGGTGCGTGCCGTGGTTTTCGGCCATATCCATCAAGCCTTCGAAACCGAGCGCAACGGGGTGCGGTTCCTGGGCAGCCCATCCAGTTGCGCGCAGTTCCTGCCCGGGGCTGCGGCATCCGCCGTGGACAACCGGCCACCGGGGTACCGTTGGCTGATGCTGGCTCCCGACGGCCGACTGGACACCGCCGTGGAGCGGGCCCCGTGGCCCGAATTCGGCGGACCGGGCTCGACCCGAAGCCCGGGCGCCGGCTAAGGTATGGGTCGATCAACCATCCAGCCCCAACCCCGAGAGGAGACAACCATGGCGCCGCCGGCTCCCAAGCAGCCCGCCTTACTCTGTCAGTTTCCCATCCAGCTTTTGGTGGTAGCGGTCCTGTTCGCCATCGGTGCCTCCCTCCCCGCAGGGGATATTCCCCATCCGGTAACCGCCCTGCTGGCCCTGGTCGCCATCGCTATCTCGGCCATCTGTTTCGCCAAGGCCAAGCCGCCGGAGGAGTAAACCTAGCAACGGCCCGCTCACCCGGCGGGCGGGGCGCCCACCCGGTTCCGCCCCGCCTCTTTGGCCACGTACAGCTGCTGGTCCGCTCGCGCCAGCAGACCGTCCACGGTGTCTTCCGCCCCCTGAAAGCCCGCCATCCCCAGACTGATGGTGATACTGATCTCGCCCGAGCGGGTCGGGATGGGCGTGCCAGCCACCAAGGCGCGGAGGCGTTCGGCCACCGTCTCCGCGCCTTGGTGGTCGGTCTCGGGCAGGAGGATGGCGAATTCCTCGCCCCCGATGCGGCCTACCACCTCCTCCTCCCGGAGGTTGGTCTCGAGGACCTTTGCGAGCGTCTTGAGAACCAGGTCCCCGGTCTCGTGACCGTAGTGGTCATTGATCGCCTTGAAGTGGTCCGCGTCAGCCATTAGCAAGCTAAAGGATAATCCGTGGCGGAAGCTCCGGTGTAGCTCCGAACGGGCCGCTTCCAGGAAATGCCTTCGGTTGGCGAGGCCCGTCAGCGAGTCGGTGGCGGCGAGCCTTGCCATTTCGGCTTCCAAACGCTTTTGCTCGCTGATGTCATGGAAGACGCTTACGAAGTGCTCCACTTCCCCGTTTTCCCTGGTCACCGCCGTAATGGTCTGCCACACCGGCATCAGATGGCCGTCTTTATGCCGGTTCCAGATCTCGCCTTGCCAGTGCCCTTCCTCAAGAAGCTGTCGCCAAAGCGCCTGATAAAAGGCCGGATCGTGCGTCCCCGATGAAAGCAGGCGGGGGTTGCGGCCAATGACTTCAGATGCGGTGTAGCCCGTGATTTGGGTAAAGGCGGGATTGGCTCGCTCGATGATCCCCTCGGCATCCGTTACCAAGGTGGCCTGGCCCGTATGGAAGGCGACGGCCATGATTCGTTGCTCCCGCCCCAGGGCCCAGCGCTCCCGGGCCTGGTCGATGATGCGGGTGCCCAGCGCAGGGCCCAGCTCGTCCTTGGTCAGGTAATCCTGGGCCCCTTCCTGGATGGCCAGGGGCCCCATTTCCTCACCCCCCTGCCCGGTCATCACGATGACCGGCCGGATGCCGGGACCTTCGAGCCAGGCACGGATCGTGGTTAGCCCTTGTGCGTCCGGCAAGTTGAGATCCAGCAGAACTGCGTCGAAGGTTTGCTCCTGCGCAACCCCGATGCCCTCTGCAAGCGTCGTGGCTCGCTGGATGCGGTAAGGGGCGTCGGACCTGGCGGCCAGTATTGCCTGGATCAGGTCGGCATCGGCCGGCGAGTCCTCGATCAGGAGCAGGTGGACAGCTTCCATTTGTTCTTTCCACCTAGGTTTGGGTCTGCCGCAAGGGGCTCGGCTCCATTGACCGGCAGGGGGAGCAGGTAGCGTAAAGGAGGCGCATCCTGGACCTGAGCCATAATTTAATAGTGATCCATTTTTGCCATGGAGGCCGCTAGATAGCTAGCCCCGTCCCCGATAGCTGGGAACGTCCTGGTCGGGAATCCACACCCCGGGCGGCGGCTCGCCGGTCCGGTAGAAGACATCGACGGGAATGCCGCCGCGAGGGTACCAGTAGCCACCGATTCGGAGCCACTTGGGGACCACCGCCCCGATGATGCGCTGGGCGATGGTCAGAGTGCAGTCCTCGTGGAAGGCCCCGCAATTGCGGAAGGCCCCCAGGAACAACTTGAGCGACTTGCTCTCCAGGATCAGGCCGTCGGGGACGTAGTCAATCATCAGGAAGGCGAAGTCCGGCTGCCCTGTGACCGGACACAGCGACGTAAATTCGGGAACCGTGAAGCGCACAAGGTAGTCAAGCTCGGCGTGCGGGTCGGGTACCGCCTCGAGCTCGGCCTCCTGGGGGCTGGCCGGCAGGGCGGCATCGGTGGCGCCCAGGTAGCGCAGATCGTGGTAGTCGGGCATGGCGGTTACCCCGTGAGGCGTGAGGAGTGAGGAGTCACGTCAAAGGTGCGATCCGCAGATGACGCCGATTAACGCAGATAAAGCCTAGGGAAGCTCAAGGCAGAATAATAGGGAAAGGCCTATGGTTTCGCCGTACCATCTGAGCTTATCTGCGTCATCTGCGGATAACGCCGTGGCCGTTGCCGGTACTCCTCACGCTTCACTCCTCACACCCCTCTGGCATTGCCCCAGGCCAGCACGTGCAGCTGGGGCAGAATGGTCGGGGCGTACCAGCGCTCGCTCAGGCACCGCTCCACCAGCCAGCGGTAGCGGCGCATGAGCTCGTCCGGCTCGGGCTCGCCCTCAGGAACCGGATTGCCCACCTGTAGGTAGAAGGGGTAATCCCGGTAGTTGGCCGCGAGCTCGGCGGCGTAGTCGAAGTCAGGGTCGTTCATGATGACCACCTTGAACACTGTCCGTGGTTCCGCCCCCGAGGCGTCGAGGCAGGCCTCGATCTCGCCCAGAGAAGTCAGGTGGCCGCTGGAGGGGCCCTTGGGCGACAGGGTCAGGTGATCGAGGTCAGCGAACCAGGACTGGCTCACCGAGGCCTGGGTCTCCAGGGCGAAGGTGTGGCCCCGTTCATGACCGGGGCGGATCAGCGGGCCCAGCTCCTGGAGGGCCGGATCGCCGCCGGATAGGGTGACCAGGACGGGGGCCCCGGCCAGGCGGTCCACCTCGTCCAGCACCGCCTCCGGTTCCCAGGCCTGCCACTGGTCGCGGTATTCGGGCAGTACCGCGAATGGCGTGTCGCACCAGCGGCAGCGGTAGCCGCAGCCCCCGGTGCGTACGAACACCGTGGGCTGGCCAATCAGGGCCCCTTCCCCCTGGACGGTGGGGCCGAAGATCTCGCTGAGGCGCAGGCTGTGGGCTTCGTGGGCGGCGGTTTCAGAGGTCATGGATGCTGTCGTCGGCGCGGCGCCACCAGGGTGGATCGGGGAAGCCGTCGCGTGGCAGCACGGGCGCCGGATCGCCGTCGAAGATCACGGTGTTGGTGGGAGTCTCCTCGATGCGCACCTCCGTGCACGTGAGGTCCCCACCCTGCTCCGCCAAAAAGGCACTCACCTTGGCCATGAAGCACGCGGCCAGGGCCTCGGTGGAGGGGTCCCCCGGTGTGACCAGGATGCGGTCGAGCTGCTCCGGCTCCTGCTCGCGGAAATAAGCCAGCAGGGGATCGCCGGCGGCCAGCTGCAGGCTGTGGTCGACGCGCGCGTCGATCCAGGCGTGCCAGCGTTTCTTGGCTGCGTGGAAAGGCGTAACCATGTTGGCCTTGCCGTCCAGCGGCTGGGGGTTCCGGGCCACCAGTCGCACCGTGACGTATTCGTTGTGGCCGTGCGGGATGCCGCACTTGCCCGACTGCAGGGACAGCAGCCGGTGGCTCATGCTGTAGCGGCGGGTGAAGGCCAGGGTGAACATGGTTGCGCTCCGCGCCTGCCCGGGGCCGGGACGGGATCAGGCGTTGTCGGCGGTGACCGATTGCCAGTAGTCGGGGTCGGCGTAGGCCGTGGGATCGGCGACGCCAGCCTCGAAGAAGGCCTCGCGGCGCTCCACGCAGGTGCCGCAGCGGCCGCAATGAACCGCCTCCCCCTGATAGCAGGACCAAGTGGCCTCGAAGGGCACGCCCAGCCGGGCGCCCTCGGCCACGATGTCCGCCTTGGACCAGGTCACGAAGGGGGTATGGAAGGCAACCTCGCCCAGGCCTTCCAGGGCGCGGTGCTCCATGGCGGCGAAGGCGTCCACGAACTCCGGCCGGCAGTCGGGATAGACGAAATGGTCGCCCGAGTGGACCGCCGCCGCCACCCCGTCCCAGCCGCGAGCCGAGGCGATGCCGAAGGCGAGGGTGAACAGGATGGGGTTGCGGTTGGGCACTACCGTCAGCGCCATGTTGGCCGCGGTGTAGTGGCCCTCGGGGACATCGACGTCGTCGGTAAGCGCCGAGCCGGTCAGGTGGCGGCCCAGCACGGACAGATCCACCAAGTCGTGGGGGGTGCCCAGCCCTTCGGCTGCCGCCGCTGCGTATTCCAGCTCCTTGCGATGGCGCTGGCCATAGTCGAAGGTCACCAGGCCCGCCAGATCGCCTTCTGCGGCTACCCTGTGGGCCAGGGTCACCGAATCCAGTCCGCCGGAGCAGACCACCAGTGTCGCCATGGGAATGCGTCCTCGCTGCCGTCCCGAATATTCCCCTTGGAGGCGGCGCTCGCCGCCGGGCTCCGCATTATCCCATATCCCGGCGGCGGTGTTCGCCCGGTCAGTTCGGTAACGGCACGTAGGTCAGCTTGACCACGCCGCTGGCGAAGGAATGGTTGGCCTCCAGCCGCAGGGGTCGCAGCGGTCCGTTGGCGGCAAACAGCGAGGTGCCCCCGCCCAGCAGGCGCGGCACCAGAAGCAGCTCCAGCTGATGGAGCCGGCCGGCGGCGAGGAACTGCTCCACCACCCGGGCGCCCCCCGCGATCCAGATGTCCTTGCCCTTCTCGGCGGCCAGCTGGGTCGCTAGCTCGTCGACGTCGCCGGCGAACGCCTCGAAGCCGGCTTTGGGCAGTGGCTCCGGCTCGTCACGGGTCAGCACTACGGCGCGCTTGCCGGTGTAGGGCCACGGCTTGCGGGGGCGCATCCGCTCCAGGGTGCGCCCGCCCATGACCACGGTATCCACAGCGTCGAAGAAGGCCTTGTAGCCGGAGTCGCTGTCGGCGAAGGGCGCCAGCGCCTCGGCGCTGCCCTCGGTATCGGCGATGTAGCCGTCGAGGCTGACGGTGAGATAGGCCCGGAATCGGCGAGTGGCCACTTGGCGGTCCTTGGCCCCAACAGCGGGCGGCGGGTGGTGGCCTCGTATCAGGGGATGAGGCCGGACAATCAGTATACTACACATTCCCTGCCAGCGCCCGCTCCCAATCCGTCACCACCTCCGGATCCGTCTCCCGGTCCCGCCGCGCCGGCCACTGGCCCAGGCGCTGGGGGGCCAGCCGGGCCAGGGCCCAAACCGCCATGCCGCGCACCAGGGGGGAGTCGTCGTCCAGCCGCTCCTCGGCCACCGGTACCAGTCGGGGCTCGGCGCTGTTGCCCACCGCCACCAGGACGTTGCGCACGAACCGGTCCCGGCCCAGGCGCTTCACCGGCGAGCCGGAGAACTTGGCCCGGAAGCCGGCGTCATCCAGGCGGGCCAGCTCGGCCAGGTCGGGGCTCTCCAGCTCCGGGCGGGCCTGGAGCCACCCGTTGCGGGCGGTCTCGGCGAACTTGTTCCACGGGCATACTGCCAGGCAGTCATCGCAGCCGTAGATGCGGTTGCCTATGGCGGCCCGGAATTCGATCGGGATCTGGCCGCGGTGCTCGATGGTGAGGTACGAGATGCAGCGGGCAGCGTCGAGCTCATATGGGGCGGGGAAGGCATTGGTAGGGCACACGTCCAGGCAGGCATGGCAGGAGCCGCAGTAGTCGCCTTCGGGTTCGTCCGCGGGCAGGTCCAGGGTGGTGAACACCTCGCCCAGGAACAGCCACGACCCAAAGGTCCGGGAGACCAGGTTGGTATGCTTGCCCTGCCAGCCCATGCCGGCGGCCTGCCCCAGGGGCTTCTCCATTACCGGAGCGGTGTCCACGAACACTTTGATGTCCTCGCCGTGGGCATGGAGGAGCCAGCGTCCGAGCTGCTTGAGCCGCTTCTTGACCACATCGTGGTAGTCCCGGCCCCGGGCGTAGACGGAGATGTTGCCGGTGTCGCCGGCCTCCAGGTCATCCAGAGGGTCATGGTCGGGCCCGTAGTTCATTCCCAGACTGATCACCGTGGCCGTCTCCGGCCACAGCGTCCGCGGGTCCTCCCGCCGGTCGACGTTGCGCGCCAACCAGTCCATGTCGCCTTGGCGGCCCTGGGCCAGATAGGCGCGCAGGCCTTGGCTGGCTTGGCACCTCAGCTCCGGGGCGGCGAAGCCCACGGCGTCGAAGCCCAGCTCGAAGGCCTTGGCGCGGATGGCGGCCTTGGTGGCGGTCATGGGTGGCCCCGTAACAAGTGAGGAGTCAGGTGTGAGGCGTAACGGATACGGCGGAGACGGTCCCTCATTGGTGTCGCGGATGGCAGCGGATGACGGCAAGCCCTCGCCTACTGTATTAGGTTGGCAAGACGGGTCAGGTTCCTGCCGCGGTGATGCCGGTTCCCAAGGATATGCGGTAATCTGTGCCCTATGCGGCTAGCGCCGTTTCCGCCGTTCGCCCCACGCCTCACGGGAAGTCCCATGCCCGATTCCGCCGTCCATATCGACCTCCCGGACTGGGTCGCCGCCATGGCCCCTGAAGGAGCCTGCTTCCCCGATGCCGAGGCCCGCATGCGTCTGGCCATTGCCCTTGCCGACGCCAATGTCGCCCACGGCGGCGGGCCCTTCGGCGCGGCCGTGTTCGAGCGCACCAGCGGCCGGCTGGTGGCGTCGGGGGTGAATCGGGTGCTGGCTGACGGTCTGTCCATCGCCCACGCCGAGGTGGTGGCCCTGAGTGTGGCCCAGCAGCGCCTGGGCAGCTTCGACTTGAGCTGGGAGGCCGACCGGGATTACGAGCTCGTCACCAGCGCCGAGCCCTGTGTGCAGTGCTTCGGGGCCCTGTTCTGGGCGGGCTTGCGCGGTTTGGTGTGCGGCGCGCATAGCGCCGATGCCCAGTCTGCCGGCTTCGACGAGGGGCCTAAGCCGGCAGACTGGGCGGAGCTGCTCCAGGCTCGGGGAATCGCCGTCACCACCGATGTTCTGCGCGAGGAGGCGACCGCGGTGCTGCGGGCCTATGTGGCCCTCGGCGGAATCATATACAACCCTGGGCAGCATCATCCGTGAGGCGGTACGCCCGCCGGCCGGTTTCCCGTCGCACCGATAGGCCCCCTCAGCCAACCTGACATCCCCTACCCGAGGCTGGCCCTAACCCTTTCGGCCTGGTCACGGATTGCCCGCAGCTGCTGCCCCGAATACCGTTCGAGGTTTTTCCACTGCAGGGCGGTGCGCGGATGGTGCGCGAAGCGTTCGCGGTGGCGGGCCAGGAAGTCCCAGTAAAGGGTGGTGAAGGGGCAGGCCTGGGGGCCGGTAGCTCGGGAGGGATCGAACGGGCAGTGCTGGCAGTAATTGCTCATGCGCTGGATGTAGCGGCCGCTGGCCGCATACGGCTTGGAGGCCATCAGGCCCCCGTCGGCGAACTGCGACATGCCCATGGTGTTGGGCAGCTCCACCCATTCCACCGCGTCCACGTACACCGCCAGGTACCACTCGTGCACCCGGCGGGGTGCCACGCCCGCCAGCAGGGCGAACAAGCCTGTCACCATTAGCCGCTGGATGTGGTGGGCGTAGCCGTATTGCAGGGTCTGGCTAACCGTCTCGCGCAGGCAGGTCATGGCCGTGTCGCCGCTCCAGTAGAGATCCGGCAGCGGTGCCTCGGCGCCCAAGGCGTTCCAGTCCAGCCAGTCCGGCATGAAGCGCCAGTACAGCCCGCGCACGAACTCCCGCCAGCCCAGGATCTGACGGATGAATCCCTCCACTGCCGCCAGCGGCGCCCGGCCCTCCCGGTAGGCCGCCTCCGCTGACGCCATAACCTCCCCGGGGGTGAGCAGCTTGAGGTTCAGGGCGGCGGCCAAGCGCGAATGGTAGAGGAACGGCTCACCGGTCCACATGGCGTCCTGGAAGTCCCCGAACGCGGGCAGGCGGTTGTCGATGAAATCGGCCAGGGCGGCCCGCGCCTGGTCCGGGGTCACCGGCCAGTCGAACGGCTCCAGGGCGCCGGGATGGTTGGGGAAATGGGCGCGCACATCGGCCACAGCGCCGGCGGTGAGGGCATCGGGCGGGAACGTCGCCGGCTCGGGGAGGGGCGGTGGCCCCGCCTTTGCGAAGGCCTTGCGGTTGGCCGCATCGAAATTCCACTGCCCGCCCGCCGGTTGGCCATCGTCCATGAGCACACCGGTGGATCGCCGCGCCGCACGGTAGAAATGCTCCAGGCGCATGGCCTTGCGGTCGCTCGCCCACCGGTCGAAGGCGGCCAGGTCGAACAGGAAGTGGTCGTCGCTGACGATCTCCAGAGGCAAGTCAGCCGCCTCGGCGGCCCGCTCCAGGGCCTGCCGGACGCGGTGCTCCCCGGGCTCGGTGACCTGCACCCGGGCCGGGCGCAGGGCCGCCAGGTCCGCGGCCAGGGCCGCCTCCAAGGTGCTCTCGGCGTGCTCGCCCAGGGGGCGGTAGTGAACGGTGTAGCCGGCGGCGTCCAAATCGTCGCGCATGTGGCGCATGGCCGCCAGGAACAGGGCGATACGAGCCCGGTGGGACCACACCGTTTGTGCCTCGCCAGCTACCTCGGCCATCCACACCCCATCGCGGGCCCTATCCAGCCCGGTCACAAGGCTGGATTGGCGTTCCAGCTGGTCGCCCAGCACCACCGCCAGGATGCGAGGCGCGCTCAAAAGGACGGCCCCGGGCGATCTTCCATCTGGGCGTTTTCAAGCCATTGCCGCATGGCGGGGGCGGCTTCTTCGCCCTCTGCCGGCGCCCATGGGGCGACCGCCTTGTCCGTCAGCGGCTGGTAGGGCCCTTCCTTGAGCTCGAACAGAACCGTTCCCGGCGCCAGGGCCACCAGGGTGTGCCACGTGGCCGCCGGGATCTCGACGCCGTAAAGGGGGCCGCCGGCGGTGATTTCGCAGCGCTCGGTCACCGTGCCAGCGCGGTCGAAGGTCAGGCCGGCCGCCGATCCGGTGAGCGCCAAAAGCAGCTCCCACCTGGGCGGGCCGGCGTGGCGGTGGGGGCGCACGCAGGTGCCGGGCTCGAAGGCGTTGAGCATGCGCTGAACCGGCTCAGTGAAAGCGTCGTGGAGGTTGTGGTTGGCGCGCAGGCGGTGGCTGGCTTCGGCCTGGGCGGACAAATCCTCCAGGTCGGCGCTGTCGATCGGTTTCATGCGGTTATCTCCCAAAGCGACCGTTCGGTTGCCCCAGGTCACAATACGGTCGTGGCGGGCTCGGCGAAAGGCTGCGCGCCCGGCGGAGTAGCCAGGGTAGCCGGCGTTGCTGTGCTGATCCAGGGCCAAGATGGTGTCCCCCATGCGGTTCAGCAAGCCCGACACCACGGTCTCCATCCCAGGCCGGTCGCGGCAAGTGATCAGCAGGCGGGCGCTGATGGCCTCGCCCAGGGGAGACCTCCCGCTCGGTTTCCCCGCCATCATGACGGGGAAACCCGCCGTTGGGAGCCGTGCGCCGGCTACGCGCAAGGCGGGCCAGCGAGCCCTTATGTATTGGGCGGCGATAACAGCTGGTAGCGGGCGTGCGGGATTAGAGGCGTTTTACCAGGATCCAGACCGAGTCCTCGCCCCCGGATTTGCGCATGTGGACCTTTACCCGCTCGGTGGCCATCTGATGATCGAAGATGTACTCGAACACCGTGTCCAGCTCGCCCTTTTCCAGGCCCTCAACGAAGCGCCCGTAGAACTGGGGGTTGACGGTGCAGGGGGCGACATCCCGGAAGAAGTTCTGACCCATCACTTTCCGCGGGTCGGTTCCCGTCAGCTGGCCCTCGGTCAGGTTGTACTCGAGGATGGTGCCCTCGCGGTCCAGGCGGATGACGCCGAAAGGCAGGCTATTCATCGCTTCCCCGTCCATGTCGGCGAGGGCATTGAAAATATTGTCTGATTCGAAGCGCAATCGTTCGGTCATGGCGGACCTCGCGTGGTTAGCCCGTAATGGCGCCTTCGGCGGCGCTGTGCTGCGAGATCGTACCCAGGCTGTCCAGCTGGATGGCCCCGAAGCTGAAGTCGTCGACGGCCTCATCGTCTCTGTCCGACATGGCGTTGCAGCTGTCTTACTCGCCAAAGGTGATGCCTTCGGTCATCGGCAGCTCCGGGTGATGGGTGCCCCGCTGCGATGGGGCACTAGCGTCGCGCCGGCGCCGGTTGCAGTCGGGCGAAGCCGCCGTCTACGTTCAGCACCTCGCCGGTAATCCAGCCGGCCTCGGCGGACAAAAGCCAGGCCATGGCCGCGGCCACATCCCCTGGCTGGCCATAGCGCCCGAGGGGGTATTCGGCGCTGATTTGGTCCTCCGCATCGGCGTGGCGGAAAAGGTCCTCAGTGCCCGGGCCGCGCAAGAGGCCCGGAGCTACGGCGTTGATGCGTAGCCCCGAACGGGCGTAGGTGCTGGCGGCGCTGCGCATCAGGCCTTCGATGCCCGCCTTGGCGGCGGATATCGCCTCGCGGTTGGCCACGCCGCGGCCGGCCAGGGTCGAGCTCACCAGCACCGCCGAGCCCCCGGTACCGGTCTTGCGTAAGCGGGATGCCCACGCCTTGAGGGTGTAAAAGGTGCTGTCCAGGTTGGCCGCCATGCAGTCGGCGTAGGCGTCGGTGGAAGTGCCGTGTAAGGGCTTTACAAGGCGGCTGCCTGCGCAGTGTGCGAGCCCGTCCGGCGGGCTGGTTGCGCTGGCGGCGGCCATGGCAGCCTCCGCGCCGTCCGACGCGGATACATCCGCCTCAACCACCCGCGCCTGCCAGGCCTCGGGGATGTCGGTCAGGCACTGGGCGTCGCGGGTGGCCAGCGTCAGCTGCCAGCCAGCCTGGTGCAGATGGGCCGCCAGGCCCCGGGCAAGGGCCCCGCTGGCGCCGGTGATCAAGGCATGGTGCATGGTTCGGCCTCGCTCGTGGTGGTGGCGGCCCTGCCGTCTGCCAAAAGATCGGCATTCCGACCGGGGTCAAGCAGCACCGCCGCAATTTTTTGAATCTCGTTGGGCACCGGCCGGTCCGCGCACAACGGCGGGACCTGCCGGCGAACCAGGGCATGGAGGCGCCGCCTCCTTCCTCGGCCGTCTGGCGGGCACCGATGGTGCCCATGGTGACCACATCCTGGTCGTTGGCGTTGGTGGCGCTTGTCCGCCACCAGGGCCGAGCTGGTTACCTGGGGGCCCATGAAGCCGCTCTGGAGGCCGCGGTGCGGATGCCGGAATGACCCCGTGCCAGGCTGAGGATGCGGGTGGTGGTTGCCGCCCCCGCCCGGGGTCCGAAGCCCATGGCGAGGCCTTAGAACCGGCGGTGTCCGGGCTGCAAGCCGGTGACGAAGTCATGGCCCTCGTTTGCCGCTTGCCAGGCCCCGGGGTGCAGGGAAAGCGTGAGCCCGCCCCGAGCAAGGCCTTCGAGCTCCGTCAGCGTTACATCCCGGTCGGCATGCAATTCCATGGGTCTGACTGATGCTAGGGCCGGCGGGAGACGGGAATGCCCGTATCGCCCGCTTCCTGGTCAAACGTAAGCGCCCGGGGACGCCGGGACGGATCGAAGCGCTCGTCGATCCACTGCCGCAGCACCGCCCGCGCCTGCTGGATGTCGGGGGCGTCGTTGGCCAGGGAAATGTGGGCCCTCAGCCGCACGCCCCGATCCGAGGGCTGGGCTGCTACTTGCGCGCCTTGGACCCATGGGTGCTCGCAGAGGGCCTCGCCAACGGCCTCCGGGTGGACGTTGGTGCCGCCCACGGATACCGCCCCGTCATAGCGCTCTTCGGGCCGGAATTGCCGCTGCCCGGTCCAGCGCAGCTGGTCCATGGGCACCATCGGTTCGCCGGTTGCGCCGGAGGTCGGCACCAGTCGTCCCTGCTCATCCCGTTGCCAATGGGGCAGCAGCGTGAAGGCCTCCCCGGGCGCCTGCCGGTAGCCCGCGCCGCCCGTTTCCGTCGCCCCGTAGATTTCCGTAATGGCCTCGATGCCGCTGTCGAGCAGGCGGCGATAAACCGTCGTGTCCAGGTGTGCCGTGGACGACACCCCGGCAACCGCCTCCGGCCATTGACCCCGCACGCTGGCCAGGTAGCGCCAGCGCTCGGGAATGGTTACCACCAGGTCCCCAGGCTGTAGATCGGCGTGGACGGTTGCCCAGGCGGCCTCCCCATCCACTACAGGAACCCCCCATCGCTCCGGTAGCGCAACGGTGAGGAGGAAGCCGTAGATATTATGGGCCGGCACCAAGGCGATAACACGACGGGGAGTGGGCAGTACCCGCTCGAGGGCCCTCAGCTCCGCCTCCAGGGCATCCCAGCCGTGGGAGATCAGCTTGGCGGGGCCGGTGGTGCCCGAGGTCCGGAAGGCCATGCCAGCCGTGCCCTCCAGGAGAGCCTCCCGCACCAGGCCGACCCAGTCTCCTAGCGTCCGGTAGCGGAGCAGGAAGTCCTCGTTCCTTAACTCGTGCAGCCGGAAGCGTTCGTTCACGGCCGTGGCCAGGGTGGTCAGGTCAAGCGAGTCGGACCTCACCTCGGGGCCGTCTAGGGTCGTGACCGTGCTCCAGCCGGCACTGTCCGGCCGGTCCCCGGAATGGGCCAGCTCGTCCTCGACAAGGTCCCGCAGCATGCGGAACAGGGATTGTTCGGAAAAAGCCATGGTTAATCTCCCGGGGGCGCGGAGTCGGGGCCCGCGCCCGGTGGCTTACACCCGCTTGACCAGGATCCAGCAGGAATTACCGGTTAGCGCCTTCTTCTTGGGCGCCCCCACCTTGGGGGCCGGCATCTGGTAATCGAAGGTGTACTCGAAGACCGTATCCAGCTTCCTGGTTTGCATCCCACCCGTGAACTTGCCTGGGAACCCGGGGCCCGTGGTGCAGGGGGCCACTGCCTCGAACACATTCTCGCCGTTCAAAGCCTCGGGGCCGCGGCCGGTGATATCGCTCTCGGCGGCGTTGAAGGACATGACCCTGCCGGCGCTGGCCACCGGCACTGCGCCGAAGGCGAGGTTGTCCAGATCGTGATGGTTCCTATTGACCAAGCTGTTTTCCACATCGCCCGGGTCGAGGAGACCTCCTCCATGGTGGAGGTTATATGAA
Source organism: Thiohalorhabdus sp. (assembly GCF_036628635.1). Taxonomy (GTDB): domain Bacteria; phylum Pseudomonadota; class Gammaproteobacteria; order Thiohalorhabdales; family Thiohalorhabdaceae; genus Thiohalorhabdus. The sequence continues at coordinate 16,619 of NZ_JAZKRM010000004.1, read as the reverse complement.
TGTTTTGAACGATTTTAAGTTAATCTGACACCCTGCCATGGGGCCGTCAACCCCAAATTCGTTCAAAACGGGCATAGGGGTAGGGGCTTGGCGGCTGGTGGCCATTGAGGCCGAACCCGTGCTTGGGTGGGCCGTGGGGGAGCGGGCGGGATGGGCGGGTTGCGGTGACCCTGGACCGGGGCATTGGGGCGAGCTGGGGGGTTGCCTGGGCCCTAACCGACCTGCCGGTTCCGGAAATCGGCAGCGAAGTCTTTGAGTCGGCCGGTTTCGATGGCGGTTCGCATGGCGCCCATCAGCTGCTGGTAGAAGTGGACGTTGTGCCAGGTGAGCAGGGTCCAGCCCAGGACCTCGCCCGCCTTGAACAGATGATGCAGGTAGGCCTTGGAATAGTCCCGGCTGGCGGGGCAGTCGGAGGTGGGATCGAGGGGCTCGGGGTCGTCGCGGAAGCGGGCATTGGTCAGCTTCACGGCGCCGTCCCAGGTGTAGGCCAAGCCCCGCCGGCCGGAGCGGGTGGGCAGCACGCAGTCGAACAGGTCGATACCCCGCTCGACGGCCTCGACCAAGTCCAACGGCTTGCCTACGCCCATCAGGTAGCGCGGCCTGTCCGCGGGCAGGGCCGGAGTGGTGACCTCCAGGGCGGCGTTGCGCTCCGCCGCGGGCTCGCCCACTGCCAAGCCGCCCAGGGCGTAGCCGTGGAAGCCGATGTCCACCAGCCGCCGCGCCGACGCCTCCCTCAGGTCGGGATGGACCCCGCCCTGGACGATGCCGAACAGCCCAAACCCGGGGCGGCCGTGGAAGGCGTCCTTGGAGCGCTGCGCCCAGCGCAGGGTGAGATCGAGCGAGCGCTCGGCGTTGTCGTGGTCGCAGGGATAGGGCGGGCACTCGTCGAGGACCATGGTGATGTCGGCGTCCAGCAGTTCCTGGACCTCGACCGAGGACGCTGGAGTCAGGCGGTGGTAGGCGCCGTCGATGTGGCTGCGGAAGGTGACGCCGTCGTCGTCCAGCCGGCGCAGACCGGCCAGGGACAGCACCTGGTAGCCGCCGGAATCGGTGAGGATGGGGCCGTCCCAGTTCATGAAGGCATGTAGCCCGCCCAGGGCGGCCACCCGCTCGGCGCCGGGGCGCAGCATGAGGTGGTAGGCGTTGCCCAGCAAAATCTGGGACCCGGTGGCGCGCACCTGGTCGGTGAGCAGGCCCTTGACCGTGCCGGCGGTGCCCACGGGCATGAACGCCGGGGTGTCGATGGGCCCGCGCCCGGTGTGCACCCGCCCGCGCCGGGCGGCGCCGTCGGTGGCGAGGAGGGCGAAGCGGAAGTCGGGGTTGTCGGCCACGATCAGCTCTGGAAGGCGGTCCAAAGGCGGGAATTTACCACGGAGGTCATAGAGCACACGGGGAACGGCAAGTCTTGGCCTTTCCTTCCTGCCTTCCGTGACCTCCGTGGTTGGGCCGGCCGTTCAATCCGCCCCCGGATGCAGCAGGCAGGCGTCGCCGTAGGAATAGAACCGGTAGCCCGCCTCCACGGCGTGGGAGTAGGCGGTCTTGATGCGCTCCAGGCTAGCGAACGCCGCCACCAGCATGAGCAGGGTGGAACGGGGCAGGTGGAAGTTGGTCACCATGAGATCGGCGATGCGGAAGCGGTAGCCCGGGGTGATGAAGATGTCGGTCTCCCCAGCCCAGGGATGCAGGGTGCCGTCGTCGTCGGCGGCCGCCTCCACCAGGCGCAGGGAGGTGGTGCCCACCGGCACGATGCGCCCGCCCGCCCGGCGGGCGGCGTTGATGCGTGCGGCGGTGGCCGCGGGGATCACCCCGTACTCGGCGTGCATGACGTGGTCGGCGGTTTCATCCGCCTTCACCGGCAGGAATGTCCCCGCGCCCACGTGCAGGGTCAGGGTGGTCCAGCCGATGCCGGCGTCGGCGAGCTCGCCCATGAGGCGGTCGGTGAAGTGCAGGGCCGCGGTGGGTGCGGCTACCGCCCCGGGCTTGTCGGCGAAGCGCGTCTGGTAGCGCTCGCGGTCCGCCGTCTCGGCCTCGCCGCCGCGAATGTAGGGGGGCAGGGGCATGGCACCGATCGCCTCCAGGGCGTCGAGCAGTGAGCCGCCGCCGCGGTCGAAGGCCAGCACCACCTCGCCGCCTTCCCCCTTGTCCTGCACCTCGGCGGTCAGGTCGCCACCAAAGCGGACGACCTGCCCCGGCCGGAGCCGCTTGGCGGGGCGGGCGAAGGCGCGCCACACGCCGTCGTCCTTGGTGGCCTTGTGCAGGGTGGCCTCGATGGCGACGCTGTCGCGGTGGCCAACCAGCCGCGCCGGGATCACCCGGGTGTCGTTGAACACCAGGAGGTCGCCCGGGGCCAGCAGCCGGGGCAGGTCGGGCACCCCGTAGTCGCCCAGGCCGTCGGGGCGGACCTCCAGCAGACGGGCGCTGTCCGCCGGCTCCGCCGGGTACTGGGCGATTAGCTCCTCGGGCAGCTCGAAGTCGAACGCGTCGACGCGCATGGGGTTTCCGTGAGGCGTGAGGAGTGGGGTGGGAGGTGGAAAAGGCGAAGACGGCGTTATCCGCAGATGGCGCAGATTAACGCAGATAAGATACCAAATTCGGCAAGGCGTAAAGACCGCGGGAATGGTTGGTGCCTTTGCCTTCCCATCTGCGTTAATCTGCGTCATCTGCGGATCGAGCCTTGGCCGTTGCCGTTCCGCCTCACCCCTCACGCCTCACTCCTCACAGCAGGACGCCAGCCATGAGCGAGCAGGATCGCCGGCAAGCCACCCAGGACCTGTTGGCCTACATCGACGCTAGCCCCAGCCCCTGGCACGCCGTGGCCAACGCCGCCGCCGATCTGGAGGCCCGCGGCTACCGGCGCCTGGCCGAGGACGAGCCGTGGCGGCTGGAGGCCGGCGGCGGCTATTACGTAATACGCGACGACTCCAGCCTGATCGCCTTCCGCATCGGCGACAGCCCCCTGAGCCGCTCGGGCTTCCGAATCGTGGGCGCCCACACCGACTCCCCCGGGTTTCGGGTCAAGCCCAACCCCGCGCACGCCAAGGGCCCGCTGACGGCCCTCGGGGTGGAGATCTACGGCGGCCCCATCCTGGCCTCCTTCGCCGACCGCGACCTGACCCTGGCCGGTCGGGTCATGGTGCGCGACGACAGCGCCCCCGGCAGCCTGGGCACCCGCCTGGTCCACTTCGACCGGCCTCTGGTGCGCCTGCCCAACCTGGCCATTCACATGAACCGGGAGGTGAACAAGGAAGGCCTCAAGTTCGATTACCAGGACCAGCTGCCGCTGTTCCTGGCCGCCGTCTCCGAGGAGCTGCCGCCGGAGGAGCGTTTCCGGGGCCTGCTCGCCGAGGCCGCCGGGGTCGCCGCCGACGACCTGTGCTCCTGGGGCCTGGCGGTGGCCGACACCCAGCCCGGGGCCTTCTGGGGCCCCGAAGGCGAGTTCATCGCCGACAGCCAGCTCGACAATCTGGCCTCCTGCCACGCCGCCCTCGCCGCCCTGCCCGACGACGGCCCGGAGGCGGGGGTGGCCATGGCCGCGCTGTTCGACCACGAGGAGGTGGGCTCGGAGTCCTACAAGGGGGCGGCCGGCAACTTCCTGGAGAGCGTTCTGGAGCGCATCGGCGCCGCCCTGGGCCTGGACGCCGAGGCCTACCGCGCGGCCCTGGCCGGCAGCTGGCTGGTCTCCGCCGACATGGCCCACGCCTACCACCCCAGCTGGCCTCGCCACCACGACGACCAGCACCAGGTCCGGGTCAACGAGGGCCCGGTGATCAAGGTCAACGCCGCCCAGCGCTACGCCAGCGACGAGCTGGGCCAGGCCTACTTCGCCCGGTTGTGCGAGCAGGCGGGGGTGCCCCACCAGTCTTACATCCACCGCAACGACCTGCCCTGCGGGTCCACCATCGGCCCCATGATGGCGGCGCGCCTGGGCCTGCGCACGGTGGATGTGGGCAACCCCATGTGGGCCATGCACTCGGTGCGCGAGAGCGCCGGAGGCGAGGACCAGGGCGCCCTTATCGAGGTGCTCAAGGGCTTCTACGCCGAAGGCTCGAGCGGCTCGTAACGGGGCCTGTGGGGTTTGCCGCGCTGCTTTTGGAAAAGATCTGCCTATCTCGTAATCAGTCAAAAACCATTTAAAACAATAAAATAACTGTAAGTCCTTGAGCTTTGGCGAAGGCCTTTTCCCTTCGCATCCGCTTCCACCGGGTGGTGGAAAGCCCTTGCGTTCAAGGCGGTTTGCGGGGCCCATTCGGGAAGGTCGGCCCCCGGGAGGGCGAGGCCGAAGCCCGCTGACCAAACCCCATCGGGTCGCTCGGGTTTTTCAATCGATTCGCGAAGCCGGGCAGTTTTCCCCGAAGCTTGTGGAAAACGTTGTGGAGAAGTGAAGCCATAGCCCAGGCAGCCGGGAAGTTAGGTAGCCCTGCCTAATTTTTAGGCAATAAAAAAGCCTAAAAATCAGAAAATTAACCGTAGGCTACTGAGTTGCCGGGGTGGCCGGCAGGCTTGACATGACGAGCCGCCTTGTGGACGGCACTCGCGGAGCCGGCAAACGGCGAGCCCCCCACGGCAAGGCAGGGCGGGGAGGCATCCCGGTGGTTGAGGACCGGGAAGCGGCGGTGGTCGCTCAATCTGGCGTCTCACCCGTGCCCAGCGGCAGCAGGATGTGGAAGGTGGCCCCCCGGTCGTCGGTGTTGTCCGTGGCCCAGAACCGGCCGCCGTGGGCCTCCATGATCGAACGGCAAATGGAAAGGCCCAGCCCCAGGCCGGAGGCCTTGGTGGTGAACAGGGGGCGGTCGATGCCCTTCTGGAGCTCCTCCGGCAGCCCTGGGCCCCGATCCCGCACCCGGATCGCCAGCCACTCGGCGGTGGTCTGGGTGGTAATGCACACTTCCGGGTCGGCCGGGGGGGCCTCGGCCATGGCCTCGACGGCGTTGTTGAGGCAGTTCAGGATCGCCTCCCGCAGCTGGATGGGATCGGCTTGGGCGGTGGCAAGCTCCGGCTCCAGGTCCAGGTAGAAACGGTAAGGGGCCTCGGGGCCCTGATAGGAAACGGCAGGCACCACCTCGCGGATAAGGTGGTTGAGGTCCACCGGCTGGATCTGGGGCTTGCCCCCCTGCAGGAAATTGCGCAGGGACTGGACGATGCCGCCGGCCTTGTGGGTCTGCTCCAGGATGTGGTCCAGACCGGAGCGGAGGAAGTCGGGGGGCGCTTCCATGGCTTCCAGGTAATTCCGGGTGCCTTCGGCGAAGTTGGTGGCAGCGGTCAGGGGCTGATTGACCTGATGAGCCAGCACCGAGGCCAGCTCACCAAGGGCGGCCAGATGGCTCTGGCGCTCCAGGTCCATACGATGTTGCTTCAAGGCGGACAAATCGTGGCCCACCATGGACAGGCGCACCAGCTCGCCGTTTTCGTCGTGGTGGCCGATGGTGATCTGGAAGATGGGAACCTCCCGGCCCTCCCGGGAAAGCAGGGCCATCTCCCCGCGCCAGACGCCCACCTCATGAATCGCGGGGAGCACCGTGGCTCGCAGCCGATCAGTAGCCCACGGAGCGTAGGCCGCCTCTATGGACAAGCCCAGCGGCAGCTCCCCGGCGGCATATCCGAGTAGCCTCAGGGCCCCCTGGTTGCGGTACAGGATCTTGCCCTGGGCGTCGGCTATGGCAACACAATCGGGGCTGGCGTCCAGAATCTGGGTGAGCCAGCTTCGTTCCTGCTCCAACACTGCCCGGGCCCGGCGAAGCTCCAGATTGCGCCAGGCCAGGGCGGTCTCCGCCGCGACTTCATCCAGCCAGGCGATCTCGGCCGCATCGAAAGCCCCGGGATGGCCCGAGTAGAGGCCCAGCACACCCAATAGGCCCTCTTCGGTTCGCAAGGGCAGAGCTGCCGCCGACCCCAGGTGGAGGCAGTCGGTGTGGTCCTGGGCTCCCTGGGTCCCTTCTGGAGGGTCGCCGGGGCGCGCCTTCACCACCAGAGACCGCGAACAGGCGGCGGCCTTCAGGGGCCCGGCGGCGTTTGGCGGCAGGTCCCAGGTGGCCGGGTCCATAGCGCAGGCTAGGAGCCGGTCCGGACCCGCTGAGGTGGCGGTTTCCAGCTCTTCCGGATCCTTTTCGCTGGGAACCATGACCACCGCCAGCCGGAAGCCGATCGACGACGTCAGGTAGTCGCAGACCCGGTAGAGCAAGGCCTGGGGATCGGCGGTTTCCTGCTCGGCCTTGTGCACGGCGTTGAGGCTGCGCAGGGCAAGGTTGGCCCGATTCTGTTGGGCTTGGGCGGCTTTGGTTTCGGTGATGTCGGTCAGCACCAGCCGCACAACCGGCTGACCGTGATGATTTTCCCTGGGGGGCAGGCCTTCCAGGACCAGGGACCGGGGTGGCAGTGCGAGGTAGGTCGGTGACCGCAGCTCGATGCTCGCTGCCTGATCCGTCCGGAACAAGTTCTGCAGAAAGGAATAGAAGGGCTGGACATCGGTGGGGTCCAGGTAGGCCGACAGCGGTTCGCCCTCGAGCTCGAGCGGGCGGGACTTGCTTGCTAGCATGTGCGCGCCGGTGGCGTTGATGCTGGCGATCCGCCCCTCTTGGTTTAACGCCAGATAACCCATGGGAGCGCGGCCGCCGAGGTGGTCGGAGGGCTGGCGCTGGGGATCGTACCGGGTTTGGTGATCGCGCGGGCCATGAGGCGGGCGGTTGGCCTTTGGAGCTTCCGCGTGGCCGCCTTCCAGGGCCCGCAGCCGGGCGACCAGCTCGGCGCGGGACCAGCCGCTGTAGTCCTCCGCGGCCAGGTGGTCGGTGGGCCGTCGTTTCGGATCGGGCTGCGGATCGGTCATTCCTTTCCCCTTTCGGCCGCCAAAATGATCCCCAAGATGAGGCCCCTTTCCCCATACTTTTCATGGCGTGGCCATCGAGGTCCAGGGTTAAAGGGAACAGGGCGGGAAGCACGCGTGTCCGTTTTGCCCCGGTGGTCACATTGTGCCGGAGGGCTAGCCCGGTTGCCGGCGAGGGCCGGCCGGTGCAGGGTGAGATCAACAGGCCCGGTACCCCCAGGGCGGTCACAGGCTGCCTTTCGCAATTCGGCCTCCCCACAAGGAGAACCCCTTGGACTACCGCGCCACCCTCCTCATGACCGAATTCGTCACCCACGACGTGTGCCGCTACATCGTGGAGCGGCCCCCCGGTTTCGACTTCGAGCCCGGCCAGGCCGTGATGATGGCCCTCGACCGGCCCGGCTGGGCCGAGGTGCGGCGCTCCTTCACCCCCACCTCGCTGCCCCGGGACCGGGTCCTGGAATTCACCATCAAGACCTATCCCGCGCATCAGGGCCTGACCCGGGAGCTGGCTGGCACCGAGCCCGGCGCCGAGGTGCTGCTGTCCCGGCCCTTCGGCACCCTCACATACCGCGGTCCGGGCACCTTCATCGCCGGCGGCGCCGGGATTACCCCCTTCCTGGCCATGCTGCGGGATCTGGCGCGCAGGGATCGGTTGACCGGCCACCGCCTGATCTATGCCAACCGCAAGGCCGCCGACATCATCACTGCCCAGGAGCTTCGACATAACCTGGGCGAAGGCTGCCATTTCCTGTGCAGCAAGGCCGGCGGCGCCCTCTGCGACCAGACCGGCCTGGTGGATCGCGATTACCTGGCCCGAATGATCGGTACCACCGACCAGGCCTTCTACGTTTGCGGCCCGCCCGGTTTCGTGGACGCTGTAAACGAGGCCCTGGGCGAGCTCGGTGCCGGCGCCGAGCAGGTGCTGTTCGAGAGCTGACCGGGAGTGGCGGGCAATTGGCGGCTAAACGCCCTCAGGCCAAATTCGTGCTAACGGGCCAGGTGCATCATCGGGGCGCTTGGCAAGGCAGTAGCCAAGAGGCTGGCACCGTCGACCGAACGAGCCCCATTTACCGGGCGAGCCGTTGGTTCCCGTCCGCGGCCCATCCAACGCCTCCCCCGGCAGAGCCGGGCTCCCAGAACCCCTGTCCAGGGGAACGCAACGGTCCGGATTCGGCCTTGACCCGTTCGCTTTACCGGGAAGCTCGGTCAGAACGAATTGGCCCTGAAACGGGCTAGAGGCATTTGACACCGGATAGCGGGCCTTGTCCCTCTGGCCCCGGGCCCAAGGAGGTTCCCTTGGCCGGCTCCCGGCGAATCCGCGCCGAAGGTCACCTCCACCCGCCTCAAGTTGTGCTCCGCCTGATCGATAAGCCCAGAGGAAGGGGCGGCGTGGCTTACGGCCGCCCAGCAGTGTCGCCCCCGGTGCCCCCAGGGGGCGCTGAAACCATTCGTGTCCGGGAGCCGCCATGGCCCAAAACGACCGCCTCCTCGCTCAGGTCCGCCAAGCCCTCGATCAGCTGGGGGCGCGCGTCTGGGAGCGGGGAACGGACTTCCCTGACGCCGACGGCGCCCCGCCCTTCTTCGTCACCTCGCCCGACCGCGATCAGCTCCAGGCCGTCCTTGTGGATCCGGACGCCGGCTCCGGGGTCAGCATCCAGGCCGCCGAAGGCCTGGCCCTCGATACCCAGCTGGACACCGACCTCGCCCGCAGCATGCTCGAGCTCGGCCGGCGCGCCGGTAGCGCCCGCGCCGCCCGCTCCGGCCTTGAATCCGGCCTGCCCGAGGAATCTCCCCTGGGCGGGATCGCCTTCTTACCCCAACTGCCCGAGGAGCGGATCGACCACCTCAACGGTCGCCTGAATACCGCCATCCGCTGGCAGCATTTTGCCGGTGACTACGCGGCGCTGATGCTGTCCGCCGAGGACCTCCACACCCTCGAGGACGTCTACGCAAGCTACGGCGAGGCCGTCGAGCCGGAGGAGGAGCCCGGCGAGGAAGCCGGGCCCGGGTCCGATATGGCCCCGCAAGGCGCCCCGCAGTCAGCCGAGGGCTTCGCTGGCGAGGCGGTCGAGCCCGTCGCCGAGGCCGGGTCGGAGGCCGCCGAAGAACCGGAGGTTGAGGCCGCAGAGCCGGAGGATAGCTTCGAGCCCTACCGCCAGGCCATCGCCACCGAGACCGTAAGCGAGCCCCCCGCCGGGGAAGAGCTTGCCGCCGAGCCGGAGAGCCAGCCGGCGGCGGAGCCGTCGGAGGCCGCAAGCGAGGGACGCGGTGACGCGGCGGAAGCGGCAGGGGACGCCGCCGGCGCCGAAGAGGGAGCTGCCGAGGAGCCAGCGCCGCCCGATGACGGTTCGGCCCCGTCGGAAGAAACCGAAGCCGGCGCGGAAACCGTGACCGAGGAGATCGACCTGGCCGAGGGCCTCGACGGGGCCACGGAGGTCCCCGAGGGACCGGAGCCCGAGGAGGACAGCGGGGAGCCCGCCGCCACCGAATCCGAAGACGCCGAGCCCGAACCGGCCCCGATCGCTCCCGAGGAAGGCACCGACGAGCTGCGGCAGATGCTGGAGGCCGAGCCGCCCGACGAGGGCGAGACCGATGCAGCCGGGCCGGAGCCTGCCGCGGAACTCCGCCCGGATGACGCCCCCCAGGCCGAGGGGCTGGAAAGGGAGGATGACGCCCCCCAGGCCGAGGGGCTGGAAGCGGAAACCCAAGCCCTCGAGCCCGAGTCGGCGGAGCCCTTTCACGGGGAACTGGCGGAGGCCGAGCAGAACCTGGAGGAGGCCATGGGCCTGGCCGATCCCTGGGCTCCATCAGCGCCCGAGCCGCAGGCTCCGGCCGCCGGGCCCCAGCCGGGATCCGAGCGCGCACCCGAACCGGCGCCCGAGCCCGAGCCGGCACCCGAGCCTGAACCGGAGCCGGCGCCCGAGCCTGAACGGGAGCCCGAGCCCCCCGCTGAGCCGGATCCCGATCTGGCCGAGCAGGTCCCCGCCAGCCGGATCCCCTGGGCGGCGTTGCCCGGCCTGGTTCTGGATTTTCTCTACCTCCTGGCCTTGGCCCTGCAAGGCCTGCAAGGTCTTGCGGCGGACCGTTCCGACGCCCTGGGGGCCTTGCTGCCGCTCCTGGTGGTCATGGGCTGGGCCGGGGTGCTGGGTGCCTTCCTGCTGGCCCTGCGCCGCTACCGCCGGGGTACCCTGCGGGTGCCCGCATGGTGGGGCGCGGTAGCCCTGGTCTTCCCCTGGGCCACCTATCTGGCCGTGCTCACACGGCCGGAATTCGAGGAAAGCGAGGCGCGCACCGCCCGGAATTTCCCCATCGGGGCCACGGTGGTGACCGCTGTCGCCGCCGTGGTATTCGCCACCGGGACCCATCTGGTGCTTCTGGATCCCTTGTTGGAGCGCCTGCAGGCCCTGGGGCTGGGCGGGATGGCCGACGCCCGCGCGCAGGCCCAGGCGCTCGGTGAGCGGGCCGCCGCCGGGCGCCTGGAAGCGGTGCAGGCGGCCGTGACCGGCGCGGCCGGGCAGGACCCCGGCCTGGCCAGCGGTGCCCAGCACGCCGCCGGGTTGAGCGTGGTGGGTGCGCTCGCCGCGGGAATCCTGGAGACGGTGGGCCGGGTGGCCTGGGCCTTCGCCCTGCCGGTGGTGCTGACCGCGGGGCTGGTGCTGATCATCCCCGGGCTGTGGCGGGACACCCAGGTGGCCGACAAGCTGGCCGGCTTCGGCAGCCGCCTGGCGGTTTTCGCCCTGGCCTTCCACCTGTTCCTGCCCCTGGCGGGCTCGATGGCGGATGCCGTGGGCCCCTTCCTGCCCGTGGGCGAGGCGGTGGCCGGTGCCCAGGCCCATGCCGAAGGCGACAGTGGCCCGGAGCAGCAGGGGGCGGCCCTGCGCGGCCAGGGAGTGGCCCTAACCATCCAGGCGGTGGCGGTTCCGGTGCTGATGCTGTGGCTGCTGGGGTGGGGGCTGCGCCGCCTCGGCCGACCCCTGGATCGCATCCACCCGGCCCAGTCAGCGATGGACGAGCCTGCCGAGGCTGACTAGACTCGGGGGTTTAACCGAGCCTTGACCCTTCCCGCGCCCTTTCCCTGCTTTAAGGAGGGTGCGGTTTTCAACTAAACCGAGCCATCATGTCCGAAACCAAGTTCCGCAATGTCCTGGGTGACCAGCTGGAGCCCTGCGGCATCGACCCCCCCGCCGGGTTCTACCGCACCGGCAAGTGCGAGACCGGCGTCCAGGACCTGGGCAACCACTCGGTATGCGCCGAGGTTACCGAGGAATTCCTGGAATTCAGCGCCGCTCGCGGCAACGACCTGACCGCCGGGGTGCCTGAGTTCAATTTCCCCGGTCTGGCGCCCGGCGACCGCTGGTGCCTGTGCGCCGCCCGCTGGCAGGAGGCCTTCGAGGCGGGCTGCGCTCCCAACGTGCGCCTCGCCGCCACCGAGGAGAACGCCCTGGAGGTGGTCCGTCTGCCGGACCTCAAGGCCCACGCCATCGACGGCTGAACTGCCCCTGTAACCCTGGCTCAGTTACGCCGATCAAAAAAACGCCGGGGCGACGCGTTAGCGGTTACCCTGGCCCTCTCCCCTTGGAGGGGAAAAGGTAGGGCACGGCGAGCGGCGAATAGGCCCTGGCGCCCAACCTCAGGATCCCCTCCTCTCCTTGGGGGAGAGGGACAGGGTGAGGGGAAGAGGAATATGGCTATCCGGTTCGGTCAAGGACTAGGCCGGGATCCGGGCTCGAATCCTGTGGGAGAGGCCATTGGCCGCGACAGGAAGGGCCTCGGATACCAGTCGGGGCTGGTAGCCCCTCCCACAAGCACCCTCCCTGAATGAGGCGGATAGCCAGTGAGAGGAAAGGCCCAGCAGACGGCACCCGGCTCATTCCCTAAACAAAAGATACCTTCTCCCCTTCGGAGAGAGGGGCAGGGTGAGGGGAGAGGGGACCAGAACCGCCGAGTGCGCCTCGCCTGCTCCCTCACCCCTCCAGCCCTGCACGGGTGAGCGCCGAGCGCACCGCCGATTCGGCGGCGCTCCGGCCGATGTCGTCCTGGGCGGCCTCCAGGACCTCCTCCAGCAGGGCGGCGTAGCCGTCGCGCAGGTGGTCGATGGTCTTGCCCTTTCCGAGCTCGGCGGCGATGGCGTACAGCTGCCGCCGGAGGGCCTGCTCGTCGTGGTCTTCCATGCTTTTCCCCGAGGGTCCGAGGGAATGGCCGATTGCCCCTACGGAGGGACGCCTTGCTCCGAGCCCTGATCCTGCTCCTCGCCCTGGCCGGGCCCGCCGCGGCCGCCGCCGTCCCCGCCGGCATCCCCCTGTGGGAAGGCGCCGAGACCGGCATGACCACCGAGGAGGTGCTCCAGGCCTTCCCCGAAGCGACCCCGGTCCCCAAGGGCGAGCGCGCCGGTAAGGAGGGACCGGCCGGCGGCGAGCTGCGCGTGACCATCGAGCGGGTGGCGCTTGGCCCCGATCCCTACGCGGCCCGCTTCTACTTCGGCCGAAGCGGCCTTCAGCGGGTTATCCTGGACCGGCACCTGGAAGGCGACATGGCCTTCAGCCGCGGTCTCAAGCTCGCCGGCCGGGTGCGCGATGCAATGTCGGAGCACTACGGCGAGCCGGTGACGCGGGAGACCGGTGGCGACGGCTACATGGTGACGTGGCGCCAGGACGCCAAAAGGGTTCGGCTGGTGGTAATTACCCAGAGCTACGAGGTGAAGTCCTTCCAGGTGGTCTACGAGCCCAGGCCGCAGGATTGACCCGGTTACCCGGAGCCGGCCGGGCGCAGCTCCGCCTGGCCCGCCCGGATGACGCGGTTGCGGCCCTCCTCCTTGGCGCTGTAGAGGGCTTCGTCCACCGTGTCGATCAGGGTCTCCGGGCTCTGAGTTAGCGGATCCCACCGGGCCACCCCCAGACTGGCGGTGGCCGCAAGGTCGCTACCCTGGGTGGGTATGGGGTGGCGGGCGACTTCGGCCCGAATGCGCTCGCCGAGCGCCATGCCTTCGTCGAGGTCCCGGTTGGGCGCCACGATGAGGAACTCTTCGCCGCCGAATCGGGCGACCAGGTCCTCCGGGCCGGCCTCCCGGTTGATCAGGTTGGCTAGATACACCAGCACCTCGTCGCCGACGGGATGGCCGTAGTGGTCATTGATCACCTTGAAGCGGTCCAGATCCATGAATACCAGGGTCAAGGGCCCCGCCGACCCCCGCCCCGCCGTCAGGTCCTCCCGGATGCGGCGGAACAGCGCACCGCGGTTGAGCAGGCCGGTCAGGGGATCGAGGCTGGCCTGCCGGTGCAGTAGCATCAGGATGTAGAGGTGGACGGCCTGGGCCACCAGCGCGAAGCCCCCCATCAGCAGCGTGACCCACAGCATGCCCATGGAGGCCTCGCCCAGCAGGTCGCGGTTCTGGGCCACCGTCAGCCCTTCCAGGCCGATGATCACCGCCAGCAGGGGCAGGCTCTCCAGCGTGGTCAGCGGGAATAGGGCGGTGCAGGCCACCAGGAAAAGCGGCAGGGTGGTGTAGCCGATCAGGCCCGGCTGGGCCATGGTGCCGCCCACCAGGATCTGGGCGTAGAGGTGAAAGGCCAGCAGGATGATCACCAGCGCCCATAACCCGGCAATCCCGTTCAGCCGCGAGCGCTGGGTCGGCCACAGCAGCGCCACGCCCAGGAAGGCCACCCCGGCCACTACCCGGCCCACGCCCATGGCGAAGAGCCCTTCCCCCGGCAGCAGCCACATGGCCACGGGGATCCACAACGGCGTGGCCACGGCGAACAGCAGGGCGAAGATGCGCACCCGCAACAGCAGGTGGCCGCCCCGATAGAAATGGAAGTCGGCCGAATGGTGGCCGGCCGTGGCCACGTCGCGGAAGGCGCCCCGCATCAGCGTGAGCCAATGGGGTAAGTCGCTTAGGGCCACGGTTGCTCCTCTGGGGCGCTGCGGGCGGTTCGGTCTCGCTCGGATGGCGCCTTCTCCCGGTTATTGGTGGAGCCCGACCGGACTCGTGACGGCTACCGTGGCGCCCAAGCCCTGAAGCCGCAAGGGGCGGTGAAGTCGGCCCCGGGTGGCGGTCCTGGGTGGCTTAACCAGAGACGGCGCCCGCCACCTCGCCGGCGAAGCCGTCCACCGCCGACTGCGACGGCGGCTGGCTGATCAGCTCGGGGCGCAGGAAGGCCGCCGTGCCGCTGCTGTCGGTGGGAAGGTCCACTGTCCGCAAGCACTCCGGCGGCGGCGCCACCACCGTCCATCCGTACTCCTCCAGCATCAGCCGGCAGGAGTGCCCGAGGTCGGACCGGGGCGGCTGCGGGCTGTCGAAGACCCGGTGGGGGTCGGCGGTCACCGCCTCCGCGATGCGCAGGGCCAGCATCCGGCGCCCCTCCGCCTCCGAGGCCACCCGGTCCTCCGCCGCCAGAGCGCCCCGGACCCGGGTCGCCCGGCTGGCCAGGGCGTTGCGCCAGCGCCAGCTGCTCTCCAGCCCCTGGCGACCGTAGTGGTTGCCGCGGCAGTAATCGGCCTTGAGCACCCCCAGGAACTGCTCGATGTGCCTGTCGATGGCGGCCCGGGCCCCGGTCCGGCGCTGCCGGTGGGCGGGGGCGCGGGCCTGGACGGTGGTGGCCGCCGCCACCAGCACCATGGCCACGTGGAACATCCAGCCGGTGAGCGCCAGACCCGGGGCCAGGCCGCCATGTCCACCGCCAGCCCCTTGCGCAAGCCGAGCCGCTGCCAGAAGCCGTAAGGGGAGGACCGCTGCTCGCGGCTCATGAGGAGTGGCTCCTGCGCAACGGGAAAGGTCCGGTCAACCGCTGCTTGGGCGCAGGCGGTACTGCTGCACCGTCTGGCCCAGCTCGCCGGCGGCCTCCTGGAGCTGCTGGCCCACCGTCTCGATGCGCTGGCTCTCGCCGGAGACCTCGCCCACCTTCTCGGCCACCTCGTCCACGTGGCGGCGGGTCTCGCCCATGGTCGCCGCGAGCTCCTCCGCCGCCGAGGCTATCTGGTTCGCCATGCGGTCGGTCTCGGTGATGGCTTCCTCGATGGTGTCGAAAGCGGTCTCCACTTGACCTACCTGGGTAACGGCGTCGCTGGCCTCATCGGCCAGCCGGCCGATGACCGACTGGATCTCGGTGGAGACCTGGCCGGTCTGCTCCGCGAGCTTGCGCACCTCGTCGGCCACCACGGCGAACCCGGTGCCGGCCTCGCCGGCATTGGCCGCCTCGATGGCGGCGTTGAGTGCCAGCAGGTCGGTCTTGCTGGCGATGGCCTGGATGGTCCCCGTGAGCGACTCGACCTGGCTGGTGGCCTGCTGCAGCTCGCCGATCTGGCGGCTGGCCCCGCCCAGGGCGGTGCGCCCCTCGCCCGCCCGGGAGCTGGCCTCCGAGGCGCTGGCGGAAACGGTCTGGGTGTTCGCCGCCACCTCCTGCACCACCCGCTCCACCTCGCCGGCGGAATGGGCCACCTCCTTGACCTCCGTCGAGGCCTGTTCGGCCGAGCCGGCGATGGTCTCGCTCGCCCCGGCCATGGTGGTGCTGGTGGCTTCCAGGTTGCCGGCCTGGTCCTGGACCCGGCCCAGGGTGTCGCCCTGGTTGGCGATGAGGCGGTTGTAGGCGGCCACCATGGCGCCGATCTCGTCGCTCTGGACCCGGGCCGGCAGCTCCTGACCGAAATCGCCCCGGGCCACCTGCCCCAACGCCTGGCGGACCCGGTCCACGGCGGTCATGAAGGAGCGGATGCCCACCCACTGCATCAGCAGGATGATGACCAGTGCCCCCACCACCATCCAGATCATGTCCCGGTGAAGGCCGTCCAGGCTGGCGCTGCGGGCCGCCCGCAGCGAACCGGTGAGGTCGTGCAGGGCGGTCAGCACCCTGGCGCGGGCCTCGGCGCCGGGGGCAGCGCGGTAATCCGCCCAGGCCGTGCCCAGCTTCTGCAGGGCCCGGCCGGACGGACCGGCGGAGGCTTCGGGGCTGGCGCGCAGGGTATCGAGCAGCCCGTCCACGCCGGCGCTGCCGGCTTCGGCTCCGGACCCAAGGGCCTCGTGCACCGCCGCCTGCAGCTCCCAGGCCGTGGCCACCTCCGGGCGGTAGTCGTCAATGCTGGTGAAGATCACCACCGCCCAGGCGGCGATGTAGACGAACAGAAAGGAGAAGAACAGCAGGAACTGCCGGTTCTGGGTGGCGATGCCCGCCTTCTCCAGGGGCTGCTGGATGCGCAGCGCCACTGCCTCGTACCAGGTCATCGACCCCTCCTAGGTCCTATCCGCCGGTTCGGCGGGCAAAGATAGCACGTTACGGCGGGGGGATGTCCGGGGTGGTTCCTTCGGGCGGGATGCGGTCGGTTGCGGGGCATAGCCCTTCAGCCCCGTTGCTTGTTCAGCTTGTCCAGGCTCAGGTGCAATACCTCGCCCGTTTCCGGGTCCTCACAGCGGGCGTAGACGTCCAGGCAGACGCGCCCGGCCTCCGGGAGCTTGAGATTGACGATGACGTCGTTGGCCACGATCCGGACGCGGCGGGCGGTGAGCGCGTCGGTGGCGGGGTCTAGGATCTGGAGGGTCAGCGCCTGGCCGACCAGGTGGCGAGTGTCGGCGATGAGCTGGTGGGCGGTTTTGCGCTGCATGGTCTGAGTCGCCCCGGGACGCTTCCTTGTTTCGTACCTCGGCCCGCAATAGGCAGTATGGCCCGGATCGGGGGGACCGGATAAGGTAGCTATTGGCTATCCGCCTCATTCAGGGAGGGTGCTTGTGGGAGGGGCTACCAGCCCCGACCCGGATCGCCAATAGGCATTTTCCTCCCCGGCCCCAACGCGGTCCGCCCCATCTTCCCCG
>NZ_JAZKRM010000003.1:0-130866 GCF_036628635.1 Thiohalorhabdus sp. | reverse complement strand
TGCCCTCCAGCTCGCGGCCCACCAGGTGGCCGAAGATGACCAGGAACAGCGCCGCAGTGACCACCGACGGCAGCAGATTCTGGACCCAGGCGCGCAGAAAGCGCCGGGTCTGCTTCACCACCAGCCCCCGGTAGGCGTACCAGTAGCGCACCGCCCTCACAGCGCCGCCTCCCGGCCGCCCCGGCCCACCAGCTGGAGGAACAGTGACTCCAGCCGGTTCTGCTTGTTGCGCAGGGCCGCCACCTGCAGACCGGCCCGGGAAAGGCGGGCGAAGAGGGCATTGACGCTATCCGTCTCGGGGATCTCCACCTCCAGGGTCCAGGCGTCCGGGCAATGAACAATGGCCGGCGCCAGGTCGGGGACCGCCGCCACCGGTGCCGCCAGCTCCAGCACCAGGGTCTGATGGCGCAGGCCGTGCAGCATGGCCGCGGTACCGCCGCCGGCCAGGATGCGGCCCTGGTCCAGGATGGCCAGCTCATCACACAGGGCTTCGGCCTCCTCCAGGTAATGGGTGGTCAGCAGGATGGTGACCCCGCTGCCGTTGAGCTGCCGCATCAGGTCCCAGGTGGCGTGGCGGGCCTCCAGGTCCACCCCGGCGGTGGGCTCGTCGAGGAGCAGCAACCGGGGCTGGTGCACCAGGGCGCGGGCGATCATGAGGCGGCGCTTGAGCCCCCCGGACAGCCCCCAGGCCGTCTGGTGGCGGCGGTCGGCCAGGCCCACCTGGGCCAGCACCTCGCCGGCCCGCTGCCGGGCCCGGCGGGGCGACAGGCCGTAGTAGGCGGCCTGGGTCTCGACGATCTCGGCCACTGGCTCGAAGCTGTTGAAGTTCACCTCCTGGGGCACCACGCCCAGGCACGCCTTGGCCGCAACCGCCTCGCCGTCCAGGTCGTGGCCGAAAACCCGGACCCGGCCCGCGTCCGGGCGCACCAGGGAGGTGAGCAGGCCGATTACGGTGGTCTTGCCGGCGCCGTTGGGGCCAAGGAGCCCGAAAAAGCTGCCGTCGGCCACGCCCAGGTCGACGCCGTCCAGGCCCACCCGGCCGCCGGCATAGCGCTTGGCAACGCCTTCCAGGGTGATGGCGGGATGGCTCACGGCCAGGCCCCCGTAACCCCGGCCGCCTGCGCCGCGACCTCGCCCTGACGATCCACCGCGCAGACCGCCAGATCGGTATGGGCGGGCAGCAGGCGCTCCGCCTGATCCCAGGCCCGGGCGCAGACGCGGTCGGCCAAGGACAAACCGGCCTCCTGCGCGTTCGCCAGGGCCTCCAGGCTGGTGTTGGCGGCCTCGATCCGGTCGGCGGTGGCCTCGGTAGCTCCCAGCCCCCGCGCTTCGGCGGCGAGGCCAGGCATATCGATGGCGCACTGGCGGCTGTGGGTGTCCAGATGGCCCCGGGCGAACTTGGAAAGCTTGCCGAAGCCCGCCACCAGGGCCACGCCTGTTACGGGGTGCTTGCTCAGGTACTTGAGGGCGGCGCCGAACAGGTCGCCCATCTCGATGAGGGCCATGTCGTCCAGGCCGTAGCGGGCCCGTGCCGCCGCCTCGCTGGTGCCCCCGGTGCAGCAGGCCACCTGCTCCAGGCCGTTGGCCCGGGCCACGTCGATGGCCTGGTGGATGGAGGCGATGTAGGCGCTGCAGGAGAAGGGCCGGACGATCCCGGTAGTGCCCAGGATGGAGATGCCGCCCTCGATCCCCAGCCGCGGGTTCATGGTGCGGGCGGCGATGCGCTCGCCGCCGTCCACGCCCACCGTGACCTCGAAGCCGCCGGTATGGCCCAGCTCCGCCGCCACCGCCGTCAAATGGTCGGCGATCATCCGCCGCGGCACCGGATTGATGGCCGGCTCGCCCGGGGGCACCGGCAGCCCGGTGCGCGTCACCGTGCCCACGCCGTCCCCGGCGTGGAAGGCCACCCCTGCCGCCGCCACGGGCACCACCCGGACCCAGACTCGGGCGCCGTGGGTGGCGTCGGGATCATCGCCGGCGTCCTTGATCACGCCCGCCTCCGCCCCCTGGTCCCAGGCCTGTCGGTCGTGGAGGGGCAAGGTCACCGCCTCGCCTCGCGGCAGGGTCAGGGGAACCGAGTCCGTTGGCGGAGCGCCCAGGGCCCGACGCGCCGCCGACACGGCGCCCGCCGTGGCGCAGGCCCCGGTGGTCAGGCCGGTGCGCAGGGGACCGCCGCCTTCGCGGCTCTCCGGGCGCATGGTGCCAGCTTGGGGCGTCTCCTCAGCCATCCCGGACCCTCTCGGCGTCGGAGCCGTCCCGCTCCGGCGCGATGGTTTCGTGCAGGCGGACCACCTCGCCGACGATGAGCAGGGCCGGCGACTGGATCGCCGAGTCCGAAACCCGCTCGGGGAGATCGGCCAGGGTGCCGGTGATTACCCGCTGGGCATCCAGGGTGCCCTGCTCCACCAGGGCACCAGGCATGGTCGCCGGTGCCCCGGCTGTCACCATTTCGGCGCACACCCGGTCCAGGCCGTTCAGGCCCATGTAGACCACCAGGGTCTGCTGCGGCTGCACCAGGGCCGCCCAGTCCAGCTCGGTGCCGCCGCCGCGGCGGTGGGCGGTGACGAACTGGCAGCGGTAGGCATGGTCGCGGTGGGTGAGCGGGATGCCGGCGTAGGCGGCGCAGCCCCCGGCGGCGGTGACGCCGGGAATGACCCGCACCGGGACGCCCTCGGCGACCAGGGCCTCGGCCTCCTCGCCGCCGCGGCCGAAGACGAAGGGATCGCCGCCCTTGAGTCGCACCACATAGCGCCCGTCCCGGGCCCGGGCCACCATCAGGCCGTTGAGGTCGGCCTGGCGGTAGTGGTGGTTGGCCCGGGCCTTGCCCACGTAGACCCGCTCGGCCTCCGGATTGGCCATGGCCAGGATGGATTCCGGAATCAGCCGATCGTGGAGCAGCACCTCCGCCCGCTCCAGGGCCATGGCGGCGTCCAGGGTGAGTAGGCCCGGATCGCCGGGGCCGGCCCCCACCAGGTCCACCCGGCCGGCACGCGCTGCCGGATCCTCGCGGGCGAAGCGGGAAGGGATCGACCCCATGGACGCCCCGGGTGGGCTCATGGCCGGAACAGCTCCGCCACCGCTTCGGGGTTGGACGGGAACCAGGCGTGAAGGTAGGTGGCGGTTAGCCGCCCGCGGCGGTAGACGGCCTCCGCGGCGCTGCCGCGATCCCGGGCGCGGATGCCGTGGGCGATGGGCTCAAGAGCCACCTCGGCGCGGCTGTGATGGAAGGTGTGGCCCCGGATCTCGCCCTCCGGCAGGGGCGCGGCCTGCAGGCCGATGCCCTGCACCCGCTCCGCCAGCTGCGCCCGCCCCGGCAGTAGCCCGGCCATAGAGGCGCTGTGGCCGGCGACATCGGCCAGGTCCTCCAGCAGATAGAGGAAGCCGCCGCACTCGGCCAGGATGGGCCGGCCGGCGTCGTGATGGGCGGCCAGATCGGCCTTCAGAGCCTCATTGGCGGCGAGGGCGTCCAGGTGCAGCTCGGGATAGCCGCCCGGCAGCCACACCGCCTCCGCCTCGGGGAGGCGATCGCCAGCCAGGGGCGAGAAGAACACCGGCTCGGCCCCCATGGCCGCCAACAGCCGCAGGTTGCCGGGATAGAGGAAGGCGAAGGCGGCGTCGCGGGCGATCGCCACCCGCACCCCGGCCAGTTCCTTCTCCGGTTCCGGCAGCTCACCCGCGTCGAAGGCCACGGGCTCGGGTAGGCCGGTCACTCCCGCCTCGCCGACGGCCTCGGCGGCCGCCGCCAGACGCTGCTCCAGATCGTCGATCTCCTCGGCCTGGACCAGGCCCAGGTGGCGGTCGGGCAGGCCAACCGCCTCGTTGCGCGGCAGGGCGCCGAAGTAGCGGATGCCCTCCGGCAGGGCCGCCCCCAGCATGCGGCCGTGCCCGGCGCTGCCCACGCGATTGGCGATGACCCCGGCGAAGGGCAGCCCGGGGCGCCAGGAGGCCAGACCGTTGGCCACGGCGGCGAAGGTCTGGGCCATGCCGCTGGCGTCGATCAGACCCAGCACCGGCAGGCCGAAGCGCTCGGCCAGATCGGCGCCGGAGGGGTCGCCGTCGAACAGCCCCATGGAGCCCTCCACCAGGATCAGATCGGCCTTCTCGGCGGCCCCATGCAGCATGGCGCGGCACTCGTCGGCGCCCACCATCCACAGGTGGAGCGGGTCCACCGGGTGGCCGCAGGCCTGCTCGAGGATCATGGGATCCAGGAAGTCCGGGCCCATCTTGAACACCCGCACATCCAGGCCCTGGTCCCGGTGATAGCGGGCCACGGCTGCGCTAACGGTGGTCTTGCCCTGCCCCGAGGCCGGAGCGGCGATAAACACCGCCGGACAGGTAGCGCTCACAGTTCCACCCCCTGCTGGGCCTTAACGCCGGCATCGAAGGCATGCTTGTTCTTGCCCATGTCGGTGACCGTGTCCGCCACCTCCATGAGGTCCTGCGGCGCGCCGCGGCCGGTGATGACGACATGCTGCCCGGGCGGGCGGTTGGCCAGATCCTCCAGAACCGTGGGCAGGTCCAAAAATTCCTTCTTCAGGGCGATGTTGAGCTCGTCGAGCAGCACCAGGTCCACCGAGTCGTCGCCTAGCAGTGCCCGGGCCTGCTCCCAGGCGGCCCCGGCCATCTCCACGTCGCGGCTGCGGTCCTGAGTCTCCCAGGTGTAGCCCTCGCCCATGACGTGGTAGGTGACCTTATCAAACTGGCGGAAGAAGGCCTCCTCGCCGGTGGCGAACTTACCCTTGATGAACTGGACCACGCCCGCCTTCTGGCCGTGGCCCAGGGCCCGCGCCACCATGCCGAAGCCGGCGCTGCTCTTGCCCTTGCCGGTGCCCGTGTTGACGATGATGACGCCGCGCTCGTCGCTGGCGTCGCGGATGCGGGCGTCCATGATCGCCTTCTTCTTCTGCATGCGCTCGCTGTAGCGGTCGTCGCTCTGCCCCTCGCTCATCGATGGGGTCCTTGTGGTCGGAGGAAAAAACGACGGACGGCGATGCAGCCTCTTTCTAGTCGTCGCCGCCCTCGATCATGATCAGCTTGCCGGACTCCGGATCCCGGTACACCTCACCCATGGGCTCGTAGCCGGAGCCGGCACCGCCCACCCCCTCGGGCACCTCGGGCAGTTCCTTGCCCTTGGTCACCTCCTGCCGCGACAGGTCTTCCAGGGGCGACTGCTGGCCGCCCTGGCTGGCGGCCAGGGCGGCGATGAGGCCCACGGCGAAGACCAGCATGATGTCCACCAGGTTGGCCATGGGGCCCATGGGCTCGGCATCGGCTTCGTCGAAGCGCCCCCGACTCCAGTCACGCCCGGCCATCGCCGGCCTCCATGGCATCGAGCAGCGAATCGTACCAGCGCCGGCGCACGCGGCCGAGGACGAAGCCGATGATGCCCACCAGAAGGCCCATGACGGTGGTGTCGAAGGCCACCGTCACCGCCTGGGCCAGGGTCTGAAGCTCGCCCCGGCCCATGGCGGCCAGCCCGGGACCCAGTGGGATGAGGGTGCCCATGAGGCCGAGCATGGGCCCCACCCGGGCGATGAGATCGGCCCGCTCGATCCGGCGCCGACCCAGCCGGCCCGCCGCCTGACCGTCGCCCGAGAGGCGCAGGCGGCGGATGCCGCCCAGGCCCTCGCCCAGGGTCTGACCCACCTCCCACACGGCCAGGGCCACCAGGGCGGCCAGGGCGGCGAGCACGGGCTCCAGCAGCCAGCTCACCCCGGCGTGGATCCACTGCACCAGGACGCCTTCAAACATAGTTGCCTCCGCTGCGTAGGCCGTTGGCGAAGCCGGCGATCAGCACCAGCCCGGCCAGGCCGCCCATGGCCCAGACGAACCAGGGCCAGCGGTTTCCCCGGGCGGGCTGGTCCGATTGGCGGGCTTTTTCCTGCGGCTTTTTCTGTTTCGCCTCAGGTTTTTTCGAGGACTCGGCCTTGTTCGGCTTGGCGGGCTGCTCGGTCGCGGCGGTGGCCGCCGCTCCTACATCTTTCGAATGGGCCGAAGCGGCTTCCGGGGCCTGTTTGACCTCGGTCACCGAGCGCACCGCCGACTCCTGCCCCTGCGGCTGCTTGCCGCCGGCCGCCTGCAGCTTCTGGTCAAGGGCTTTCGCCAGCTTGTCCCCGATCTGGGCTTTGACGTGGTCGAACACCGGGTGCTTGGGCCGGGTGTGGCCGGAGCCTGGCAGGCCGTTCGCCACCACCGCCTCCGCCAGCTTCTTGGCCAGCTCCTGCTGGGTCGCTTTGGAGGCGTCCCAGAACTCTTTCTGGATGGCCACGTTCATGATGGCAAGCATGTTGGTTCGCACGTGGGCCCGGTTCCCCTCGGCCAGGAATTCGTCGAGCTGCAGGTCGTGCTTGTCGTCGATGTAGACCGACTTCACCTCCTGCCATACCCAGTCCTCGATCACCGCCGGGTTGGTGACCTGCCAGCCCCACAGGTACTCCATGAACTTGGAGCCCATGGTGCGGGCGCCGCTGTAGCCGTGGTCCATCTGCCCCTTGAGCCAGGCGGGGTTGAGGTAGCGGCCGCGCAGCTCCTGCAGCAGGGCGCTTTGCAGGGGCTGCATCTGCGGGTCGTCGGGGTCGGAGTGATCAATGATGCGGTTATCGGGGGCGCTGCCGGCAACCTTCTCCACGGCCATGGACAGCCCGCCCAGGTAGTCGAAGGCGTCGTTGTTGTCCAGCAGGCCGTAGAGGTTGGAGGCGCGCCCCAGGTAGGTGCGCTCCACCCGGCCCAGATTGCGCTTCAGGCCGTCGTGGGCGGAGCCGCCGCCGGCGTCGGCGCCATAGACGTGGCCCATGCGGTGCATGTAGGCGTCCGCGATCTGACCGCGCTCCTTCCAGGAGCCGGAGCGCTCGGCCATGCGGTTGACACCGGCGCCGTAGCTGCCGGGGGCGTCGCCGTAGACGCGGTAGATGGCGTCCTTGCCGGCTTCCGCCGGTTTGGCACCATTGTCTACGGCCCGCCGGGCGTCGGCTACCCAGTGGGCGGCCACGAGGTTGCGCTCCAGGGACTCCGTGCCGGCGTTGCGCAGCTCGCCCAGGGGCTTCAGGGCCGCCTCCAGCGCCGGGGTCAGCTCAGGATGCTTCTCCCGGATGGTCTGGCTGGCGCCGTCCAGGGCCAGGCGCACGGCCTTGTCCAGCCAGCCGTTGAGCTGGCCGTAGAGGTCGCGGAACAGGCCCGAAGTGGTGAACACCACATCGCGGCGGTAGCGGCCGTCCTCCAGGGGTTGGCGCTCGATGCCCTCGACGATGCCGCGGCTGTTCCAACCCGGTTTGATGCCCAGCATGTCCATGCCGAAGGCGACCATGGCGCCCTCGTCGCGCACGGTGTCCGAGGCCCACAGCACCACCGCCTCGCTGCCCTCGGGCGGGCCTTCGCTGTCCTCGTTGCGGGCGTCGGCGGCCATGCGGGCCCCCATCTCCCAGCCCACCCGACTGGGCAGCAGGTTGCCGTTGAGTCCGAAGAAGTTGCGGCCGGTGGGCAGCACCTCGGGGGTGCGGATGGGGTCGTTGCCCTTCCCGGGCTCTATGAACCGGCCATCCAGTCCGGCCATCAGCCCGGCCATCTCGCGGCCGGGTGAGGCAGCCAGGGCCTGGCGCCAGCGGTCCTTGATGGCACCGTCACCGGCCATGGACTCCAGCATCATCTGCTGCTCCTCGGCGCTCCACTCGCCGCCGAAGATATGCAGGCCCCGGGGCATGAACTCCTCCTGCATCTCGGTGAGGTGGTGGCCCACCTCATGCACCAGGAGGTCCCCGCCCACCTCGTCCAGGCTGAGCTCGGGATTGCCCCGCTCGGCGCGCAGCTCCGACTCCAGCTCCGAGGCCATGTCCAGCTCGGCGATCTTGTCGCGGATGCGGTCCAGGGCCCGCTCGCGGGCGGGGGTATTGCCCTGGCCCTCGGCCGACTCGAAGCTCTCCACCAGACCGCGCAGCTCCAGGAGCTGGTCGTACAGCGGCGTGGTGGACAGCGGCGGCGTCAGGTGGTCCACCATCACCGTCAGGCCGCGGCGCTTGGCCTGCAGGCCCTCGCCCACGCCGTCCACGATGTAGGGATAGATCCCGGGGAGATCGCCGGCGATGAGCCGCGGGTAGTCGGTGTCGGTGAGCCCCACCCGGCGCCGCGGGAGGAACTCGTAGGTGGAGTGCCGGCCCAGGTGGACCAGGGCGTCGGCGCCGAAGTCCGCCTTGAGCCAGTGGTAGTAGCCCAGGTACTGGTGCGGCGGCGGCACGGCCAGATTGGCGTGCAGCAGCTCCTCATTCACCTCCCAGCCGCGCGGCGGCTGCGGCCCGATCCAGACATTGCCGAAACGCAGGCCCGGCAGCAGCATGTCGCCGTCGTCGACCATGACCCGGCCCGGGGCCTCGCCCCAGCCGTGCAGGCCCTCGATGCCGGTATCGCGCAAGCCGTTCACCAGCTTCTTCGCCTTATCCCAGCTGGCGTCGGCCTCCTCGGCGAGCAGGGCCTCGTACTCGGCGCGCAGCTGGTCCAGCAGGTCCCGGGCCCGACCGGCCGAGGGATGGTCGGCCCCCTCCACCAGGTGGCGCAGATCGCCGTGCATGCGCTCCAGCAGGTCCCGGCCCAGGTCCATCCGGCCGGCGGCCTCCGCCTCGTGCAGGGTTTCGTGCAGGTAGCCCAGCGGGCCATCGGCCATCTCGGCGCGGATGGCCTTCGGCAGGGTGGCGAACCATTCCCGGTAGGCATCCGCCGACAGAGTGGGCACCTTGCCGTGCAGGCGCTTCAGCTCGGCACGGTTCTCGGGCAGGTTTACACCGCGCTCCTGCAGCCGCTCCAGCAGGGCCTCGGGGGATTCGGGCAGCTCGCCGGTGCGATAGCCAGCCTCTTTAAGGTTGCGCAGGATGCGCATGAGCGAGCGCGGCACATCCAGGTTGTCGGCACCGATGTTGTGCCGGCCCGGGGGATGGTTGTAGTAGAGGATGCCGACGCGCTTGTCGCTGTTCGGTGTGCTTCGGAGGGCGATCCAGTTGGCGGCGCGCTCGGCGATGGCGGTCACCTCCCGCGCCACCGGGCGGGTGGTGGCAAAGCGCAGCCCCGTCTCCGGATCGGTGTGGGCCGGCTCCGCCGCCGCCACCACCAGCGGCTGGCTCACCCCCTGCAGCTCCGGCATGCCCACCCGGTAGTGGATGGAATCCTGGGGCAGCCCGTCGGCGGACATCCGCCACTCGCCACGGGTACGGTCGGTGAGGCGGATGCCCTTGAGCACGGGCACGTCCAGGTCCTCCAGGGCCTCGGTTACCGCCTCGCGGCCCTCGCCGCCGCCCACCACGAAATCCTGCAGGCTGATCACCGCGCCCAGATCCGCCGGTTTGCTGACTTCCCCCAGACGCTGCACGGCCTGGCGGCTGGCCGTGCCCCAGCGCGCCAGCACCGCGAAGCAAGCCGGCCCCTGCGACCTAACCTCGGAGCAAAGCCCGTCCACCAGGCGCCGCTTGCCCGCCTGGTCGCCGTCGTCGTAGGCCAGCACCGCCACCGCCGGCTCGCCCTCGGGCAGGTCCAGCTCATCGGCGGCCACCACCTCGCCGTCGCAGTAGTAGCGCAGGGGCGCCGCCGGCTGCGGTGGTCCCGCGGCCACATCGACGCCCCCCTGGCTCAGCAGCCAGGCCATGAGGTTGGCCGCGTTGTCGGCACCGCGACCGCGCCAGTAGGCCCGGCCCCGCAGCCATTGGGCCTGCTCCGGGTGCTTGGCGGCCAGGTCCTTCATGAAGGCCAGCGGATCCGCATCGGCCCCGGGGTCCGCCCCGATCACCGCCTCGGCATCACCGCCGAGATCGGCCAGGGGCCGCCCGCCATCGAAGCGCGATTGCCGCACCAGCGAGCGGGTGCTGCTGACCACCAGCACCGGCGCGCCCTCCGGCGGCGGGGATTGGCGCAGCAGGCGCTCCAGGCGGGAGGCGGCATCGCCGAACACCCCGGCCATGAGCACGGCGTCGGCATCGGCCCACAGCTTAGCGACCCGGTCGTCCGAGAGATCGCTCAGCTGGGCAGGCGTGCGCAGCACCACCTGGTGGTCGGGATTATCGGCCAGATAGCGGTGGGCCCCGCCGGCGGCAACGGCCGCCGAGCGCTCGGAAATCACGCCCACCAGCTTGGCCGCCTGGACGGAGGCGGCGGGCCAGAGCAGGGCCAGGACCAGGGATAACAGCAGGATCGTATTGGGGGCGGCGCGCCGCGCCGCATTAGGGACAGTCATGGAAGCTCCGCTGCACCGGTTCCAGGGTCGGGCGATTCCGGGCAGCGCGGGGGATACAGTGGCGGGCAAGCGGGCCTAAGGGCCGGCCCCCGCACGTCGCGCCCCGCGACGCCGTGGGTCAAACCGCTCCAGGCCGGTCTCCGGGCTGACGAGCTGGCGGCGGGGCCGCCGGGCGGTCGCCTTCCCATCCCGCTCCTGGATCCCTCGCGATGCCGCCAATCGGCACCGACAGGTAGTGATCCAGGGGCGGGACAGTGGCCAAAGACCGCCCCACACTCGCTTACCGTTGCGGGGGCAGCGCCGGTTCGGCCCGCGGGCCGTCCGGACTTCCCGTTTCACCCCGGCCGTTGGGCACGGGGCACCTGGGGGGAGAAAGGGCCTTCCCGGCAGGAACTACCGGAAAGCTAAACAGGTTAAGGGGCTTGGGGGGAGGGGTCAACGGCGAGGGAGGGGCCCTAAAAGCCAGCTTGAGCGCAAAACCGGAACATCGGAGGGGCCGTGTTAGCATCCCGCGCCCCATTTCCCCTCTGGAGGCTACCCCCATGGATGAGGATCTCATCAAGGCCTACGGCATGATCTCGGCCCACGAATTCGCCCTGGAGATGATGATGGCGAGCTGGCTGGCACAGATGCCCAAACAGCAGGCGGACAACTTCCTGGGCGCCATCCGGGAGCAGGCGCAGCAGGCCGCCTCCAAGCTGGAGGGCGACGAAGCCCAGCAGCAGGCCCGGCAGGTCTTCCAGGAGGCCGAGAAGATCACCGACAACCTGGTTCAGAAGGTGCGCACCCGCGCCGACACCCTGCGCGAGCAGATCGGGTAAGCGGCCAAGGAAGTCTGATCCCTTTGGTGGTTACTAAGGGGAACAGAAGTTTTGTCCGAGTGGTCGCCCGGGGCCGAAGGCAAACCGCTCCGGGGACCGCGGCTCAGTTACGCCGGCCTAAAGGGCTTCGCGGGGGCGCCGAAGGCGCACAACCCTGCCCTGCGGGCATCCCTTAGTCGCTCATTGCCTCCGGCCCCGGGCGCATCGGGTGACTTTTCTTCTGTTCTTTTTAGTACTTGCACCTCATTGGATTGATGGCCCTATGGGAACCGGGAGGCCGGGGCAGGCCGGCCAATTGTTGTCAGAGGAACGAAAAGGAGGCATTATTTTCTCATGACAAAAGAGAGGCGCCCGGGAGGAGGTAAAAATGGCGGTAACCGCGCCGGAGCAGCATGGAAACGACCGCCGCATCGTCTCCGAGGCCGTCATCACCGCTGCCCAGACCTTGGACCTTACCAACAGTCAGCTGGCCCGCATCCTCGGTACCAGCGCCTCCACTGTTTCCCGCCTAAAACGGGGAGAAACACATTTGGATCCCGGGACCAAGCAATGGGAGCTGGGGCTGCTGCTGATTCGGGTCTATCGCTCTCTGGGGGCAATCGCCGGCGGTGACAAGCGAGTGATGCAACAATGGCTCCGGAACCCCAACGAGGGTCTGGGCGGCCTACCGCTGGAGCGATTGTATGAAGTCACCGGGATCACCGAAGTGGCCAATTACCTCGACGCCCACCGCGGGGTGGCCTGATGCGGATGCCCTCTCCCGGGGATATCTCCCGGGAGATGCGGCCGCTGTCGGGCTGGACCTGGCGGGCCGTGGAGACCCAGCATTACGCGCTAACCCGCGAGCTGGTCGGAAGTCACGCCGATCAGGCGCGCTTGGAAGAGCTCCTGGAGGGGGTCAAGCCGAAGTATCGCCCCGAGGCAGAGCAGCTGGACTACCTCCTGAAAACCCCTTTCCGCTATGAGCCGCCCAAGCGGGGCGGCAGCCGTTTCCGCCGACCCTACGCCCCCTACGGGGTCTTCTACGGCGCGGAGCGTCCCCGGACGGCGCTGATCGAGCTGGCCTTCCACCGCTACCGGTTCTTCGCCGAATCCCCCGCTACCGACCTCCCCGCGGGGGAGCTGTCCCTGACCGTTTTCGCGGCCGGCTACCGGGCCGGCCGAGGCCTGGATCTGACCGATGGCGAGCTGGCGAGCCTGCGGGCTTACTGGGTGGCTCCGGGAGATTACAGCGCCACGCAACGGCTGGCCGAGCGGGCGGTGGAAAGCGACGTCGAGATTATCCGCTACGAATCGGCTCGCGACCCAGAGACCGATTCACGGGGATGGAGTGCGGGCCGCAACCTGGCCATCCTGGACCCCCAAGTCTTCGACCCGCCGCACCATCGGCGTCCCCAAACCTGGTACCTGTACATGGGCATCAAGGAGGTCAACATCCGGCGGGCCCATGGTAGGCCCGAAGAGCAGATCGATTTGCCGCGATCCGTGATGGCGATGCCGGCCCCACCCAAATAACCCGGAACAGGCCCGGACTTTCCGGCTCAAGCCACTCCGGCCAGCCACAGCCCGCCGAGACCGATGGCCAGCCCGCCCACCACGAACCGCAGCCCGTTCATCAGCCCACTCCCCCGCCGCGCCACCCAGTCCTGCAGGGTGCCGAAAGCCACACCGAACCCGGCCATGCTCACCAGCACCCCGACCGAGAACACCAGCAGGTAGGCCAGTCCCAACCAGGCGCTGCCGGCCTGGATGGAGGGCAGCAGGGCCATGAGCGGGGCGGCGCCGGCCAGGCCGTGGAGGACGCCCACGAAGACCGGGCTGTGGTCGGCCCAACGCCGATGGCGGCCGCCGTGCCCTTCCACCAGGTGGACGTGAGTCACGTTGCCGTGGCGGTGGGAGCGAAGATGCACCCGGCGCCGCCACAGGTCCCACCACACCCACAGGCCGAGGGCGACCAGAACGACGCCCACGAGGCGCTCGGCCGTGCCGTAGAGGGCCTCGGGCAGGTGCCAGCCCAGAACGAGGGCGATGAGGCCGACGGTGAGGAGGGTCAGGCCGTGACCCACGGCCCAGGCGCCGCAGAAGCGCAAGGTGCGGCGCCAGCCGGACTCGCGGCTGGCGAGGGAGGTGACGGCCATGATGTGGTCAGCGTCGAAGGCGTGGGTCAGGCCCAGGCCGAAGCCGAGCAGGAGCAGTCCGAGAAGGCCGCCGTCGGGCATGGCCGGCTCCCGGTTGATGGAAATGGTACTGGGTTCCACCTTACCGGTAAAATCCGCGCGGGCCGATAGCCTAGCCTCCGGACCGGCGATGCCGGCAAGGGGCCCCGAAGCCCGGCCCATTGAGGGGTGAATAGCGACTTGGGGGTGTCTGGCCGCTCCGGGAGCGCCCGGACGGGGTCCCCCGGAGCGTTTCACCCCTCAGCGGGCCGGGGCACCCCCGTGCGAACAAGGCCCATTACCACCCGCTTGTAGCCGACCAGGAGCCACCCCATGGAAGGGATCCTGCAACTGCTGGACAACAACCGCCAGTGGGCCGAGGCGGTCCAGGCCGAGAACCCCGACTTCTTCCCCCAGCTGGCTCGCCAGCAGAGCCCGGAGTACCTGTGGATCGGCTGCGCCGACAGCCGGGTACCCGCCAACCAGATCGTCAATCTTCCGCCCGGGGAGGTGTTCGTCCACCGCAACGTGGCCAACCTCGCCCCCCACAACGACTTCAACTACCTCTCGGTGCTGCAATAGGCCGTGGCGTGCTCCAGGTCCGCCACGTCATCGTCACGGGCCACTACGGCTGCGGGGGGTACGGGCGGCGCTGGAAGGCGAGGGTTCCGGCGTCATCAGCGGCTGGCTGGAGCTGATCCGGGACGTGGCGGCCCAGCATCGCGGCGAGCTGGAGGTCCTACCCGAGAAGGTGCGAGTGGACCGGCTATGCGAGCTCAACGTCCAGGCCCAGCTGGCCAACGTCTGCCGCACCCAGGTGGTGCGCGACGCCTGGCAGCGGTGCCAAGAGCTCGAGCTCCACGGCTGGGTCTACGGCCTGGACAATGGCCTGCTTCACGATCTGGAGGGGTCAGTGACGGGGCCGGAAGCCCTGGCTTAGCCCAAGGCCGCGCTCAGGCCCTGGATGCGCTCCCGGAGCCGCTCGGCGTCGTCCGCGCGGACGGTGATGTGACCAAGTTTGCGCCCCCGCCGGGGGCCCTTGTCGTAGAGGTGGAGGTGGGCCCCTGGGGCGGCGAGGACGGCGTTGGTGGGAGGCAGCTCGCCGATGAGGTTGATCATGGCGCTGCCGCCCACCGCCTCGGTGGTTCCCAGGGGCAGGCCGCACACCCCGCGCATGTGGTTGGCGAACTGGCTGGTCTCGGCGCCCTCGATGGTCCAGTGCCCGGAGTTGTGGACCCTGGGGGCCATCTCGTTGGCCAGCAGGCGGTCGCCGGCCTGGAACATCTCCAGGGCGATGACGCCGACGTAGTCCAGCCGCTCCAGTAGGGTCCGGGCGTTGGCCTCGGCGGCCACCTGGGCCGGATCCCCGGGGCGGGGGAACGATTCGCGAAGGATGCCGTCGCGGTGGACGTTCTCCGCCACCGGGTAGAACCGGCAGTCGCCGTCGCTCCCGCGCACGCCAACCAGGGACACCTCGCGGTCGAAGGCCACCATGGCCTCCAGAATCAGCGGCACCCGCCCCAGACGCTCCCAGGCGCCGGGCACGTTCCCTTCCCCTTCCAGGACCTCCTGGCCCTTGCCGTCGTAGCCCATGGTACGGGTCTTCAATACCGCGGGCAGGCCCACCTCGGCCACCGCCGATTCCAGATCGGCCTCCGAATCCACCGCGGCGAAGCCCGCAGTGGGGATCCCCAACTCCCGGAACAGGCTCTTCTCGTGGAGGCGGTCGCGGCCGGTGCCCAGGGCCTCGCTGCGGGGATGGACGGCCACCCGATCGGCCAGGGCTGCCACCGCGGCCTCCGGGACCTGCTCGAACTCGTAGGTCACCACGTCCGAGGCCGCCGCCAGGCGCTCCAGGGCCGCCATGTCCTCGTAGTCGGCCTGGATGTGGCCGGCCACCGCGGCGGCGCAGGGGGCCTCGCCGGGGTCGAGGACGGTGACATGCAGGCCCAGGGGATGACCCGCCAGGGCCAGCATGCGGGCGAGTTGGCCGCCTCCCAGGATGCCGACGCGCACCTCAGCCGCCCTCCCGGGGGTCGGGGTTGTCCAGGACGGTCTCGGTCTGCTCCGCGCGGTAGGCGTGCAGGGCCTGCCGGATCTCGGGGTGGCCGTTGCCGAGGATGCTGGCGGCCATCAGCCCGGCGTTGATCGCTCCGGAGCGGCCGATGGCCAGGGTGCCCACCGGCACCCCGGCGGGCATCTGGACTATGGACAGCAGCGAGTCCACGCCGTTCAGGGCCTTGGACGGCATCGGCACGCCCAGCACCGGAAGCGCCGTCTTGGCGGCCGCCATGCCCGGCAGGTGGGCGGCGCCGCCGGCCCCGGCGATCAGCACCTCCAGCCCGCGCCCCTCGGCCTCCGCCGCGTACTCGAACAGCAGGTCCGGGGTGCGGTGGGCCGAGACCACCTTCACCTCGTGCGGGATCCCCAGCTTCTCCAGGGTCTCGGCGGTGTGCTGCAGCGTCTCCCAGTCCGAGCGGGAGCCCATGATCAGGCCGACCAGGGGTTGCATGGCGATCTCTCCAAGCCGATGACCGCGCGTGGACGCGGCACTTGCTAGCGGAGGGCAGAATTTATCACGGCCGGCCGGGGACGAGGTAACGGTCCTGCTCTCAGGCCACCTCCGCCCAAAGCTTCTCCATGCGCCGGCGCTGGGCGGCGTCCGGCAGCGGCCCGTAACCGGCGCGCATGTCGTCGGCCATGTGCGCGGGATCGGAGGTGGCCGGTATGACGCATGTCACTTCGGGATAGCTGAGGATGTACTTGAGGAACAGCTGGGCCCAGGACTCAGCCCCGAATTCGGCGGCCCAGCCGGGCAGCTCGCGGTCACCCACCCGCCGGAACAGGCGACCGTTCTCGAAGGGGCGGTTGACCACCACGGCGATGCCGCGGTCGGCGGCCAGGGGCAGCAGGCGGTCGGCGGCGTCGGGGGTGGCCAGGGACAGCGGCAGCTGCACCCAGTCCAGGTCCCGCGCCTTCATGATGCGCTCCAGGTCGTCGAAGGCCGAGACCACGTAGTGGGTGATGCCCGCGTAGCGGATGCGGCCCTCGTCCTGCCACCGGGCCAGGGTGTCCAGGTGGGTCTGCCAATCCACCAGGTTGTGCACCTGCATGAGATCGATGACGTCGGTGCCCAGGCGCTCGGCGGATTGCTCCATCTGCCGGATGCCGGCCCGCTCGCCGCGGGTCCAGACCTTGGTGGCGTAGAACGGCTCGGGGTGGTCGATGCGGGCCAGCAGGTCGCCGATGACCGTCTCGGCTTGGCCGTACATGGGCGAGGTATCAATGACCCGGCCGCCGTGGTCGAAAAACTGGCGCAGGACCGCCGCCAGGGGTTCGCGCTCGGCCTCGGTCCGGCCCACATCGAAGGTCCGGGCCGTGCCCACTCCCACCACCGGGACCTGCTCGTCGCTCGACGGAACCGCGCGCTTGCGGATGGACCCTTCGGGCACCCTGGCCCATGCCCCGGGCCAGGCCAGGGCTCCGGCCCCCAGGCCAAGCAGCTTGAGTGCGGTGCGGCGTGTCAATCGCCATGGCTGATTCATGTTGGCTCCCTCCCGGATTCCTCGCCTTCAGCCCGGCGCCGCGCTTCCTGGCGCCGGCCCAGGGCCAGCCCCACCACCAGCCAGATCCCGGCCAGCGGCACGCCCACCGCCGCGATGGCCGCCAGCCCTAGACCCAGACCGGTCAAACCGGCGAAGGCCCAGCCGGTGACGGCGTCGCCGCCGCGGTAGACCAGGGTGTCGATGACATTCTTGGCCTTGTAGCGGGCCTCCCGGCCCACCACCGTGAACAGCACCTCCCGCGCCGGCCGGGCCAGGGCGTAACCCGCCGCCCGGCGCAGCACCTGGACCACCACCAGTACCCCCAAAACCGGGGCCACGGCAAGCGCCGCGAATCCCAGGCCCACCAGCGCCGGCAGCAAAGCCAGGGTCAGCCCCACCCCAAGGGCGGTGACGATGCGCCCGGTTAAAAAGATCTGGACGGCCACGGTGAGGGTGTTCACCGCCAGGTCCATGGCGGCGAACAGGGCGGTGCGGTCGGCAGGGTCGCCCAGGGCGCCCTCGACGATGTGGGCCTGCTCGAAGTACAGGAAGGTGGAGGTGGCAGTGTAGAGCAGGATATAGCCGGCGATACCCAGCAGGTAGGGGGAGCCCGCCAGCAGCCGCACCCCGCCCCAGGCGCTGCCGCCCAGACCGGTATCGGCGGTCTCGCCGGCTTCCGGCGGCGGCGCCTCGGTAGGTACTTCGGCGGCCCCCCGCAGCCGCGGGGCTTGGCGCAGCAGTCCGGCGATGCACACCAGGGTCCCCGCCAGCAGCGCCCCCGATACCAGCAGCAGCTCGTGGGGGCCGATAACCTGCACCAGACCGCCGGACAGGGCCGGTCCGGCGATGGCTCCGGCGCTGCCGCCGGCGGCCACCACCCCGAACAGCCGGCGGCCCTGCTCGTTGGTGAACAGGTCGGCCATGAAGGTCCAGAACACCGACACCACGAACAGGTTGAACACGCTCACCCAGACGAACAGCACCCGCGCCAGAAGGCCGGGGGCCACATCCGAGGTAAACAGGATGTAGAACACCCCCAAATTGATCAGGAAGAAGGCGTAAACCCCGGGCACCAGGCGCCGCCGGGGCCAGCGGGCGCTGGCCCAGCCGTAGGCGGGGATGGCCGCCAGCATGACGGCGAAGGTGGCGGTGAACAGCCAGGGCAGGTTTTCCAGCCCGCCCTCGATGCCCATCTCGTCGCGCAGCGGACGCAGTACGTAATAGCCGGCTAGCAGACAAAAGAAATAAAGGAAGGCCCAGACCAGGGCGGCAAGCTCCCCGGGCTGGGTCCCCAAAAACCGCTCGGCGCGGGCGCGGACCCACTGTCCCCAGCGGGTCTGGATCATGCCGAAAGTTTACCGGTGCCGATGCCGATTGAAATTCCCTCCCGGCCTGACCAGCTTACCGTCCTAGCCCAACCGAATGCGCCCATGGAAATGCGCCTCCACGGTCTCCACCAGCGACTCCAGCTCCCCCCTAAACAGCGTCGCCAAGCTAGGCATAGACGCTGAAATCGTTGGCCTTGGTTCCTGGCGGATTCGCTCCGTCTCGCCATTAGTCAGATCCGCCACCGCCGCCTGGCCGCCGTAGCCATGCTCCCGGTCGTGGCCGGGTACCACCACATGCCGGGCATCGGTCGGCAGCTCAACGGTGGCCGAGCGGGTGAATGCCTGCGTGCCGTGGGGATGGGCCAGCTCCCGGCGCGCCAACCGCCGGCCGGCCAGGGTCTCCACTTGCCCCCAGTTGGCTTAGCCGGCCTCGCCGTCGTCATCGTGATGAAGTGCAACCGCGAAGCGGTGGTCGGATCCGGATGCCGTTACCGTTTCCCCGGTAACGTTGGCTTCCCGAAGGTCCAAATCACCGGCCGCCACAGTTGCCGGGAAAGCGGCGGCGAACAGTCCGGCCAGGCGGATCCAGTTTCCTACCCCGAGGCGCTCCATGGCTTTTTCCTTGGCGTTGGACGGGGTTCTCCCCGGGTCCTCCGTTCCTTCAACTTAGTCGCCGGGCTCCTCCGGGATGCCGTGGTCGTGCTCCGAATGCAGCGCCTCGACCTGGGCGGCCACCTCATCGGCAGCCTCGAACCGGGCGATATGGAACAGGCCGTCGCCCTCGTTGGCCAGGGGCAGGTTGGTGCGGCCCACCACAATGCCACCGTCGGGGGCCGGTACGGGGGTCTCGCTATCCCCGAAAGGGTCGGCCACCGTTCCCAGGCGGCGTCCCTTGTCCACGTGATCCCCCAGCCCGGCGGTGGTGCGCAGGAAGCCGCTCTGGGGCGCCCGCACCCAGCTGCTGGAACGGGCGATAAAGGGCTCGGGCAAGGGGTGCTTACGCCGGCTGGGACGCAGCATGCCCAGGGCGCGCAGGATATTAAGCACACCGCGCACGCCCACCCGGATGGAGAAGTCGTCGAAACGCAGGGCCTCCCCCCCTTCGTAAAGCAGCATGGGCATACCGCGTTCGCTAGCCGCCTGCCGCAGGGAGCCGTCGCGCAGCCCGGCGTTGATCAGCACGGGCACACCGAACACCTTGGCCAGCCGTGCGGTCTCGCCGTCATCCAGATCCGCTCTGATCTGAGGCAGGTTGGCACGGTGGATGGCACCGGTGTGCAGGTCGATGCCGTGGCTGCAGTTGGCCACGATCTCGGTCATGAACAGATTGGCCAGGCGGCCCGCTAGCGAACCACGCTCGGAGCCGGGGAATGCGCGGTTTAGGTCGCGGCGGTCGGGCAGGTAGCGGGAATGGTTGAGGACCCCGTGAACATTGACGATGGGCACCGCCACCAGGGTGCCGCGCATCCGCCGCAGGCTGCGGTGCCGCAGCAGCCGGCGAATGATCTCGACACCATTGAGCTCGTCGCCGTGTACCGCTGCGGACACGAACACCCGAGGGCCGTCGCCGCGGCCCCGAAGCACCTGCACCGGCATATTGACCGGGGTGTGGGTATGCATCTGGGCCACCGGCAGGTCGACGGTAGTTCGCGTCCCCGGAGGGATGAGCTGGCCATTAATAACGAAGGGCTCGGCCACGCCTTCAACCTTTGCCGCGGGTCTTGGTCTTGTAGGGCTTGGCGTTTTTCTCGATGAACTGCATCAACTGGGCGCCCACATCCCTGTTAGTGGCGGTCTCGATGCCCTCCAGACCGGGGGAGGAATTGACCTCCATGACCACGGGCCCGTGATTGGAGCGCAGGATGTCGATGCCGGCCACGTTGAGCCCCATGCTCTTGGCGGCGCGCAGCGCGGTGGAGCGCTCCTCGGGGGTTACCTTGACCAGCGTGGCCGCCCCGCCGCGGTGGAGGTTTGAGCGGAACTCGCCCTCCTTGGCCTGGCGCTTCATGGAGGCTACCACCTTGTCGCCGATGACGAAGCAGCGGATGTCGGCGCCCGAGGCCTCCTTGATGAACTCCTGCACCAGGAAGTTGGCGTCAAGCTCACGGAAGGCATCGATGACGCTCTCCGCCGCTTTGTAGGTCTCGGCCAAGACCACGCCGCGGCCCTGCGTGCCCTCCAGCAGCTTCACCACCAGCGGCGCCCCGCCCACCATCTCGATCAGGGCGCCGGTGTCGTCCACCGAGTGGGCGAAGCCGGTCAGGGGCAGGCCTACCCCGGCCCGGGCCAACAGCTGAAGAGAGCGCAGCTTGTCACGGGAGCGCCCGATGGCCACCGACTCGTTGAGGGGATAAACCCCCATCATCTCGAACTGACGCACCACGGCCAGGCCGTAGAAGGTGATGGAGGCGCCGATGCGGGGCACCACCGCGTCGAAGCCGGTCAGCTCCTGCTGCTTGAATTGGATGGTGGGCCGCTGGGAGGCGATGTCGATGGTGCAGCGCAGCGGATCGATGATGTGGATGTCGTGGCCGCGCTGGACACCGGCCTCGGCCAGACGCCGGGTGGAATACAGCCTGCGGTTACGGGAGAGGATGGCGATCTTCATCGGGGGCCCTTGAGGCTGGCGTCAGGCCCCGGCGGATGGCCCACCAGGTAGCTGGCTCCCGGATCGACAACGAAGCCATCCTGGAGGGCCGTGCGCCCGAGCAGCATGCGGAATGTCATGGTTTCGCGATTGGTCAGGGTCATCTCCACCGGCCAGGTATAGCCGCCCAGGACCAGGGTGGTCTCGATTACGAAGCGGTACTCCCGGTGCCCGCCGGAATCGCTGACCCAGCGGCGGTCGGCCACCGTCGCGGTCACCTCCACCGCCTCAACCCCCTCCTGAAAGGGGTGAATACCGAAACGGACCATCGCTGCGCCCCGGCGGTGGAAAGGTTCGAGGAAGAAGGTGTGAAGCGCCGAGGTGCGGGCCCCGGTGTCCACTTTGGCCTTGATGGACGGGATGCCCAGATCGGGCAGAGTCACCCACTCCCGCCAGCCGAGAACGATTCGCTCGCTTTCGGTGGTCACGCCCGGCTCCCCGGAAGATTGGGCAGATGGGGGCTATGGGTTAATGGGCCCATACCCGGAGTGTATCAAGCCACGGGGCTTTGTCCCCGGCACAAAGCAAGGGCGAACCGTTGCCGGTCCGCCCTTGTCGATGCGGAAAGCAGGCCCTAGGCGGTTTTGAATTGGATGGTGCGGAAGCCATTCTGGTTGGACTGGACGAAGTAAGTATCGCGGTGGTCCCACACCCGGATGGGCAGGGTATCGCCATTGTCCAGCTCCAGCTCGTAGCGGAGATCCTCGCCCCCTTCGGGATCATTGACGCCGATGGGGTCCTCCCATTCCGGGTTCATGTAACCCCAACAATCCTTGTGACCTGCTTGGTCGTCTTTGCAGTTTACCCATACCTGCACCCTGTCCATAACGACGTTGCCGTTCTTCTTGATCGACCCATATGCCACAGGCATAACCATCTCCTATGTCTTAGTTGGCTGAGCGCACCAAAGGCGAGCAGCAGTCCAATGCCCAGCAGGCTCCTAGGAATTTTGGTCTGTAGTCGAGCCGCCGAATTCCCGCAACGGTTTCCCGGCGGCTCCTAGCCGGCTAGGCTGGTGTCCCGTCGCCATTTACAGACCTTTCCAATCCGGAGGCCCATCATGTGCCGCCTGCCCCAAGCACTCCTGCTCCTGGCCGGCCTGCTGCTGCCATTCGGGGGCGTCGCTGCGGAGACCGAGGCCCCCTGGGGCCGGGCCCAGGCCAAGGAGATCGAATACCAGAACCAGAAGGTGGTCCTCGACGTCACCGTGGACAACGTCGAGCGCATGAACGCGGTACTCGACCGAGCCAGCTACATCAATAACCTCACCGGCGGCAATCCCCTGAGCAACTCCATTGTTTTGGTGCTCCACGGCAACGAGATCCCATTCTTCGCCGTCGAGAACTACGCCGAGTACGAGGAGCTCATGACCCGGGCCCAGAGCCTCACCGTGGGCGGCGTCATCGAGTTCCGCATGTGCCGGCAGGCCGCCAAGGGACACGGCTACGATCCCAAGGACATCCACGGCTTCCTCACCTTGGTCCCCATGGCCGAGGCAGAGATCATCCGCTACCAGAAAAAGGGCTACGCCTTTCTTCAGTACTGAGCCGGGCAACAACTGCGTTGTTGAGGAACCGACCAGGATGGCAGGATTTTACCCATCGCCTCGGACGCCCTTCGGCCCGTTCCGGAGGACCAAACAGGGAGACTGACCAATGGCGAGTGTGCTGATGCCTCTGGCGGAAGGCTTCGAGGAGCTGGAGGCAGTAACCGTGATCGACGTTCTGCGACGAGCGGGTATCGAGGTCACCACGGCAGGGCTCGATGGCAAGGAGCCGGTAACCGGCTCCCGCAAAACCCAGATCGTCCCCGATGCCACGCTCGAAGAGGTCATGGACCAGGATTTCGATATGATCACCCTACCGGGTGGCTTGCCCGGAGTAGACCACCTCAAGAAGGACGAGCGCATCCAGAATCTGATCGACCGTTTCAATGACAAGGGCAAGTACACCGCCGCCATCTGCGCCGCTCCGACGATCCTCGCCGCACGCGGCCACCTTGAAGGTCGGCAGGTGACCTCCAATCCCGAGTTCCAGAACCAGGTCAATCTCGGCGAGGTGGATTATGTGGAGGACCCGGTGGTGGTGGACGGGCCCGTGGTCACCTCGCGGGGGCCCGGCACCGCCATGGAGTTCGGCCTGAAGCTGATCGAGATGCTGCAGGGGGAGCCGGCCCGCGACGAGGTCGAATCGGGGCTAGTCCGCATCCACTGAGCCGGCGCCGATAGCGCGCAAGAAAGCCCGCCGGGGTGACCTCCGGCGGGCTTTTCCATGAGCGGGCCCTGCCCGCCCGCTGCCTGCAAAGGCTTACTGCTCCGGCTTGCGGAAGTGCAGGATTCCCCAGGCGAGGTAGCCACTGTTGCCGCCGTCCACCCAGTGGCGCAGGCCCTTCTTCATGTTCTCGATGTACTCGTCGCTAACCTTGCCGCGAAGCTCGTTCTCACGGCGCTGCAACTCCTCCAGGACACGGCCGTAATGACGCGGCAGCTGCGGCGTATGGTCGTCGAAGCCCAGATCCTCCCAACCCAGTTTAGCCGCCACCTCACGGTAAAACCTCACGGAGCCCAGGCTGGGCAGGTGGATGCGGGCCAGGATAGGGTCCAGCACCCCTTCGGGGACGTCGTCGGTCTGCATGGGGTCGGTGAAGATGAACTCGCCCCCCGGTTTCAGGATGCGGTCCACCTCTTTGAGCACTACCTCGCGGTCGTCGGCGTGAAGGATGGAATCCTGGCACCAGACTAGACCGAAGCTGTTGTCGGCGAACGGGGTATCATCGAAGCTACCGTCGTAGACGTCGATCAGGTGATCGAGGCCCTGTTCCTTGTTCATCTGGCGGTCGCGCTCGTTCTCCACCTCCGAGAGGTTCAGCGCATCTACGTGGCACCCGAAGCGCTTGACCAGGTGGCGGGCGGTACCGCCGTAACCGGCACCGATGTCGCAGACCCGGGTGCTGGCATTAATGGTCTGGCGGACCTGATCGGCCATGTGGTGCACCGTCCGGACGCTGGCATCGAAGATGGACTCGTCCTCGGACTGGTACATGCCGATGTGGAGGTCTTCACCGCCCCAGATGGTGAAGTAGAAGGTGTCAGCGTCTTCGCTGTTGTAGTACTCGCGAGCGGTCTCGACGGCCTCGGAATACTCCTCGCTCATAGCTATGCCTCCTGTTCCTCCACCCTAGGCGGAAGGCTAGGGAATGGGGTCGGGAAATTGTTACAGCCGGTTTCGTTGCCTAGGCAGGGGCTGGCCCCCCGGGCCCATCCGGGCCGCCAATGTATCAGATGGGTAGGCCATTTTCGGAGCCGCCTCGGGAAAAGGGCGCGCAAGCGAGTCAACCGCGGAGTAGGCTAGCCCCGCGCTTCGGCGGCCTGCTCCGCCTCTTCTTGATCCCGGTCCTGGTCGGGGTTGGATCCGTCGGTATCATGGTAAGCGCAACGCCCTTCCTCGACGTTCTTGTCCCTTTCGGATCCCATCTCACCTGCGCACAGGGCCCCTTCCTGGTCTTCCTTGTCTTCGGGAACGGTGGGGGCAAACGTATCAGCCGCGAGCATATAGCCCCGGGGCAGATCCCGAACGGCGAAGGGGTTTTCCGCACTGGCCTCGCCAGCAATCAGGCCACCGGCGAGAGTAGCACCGACGGCGACGCGAATGCCTAAGCCTCCGCAGGGCGAAAAGGGCTTGATCATGGCTGCTGCCTCCGTGAAATCAACCCCAAGGGTCGAGTCTAAATCACAATGCACCCACCGGCACCCCGCCGGCGACGAGCCCGCACAACGAAGCCCCGGGTGACCCCCGGGGCTTTACGGCATTGGTGCCGGTGCGCGGAGTTGAACCACGGACCTACCGATTACGAATCGGTTGCTCTACCATCTGAGCTACACCGGCCTCCCTTGGGACCCGCAGATTCTACCCCGAGCCTCCGGGGCGGGCAACGGACCCACCCCGGGGTCAGGCCTGGCCGCGGATCCGCACGACGATGTCGAGCTCGTCACCGGAGACGTCCTCCGGAAGCTGTGGCATAAGCTGGCTCACATCGATCTCTTCGGCCGGGATATCCCGGAGCTCACCACTGCTTTCATCGTAAAGGTGGTGATGTGGGGCGGTGTTGGCGTCGTAGAACACCTTGCTGGAGGAAACCACCACCACGCGAATCAGACCGAGCTCCTCGAACAGGCGGAGGGCATTGTACACCGTGGCCTTCGAAACCCGGTGATAGTCGGCATTGACACGTTCGAGAACCTCATCCGCGCTTAGATGGTGATCGGTATCCGCATCACCCGCCCCCTGGAACAGCACATGGGCAATCTCCACCCGCTGGCTGGTGGGCTGGATGTGGTACCCACGCAGGGTCCGAGCGATATCATTTTTGCTTTGGAGCTCCATAGAAAACTCGCCTTACGGGCTCTATCGGCTGATGTTTCGGTCACTCAACTGGAATTAGTCTCAAACTCATTTGAATAATGGTCTCTCTGTGATGCTTTTGACAAGGGCTGCGGGGAAAAACTCCTAGCCGCCTTCGGGAAGCTCCCGATCCACGGCGAACAGGCTGGGATCGAGAGGCGGCTCCTCCCCGGTCAGGGCCGTAGCAAGCATTTCCGCCGAAGCGGGGGCGTGCACCACGCCGTTGCGCGAATGGCCGGTGTTGAGGTAGAGACCCTCGATCTCAGGTACGGCCCCTATAAACGGTCGGTCGTCGGGACTGCTCGGGCGCAGACCGGCCCAGTAATCCTCCAGCTCGAGGTTGGCGGTTTCGGGTACCATGTCCACCGCGGCCTGCGCCAGGGCCCGCACCGCCCCCAGCGAGGTGCGGCTGTCAAACCCGGCATCGTCCACTGTGGAGCCTACCAGAAGGCGGTTGTCGGCGCGCGGGATCAGATAGTGGCCTCCAGCCATCACCAGTTGGCCGAGTAGCGGGCGACTGCTCTGGAGCAGGATCATGCCGCCCTTGATGGGCCGGACGGGGAGTTCGACGCCCAAAGGCCGGATCAGCTCACGGCTCCACGGCCCCGCCGCAACCACCACGCGCTCGGCGTGCAGGGGCCCGCGGTCGGTCTCGACGCCCCGGACCGTATCCCCTTCCTGGATCAGTCGCAGGGCCGTGGCGCCGTCCACGAGACCGGCCCCTGCCTCGTGGGCCAGACGGGCAAGGCCGCGCATGAGACGGGGATTACGCAGCCAGGCGATGCCGGGGAGGCGCAGGCCGTATTCCGCAACCGGACTGAGTTCAGGTTCCAGATCCATCAAGCCTTCGCCGTCGAGCTCCTGGAACTCGATTCCCTGATCCCGGGCCCAATCCCGGCCCCGTT
The DNA here is from genome assembly GCF_036628635.1 of Thiohalorhabdus sp. Classification (GTDB taxonomy): domain Bacteria; phylum Pseudomonadota; class Gammaproteobacteria; order Thiohalorhabdales; family Thiohalorhabdaceae; genus Thiohalorhabdus. The sequence continues at coordinate 104,857 of NZ_JAZKRM010000003.1, read as the reverse complement.
CGCGGTCCAGCGGTGCTTTGCTGGGAAAATCGGCATAGACCATGCCGAGGCTGCGCAATTCCGGATCGACACCGGCCCGCTCCCTAAGCCGTCGACACAGCTCGGGATAAACCTGCTGGCTGCGCCGGGCAAGGGCGTTCACGGCCGGATCCTGGCGCCAAGGGAACAAAGGCGAAAGGATCCCCCCTCCCGCCCAGGAGCTGATGCCCTGCCGCCGGCCGGGATCGAGAACGGTAACCGATTCGCTCCGGTCGATGAGGGCAAGGGCGGTAGTCAGCCCCATGATGCCACCACCCACGACCAAGGTGTCCGACTCGTATGTACTAAGTCCGCCTGCTCCGCTAGAGTACAAGCTTCGCTCCTAAGGCCCGCCGCTTTGCCGCCGGTTTTGGCTCTCTCGCCACAGCGGCGAGCGTAAGGAACCCCCCACGGCCCTTACCGGCCCGAGCCCACACATTGGAAACCTGGATATGCCCCATTACGTCCCACATTTCATGGTAGCGTCGCTCCTGCTGCCCCTCGCTGCTGCCGCTCAGGACCTGCCCGACCCCGAAACCGAAGGGGCCGCTGAAGACAAGGCCAGGCTGTGGGAAACGGAGGCGGAGCTGGGCCTGAGCACTTCCTCGGGCAACACCGATACCACCACGACCAGGGGCCGGATCGCCAGCGATCGGACCGGGAACCGGTTCGTCCTCCACCTCCTAGCGGAGGGGCGCTTTTCCCAGGAGGACAGCGTGACAACGTCACAGCGTGGCCACGGCCTGACCCAGCTGGATTACCAGTTCCAACCTCGCACCTACGGCTTCGGGGTGGTGGAGATCACCCACGACCGCTTTGCCGGCTACGATGCCCGCCTGCAGGAGGCCGTCGGCTTGGGCCGATTCCTGCTGCAGCGCGACACCATGACCTGGCGCTTGGAAGGCGGTCCGGCCCTGCGCCAGGAATGGCGGACCGACGACACCTACGAGAGCTCCGCCCGGGCACGTCTACGCACCTTATTCGATTGGCGCTTCCGGGAGGCCTCCGGCTTTACCCAGGAAATCATCTATACCCCCTCCCTGGAGCACGGTGATGATTTCTTGCTGACGAGCGAGACCTCCCTGAGCTTCCGCCTCAACGCCCGCGTCGCCTTAAAGACCAGCGTCACCGTTGAGCATGACAGCCAGCCGTTGGCGGATGTGGAGCGCACGGATACTTACACCTCGACGTCCCTGCTTTTCCATTTCTGAGCCACCCTTGGCGAGGGTCGGCCCATCAGGAGGGCTGGCCCTCGCCAAGGTGCGGCTCCACCCAGCGTTGGCTACCGTCGACCAGCGTCTCCTTTTTCCAAAAAGGGGCCTGGGTCTTGAGGATATCGATGATGTAGCGGCAAGCCTCGAAGGCATCGTGGCGATGCCCCGACCACACGGCGACAAGCACGATGGGCTCGCCCGGGTGGAGTTCACCGTAGCGATGGATAACCAGGGTGTCGAGCACTTGCCAACGGGAGGCCGCCTCCCCCGCCACTCGCTCCAGTTCGCGCTCGGTCATGCCGGGATAGTGCTCCAGCTCCATGACCGCGACATCGTCGCCGTTGTTGATGTCGCGCATGGTCCCCACGAAGTGAACGGCGGCTCCCGCCGCGCCCCCGGGTAGCACGTGGGCCGCCACCTCGGCCCCGACGTCGAACGGCTTTTGCTGCACACGGACCGTCATGTCGAGCCTCTGGGCGGAAGGGACCACCGGATAGCGAGGGTTCAGGAGGATTCGTTCTCATCGGAAGGGGATTGGGGCCCGAGGAGCCGATCCAGGAGCCGGTCCACCCGACGGTCCAGCTCGGCCTGAAAGCGGTCGTGGGCCGCCTCCGTCTCGCGAACCAGAGCCTCGGCCTCGCGGGCATCGAGAGGACGGTTGGGGGTGCGCAGACGATAGCGCTCCCTCATCCGGGACAGACCCGGACTCGGGTAGTAGGTCTCGCTTTTGACTTCCCGCCAAGAGTGAAGCCAGCGGCGCTCGTTGCCATCCATAACCGTCTCGATGAGTTAGCCTGCGAGGGCACCGGCCCTTGGCCGGCACGCCTCGGAATCTAGGCGATTTCGCGCGTATGTCAAGCGGACCAGCCTCGACGTTACCCAACCTCCCCGTAAATCGCGCGATCCCCAACCCAGCGGTGGACCAGGGCCTCTGCGGCACCCTCCTCCTCGGCCAGGACGCGGTCGGCGGCCCCCGGAAGGGCCGCAACCAGCCCCCTATCCCGGCCCAGATCGGCGATTCGCATCTGCTCCAGCCCGGTTTGTCTCGTGCCTAGGACCTCCCCCGGACCCCGCAGTTCCAGGTCCGCCTGGGCGATGCGGAAGCCGTCATTGCTCTCCCGCATGGCGGCAATACGGCGCTTGGCCTTATCCGTCAGGGGAGGATGGTAGAGCAGCACGCAGGCCGATTTGCGGCTACCCCGGCCCACTCGGCCGCGCAGCTGATGGAGCTGCGCCAACCCCATGCGCTCGGCGTGCTCGATGACCATGAGCGTGGCGTTGGGCACGTCCACCCCCACTTCGATCACCGGTGTGGCCACCAGCAGGTGGGTGTCGCCGGCCTTGAAGGCGGCCATGGCGTTTTCCTTGTTCGCCGGCCCCATACGGCCGTGGATCAGGCCCACCGACAGCTCGGGAAAGGCTGCACGCAGTCGCTCGTGGGTGGCGGTGGCGGCCTCCAACTGGAGGGAGTCGCTTTCCTCCACCAAAGGACAGACCCAGTAGGCCTGCTGGCCCGCCGCCACGGCGTTACGGATTCGCGCCTCCACCTCCTCCCGCCGGTTATCGGAGATGCCCACCGTTTCCACCGGCTGCCGCCCCGGGGGCAGCTCGTCGATCACTGTCCCTTCGAGGTCGGCGAAGGCGGTCATGGCCAGGGTGCGCGGTATAGGGGTCGCGGTCATGATGAGTAGGTGGGGGGCGGCACCCTTTTCCTTGAGGGCCATGCGCTGGTGCACGCCGAAGCGGTGCTGCTCGTCGATCACCGCCAGCCCCAGCGCCGCAAAGCGGACGTCTTCCTGGAACAGGGCATGGGTCCCTACCAACACTTGCGCCGCGCCGCTGGCGATAGCGTCGGCGCGGGCGCTGCGCTCCTGCTGACTCATGCTGCCCACCAGGAAATGGACCTCAATCCCCAGCGGGGCCAGCCAGGCCTCCAGGGTGGTGGCATGCTGCTCGGCCAGGATCTCGGTTGGAGCCATGAAAGCGGCCTGGTAGCCGGCTTCCACCGCTTGCAGCATGGCCAGGCCGGCCACCACGGTCTTGCCGGAGCCTACATCGCCCTGGACCAGCCGCTGCATGGGGCGATCCGCGGTCAGATCCGAGCGGATCTGGTCCCAGGCACGGACCTGGGCCCACGTAAGCTCGAACGGCAGACCAGCCAACAAGGCCCCCGGCAGTTCGCCGGCGGCCTCGAGGTTGGGGGCACCGACCTCCCGGCGGGCGTTGCCCACCTGGCGCAGGGCCAAGTGGTGGGCCAGCAGCTCCTCGAAGGCCAAACGCTGCTGCGCAGGGGTGCGGAATCCAGCCAGGGCCTCGGGGTCGGTGTCGGAGGGCGGGCGATGCAACGCCTCCAGGGCCGCCGCCAGGGTTGGCCAGCCATGCTCTCCGCGCACCGCTTCGGGAAGGTGCTCCGGCAGCCCGGCGGCGCGGTCCAGGGCATGGCCGATCCAGGTCCGGACACGGCCTTGGGTAAGCCCCTCGGTTAGGGGATAGACCGGGGTCAAATAGGCGGGCGGGTCCGGGGGCTGCTCACCCACCTCGAATTCGGGGTGCACCATCTCCAGGCCCTGGGGGCCATGGCGAACGCTGCCGAAAAACCACACTCCCCGCCCGGGACGAAGGTGCTGCTTGAGGTAGTCGCGCACCTGGAAAAAACGCAGGGTCAGAAAGCCGGTACCGTCGGCCACCCGCACCACGAACATGGGCCTGCGCCGCCCCGTCGTCTCCGCCCCCTGCACCGTGGCGCGGCATCCGGCCTCCTGCTCGGGAGCCAGGGAGCCGATGGCCTGGACGCGGGTCCGGTCCTGGTACCGCTGCGGCAGGTGGAACAGCAGATCCTCCTGGGAGCGCACGCCCAGCCGCTCCAGGCGCTCGGCCATGCGGGGCCCCAGGCCCGGAATCTCGGACAGGGCGCCGCCGGCGCTCACGAGCCCTCTCCCCTTTGCGGTAAAGGGACTGCCGGCGTCCGTTCATGCCATCGCAAGCTGGAGGCCTGAGTCATGGTGATGGGCCTGTGACGCTTCGAGAAGAATGTGGTAAAATAGGGAGTTTAACGGGTTCAGCTAGTGGGGAGCCACCAAAATGGCTAAGCGCTGTGAGATCTGCGGGAAGGGGCCCGGCACTGGCAACAATGTGAGCCACGCCAACAACAAGAGCCGTCGACGTTATCTGCCCAACTTGCACAAAGTACGGGCCAAGGTAGGCGGTCAGGTTAAGCGCGTGAATGCTTGCGCCCAGTGCATTCGCTCTGGATACGTCCAGAAACCGGCCTGAGGCCCGCGAAACCGCACACGAAAAAGCCGATCCCCCGCCGGATCGGCTTTTTTACGTCCAGGGCCCAGTATAAAAAGGCTAGCTTTCCAGATCCGCGGCGTGCATGACCGCCTCCATCTCCACCTCGGCCCCCTTGGGCAACTGTGCCACACCCACCGCCGCCCTGGCGGGATAGGGCTCCAGGAAATACTCGTCCAGGACCTCGTTGACCATCTCGAACTTGGCCAGGTCGGTGAGATAGACATTGAGCTTGACCACCTGGCACAGGGTTCCGCCGGCAGCACCGCAAACGGCCTCGATGTTGGTGATTACCTGCTCAACTTGACCCCGGAAATCCCCGGCCACCAACTCCATGGTGTTGGGATCCAGCGGTATCTGGCCGGAGATGTAAATCGTCTCGCCTGCCCGCACCGCCTGGGAATAGGGACCGATGGCCTGAGGCGCGGCATCGGTGTGGTAGCTTTCCCGGAAGTACATAGTCATAACGGCATCAACCCTTCTTCCGAATAATCCGTTCCACCGCGTCCAGCCCGCGCAGGATGCGCATTAGCTGCGCAAAGTGGTCGCGGCCTTCCACCTCCAGGGTCAGGGTGATGACCTTGTGGGAACCGTCCCGATCATCCACCTGGACGTGCTCGATATTGGCGCCATCCTCGGCAATGGCCGAGGCGAGGTTGGCCAGCACTCCTTTGGTATTGCGAACAACCGCTTGGATCGCCACCGGGAAAACGCCCTGGACCTCCGGAGCCCATTTTACCGTCACCCACTTTTCCGGGTGGTCTGTCAGGTCGTTCAGATTGGGACAGTCCTCGCGGTGAACCATCACCCCCCGGCCCACCGAGATAAAGCCCACAATGGGGTCTCGAGGAACAGGATAGCAGCACCGTGCCAGATTGGCGACGATCCCCTCCATGCCCTTGACCATGACGTTGCCCGCGCCCTTTTCGCTGCCCTCCGACCAGCCGGACTCCAGCTCGCCGGCGAGGCGCGATTCCCGATCGAGGTGACCGGGAAACAGGTGCTGCACAACCGCCGGGGCCAGCACCGTACCCCGCCCGATGGCCTCGTATAAGGCCTCCCGGGAGCCAAGCTGGAACTGCTCGGCGGTCTCGTCGAGGTCGGCTTCGGACACCTCCGGGAAGGAAACCCCGATACCCTCCAGGGCGCGCTCCAGCATGCCGCGGCCCAGGGCCACCGATTTATCCCGTTGCTGGGTCTTAAGGAAATGGCGGACCGCCGACCGGGCCTTGCCGGTAACCACAAAGTGCAGCCAGGAACTGGTCGGCTGATGCTCGGGATCCGTTAGTATCTCCACGCGGTCGCCGTTGCGTAGGGAGGTGCGCAAGCTGCTGATGCGGCCGTTGACCCGGGCGCCGACGCACTGATGGCCGATCTCGGTGTGCACGGCATAGGCAAAATCCACGGGAGTGGCACCGCGCGGCAGGCGCAGGATCTCACCCTTGTGGGTAAACACATAGACCTCGTCCGGAAACAGGTCGACCTTGAGGTGCTCCAGGAACTCGGCGGAGTTGCCGGCCTCCTGCTGGATCTGCAGCAGCTGCTGCAGCCAGGCGTAGCTCTGCTCCAGCTTTCGCCCATGCGGCGGCTCGGATCCGGCCACCTTGTAGCGCCAATGGGCCGCGACACCGGCCTCGGCCACCTCCTGCATGTCGCGGGTGCGGATCTGGAACTCCATGACCCCGCCATAGGGATTCATCACCACGGTGTGCAGCGACTGGTAGCCGTTGACCTTGGGGATGGCGATGTAGTCCTTGAAGCGGCCCGGGATGGGCTTGAACAGATTGTGCACCCGTCCCAGCACCTGGTAGCAGGTAGGCGTGTCGCTCACCAGGATGCGGAAGGCGTAAATATCCTGCACCTCCTCGAAGGACAGGCCCTTCTTCTGCATCTTGCGATAGATGCTGTAGAGATGCTTCTCCCGCCCGGCGACCTCGGCATCGAGACCGGCCTCGCCGAGGTTCGTGCCGACGGCGGCCTCGATGCTGTCGGTGACGTGGGCCCGGTTGCCCCGCTCCTTGCGGACCTCCTCGGCCAGCACCTTGTACCGGCGCGGATAGAGGTATCGGAAGGACAGCTCCTCGAGCTCGTTTTTGATCTGGTTGAGGCCCAAACGGTGGGCGATGGGGGCGAAGATCTCCAGGGTCTCCCGCCCCACCCGGCGCTGCTTGCCCTCGGAGAGATAGCCCAGGGTGCGCATGTTGTGCAGGCGATCGGTCAGCTTGATGATGATGACCCGCAGGTCGCGGGACATGGCCAACAGCATCTTGCGGAAGTTCTCCGCCTGGGCTTCCTCGCGGGTCTCGAAATGAACCTGACCGAGCTTGGTAACGCCGTCCACCAGGCCGGCCACCTCGTCGCCGAACTGCTCCCGGATCTGGCCGAGGGACGCCTGGGTGTCCTCCACGGCATCATGGAGCAGAGCGGCCACGAGGCAGTGGCCGTCCATGTGGAACCCGGTCAGGATCCGGGCCACCGCAATGGGATGGATTACGTAGGGCTCACCCGAAGCCCGCTGCTGGCCCTCGTGAACCGAGGCGGCCAGCAGATAGGCGCGGTGAACGCGATCCACATCCCGCTCGGGGAGGTAGGACCGGGCCTCTTCAATGAGCTCGTGACTTCGCAGCACGGGGGCTGTCTACCGTGGAGGGGGGCGGGACCCGGATGGGCTCCGCCGGCAAGGCGGCGGCTTCAGGGCCCCTCCTCGTCGGAGGCTTCGCCGCCTTGGTCGAAATCGGTGGCTTCCTCGCCCATCTCGGTTTCGTCCTGGATGCCGGGCTCTTCCGGAGCGGGCTCCTCACCCTGCTTGGCCCCGCTTTCGGAGGACTCGTCCATCCCTGCGGCCATGCTGGCACCCAGGGCTTCCGCGGCCTCGGCCACCGAATCGGCCGATACCTCCTGTCGCTCTCCGGGGGCGGTCTCGGCTTCCAGTTCCCGATCGATGCTGTCCAGGAAATCAATCGTCACCTGCCCGGTGGCGATCTCACGCAGGGCCAGCACGGTATAGTCATCCTCTTCGGACTTCACCAGAGGGTGTGCCCCTTCGCGCAACTGACGGGCCCGGCGGCTGGCGATCAGCGACAAGTGGAAACGATTACGGTTCTCGATGTGGTCGAGACAGTCTTCGACGGTAATGCGGGCCATGCGGTGGCTGCCCTCCTTGAAAAGGGCCACAATCACGAATGTTACGAAAGGTAAACCTTATAGTTTACGACTCTCCGCCGTTTTCGTCAATTTTGCCCATCAGCCGTTCCGCGAAGGCGTCTAGGGACTCGCGGCGATGCACCAGCCGGCAGCGCTCGGCGCGAAACACCGCCATGAGGCTGGCTAGGGCATCTTCGAAGTCGTCGTTGACGATGACGTAGTCGTACTCGGCGTAGTGGCTGATCTCGGCCTCGGCCTCCCGCATGCGCCGCTCGATGACCTCGGCGTCGTCCTGCCCCCGGCCCTCCAGGCGCTCGCGCAAGACCGGTCGTGAGGGGGGGAGGACGAACACACTGACGGCGTCCGGGACCCGCTCCCGTACCTGACGGGCGCCCTGCCAGTCGATCTCCAGGACCACGTCGTTGCCCGCCGCGCGCTCGCGCGCCACCGACTCCCGGCTGGTACCGTAGGCCCGATCAAACACCCGGGCATGCTCCAGAAAAGCACCCGCCGCCACCAGCCGCTCGAACTCGTTGGGATCGACGAAGTGGTAATCGGTGCCGTCGGTCTCGCCGGGCCGCGGGGAGCGGGTGGTGTGGCTGACCGAGGCCACCACCCCCTCCACGCGCTCCAAAAGGGCCTGGTACAGGGAGGTTTTGCCGGCCCCGGAAGGCGCGGATAGGATCAGCAACAGCCCGGACTGGCCCGGGATCCGATCGGTTTCGGCTTCGGCATGTGGCATCTGGCCCGCCCCCTGTCCGCGTTCCTATTCGATGTTCTGTGCCTGTTCCCGCATTTGCTCGATGGCGACCTTGAGATCCACCACCGTCTGGCTCACCTCCGGATCCGAGGATTTGGAGCCGATGGTATTCGCCTCCCGGTTCATCTCCTGCATCAGGAAGTCCAGCCGCCGGCCACAGGCGCCGCCGGCATCCAGCACCCGCCGGGTCTCGCCGACGTGGGTGGCCAGGCGATCGAGCTCTTCGTCCACATCCATGCGCTGGGTGGCCAGAACCAGCTCTTGCTCCAAGCGCTCGGGATCCACCTGCTGCTGCAGCTCCGCCAGCCGGCCCTGAAGTCGCTCGCGCAGGGCCTGGCGAACCTCCGGCAGCCGCCGACGGATGCTGGCGAGCCCGGCCTCCACCGCTTCAAGGCGCTCTTGCATGGCCCGGGCCAGCGCCGCGCCTTCCCGCTCCCGCGCGGCTACGAGGTCCGACAGGGCGCGGTCCAGGGCCTCCTGCAAGCGCCGTTCGGCCTCGCTCTCCTCCAACACTGGGGTCCGCACCACACCAGGCCACTGCATCAGGTCGGCGGTGGTGAGACCGCCCGCGGTGCCCAGCTTTCGGTTCGCTTCATCGGCGAGCGCCACCAGGCTGGCGGCGAGTCCCTGGTCCAGCTCCAGACCGCCGCTGTCCCGGGTAATATCGCCTAGGCGAAGGGTAACATCGACCTTGCCCCGCTCCAGCTGGGCCCGGACCCGTTCACGTACGGTAGGCTCCAGCTGGCGGTACCCCTCCGGCAGACGAGCCTGTATTTCGAGATAGCGGTGATTGACGCTGCGCAGCTCCCAGGTGGCCTGGACGGCCTCCAGGTCAGCCTCGGCGCGAGCGAAAGCGGTCATGCTCCGGATCATGGAGGACGGTTCCTTTCCGTGCCTAAGGGAGTACGGCCTGCGGGAAGGGCCTATCCTACCTGCCAAGCGCGCCACGACGAAGCGGGTCCGGCCGGGGCCACGCATCTCTGTTAAGCTATTCCCCGGCCTGGTCGAGGAATCGCCCCCCGAACAACGGAGCCGATGAGGCGTCCAAGCGGTTTGGACCCAACCGGGCTCCCCCCCGCTGGGCCCGGGAGCTGGTTGGCACGCCTTGGCGGAAGGAAACGCGCCGTGACCCAGACATGCGCCGTTCGCACCGGGCTTGCCCTGCTGACCGCCGTCCTTGTGGGCAGCTGCGCCGGCATGGGTACCTCGCCGGAACCCGGTCCCGGGGAATCCATGCCATGGACGGAAGTGCCGGGCTGGGAGGAAGGCGACCAGGCGGGCGTCTGGCCGGCCCTGCTGCGGACCTGTCGGAAGCTGGAGGGCCAAGAGCCGTGGCGCTCCCTGTGCCCGGAGGCGGAGCTTTATCCCGGCCGGCCCAGCAACGCCGAGGTGCGGGCCTTCTTTGAGGGGCGGTTCATGGCCCGACCGGTGCACGACCAAGGGGGCGACACCCGCGGCTTGATCACCGGCTATTACGAGCCCCTGCTGCAAGGCAGCCGACAGCCCACCGACCGCTTCCATTTCCCCATCTACGCGCCCCCGCCGGACCTGGTAACCATCCAGCTGGACCGCCGCTTCACGGCCCTTGCCGGGGAGCGCGTCCGGGGCCGCTACACCCCGCAGGGCAGGGTGGTACCCTACCCCACCCGGGCCGAAATCGAAGGGCCGGCAAAGCCACTGGCCGGCAACGAACTGGTATGGGTGGACGACCCCGTGGACCGCTTTTTCCTCCATATCCAGGGCTCGGGCCGGATCCAGCTTCGCGATGGCAAGGTTATGGCCCTGGACTACGCCGACCAGAATGGCCATCCCTACGTCTCCATCGGCCGCGTACTGGTGGAGCGGGGGGCCATGGAACGGGAGGAGGTATCCTTGCCCCGGCTCCGCTCCTGGCTGGCCGCCCATCCCGACGAGCGCCGCGAACTGTTCAATACTAACCCCAGTTACGTCTTTTTCCAGCTGCGTGAGCCGACCCGCCAAGATCCGGTTGGCTCCCTGGGCGTCCCACTGACACCCCGGCGGTCGCTGGCCGTGGACCCGAGCCACATCCCCCTGGGTTACCCGGTCTGGGTGGCGACCCGATTGCCAGGTCCGGACCCCAACGACCGGGAGCCCCCCTGGCGCCAGCTGGTCCTCGCCCAGGACACGGGGGGTGCCATTCGCGGTCCCGTGCGCGCCGATCTGTTCACCGGTCAGGGGATGCCGGCGGAGTGGCTGGCGGGAAGGATGAAGCAGGAAGGGCGGCTGTTCGTCCTGACTCCGGCCTGGCGGTACGTCCCCGGGTCCCCGGAGGACGATGCGGAAACCATCGCCGATAGGTAGGATCGGACCTGTTTACCATTTCGCAGCAACCGCTTACGGAGTGACCATGCAGGAGATCGTTCTCGCCTCGGGCAACCCGGGCAAGCTCCGGGAGCTGGACAACCTGCTCGAGCCCCTAGGCTGGCAGGTGCGCTCTCGGAAGGCGTTCGACGTCCCCGAGCCCGAGGAAACAGGCCTGACCTTTGTGGAGAACGCCCTGATCAAGGCCCGAAACGCCGCCCAGAGCACCGGGCTGGCCGCCCTCGCCGACGACTCCGGCCTGGCCGTGGACGCCCTCGGCGGCCGCCCGGGGATCTATTCCGCCCGCTATTCCGGGCCTGAGGGCGACGACGAGGCCAACAACCGCAAGCTTGTGGCCGAGCTTGGCGACCTGCCGCCCGAGCAGCGCGGGGCCTTCTACCATTGCTCCCTGGTGCTGCTGACCCATGCCGAGGATCCCTGCCCCATCATCGCCGAGGGTCAATGGCGGGGCCGGATCGGCTTAGAACCCCGAGGCGAGGGTGGCTTCGGCTACGATCCCTTGTTTGAGCTCCCTGAGCGCGGCTGCACCTCGGCTGAGCTTGACCCCGAGGAGAAGGACGCCATTAGCCATCGGGGCAAGGCCATGCGGCGCCTGCGCGAAGAGATCCGGGAGCGCTGGTGAGCCCGAGCCCCGAACCACCGGAGGCGGCCCGGCCGATCCCGGATCCCAACGGTGTCCCCTTGGGGATGTATGTCCACATCCCCTACTGCCTCCGAAAGTGCCCCTACTGCGATTTCAACTCCCACGCCGCCAAGGGCACGCTGCCGGAGGCGGACTATCTGGCCGCCCTCGAGCGCGAGCTGGACCGGTGGGCGCCCGGGGCCGGGGGCCGGCGGGCGGTGTCGGTGTTCTTCGGCGGGGGCACCCCGTCGCTTATGGCACCGGATTTCTACGCCCAGGTGCTGGCGCGGCTGGAGGACCGGATCGGGCTGGCCGGCGACTGTGAGATCACCCTGGAGGCCAATCCCGGCGCCAGTGAGGCAGCGCGCTTCGCCCGGTATCGGACCGCCGGCATCAACCGCCTCAGCATCGGGGTGCAATCCCTCGACGATGGGCGCCTGGGCGACCTGGGCCGGATCCACTCCGCGGACGACGCCCGGGCCGCAGTGGATGCGGCCCGCCAGGCCGGGTTCAACCACCTCAATCTGGACCTGATGTTCGGCCTGCCCGGTCAGGCCTCCGCGGATGCCATCGACGACCTGGAGGCGCTTCTGGCCCTGGGACCGGAGCACGTGGCCCTGTACCAGCTCACCCTGGAGCCGGGCACGGTCTTCGCCGCGCGCCCGCCGGAGCTGCCCGATTCCGATACCGTAGCCGACACCGAGGAGGCCCTACGGGGGCGGCTGGCGCAAGCCGGCTTCGGCCACTACGAGGTCTCCAACCACGCCCGTACCGGCTACGAATGCCGGCATAACCGCAACTACTGGCAGTTCGGCGATTACCTGGGGCTGGGTGCCGGGGCCCACGGCAAGCTAACCACCCCCGACGGCATCCTGCGCACCCGCAATTACGCGGGGCCCGACGCCTACATGGCCGGCGCCGCCGAGGGTGGCACTACAGCCGAGGCCACCTTTCTGGACACCGGAGACGCCGTGGGCGAATTCGCCCTCAACGCGCTCCGGCTCCAGGAGGGGGTCCCAGTGACCCTGTTTCGCGAGCGCACCGGCCTGGATAGCGGGCACCTGTCCGGCCCCCGCGGGCGGGCTGAGGCACTGGGCCTGCTGGATTCGGACCCCCAGCGCCTGGCGCCCACGGAGCGCGGTCGGGCCTTCCTCAACGACCTGGTGGGGCTGTTCCTGGAAGGATAACGGCATGGCGGTCGGGGGAGCGGTCATCCGGGTTTTTGTCTACGGCACCCTGAAGCCGGGGCAAGCGAACTGGGAGCGCGCCCTGAGGGGGCACGTTCGGCGCTGGAGGGCCGCCGTCATCCGTGGGCGGCTTTTCGATCTGGCCACGGGCTTTCCCGCCGCCACCGCGGGCAATGGCCGCGTCCACGGCTATGCGCTCCACCTGCCGGCCGAGAAGCTGGCAGTGGTGGACGCGATCGAAGGCTTCGAGCCGGGCCGGAATCCGGGCCGCAACCTGTATCAGCGCTTGACCGTGTTCGCCTTCACCCCTCAGGGGGCGCCAATGGGCAAGGTCTACGCCTACTTCATGGACGCCGAGGGGAGGGACCGACTGGGCGGTACGGAGCTACCTGAGGGGATTTGGCGCCCCCTAGTCCGGAGTAAAGACCGGGCGGAACCCATTGGCTAAAGCCGTTCCACCGGACCGTGATCTCCCGCCGTCATTCGCCGCCTTCCAATCGATAGTGCAGATCAAACACCTCGTGACCCCGGCCCTCCCCGCGCTCCTCGAATTTGGTAGGCGGCCGGTCGGGACAGCGGGGAGCCCACGCCCCGCAACCGTGGACATTGGCGAAATGAGGGTCGGCCTCGAGGACTTCCACCATCCACTGGGCGTAATCGGGCCAATCGGTGGCCAGGAACAGGTCGGCCCCCGGGCGCATGCGGCTCGCCAGCACCCCCAGAAAAGAGGCCTGGATCAGGCGGCGCTTGTGATGCCGGGCCTTGGGCCAGGGGTCGGGGAAGAAGATGTAGACGGCATCCATGGAGCCGGCGGGTAGACGTTCCTCGAGGAACGCCACTGCATCCGTCTTGGCCACGCGCAGATTGGGCAGCGGCTCCTGCTCCAGCCGCAGCAGCAGCTTGCCCAGGCCGGGGGCGTAGACATCCAGGCCCAGCCAATCCCAGTCGGGATGATTCCGGGCCAGGGCCATCACCGCCTCGCCACCGCCGATGCCGATCTCCATGCCCAGCGGGGCACGGCGGCCGCAAAGCGCCTCCGGCTCGAGCCGTTCGGGGGTATCGGGAACCCCGTACACGGGCAACAGCTTTTCCAGGGCGCGCCGCTGGCCCTTGGTTAGGCGGCCGGTACGCAGAGCGAAGCTACGCACCCGGTCCGGGCGGTCGGGGCAAGTCTCAGGGGAATCTGGGTGGCGGCTCATGACACCTCGCGGCAAGATATGGGAAGCGGGGACCCTACCAAAGCCTGGGACAGCGGCTAACCCTCGCCTCGCTGCTCCGCCAAGCTAGCCGCTACACCCGCGTCCAGGTCGGTGAAGCGCGGCGACCAGCCCAGCTCCCGGCGAGCCCGCTGGTTGCAGCAGCACCGCGACTCCGCCAGGAAGGACAGCCGCATGGGCGACAGCTCCCGCTCGGCCGCAGCCGGATCCAAAGGCGGGGGTAGCGAGGTCCCTAGGGCACGGGCAACCGCCTCGATCAGGGCCCCTTGCCGACGTTGCTGGCCGTCGCAACCGTGGTAGACGCGGTTAGGGCGGCCGTTGTCCAGCACCCGCCCTATAAGGGCCACCAGATCGTCCACGTGGATGGTGTTGGTGTAGCGGGTCTCCGGCCAGGCCACCCGCGGCGCGGTTCCAGCCTTGACCGCTTCTGCCGGCAACCGGCCCGGGCCATAGATGCCGGCCACTCTCAAAACGCTCACCCGGAAGCGCCCCTCCCGGCCCAGCCTGCGCCAGCGCGCCTCCGCGTCCAGGCGGCGTTGAGCGCGCTCGCTTCGGGGTGCGGGCGCATCGATTTCGCTTACCGCCTTGCCGCCGCGGTCGCCGTAGACCCCGGTGGTGCTGAGATAGACCGCCTGCTGGGGTTTGCCACGATCCGCCATTGCCGCAACCAATCGGGCGCTGCGCGGATCGTTGGTGCCCCCACGCGGCGGCGGATAGGCTGCCACTACCCGGTCCGCCGCAGCCAGGGCGGCCACCCCCGCGCCGCTGTCCAGATCCAAACGGAAAGCCAGCGCGTTCCGGGGAAGACGATGGCGCAGTGCCCCTGGATCGCGGCTTCCGGCCAGAACGGCGTAGCCGCCGGCGGCAAGCCAATGCGCCAGACGCATCCCGACGTAACCGCAGCCGGCGATAGCCACGACGGGACGGGCAAGGGGTGTGGGTGGCATAATAACCTACCGTTTCGTTCAGGAACCGAATCGGAGTCGGGCATATCCCCGCCCCTGAGATCGCCCCCGTTCCCAGCAAGGGCGGCCCTTTTTCAACCGGATTACCAACCGGAGAGGCGAACAGCTGCAATGGCGTACACGGTCAAGCTGGAGCCCAGTGGCAAGCAGTTCGAGGCGGACGAGGCCGACAAGATCCTCGACGCCGCCCTCCATCAAGGCATCAACCTCCCTTACGGCTGCCGCAACGGTGCCTGCGGCGACTGCAAGGGCAAGATCCTTAGCGGGCAGGTGGATTACGGCGACTACCAGCCCTGGGCCATGGACGAGGACGAGCGGGCGCGGGGCTATGCCCTATTCTGCCAGGCAACGCCCCGCTCCGATCTGGTCCTGGAGGCCGAGGAGATCGACGATGCCCGGCAAATGGAAGTGCGCCGCCTGCCCTGCCGGGTCCACGACTGGCGCCAGCTAACCCACGACATCATGGAGGTGCGGCTCAAGCTGCCAGCCGCCGAGCGCCTCCAGTACCTCGCCGGCCAATATATCGAGGTTATCCTCAAGGACGGCCGCCGGCGGGCCTTCTCCATCGCCAACACACCCTTGCAAGACGACTTTTTGACCGTCCACATCCGCTATGTCCCCGGCGGGGAGTTCACCGAGCACATCTTCCACGGGCTCAAGCGCAAAGAGATCTGGAACTTCGAAGGCCCGCTGGGCAATTTCTACCTGCGCCACAGCGACAAGCCCGCCCTCCTGGTGGCCGGCGGTACCGGCCTGGGACCGATCAAGGCCATCCTGGAGACGGCCTTCGAGGAGGGCATCGAACGCGACTTCCATCTTTTCTTTGGTGTCCGCGCCCAGCGCGATCTGTACCTGACGGAGACCCTGGATCGCTGGCAACGGGATTACCCCAACTTCCGTTGGACTCCGGCGCTTTCCGACCCCGCTCCCGAGGACAGCGACTGGAGCGGCGATAGCGGCTACCTTGACGAGGTGATCGCACGCTACTTCACCGACCTCTCCGCCCACGAGGGCTATCTGGCGGGTCCGCCGCCCATGGTGGACGCGGTTTCCGCCCGGATGCGGGAACTGGGAATGGTTCCCGAGCAACTGTACTCGGACGCCTTCACCTACTCCACCGAATAGCCGGAGGCTTCCGGACCAGGCGGCGGCAGCTCCGGGGCCTGCTCCCCGCCGAGAGCCGCCAGCCCCCGCTGGCAAAAGGTAAGCGCCTGGTCCGGCTTCTCCCGCGCCTGGTAAAGGTGGGCCAGACGCAGCAGGATTTGGGGTGGCAGATCGGACTGGGCGCCAGCCTCGGCCAGGTACTGGTCAGCCTTGCCCCAGAACTGGGCGCTGATGGCCAACTGGGCGAGCACTGTAAGCAGGTGGGGATCGCGGGGGTGGTCGTTGCGCCAGCGTTCCAGGCGCCTCAGCAGCTCCTGGGGGGAAGCCTGGGCCTCGGGCAGGGCCAGATACAGGTCCACCAGCTCGCCGCCCCAGCTCCGACCCAGCCCTTGCTCCAAAGCCTTCCTGGCGTCATCGACGCGGTCCCGGGCCAGAAGGTAGCGCACCCACGGAACGGCAATGCGGGGATCGCCCCGCTCGTCCCGTCCCGCCTCCTTCCACAGCCGCTCCACGATTTCGCCCTCGTCCGCCAGCCGGGCCTCTTCCATGCGCCGGCCGCGGGCGAGCGTAAGCTCGCTGTCGGCCTCCTCCGGAGTCACCACACCGGCCTTGCGCGCTCGCGGCAACAGCCGCATCAGGGCGTCCCAGTCCGCCACCCGCCGGTAGAGGACCAGCAGTCGCTTCAACAAACGGGGATTGTCGGCGTCCTGGTTCTCCAGGTCGGAAAGCAGGGCAAGGGCATGCTCGGCGCGGCCGGCACCCATCTCGATCTCCGCGCGCAGCAGGGTTACCGCCGGATCGTCGCCCGCGACGGTCTGCTGCGCCTGGTCCAGGTACTCCTCGGCCTTGGCCTTGGCCCCGGCAAGATGGGCGGCCCGGGCCGCTTCCAGGTGGAAGGCGGCGGGAGCCTGGGCCAGGCGCGCGCCCCGGGCCAGGTGCCGCTGGGCCTGGCCGGCGTCACCACCCTCCAGTGCCAGCAGGCCCCTCTCCAAGAGCTCGAGGCTGCGGCGCCGGCGACGACGGTCCCGGACCCCGGCCAGCCGGCCCGGCATGTGCCAGGCCGTGATTAACAGGGACCACACTTCCCACCCTAGCGCCCACACCAGCACCAGGACGATCAGCCCCAAGGTGGCCGTGGTCTCGAGGGTCCACTCCCCCACCTGGACCAAAACGTAACCCGGGCCCTCGCCGAAAAGGGTTACCACCGCCACGGCGATCGCCAGGACAAGGAGGATCTTGAGGAGCAGGCGCATCAGTCTTGCCGCTCCTGGCGCGCCTGGCGCAGCGCCTGGAGCGGTTCATGCAGCTCGGGCAGATCGGCGGCTAGGCTTCGATCCTGCAGCTCCTTGAGGGCAGCAATCATCCCCGCCACTTCATCGCTTTCACCGTCGAAGAAGCGCTCCACCCAATCGCGGGCCGAACCCAGAGATTGCCGGTAAACCGCCGGCCGCTCGCGGAGCAGGGCGAGGCGAGCGGCCTGCAGATTGAGAACCAGATTGTGGCGAAGGAAGGCGGCCTGGTCAGGCGGTAGCAGGGGTTCGACTTCCTCGCCGGAGCGCTTTAGACGAACCAGCCCTTTAATGTCCGTCCAGAATTGCCCGAGGGCCGCCTTGATGCGCCCCCAAACACCCTCCGGCGGGGGCTCCACCTCGGCTTCAGGCGGCTCGGGCCCCAGGGAGGGGGCCTCGTTGCCCTTGAGCGGCAGATCCAGGGCCGCTTCGGTGAGGCTGGCCAAACGGAAAGCGATGCCGGCGACATCGACGTCGGGCACTTGCTCCAGATGGGTCATGGCTTTTTGGATGGCTTCCCGCACATTAAGCCAGGCCGGATCATTGAGGTCCCGCAACATGCGGTCGGCCTCGGCCAGAGCCGCATGGGCGGCCTGCGCGTCCCCCTCGAGCCGGGCGACCCGGTCCGCAGCCAGCAAGAGCGATTCCACTCGTTCCAGGCGCCAGTAGGTGGGTCCGCCTTCAAGGCGGGCGTACAGGTCCTTGGTGGCGTCCCGAAGGGTGCCCAGCTGGTCGTCGATCTTGGCTAGACGGTCGGCGAGCCCCTGCTGGTCTCCCTGGACAGACTGGAGCTCGCCACGCACGCCCTCGAGCGCGTTCCGCAGCTCGGCTACGGCCTCCCGTTCCGACTGGCGCTCCCGCTCGGCCGCTGCCAAGCGCTCTTCCACCTGAGCGAATCGTTTCTCGAAAAGCCAGTACCCGTAGCCACCCGCACCACCAACGACCAGGGCCACCAGCAGGGCCAGCAGGCCGAGCCACAGGCCACCCCGCCCCCGCCGGATCGCGGACTTTGCCGCATCGGGGCCGCCCTGCTCACTGGCCGAGGTCTCTTCCGACCCTTCACCGGCCTCCGACGCTTCGGTCTCTTCCCCATCGGTGCTGGCCGGGCCATTCCAGGTGTCCTGGCCCTGTCCGCCATTTCCTTGTTCCTCGGCCATAGTGCCTCTCGCTAGCTTGCTGCCCCCGACCGGTAGGGGTCGGGCGCCCGGGGCCTAATCTTGGTCCCGCAACCAGCGGGCGGCATCCAGGGCGTGATAGGTCAAGATGATATCGGCGCCGGCACGCTTGAAGCCGGTCAGGGTCTCCAGGACCACGGCCCGCTCGTCCACCCAGCCGCGCTCGGCCGCCGCCTTGATCATGCTGTACTCCCCCGAGACATTGTAGACCGCTACCGGCAGGTCCGTGCTCTCGCGCAGGCGGTGGACCACATCCATGAAGGCCAGGCCCGGCTTGACCATGACCACATCGGCCCCCTCCGCCTCGTCCAGCTCCACTTCCCGAACCGCCTCGCGACCGTTTGCGGGGTCCATCTGGTACCCGCGACGGTCACCGGCGGACGGCGCGCTCTCGGCGGCGTCCC
The DNA here is from genome assembly GCF_036628635.1 of Thiohalorhabdus sp. Lineage (GTDB taxonomy): Bacteria > Pseudomonadota > Gammaproteobacteria > Thiohalorhabdales > Thiohalorhabdaceae > Thiohalorhabdus. Next base: position 86,124 of record NZ_JAZKRM010000003.1, on the reverse strand, counting down.
GGAAGGGCCCGTAGTAGGCGCTGGCGTACTTGGCGGTATAGGCCATCACAGGGGTCTCCACATACTCAGCCTGGTCCAGCGCTGACCGGATGGCATCCACCATGCCGTCCATCATGCCGGAAGGGGCGACCATATCGGCCCCGGCCCCCGCATAGCTGACCACCGCCCGCTGCAAGTTGTCGAGTGTGGCGTCATTGTCCACCCCCCCATCGGAACGGAGGACCCCGCAGTGGCCGTGATCGGTGTATTCGCAAAAGCAGGCGTCGATAATCACGTACAGATCCGGAACCGCCTCTTTAAGGGTACGCACGGCCCGCTGGATGATGCCCTCAGAGTTCCAGGCCTCGGTGCCTTCGGCGTCCTTTTCCGCCGGGATGCCGAACAGGATAACACCCCCCAGGCCAGCGTTCCGTGCCTCCCGACCGGCATCGGCGACATGGTCGAGAGGGAGCTGGAAAACCCCGGGCATGGACGGCACCGCCTGGGGCATCGTCGCGTCCGCTTTTACGAACAGGGGCTGGACCAAGTTTTCGGGCCGCAGATGGTGCTCCCGGACCATGGACCGGATGGCGCTGTTGCGGCGCAGGCGGCGGGGACGGTAGCGCATGGTCAGCGAGCCTCCGTGACGTGGTTTTTTGGGGTGTGAGGACACACGTGCTCGTCCAGGGCCCGCACCAGGCCCTCGTCGCTGGCCTCCGGGGCCACTACAGGCGCGGCAAACCCGCGCTCGGTCACGGCACGGGCCGTGACCGGGCTGATGACCACCAGGACCACCTGGGCCAGGGCCGTCCGGGCCGCCTCGTCGAGCACGTCGAGCAGATTGACGAAGGTGTCGGGGCTGGTCAGCACCACGGCATGGATACGGCCCTGGATCAGGGCCTCTTGCACCGGCCTGGGGCTGGCCTGCGGCGGCTGCCGGGCGTAGACCGGCAGCCGCGTCACCCGGGCGCCCCGCTCTGCGAGGGTCTGCGGCAGCAGCTCGCGCCCGCCCTCGCCGCGCAGCAGCAGGACCCTCTGACCGGCCACTCGCTCGGCGGTCATCTCCGGCAGATCCAGAAGGGATTCGGAGCGAAAATCCGGCGGGGTCAGCACGCTTCGCCCGCAGCGCTCCGTCAGGTCGGCGGCGGTTTTAGCACCGATGGCAGCATAGGCCGGGGCCGTTGGCCAAGCCAGCCCGCTGGCAGCCAGGCGCTCGGCGAAGGCGTTTACGGCATTGACGCTAACAAACACCAGCCAGTCGAATTCCGCCAGCCGGCCCGCAACGGCCCGCCACGGTTCTTGATCGGCGGGCGGACCGATGACAATGGTGGGGAACAGTAGGACTTCGCCACCGCGGGCCTCGATGGCCCGCCGCAGGGGCGTGCTCTGATGGACCGGCCGGGTAACCAGGATCCGGCAGCCGGCCCAATCCCCCCGGCCGGCTGGTTCAGACACGGCCGCGCACCTGCGCCAGGACGGCCTCGGCGCCTGCAGCGAGCAAACGTTCGGCCAGCTCGGTACCCAGGGCCTCGGCATCGGCGGCGGCACCGTTGACCTCGTCCTCAATCAAACGCGAGCCATCCGGCTCGCCCACCAGACCCCTGACTCGCAGTTGGTCGCCGTCCAGCTCGGCGTAACCACCCATGGGCACCTCGCACCCCCCCTGCATGCGCCGATTCAGCGCCCATTCGGCGCGGGTACGGATGGCAGTGTCGGCGTCCTCGATGGCGCGGAGGCGGGCCAGGGTGGCGTTGTCGCCTTCCCTGCACTCGATGCCGATGGTGCCCTGGCCCATGGCCGGGAGACTATCGGCCGGATCCAGCAGGGTGGTGATGCGCTCCGCCCAGCCCAGCCGACGCAGCCCGGCGGCGGCCAGAACGATGGCACCGTACTGCCCCTCGTCAAGCTTACGTAGGCGGGTGTCGACATTGCCCCGAATCTCCGTGACCTCCAGCTCCGGGAAGCGCGCCATGAGCTGACACTTGCGGCGCAGACTGGAACTGCCGAGGCGGGAGCCAGCGGGCATCTCACGGGGGTGGTCGTAATCGTTGGCGATGAAGCCGTCGCGGGGGTCCTCGCGGCGGCCTACCACCGGGAGGTGGAGACCATCCGGCAGGGAAACCGGAACGTCCTTCATGGAATGCACGGCGATATCGATCGCCTCGCCTAGCAGGGCCTCCTCGATCTCTTTGACAAAAGCGCCCTTGCCGCCCATCTGCAGCAGCGACCGGTCCTGAACCCGATCCCCGGTGGTGGTGATAGTCACAACCTCCACGGCCAGTTCGGGATGGGCGCCCTGCAGCTGATCCTTGACATGATGGGCCTGCCACAGGGCCAGCTTGCTGCCGCGGGTGCCGATGCGAATGCGCTCACCGCTCAAGGAGGCTCCCTTTCGTCGAGCCGGGTCCGCCCATCAGGGGACGGCGCTTCCGGGGGTGTGAGGGGGAGCTGGCAACCGGCTCCCGGAGGGCGACGCTGGTGGGCGGAACCACGCACCGTTAAATAAAGGGACTATGTTGGTCAATTGCCCAACGGAAATCAAACCGGGGCGCCCCTTCGGCGGCGCCTAAACCGTCGATCAAACCGGCGGCGGTTTGAATGGTCCCATGAGTTGAAATATTGAATCCGAACCCGTACTGGGCTAAGGTTCCTACTGGATGTGTCAAGGCAAGGGTAGCCAATGAAACGCCTGTTATCGTTGATCGCTCTGGTTGCGTTGGGCGCCTTCGGGCCCGCCCAAGGTGGGGACAATCTGCCCACAGCCGAGAATCTAGCAGCCCTCGGTCAACAGGTGGAGCGGGAAGGCAAGCCCATGGTGGTGTTCTTCTATCAGGACGAATGCCACTACTGCGATGCGGTTTGGAAGGAGTACTTGAAGCCCATAAACCGTGACCCTGCCTATAATGAGCGCATCATCCTCCGCAAGATCGACACCCGGGGCGACGGGGCCATCAAGAACTTCGGGGGCGAAGAGGTGCGACAGCAGGGCTTCGCTCACCGGCAAGAGCATACCTTCACCCCAACCATCGCCTTCTACGGTCCCGATGGCCAGCGGCTAACCTCCTCTTTGATCGGCTTCAAAGGCGGCCGAGACTATTACGGCCATTACCTCGAGGAGGGAATCGAGGAGGCCGAAGCCGCCCTCCGCGAGGGCCTTTAAGGCCTATACAAGGCCGATTGACGCCCTTTGGGGCACCCCGTACGCTTACGCGGACAGGGTCCCGCCCCTGTTGCACGCTCCCAACCACCTGCGGAGGCGCCCCTCGAACCCATGGCCGGCTCGGCGCTACGCCTGCTCACGTACAACATCCAGGTGGCCATCGGCTCCCGGCGATACCGGCACTACGTGAGCCACGGCTGGAAGTACGTCATGCCCCACGGGCAGAGCCTGCACAACCTCGACCGCATCGCCGAGCTCATCGCAGACTTCGACATCGTCGGCCTGCAGGAGGCCGATGGCGGCAGCTTCCGCACCGCCTTCGTGGACCAGGCCCGTTACCTCGCCTCCAGCGCTGGCTACCGTTTCTGCGAGAGCATGGTCACCCGGGACTTCGGCCGCTTCGCCCAGCACACCAACTCACTGCTCAGCCGGATCCCCATCCAGGGCATTCACGAGCACCGACTTCCGGGAGCCATGGATGGCCGCGGGACGCTCGAGGCCCGTTTCAATCTCGATGGCCGGCCCCTGACGGTTTTCGTAACCCACCTCGCTTTGCGCCAGCGCACCCGTCTGCGCCAGGCGGCCTACCTCGCCCAGCTCGTCCGGAGGGCGGGGCCGTCGGTGGTCATGGGCGATTTCAACGCCAAGCCCCGGTCCCCGGAAATCGTTCAGTTGTCCGACAAGGCCGGTCTGGGCATGGCCAGCCGCCCGGCACACGCCACCCTGCCCAGCTGGCGGCCGAGGGTGGCCGTGGATCACATTCTGGCCACCCCCGAGCTGACGCTTGAGGAATATGGCCCCCTTCCCGAGCTTCTTTCCGACCACCTACCCGTCCAGGCCATTGTCCGCTGGGTCGATAGCGAGGCTTCCGCAACCGAGGCCGCCGAGGATGCTAAGACCGCCTCCGACGCCGAGGTCCCTACCACGTAATCCGGCCCTGCAGTCCCTGCTCCTTTTGTCCTACAATGGGGGGTTTAACCCGCGGCCGAATTTCCGATAGGGACAGGCCCAACTGGCAAGGAGGGGCAACAAGGTGACGACGGATCACAGCCAGAGCGAAACCCGCGCCTTCGAGACCGAAGTCCAGCAACTGCTGCACCTGATGGTGCACGCCCTCTACTCCCATCGCGACATCTTTCTACGGGAGCTCATCTCCAACGCCTCCGACGCCATCGACAAGCTTCATTTCGAAGGCCTCAAGAACGAGGCCCTGTTCGAAGGCCAGAAGGAAGGCCGCATTCGGCTGGTTACCGACAGCGATGCGGGAACTCTCACCGTCATCGATAACGGCATCGGCATGGACCGCGACGAGGTGGTGGAAAACCTGGGAACCATCGCCCATTCCGGCTCGCAGGCCTTCCTCAACCAGATGACCGGCGACGAGGACCGCGACGTGGAGCTCATTGGCCAGTTCGGCGTGGGCTTCTACGCGGCGTTCATGGTGGCCGGTCGGGTAACCGTGGAGACCCGCCGGGCCGGAGTGGATCCCACCAACGGCGTGCGCTGGACCTCCGACGGCACCGGTAGCTACACCGTAGAGACCATGGAGCGCCCCGAACTGGGCACTGCCATCACCCTTGAGCTCAAGGAGGACGCCAGCGAGTTCCTGGAAGCGGAGACCCTGCGCCGGGTGGTCAAAACCTACTCGGACCATATCCCCTATGCCGTGGTCCTGGAGGGCGCCGAGGGCGAGGAAACCCTGAACGAAGCATCGGCGCTTTGGACGCGGCCCCGTAACGAGATCAGCGAGGAGGAATACCGCAACTTCTACGCCCACGTGGCTCACGGCGATACCGATCCGCTGACCTGGCTGCATTTCCACGCCGAGGGCACTACCGAGTACACCGCCCTGCTCTATCTGCCCAGCCAACCGCCGCTGGACCTGTGGCAGCCCGACGCCCGCCATGGTGTGCGCCTGTACGTCCGTCGGGTGTTCATCACCGACCAGGCGCGCGACCTGCTGCCCACCTACCTGCGTTTCCTGCGCGGGGTGGTGGACGCGCCGGACCTACCCCTGAACATCTCCCGCGAGATGCTCCAATCCGACGCCCAGGTGGCCCGCATCCGCAAGGGCGTGGTTCGCCGCGTCCTCAAGCGTTTGGGGGACATGGCCGCAAACGAGCCGGACCGCTACCGGCGCTTCTGGGACAACTTCGGCGCCGTGCTCAAGGAGGGCGTCCCCGAGGATGCCTCCAACCGCGACGAGCTTGCGCCGTTGCTGCGGTTCCACAGCAACCGCGCCCCTGACCAGTGGCTAAGCCTGGCCGCCTACAAGGAGCGCATGCGCGAGAGCCAGGAGGCCATCTACTACCTCACCGGCGACGACGTGGCCACTCTCAAGGACAGCCCGCAGCTGGAGGTGTTCGAGAAGAAGGGGGTGGAGGTGCTGCTGCTCACCGATCCGGTGGACGAGTGGGTGACCATGCACCTGCCTGAATTCGACGGCACGCCGCTGAAGAGCGTGGCCCACGGCGATGTCGACCTCTCCGGCATCGGCGGCGAGGAGACCGAGTCCATGGCGAGCGAGGCGGAGAGCCCAGCCGGCTTCGAGGACCTGGTCACCACGCTTCGGAACGCCATGGCCGGATCCGTTAGCGACGTCCGTCTTTCCCGGCGGCTGACCGGCAGCCCCAGCTGCATCGTGGCCGATGACAATGCCCTAGGGGAGCACATGGAGCGCCTGCTCAAGGCCGCCAACCAGCCGGTTCCGGAAAGCGCGCCCATCCTGGAGCTCAACCCCGAGCATGCCCTGGTCAAGCAGATGCAGGCTATCCACGCCACCGACCCCAACGATGACCGCCTCCGGGAATGGGGTCTGCTACTTCTGGATCAGGCCCGACTGGCCCAGGGGGCCGACCTGCCCGACCCAGCCGCCACCGCCAAGCGCATGGCCACCATGATGGGCGAGGCGGCCGGATCGGGGCCGAGCCGGATCATCACCTGAGCCCGGGCCGAAGGCCCGGGCGGTGAGGGGTTAGGCGTGAGGAGTGAAGGGTAACGGCGAAGCCTGCGGCAACGGATCGAAAGGCGTTATCCGCAGATGTCGCAGATGGCCACAGATGACACCAGAAGTCAGGCATGAAGATGCGCCGGCAGCTTGTTGCCCCTATCCCGATAGGCATCAGGGCGTGCCGTAATCTGCGTTCATCGGCGCAATCTGCGGATAACGCCTTTCCGCCGCTGCCTTTACGCCTTACGCCTCACACCTCACTCCTCACGCCTCACCGGGACAATCCGGCACCCCGGTCAGAGTGGCGCGTAACCGAATAGCAAGCACTAACCCGCAGGAGCCCTTCCCATGCCCAGCCTGGACAGCTTCGGCACCCGCGACTCCCTGCGTGTCGGCGGGGCCGACTACGCCTTCTATAACCTCAACCGCCTCGACACCGACGTCTCCCGCATGCCGGTGAGCCTGCGGGTGCTGCTGGAGAACCTGCTGCGCAACGAGGATGGCGACCGGGTCCGCGCCGAGGAGGTAGCGCCCCTGGTCAACTGGACCCCGTCCGCCGCGGGTACCAGCGAGGTGGGCTTCTCGCCGGCTCGGGTGCTGCTCCAGGACTTCACCGGGGTGCCGGCGGTGGTGGATCTGGCCGCCATGCGCGACGCCATGGCCGATTTCGGGGGCGATCCCGGTCGCATTAACCCGCTGGTGCCGGCGGAGCTGGTGATTGATCACTCGGTGCAAGTGGACCAGTTCGGCTCCGCGGGCGCCTGGGCGGCCAACACCGACAAGGAGTACGAGCGCAACCGGGAGCGCTACGGCTTCCTGCGGTGGGGCCAGAACGCCCTGGACAATTTCCAGGTGGTTCCGGCCGAGTCCGGTATCGTCCACCAGGTGAACCTGGAGTACCTGGCACGGGTGGTGTTCGCCGATACCGACGCGGGAGGGTCTCTGGCCTACCCAGACACCCTGGTGGGCACCGACAGCCACACCACCATGATCAACGGCTTGGGTGTGCTGGGCTGGGGCGTGGGCGGCATCGAGGCCGAAGCCGCCATGCTCGGCCAGCCGGTATCCATGCTCATCCCCGAGGTGGTGGGGGTGCGCCTCACTGGCAGCCTACCCCAGGGAACCACAGCCACCGACCTGGTGCTGACCATCACCGAGCGCCTACGCCGCGAGGGGGTGGTGGGCAAGTTCGTGGAGTTCTTCGGGCCCGCCATCGGCCAGCTGCCCGTCGCCGACCGTGCCACCATCGCCAACATGGCCCCGGAATACGGGGCCACGGTGGGCTTCTTCCCGGCCGACGAGAACACCCTGAGCTACATGCGTGCCAGCGGCCGGACGGAAGAGCAGATCGAGCGCACGGAGACCTATCTGCGGGCCCAAGGGCTGCTTTGGACCCCCGATCAGCCCGAGCCGACCTTCAACGCCACGGTGGAGGTGGACCTGTCCGCGGTGGAGCCCAGCCTGGCCGGTCCCAAGCGCCCCCAGGACCGGGTGGCCCTCTCCGACGCCAAGGAAAGCTTCCGCAGCGAGCTGGAGGGGACCTTCGGCAAGGGCGACAGCCGTGATGCTACGGCCACGGCGGAGCTGGGATCGGGCCCGGCCGAGCTGGGCCACGGCTCGGTGGTAATCGCCGCCATCACCTCCTGCACCAATACCTCCAATCCTTCGGTGATGCTCGCTGCCGGGCTGATCGCCCGCAACGCCGTCCAGCGGGGCCTGGCCACCCAGCCCTGGGTCAAGACCAGCCTAGCCCCCGGGTCCAAGGTGGTGACCGACTACCTGGAGTCGGCCGGCCTGCTGGATGACCTGGAGCAGTTACGCTTCAACCTGGTGGGCTACGGCTGCACCACCTGCATCGGCAACAGCGGCCCGTTACCCGAGCCGGTGGAAGCCGCCATCGACGCCGGCGACCTGGTGGGGGCCTCGGTGCTTTCCGGCAACCGGAACTTCGAGGGGCGCATCCACCCCAAGGTCCGGGCCAACTACCTGGCGAGCCCACCGCTGGTGGTGGCCTATGCCTTGGCCGGGACCATGGCCATCGACCTCAAGAGCGAACCACTGGGCACGGACGCCGACGGCCAGCCAGCCTATCTGGCCGACCTGTGGCCGTCGCTGAGCGAGATCTCGGCCCTCATGGACTCGAGCCTGGATCCCGAGGATTACCGGCGGGCCTACGCCGACATCTTCGCCGGCGACGAGCATTGGAAGGCGCTGGATACCCCCACCGGCGACCGCTTCGGCTGGGACCCGGATTCCACCTACATCCAGAATCCGCCCTTTTTCACCAACCTGGCGCGCACCCCGGAAGACCTTGCCGACATCGAGGGGGTTAAGTGCCTGGCCAACCTGGGGGATTCGGTAACCACCGACCACATCTCCCCGGCCGGCGCCATCGCCGCGGACAGTCCCGCGGGGCAGTACCTCATGGACCGCGGCGTGGCGCCCGAGGACTTCAACTCCTACGGCGCCCGTCGCGGCAACCACGAGGTCATGATGCGCGGCACTTTCGCCAATCCGCGCTTGCGCAACAAGATGGCCTTCGGCCGCGAGGGAGGATGGACCACCCACGTTCCCTCTGGGGAGATCGTACCTATCTATGACGCCGCCATGCGTTACCAGGCCGAAGCGACACCGCTAATCGTCCTGGCCGGCAAGGAATACGGCACCGGCAGCTCCCGCGACTGGGCAGCCAAGGGCCCGGCCCTGCTGGGGGTCAAGGCGGTGATCGCCGAGAGCTTCGAGCGCATCCATCGCTCCAACCTCATCGGCATGGGCATCCTCCCCCTGGAATTCCAGCACGGCGACAACGCCGACGAGCTTGAGCTAACCGGGGCCGAGACCTTCGACATCGTGGGTATGTACGACATTGAGGACCCCGATGAGGACCTCATCGTCATGGTCCAGGCCCCCAACGGCGAGAACAAGCGCTTCATGGTTCAGCCGCGTCTGGACACCCCCAATGAGCTGGCCTATTTCAAGAACGGCGGTATCCTGCCCTACGTGCTGCGCCAGATGGCCGGCTAGCCCTTAGGCGCGCCACGAAACAAGCATGGCACCGGCTGAAGCCGGGGCTATGCTGCGCGCAGAGCGCTTTGGCCGCCTAGAGATCGGGTCCGGAGGCGACCAGGTCGGAGTCAGGGCGTCCGATCGGAAACCCTTGAACCACATCGGCACCGTGATCACGGAGCCAGTTCAATTCTCCCCGAGTTTCCACCCCTTCGGCGACGGTGCCAATACCCATATACACCGCCGCCTCCAGGAGCTTGGCCGCTAGGGCCGCCTTGCGGGTCTGCTGATCCCCCTCGCGAACCCAGCCCATATCCAGCTTGAAGACATCCGGCTTCCCGACGTGCAGCAGATTAGGGGGACATGGCCCCGACCCAGGTCGTCCAGAGCAACCCCGAAGCCGCGGTTGCGGTAGTAAATCAGGACTTCGGTCAGGCTGGTCGTATCACCGACGTACTCGGATTGGGTAACCTCCACCCCCCTGATCGGGGTGTAGCCCAATCTCTTCCACCGCGCGGAAGGTGGTGCGCAGGCAGTAGGCAGGATTATGGATGGAGGTGGGGGGAGAAATTGATGAAAACCCGCTGACCCGGCTCGGCCCGAGCCCCAAAACCCCGAACCTCCCTGCAGCGAGCGGCCGGATCCACTTGGAACATCATGCCACCCTGGGCCGCCTGGCCCTTAATGGGACCGCCGGCGACCAGCACGCCATCGGACTGGCAACCGCGCAGCCTGGCCTCGAGGGCGAAAATCCGCTACGGATGGGCGGCCTCCACGATGGGCTGAAAGTGGCTGGTAAGGCGTTGCTCGGCCATCATGTTTATCAGCCAGGGGGGCCTCGGCAGCGGCCAACCAATGGCGCAGAGGGGCTTCCCGGCCGTAATTGGGCGGGCCAGGCCCGGCTCGGCCGGGAGGGTAGAGAGACCGAACATGGCTCACCTCCCCCCCGCTCATGACCGACCCCAATCGGCTGGCAAGCGTGGCCGGCTCGCCAACACCCAGCCCCCCTCGGCGCCCCCCCAAATCCTCCCCGCTCCCCTAGTAGAGGGCGTGCTCATCCAGCAATCGGGGCAACTTACCCTGGTCATGGCCCAGGGGGATCCATGTTAAGAGCCGAACGGGGCCGTCGATCGGCTCGGGTAGGCGCTCGCAATCGGGGCACGAGGCCAGCCACCCTCAGCCATGTTCCATCCTAAAACTAGCCGTCAGCCGCCGGAGGGAGGAGATTCAGCTTTCTGCCTGGCGCGACCAATTGGTGGCCAGGCAGGTACTAACCGCCCGACCGATGCCTTCCAGCACGGCGTCGGTATTGGCGGCCAGGCCACGGGTAAGCAAAACCAAGGTAAAGGATTCGCCCTGGACTTCCAGGGGCCGGAACAACAGCTTGCGCTCCTGGTCAAGACTGACCACTACGAACTCGGGGTTCCGTTCTTCCGCTTCCGGCTCGCCGAAACCGGCGAAGGAAGCGGCCTCCCCCGCCTGGCGGCCGGCCGAAGCGGCTTCCCCGGGGAAGGCCTCTTTCAGGGCGTTAAGTAGGCGGATAGACTCGGGAGCCAGGGTAGTGACCCGGTCCGGATTGTCGAATCCCCGGTTGGCCAAGGCCCAGCCGTGGGTGCCGACTACCATAGCGGCAGCGAAACGCCGGCTGCGCAGGGTTTCCTCAAGCACCCATTCGACCCGGGTCTCGGCGGAGCTGCCGCTCTCGATCCCGGGCGGTGCGAAATCGGTGTAGCTCCCGGCGTCTTCGGAGCCCATTGGTACTCTCCTGTTCGTAGGTGCCTCATCAGCCTGCACCAAGAGTATGCGATGCTACTAGCCGTTGCCAAGGCTGCCGGACTGTTGCTGATGCCACCCGGCATTCTCATTCTTGCTGGCGCTGCCGCGCTTGTCCTGGCTCTGCGTTCGCCTCGCGCTGCTCGCATCCTTGCGATCGGGGTCCTGGTCGTAGCTTACCTTCTGAGCATCCGGCCGGTTGCCGATACCCTGGTCGCGAGCCTGGAGCAGCGCTACCCGCCCCTCGATGGGATCCCCTCGGAAGCCCAAGCCATCGTCGTTCTGAGCGGTAGCCAGATTCCGGGCAGCCCCGAATACCCCGGCGCCTGGCTGGGCGACAGCTCCTTGCAGCGAGTCCACTATGCGGCCTATCTAGCCCGTGGCAACGACCTGCCCATTTACACCACGGGAGGAACCCCCCTGGACCGAGGCATTCCCATGGGCCGCACCATGGCTCGGGTCCTGTCCGACCACCTCGGCATGAATGCCGGACGGATTGTCGAGGAAACGGCTTCCCGCAATACGGCCGAGCATGTGCCCCTGCTCAAGCCCCTCCTGGACGAGCGGGAGCAGGTGGTTCTGGTGACCACGGCCTGGCACATGCCCCGGGCCATGGCCACCTTCCGGGCCGGGGGCCTGGATCCCACAGCGGCGCCCACCGACTATCACGAGGGCTACGGCGCTTCCTTCCATTGGCTCGACCTGGTTCCCTCGGCCGGGGCCCTAGCCACCAGCTCCGACACCTTCCACGAGTACCTGGGCATGGCCTACTACACTGTCCGCAGCCGGATGTAAGGGTTAGTGTCCTGCTCCAGGAGCGCTTAGGGGAGTCTGCGAGCCAGCCCAGCACCGCCAAGCGCCTCCTCGATCTGGGGGCTCCATCCCCCGCCCCTGCCCGGGCTCGGCGCCGAACCAGGTGCCTATTGGACGGCCGCGACAGGGGCGGGACGCCCTGCTCTGAACCGGCCCTGAACGCTCAGAACCTCTGCGCACTCCTGGGACAGGACACTGGTAAGCTTCGCGCCCCGGACCTCTGGGCGTACAATTGGAAGCCCCATGTGGCTGGCGCCCGGATTTGCCGCCGGCAGGGCTCTATCAGTTCCCGGAAGCGGTTTCGAAGGAGCACGCCATGAGCGAACAAGAGACATCCCTCAAGCGCCACTCCGGCGCGGCCGCCTTCCAGTACCGGGGGGAAGAAAATGCCCTGGATTTCCTGGAGGGAAGCGAGGGCGAGCGGGGCGCGGACATCACCCGGTTTCGCCGCAACACCGGCATCGTGACCTACGACCCCGCGCTGGCCAATACCGCCGCCACCACCAGCGCCATCACCTATCTCGACGGCGAGAACGGCATCCTCCGCTACCGCGGCTATGCCATCGAGGACCTGGCGGAGCGGGCCTCTTTCGTGGAAACCGCCTACCTGCTGATCTACGGCGAACTGCCGTCCCAGGCCGAGCACGACGGCTTTTCCCGGGCCCTGTCGGACCATTCCTTGCTTCACGAGGACATGAAACGGTTCTACGACGGCTATCCCATGACCGCCCATCCCATGGCCATCCTGTCGGCCATGGTGAACTCGCTATCCACTTTCTATCCCGAATCTCAGGATGCCCTCAATCTGGAGGAGCGCGACCGGACCATCGTGCGGCTTCTGTCCAAGCTGCGCACCATCGCCGCCTTCGCCTACAAGAAGCTCCACGGCCAGCCCTTCACCTACCCCCAGAACCATCTTTCCTACTGCGGCAACTTCTTGCACATGATGTTCGCCCTGCCCACCGAGACCTACGAGGTGGACGAGGACCTGGTAAAGGTGCTCAACCAGCTGCTGATCCTGCACGCCGATCACGAGCAGAATTGCTCCACCCATACGGTCCGCACCGTGGGCAGCGCCCAGACCAACCTGTTTGCCTCGGTGTCGGCGGGCATCAACGCCCTCTGGGGGGTCCGCCACGGGGGCGCCAACCAGGCGGTGGTGGAGATGCTGGAGCGGATCCACGCCGACGGCGGCGACGTCCACAAGTGGATCAACCTGGCCAAGGATAAGGATTCGGACTTCCGCCTCATGGGCTTCGGCCACCGGGTCTACAAGAACTACGACCCGCGTGCCCGCATCATCAAGCAGGCCGCGGACCTCACCTTTAACAAGCTGGGCGTGCGCGATCCCCTGCTGGAGATCGCCCTCCAACTGGAGGAAGCCGCGCTCAGCGATGACTATTTCATTGAGCGCAACCTATACCCCAATGTCGACTTCTACAGCGGTCTCATCTACCGAGCCATGGGCGTTCCCACCAACTTCTTTACCGTGCTGTTTGCCCTTGGTCGGCTGCCGGGCTGGATCGCTCACTGGAAGGAGCAGATCGAAGACCCGAGCATGCGCATCACTCGGCCGCGCCAGCTGTATACCGGGCCCCACCAGCGGGATTTCACCCCTATGTCCGAGCGGGACTGACGAAAGCTTGGCCCTGTGAGCGTGGAGCCTCTCGTTCTTTTCGAACGGCTCGGGGTCGCCCTGGCTCTGGGCTTGCTGATCGGTCTGGAGCGCGGCTGGCAGCTGCGGGAGCAGGCCGAAGGTTCCCGGCTGGCAGGACTGCGAACCTTTGGTCTGGTCGGCCTGCTCGGGGGGGTCTGGGCCTTCCTGTCCCAGGGGCTTGGGCCTACGGTTCTGGGGCTGGGCTTCCTCGCCCTTGCCGGAGTGCTCATCCTGGCGCATCGCCAAAAGGTCCAGACCACCGAGGATGCGGATTACGGCATCACCACACTGATTGCCGCCCTGCTGACCTTTGCCCTGGGCGCCGTTGCGGCCCTGGGCCATACCAGCATCGCGGCCGCCGGAGCCGTGGTGGTCGCCCTCTTGTTGGGCCTCAAGCCGGTGCTCCACGTCTGGCTGCGGCGGCTCACTCAGACCGAGCTGCTGGCGGTACTCAAGCTGGCCCTGATCTCCGTGGTCATACTCCCGGTCCTCCCCAACCGGGGCTACGGGCCCTGGAACGCCCTCAACCCCTATGTCCTGTGGTGGTTGGTGGTCCTGATCGCCGCCATCTCCTTCGTGGGCTACTTCGCCATGAAGGTCCTGGGACCCAACCGCGGCATCCCCCTGACGGGGGTGTTCGGTGGTTTGACTTCGAGCACCGCCACCACTCTTAGCCTTTCCCGGATGGCCCGCCGTCGGGCCGCCCTTCAGGGTCTGCTTGCCGCTGGCGTAACGGTTTCGGCGGCCACCATGTTCCCGCGCATCCTGCTCGAGGTAAGCGTGGTCAACCCGGACCTGCTGGTGGAGCTGTCGCCCGCAGTGGGCACCATGACCGTCCTGGGCTTTGCCGCCGCCTTGATCCTTTGGCTTTTGGCCCCCGGGGGCGGCAACGAAGGCGAGGTGCCATTGAAGAATCCCTTCGAATTGGGACCGGCCCTGCAATTCGGCGCCCTGTTGGCCGGGGTAATGCTTTTGGCGGAAGGGGCCCAGGCCTGGTTCGGGGACGCGGGGGTCTACGTTCTGGCCGCGGTCTCGGGCATCACCGATGTCGATGCCATCACGCTATCGCTGGCTCGGCTGGCCCAAGGGGAACTGGCCAATGAGGTGGCAGTGGGGGGCGTAATTTTGGCGGCCGCGGTGAACACCGTGGTGAAGGCGGGGATGGTGGCGATTGTGGGCGGATTGCGCATGGCCGCCCAGGTGGGAACCGCCTTCGCCCTGGTGCTCGCCGCCGGCGGGGCGGTTTGGTGGTGGTTCTGAGCAGGGGCTTAATGCTCCGAGTCATTCGGCCCTGCTGCCGGATGCCGCGGAGCGGCGGGAACCGTCGCCGCCATCGCCACTTTCCGGGGCTGAAGTACCGTCGGCCTCCCCGGCCTCACCAGAGAGCCCGAGCACCGTGTCGATCTCGTCGGCTTCCAGGGTCTCCCGCTCGAGCAGGGCCTCGGCCAGACCATCGAGGCGCTCGCGGTGGTCACTGAGGATCTGCTCCGCCCGGCTCTCCTGGTCGGCGATGAGGTCGTGCACCTCCTCGTCGATGACCCGGGCGGTGTATTCGCTGTAGTCCTTGGCCTGGGCCATTTCCCGGCCCAGGAAGACGTGCTCCTCGCCGTTGCGGAAGGCCACGGGCCCGAGGCGGTCGCTCATACCCCACTGCGTCACCATCTGCCGGGCCAGCCGTGTCGCCTGCTGGAGGTCGTCGTGAGCCCCGGTGGAGAAATCGTTGAAGTGAACCTTCTCCGCCACCCGGCCACCGAGCATAACCGCGAGGCGGGCACGCAGGTAGGCCACGGTGTAGTTGTAGCGATCCTCCTCGGGCATCTGTTCGGTAGCCCCCAGGGCCTGCCCCCGCGGGATAATGGTCACCTTCTTGAGGGGGTCGGTGTCCTTGAGCAACCGGGCGACGATGGTGTGGCCCGACTCGTGATAGGCGATGCGGCGTTTCTCGGACTCCTGTAACAGGTCCTCACGCTCGCTGCCGAAGAGGATCTTGTCGCGGGCGTTGTCGAAGTCCTCCGAGTCCACCTGCTCCTTCTTGCCCCGGGCCGCAAACAGCGCGGCCTCGTTGACCAGATTCTCCAGGTCGGCCCCGGAGAAGCCCACGGTGCGGGCGGCGATGTCGGTCAGGTCGACGTCGTCGGCCAGGGGTACGTCGCTGGTATGAACCCCTAGGATCATCTCGCGGGCTACCTTGGCGGGACGCTCCAGGGTCACCTTGCGGTCGAAGCGCCCGGGCCGAAGCAGGGCCGAATCGAGCACGTCCGGCCGGTTGGTGGCGGCCATGACCACCACCGATTCATCGGATTCGAAGCCGTCCATCTCCGCCAGGATCTGGTTCAGGGTCTGCTCGCGCTCGTCGTGCCCCCCGCCCAGACCCGCACCGCGCTGCCGGCCCACGGCATCCAGCTCATCGATGAAGACGATGGCCGGGGCCGCCTCCTTGGCTTCCTTGAACATGTCGCGCACCCGCGAGGCGCCGACGCCCACGAACATCTCCACGAACTGGGACCCGGAAATGGAGAAGAAGGGCACTTCGGCCTCGCCGGCCACGGCCTTGGCCAGGAGGGTCTTGCCCGTCCCGGGCGGTCCCATGAGCAGCACGCCCCGCGGGATCTCGGCGCCTAGCTTGTGGAACTGCTCGGGGTCGGTGAGGTAATCCACCAGCTCCTGGACATCGCGCTTGGCGTTTTCCGATCCGGCGACATCATCGAAGTTGATATCGCTATCGCTCTTCTCGAACCGCTTGGCCTGGGATTTGGTGAACCCGGAGATCTGCTGGCCCATTCCCCCCAGCTGGTCCCGCATGCGCCGGCTGGCGTACCAGAACAGGCCGATAAGCAGCAGCAGCGGCAACAGGCCCAGCAGCAACGGCCCCAGCCAGGAATCCCCCTTGGGGACGGCCCGTACCTGGACATCGTTCGCCTCCAGGAGGTCCATGAGCTTGGGGTCCTGGAAGGAGGGCATGGCCGTCTGGAAACGGCTCACCCGCTGGGCGCGCTCCGCCGTCTCCAGGCTTACAGGGACGGTATCCTGGCGGAATTTGCCGGAGATCTCCTGGCCGTGGATGGTCACCTTCGCCACCGTGCCGCTGCGGACCTCCTCCTTGAACTGGGTGTAGGTGAGATCGGCGACGGCTCCGGAACCATTGCTGCCCGCCCACAGGAAATAACCGAACAACAGCGCCAGAACCAGGAACCACACCCAGTACCGCCACTGGTCGCGCCCTTGAAACGGCCCCCCGGTTCCTTCCTGGCCGGTGCCGCCTTGCTTGTCCGGTTCCGCCATGCTGCCTTTCCCGGTAGGGCCCGAAGGACGGGCGGTGTGGCTGGTGGTCAGACGGTTCCCTTAAGGTAGTGCCGGAACCAGTCCGCCGCAAGGGAGGCGACCTGCTCCAGCTTACCTTCCTCCTCGAACAGGTGGGTCGCTCCGGGTACGATTTCAAGGTGAGCGGGACCGCCCAGCTGGGCGTAGGCCTCCCGGTTCAGCTCGATCACCTGGGTATCCACCCCCCCCACGATAAGCAGGGTTGGCATCGCCACCGCGGGCAGCTGCTCCATGGCCAGGTCCGGGCGACCGCCACGGGAAACCACAGCATCGACGGCATCCCCCAGGCCGGCCGCGGCGCCGAGGGCGGCTGCGGCTCCCGTGGAAGCCCCGAACAGCCCCACGGGAAGGTTCCCCATCTCTTTTTTGCCGCGCATCCAGCGCACGGCCATCACCAGCCGCTGGGTAAGCAGATCGATGTCGAAGCGGTTGGCGTAGACCCTGTCCTCGCTTTCGGTCAACAGATCGAACAGGAAGGTGGCGAAACCGGCCTCCCGCAGGACCCCGGCGACGTAATTGTTGCGCGGCGAGAAACGGCTGCTGCCGCTGCCGTGGGCGAATACCACCAAACCGGCGGACTCCTCCGGGGCGGACAGCTCGCCCTCGAGGCTGGCGCCGTCGAGAGGTATGTGGACCAGTTCACTATTCATGACTCCCCTCCCCTGCCTGCCCCAGGAGCTCCCTCAGGCGAAGCCCATCGCGCGCGGCATAGCCGGCCTCGTCGTTATCGAAAAACAGGTAGCCATCCAGGCCGCGGTCCCGCCATGATTTCAGTGTCTCGGCCCAGGCGACCAGCTCTTTCTCCCCGTAATCGCCCGAGTAACCCGCTTCGGGACCGTGCAACCGGACGTAGGCGAAATCACCGGTGACCGTTACGGGAGATGCCTGCTCCCCCAGCTCATAGATGCAGAAGGCGGCGCCGTGCTCCTCGAGGACCTCGTAGACCGGGGGGATGAACCAGCTCTCGTCCCGAAACTCGAAGGTGTAGCGCTGCCCCGCCGGCAGCGCCTGAAGGAAGGCGCGCAGCCGGTCCACATTCGCATTCCAGTTGGGCGGAAGCTGGAACAAAACCGGACCGAGCTGATCGCCTAGCAGGCTGGCCTGCTCCCAGAAGCGCGCCACGCTGGCTTCCGGATCCTTGAGCTTCTTCATGTGGGTGATGTAGCGGCTGCCCTTGACGGCGAACTCGAAATCGGCCGGGACCGCCTGAAGCCATCCCGTCACCGTTTCCGCCTTGGGCAGACCGTAGAAAAAGCTGTTCACCTCGGTGGTGTCGAAGCGGGAAGCGTACCACTCCAGCCAATCCCGTTTGGCCAGACCCTCCGGATAGAACGGGCCCCTCCAGTGGTCATACTGCCAACCGGAAGTACCGATGCGGATGCGGCCACCGGCGTCATTGGTCATGGTGGGATCCCCGACATTGCGCCTCCTTCCATCCAACCGCCTCAGGCTGGCCAATGCAAGCTTTGGCGTTGTCCTCCCCGGAACCTGCTGGTGGTGAGCCCATCCGCCGCGGGCACCAAAGGGGATTTGGCTTGATTTGCGCCGTAAGCGTCTGAACTTTAAGGCGTTGGTTTCGCTCAATGGGAAAAGAACAAGGCCTTACAAAAAATGGCCGAAAATGTCTTGCCCTGCAAACTCCATAGACGGAACCCCCCTTGGGTTAGCGAATCGTTCTTGCCGGATTCACCAAAACGGCGTTATAAAAGGTAGGGAATAGGCCGATTTGCCAAAGGAGGCTTGGGCCATGGCTAGAGAGCTAAGACTGTTCGCCGACTTCGATGTGGACGACATCGGCGACCCCGAGATCCAGGAGGTGCTTGACGAGCTCAACCGCCGCTTGGACCCCCAACACGGCCCTGCGGAGGTGGTAACCCACGACAACCATATCCATCTCGGGGCGGAGTACGAGGACAACGATCCCACCTACACCGCATGGATCTTCCAGGCCATGAGCCGGCTGGCCAAGCACACCGAGGCGGACAGCACGCAGTGCCTGATCTGCGATTCCACCGGGGACTGGTGGAGCGAGCGGGTCTACCCTGCCGCCTGAATCGTAGAACGGGTCCCTGGAGGCACTCGGCCCCTTACTGGGCGAGGTAACCCATGGCTTCCTCGTCGGAAACCTGGCCGAAAGTCTCGTAGAACTGGCCCACGGCCATGAAAGACTCTGGGGTGGAAACCGCGATCACCCGGTCGGCTTCCTCTTGCAGACGCCGGACACTATCGGGCGGCGCTACCGGCACCGCCAGTATCACCTCCGCCGTCCCCGCGCTGAAGGCCTGCCGGATGCAGGCCACCGTCGTGGCCCCGGTGGCCAAACCGTCATCCACAATGAGCACCCGCTTGCCGGTGAGATCGGGATCGGGTCGATCGCCCCGGTAGCGGTCGAACTTGTCTCGGGCCTTGGCCGCTTCTTGCCGCCGGACCTGCTCCAGATAGTCCTCGTCGACACCCAGCTGCTTGATCAGCGCCTCGTTGTGCCAGGCGCTGCCGTCGCTGGCCACGGCGCCGATGGCCAGCTCCGGATTGCCCGGCGCCCCCATCTTGCGGGCCACCACGATATCCAGGGGAATCCCCAGGGCGTCGGCTACGGCCCGCCCTGCCGGCAGGCCGCCGCGGGGAACCGCCAGGACAATATCCGCCGTTACCGCCTGTTCCTTAAGCGCACTGGCCAGGCGCTCCCCAGCTTCCCAACGGTCTCGAAACAAGGCCAACCTCCGTAATAAGGCGTTTCTCTCCTTGTATCAGAGACCGATAAGGTCAGGGAATCCGGCGAAGGGGCCTCATTCGCCGCTTCCCAACCTGGCCAGCAGTTTCTCCTTGTAGACCTGCTCGGTCCTGAGGGAGCTGGGCCGGCCCCGCCCGAGCTGGACGCGCTCCACCAGCACCTCCAGGCGTGCCCTGGCCCGGCCTAGTGCCTCGGGGTCATCCACCCGCTCGAGCAGATCCTCGATCTCTCGGATCTCGGCGTTGGTCGCCAATTCGGGCGGGAGGTGGCCCGAGTTCTTGAGCATGCGGTAGGCCGTGCGCAGCTCCTCCGGGACCATGGCATCGTCCTCGAGGTCTAAGGGCTTCCCCGCTCCCGGTAGATTGTCGAAGGCCCCTTTTTCCTGGGCTTCCTGGATACGCTGCTCGGCCAGACGTTGAAAAAGAAACACGACCCTTCCTCCGACTATGATGGTTCGGCGGGTTTCGGGTATTCTGAACCGGGCCACCGGGCCCGGCCTTTATTGTAGGGCCCGTCTGCTCGCACCCCAATCGCCCAATTCCCAGACGGCAGGACCGTGCCATTTCCGCCGAAGCGCTCCTACAGGCCCGCCGCCTAACCCTTGCTCAACCGCCCCTGGGCCCCCTCGACCTAGCGCTTTATCCCGGTGAAACCACCCTGCTGGCTGGCCCCAGCGGCTCCGGCAAGAGCCGTTTGCTGCGCGCCCTGGCCGACCTGGACCGGGCTTCGGGAGGCGAGCTGTTGCTGGAGGGTCGCACGGTCCGGGAGATGAGCGCACCGGCCTACCGCAGCCGGGTGGCCTACCTCCCCGCCACCCCTCAGCTGGGATCGGCACCGGTAAAGGGCCTTCTGGAGCAGGTGGCCGCTTTCCAGCACCGGCGGCGATGCTCCGATCCGAGGACGGGCCTCGAGCGGCTGGGCCTGCCCGAGTCGATCCTGGAGCGCTCCGCTGACGAGCTTTCCAGCGGGGAGACGGTCAGGGTAGCACTGGCCCTGCTGCTGTCGGGGGATGCCGAAGTGCTGCTTCTGGACGAGCCCACGGGAACCCTCGACCCACGGTCGGCCCGCGCCGTGGAAGAACGGATCCAGGAGCGGGCCCGGGAAGATACGTCCATTCTGTGGGTCAGCCACGACCCCGACCAGGCCGGTCGGATCGGCGATGCCCTGCTGACCCTGGAAGGTGCCTGCCTGAACGGCCCTCTCCGCGAACCACGCCTTTTTCCCGATACCATCCGGCGCCTTGATCCGGAGGCAACGATCCAGTCATGGGGAGCTCAAGATGACGGGTGAGGGCCCCATCCACCTTACCGCCGGAGATCTATTGGTGGCCGCCGCCTTGATCCTCCTCAACGCCGGCCTATCCCTGGCCATGAGCCTGGGCATGGGGCGCACCATCGCCTTCGCCGCCACCCGCATGGTGGTGCAGCTGCTGGCGGTGGGCGCCATTTTGGAGTGGGTCTTCGGCCTGAGCCACCCATTGGCGGTGGTGGGACTGGGCGTGCTCATGGCCCTGCTCGCCGGACGCGAGTCGGTTGCCCGGCAGCGCTACCGTTACACCGGTATCTACCCGGTGGGATGGGGCATCATGGTGGGATCATCGTTTCTGGTGACGGCGGTGGCCCTGTTCGGCATTGTCTCAGTGGATCCCTGGTACCAGCCCCAGTATGCCATCCCGCTGCTGGGCATGGTCCTGGGTAACACCCTCAACGGCATCGCCTTAGGCATGGACCGGGTGCTTACCGGCCTTAAGCGCGAGCAGGGGGCTATCGAGCTATTGCTGGTGCTGGGCGCCACCCGCCGCGAAGCCATCCGCAATCTGGCACGGGAGTCCGTCCGGGTGGGCACCACCCCAATCATCAATGCCATGTCCGTGGCAGGGATCGTCAGCCTGCCCGGCATGATGACCGGCCAGATCCTGTCGGGTACACCCCCCGTGGAGGCGGTCAAGTACCAGATCGTGATCTTCTTCCTGATCGCCGCAGGCACCGCCCTGGGCACCGTGGGGGCAGTGGTGGGCAGCCTGCGCCTGCTGGTGGACGGCCGCGGCCGGGTGCGCAGCGACTTGCTGCGCGATAAAGGCAGATAGGAAGTTTAAAGTAATTAAGTAGTTAAGCAGACAAAAAAAGCGGCCATCCCTGCACGGGGCTCTATAAGCCGGGCGGGGGTGGCCGTTTTAACTTAATACTTAACTACTTAATACTTAATTACTTACTGCTTCAATCGAAGTCGGCGGCCAGTGCCTCGTGGAGATCGGCGGGGAGCTCCTCATCCAGCGGGCGATTGGGGTGGTCGCAGCCCAGGCGCACCAGGGCCCCATCCTTCCAGGCTTGAATCATAGCGTCTTCGAACTCGAAGCGCATGAAGTGGACGCTGGAGGTCTTGTCCTCGGTGGAACGGTCGAGGTCCTCATCGGCGATGGCATAGACCTTGTCGTAACCGTTCACCTGAATCCATATCTGGTTCTCGACCCCCACCATCTCGGACAGCCTCTCCAGGCGCACCTCACGATCGTCATACTGGATCATTAAGGTCCCCTTAAGGTTGCTGCCGTCCGGGATCATGGGGTTGTACACCCCCAGCTCGTCGTCCAGCTCCTCCGGCTTGTACAGCCGCTCGGCGCGCGCCATCTCCTGGACCTGATACCACATGGTGTCGCGGTCCTCGAAGAACATGGATATGTGCTCGTCCAGATCCAGGCGGCGCTTGTCCTTGTGGGCCTTGATGCGGTCCTGGATGGCCTCGCGCTGCTTCTCGTATTCCTCCAGGGAGAGCAGATCATTCCGGGTAATTGCCTGCATGGTTGCGTCCTCGTGGTCTGGTTTCCGGCGGAAACGCTGAAGCCTCCAGGTACGGCCAGAACCTAGGCCTTGGCCTCAAGCCCGTAGGCCATGCGCATAAGCGTCAACGGGTGGGTAGGCTTTTGATCGGTCGCCATGCCCTGCTTGATCTGAGTGCCCGCTATGGGGCAGTCACTGGCATAGAAGTCGGCCTCCGACTCCTTAATCCGCCGGAACAGGGGTTTGCCGATCTCCAGCGATTTCTCGAACCACTCCACCTTCACCCCCCAGGTGCCGTCGTGGCCGGAACAACGCTCGAAGGCGGCAACCTCGGTGTCCGGGACAAGCTCCAGCAGGCGCTGGGTCTGCGAGCCGATGTTCTGCACGTGCTGGTGGCACGGCCGGTGGTAGGCCACTTTGCCCAGCCCTTGCTGGAAGTCGGTGCTCAGCAGCCCATCCTTGTGCCGATGCATGAGGTACTCGAAGGGGTCGAAGACGCGCTCAGCCACCTTGGCCACGCGCTCGTCCCCGGGATCCACGTTGCCGTACTCCTCGCGCAGCATGAGGCTGCAGGACGGTATAGGCGCCAGGATATCCCAACCCTCGTCCACCAGCTCGGCGAGCTTGGGGACCAAAGCATCCTTGGCCCCCTGGACTCCCTCCAGATCCCCCAACTCCAGCCTGGGCATGCCGCAGCACTGCTCCCCGTCGACAAAGCGCACGGGGATATCGTTGGCCTCCAGAATGGCCACCAAATCTTTGCCCAGCTCGGGCATCTGGTAATTGGCGTAGCAGGTGCCGAAGACGGCCACCCGACCGGTTGTGGTCTCTCCCGCTTGGGGCTCGGGTCGGGCGGGCTGATAGGTCGCCTTCCAGTCGGCGAAACCGCGGGAGGCGTACTTGGGCAGCTCGCGCTGCCGGTGGATCCCCAGGGTTTTCTCCATGGTGGCCCGGGTGGCCCGGTTGCGGTTGGCCCAGTTTACCAGGGGCGCCGTACCCGGCCGGGCAGCCAATTGTCCCAGCTTGTCGGTCTTGGTCAGAAGCTCGTCTCGGCGGGAGGCCTCACCCTTTTTGTACTGGATGGCCTTGGCCCGGAGCATCAAATGGGGGAAGTCCACCTCCCATTCGTGCGGCGGCACATAAGGGCATTTGGCCATGAAGCACATGTCGCACAAGTAGCAGCGATCGGCTACCTGGAAGTGGTCCTCGCGGGTGAGGCTGTCCACCTCCATGGTCTCGGATTCGTCCACCAGATCGAAAAGGTTCGGAAAGGCGCTGCACAGTGATAGACACCGCCGACACGTGTGGCAGATGTCGAAAACCCTCTCCATTTCCTCGTGCAGCGCGTCCTCGTCCCAGAACGACGCGTCCTGCCACTTAAGGGGTTGGCGATACGGCGCTTTGTCGGCTCCCTCCTGAGCCATCCCATACCTCCTCGACCGGCGTTTGCGGCCGCCTTGGGCGGCTCGCCGAAATTGGAACGCTGAGCGCCCAGGCCAGGGCCGCCCAGCGCGCTTCGAATAGCGCGGATGGGGCATCTCGCCCCGTCCGGGCTTATTCGAGGTTGTCGAGGGCCTTCTGGAAGCGATTGGCGTGGGACCGCTCAGCCTTGGCCAGGGTCTCGAACCAGTCGGCTACCTCGTCGAAGCCCTCGTCCCGGGCGCTCTTGGCCATACCCGGATACATGTCGGTGTACTCGTAGGTCTCGCCAGCCACCGCGGACTTCAGGTTGGTTTCGGTATCGCCCAAGGGCTCGTCCGTAGCCGGGTCACCAGCGTCCTCGAGGAATTCCAGGTGGCCATGGGCGTGGCCGGTCTCACCCTCGGCGGTGGAGCGGAACAGCGCGGAAACCTCGTTCTCGCCCTCGACGTCCGCCTTCTGGGCGAAATACAGGTAGCGCCGGTTGGCCATTGACTCGCCGGCGAAGGCTTCCTTCAGGTTCTCATGCGTCTTGGTGTCTTTGATGTCGGCCATGGGATGAACCTCCTTGTTGGCATGGACTTGCGTCAATCGTTTTTAGACTGTGTCTAAAAACAACTCTAGTTTAGATGGTGGTCGAATGCAACCCCCAGCTCACCCTTAAGTGGGGGCGACCGCAATCCCCTTCAAGGGCTTTCCTGCGCCCAGTCCAGCCGCAGGTCGTAATCGTAGTGCCGCTCGGCCGGAAGGGGAGCGGCACCCCCCGGGACATCTTCATAGACCTTTTCCGCCGGCTTCACGGTGGCGTCGCGGCCATAGACGAAGGTCTGGTTCTTGACGATGATCCGGTAGGCCTTATTGAGGCGTAGAGCCCGATCGACCGAGGGGGTAATCAGCTCCGCAACATCCGCGGCTCGCACCTTGGCCGCCCGCACGTCGCCTTGGTCGTCGAACCATTTTTTCCCCATCTCGGGGTTCTCGCGGAACTCACTACCACCCCCGACTCGGCGCATATACGGCAGGATCTCGCCTTCGCTTTGCCCGTAAACGGGGGCGTCGTCCATACCCTCCAGGTCGATGTAACCCAAGCCGTCCGCCCTGTCACCTTGCGGGGGAAAGCAAAGGTCTGATCGATGGTGGAGCCGGTTGTGGTGTGGCAGCCCATGCAGAACTTTTGCTCCTCATGAGTCTGATTCCTCAGGGTCCCGTCCTCGTCCTCGATAAAACCGAGCACTTTCCAGCCAAAGCCATTATCCAGCCCTTTCCCGGCTTCGGAGAATGTGGGCAGGTTGCCGTCGATCTTCTCCTGGTGCTCGTTGCCGTAAAGCGTTTTAAGCTGCGCTTGGTCATAGAAGCGGATCTTGCGCATGTACCGGACTTCCTTCATCCGGGGCGTCGGGTAGATCTCGCCATCCTTTATGGCCCCGACATAGCGGACCGTGTGCAAGAATTCCCTGCCCTCGGGATACAGCATCTCGTGGACCTTGACACCCGCGGCCTGCCCACGTACCTGCTGGGCCGATCCTTGATGACCTGAACACGAATCTCGGTGTCATTGTCGCCATTCAAATCGGCGCAGACCTTGGCTTCGTCAATCTCGGGGGTCGATAGGCGGTCCAGCTCCTTAATCGCCATCTCCAGGATGGAGAGATTGGCCAGGTAGACTTGTCGGGACAACCGGCCATTGGCGGTGGAGCATTTCTGGGCCCGGCGGAACGTCTCCGGCAGACGGATCATGACGTCCGTGGCGGCGCCGGCCACGGTGATAGCTAATGGAGAGGCTTATGCCGACGACCAGGAGGAACAGGGAGGCAATGGCGTTGCCAAGGTAGTCGTAACAGCCGCCTTGAACGGGCAGGTGCACCAGACCGAACAGGTCCAGGCCGAAGCCCAGGTGGTAGACCACCATGAGGCCCACGGCCAGCCCCCTCAGCGCGTCCACTTCCGCCAGGCGACCCGCGGCCGCCGGCGCAACGGTCTCGGAGCCGGCCGTAACGACGCCCTCAGCCACCAATCACGGCCCACCGGGCCAGGCCGACTGCAAGGGCAGCGAATGAAACCAGCACGGCGTAGCGGTATTTCCGCGCATGCGAGCAAGATACGACGGACACGGCGATTCCCCGGCGAGCTTGGCCCCTAATGTCGGCGCCTAAGCTACCCAGCCAAGGTTACACGCGTCATTCCGCCCCCGGTGCCTCCTCCTGGAAGCGCTGGCGGGCCGTCACGCCCCGGGCCACATTCACTCCCCGCAGCAGCACCAGCCCCACAAGGAAGAACCCGGCGGTGACCAGCAGCGCGGTGCGGTAGTCGCCCCCGGAGAGGAAGGTCAGCAGGCCGTACACCGGCGGTCCCACGATGGCCGCCAGCTTGACCGCAACGCCCCATAGACCGAAGAAAGCACCCTCATGCCCCGCCGGGGATAGCAGGGCGACCAGGGCCCGGCCACTGGACTGGCTGGCACCGATGCACAGCCCCACCAGGGTCGCGGCCATCCAGAACAGCAGCGGGGAATGGGCAAGGTGGGCGGTCACTAAAGCCGCGACCCAGGCTACCAGGGTCAGGGCCACTGTCCGCACCGCTCCCAGGCGGTCGTGTACGGGGCCCAGGGCGAAGGCCCCGGCGGCGGCGGCCAGGTTCAGGACCAGGATCATGCCCAGGATCTGCTGAGTGGTGAAGCCCATGGCCTGGTCGGCGTAGACGGCGGCCAGGGCCACCACGGTCTGGATGCCGCAATAATAGATCCCCAGGCAGATCAGGAAGCGGGAGAGATCGGGGAGCTGACGGACATCCCGCCATGCCTGGATCATGCGCTGCCAGGGACTGGTGTGGTAAGCCCGCTCTTCCCAGGCCGCCGGCCTCTCGCGCACACTCAGGAAGGTGGGCATGGCGGCAAGGGCGAACACCCCGGCCACGATGAGCATGGCCCCGGGAACGAAATCGGTCATCTCGCCGCCCCGTGCCCGGGACCAGGCCACATAGGCCAGGCATAGGGCGAGCGTCAGCATGCCGCCGAGGTAACCGATCCCCCATCCCAGGGCCGAGGTACGGCCCAGTCGCTCGGGCGGCACCAGTCGGGGCAGGAAGGCGGCGATCAGGTTCTCGCTCAGGCCGAAGCCCAGCGTCGCCACGATCACCACCCCAGCACCCCACAGGTGGTCCCCCGGCCCGACAGTGGCCAGGCTCGCCGTTCCCAGCACGCATACCGTGGTGGAGACCGCCAGCCAGGGCTTGAGGCGACCGCTCTCATCCGCGGACTGACCCACCCAGGGCCCAAGCAGCAGCACCAGGGCGTTGGCCACCGACAGCGCCCCGGTCCATAGCAAGGCGGCCCAGTCGGCGCTCGCCGCCACCACGCGCACGAAGTACATATTGAACAGCGCCGTAATCACGACGGTGACGTAGCCGGAATTGGCGAAATCAAAGAAGGCCCAGGCGAGGACCTCACCCCGGCTAGCCCAGTCTCGCCGATCACCGCCGGAGCTATTCGGGGAGGGCATAGATGGCCTCGACGATACGGTGGGCGGCCTCCTCCACCAGCTTGCGGCTGTCTCCCTCGGAATTGGTGGCATAACGTTGGTAGAGGTCTTCCAGCGGCACCGGCGATCCGTACCGCAGGCGCGCTCGCCGCGGTCGCAGAAAGGTCCACAGGTCGCTCCCGGGAAGCTGGCGAACACCCGCCACTCTCGCTGGGATGACCGGCGCCCCGGTTTCCAGCGCCAGGAGAGCGGCCCCAGGCTTGGGTTTCGGTCGCTTTTCCGGGGTATGGATACCACCTTCGGGGAAGATGCCCACCACCCGCCCGTCTTCCAGACGCTTAAGGGCCCCTCGCAAGGTGGCTGCGGTCACCTGGCGCCGATCCACCGGCACACAGCCAACCCGCGACAAAAGCCAGTTCAGCCAATTAAGCCGGTAATATTCCGTGGCGATGAGGTAGGAGATCAGGCGGCGGTTGGTGGCGATCAGGAAAAGGGGGTCGGGCCCGGCATTGTGATTGGCCACCAGGATGGCCGGTCCGTTCTCCGGCAGAGTCGATGGGTCGCTGCGCATCCGGAACACAGTCCGGCAGTAGGCACCGATAAGCCCGTGCACCACCCGGGCCCAGAGCGGCCAGTCGCCGGCATGATCGGGGAGGATCGACGCCAACGGGACTCCTTGCTGGTCGGGACTGTGAAAAGGCTCCAACCATACCCGGGCACCTCGCGGGACGGAAGCCGAGGCTCCGGTGAACCGCCTCCGTCCTTTCGAAGGTTCCGGGAAACGGCCGATCCCCAACCATGGGTGGGACTTGGGCCCTCCACCAGCTTCTGACAAACTGACCCTAGTGTCTCCCACAACAGATGGGCCCAACCATGGCCAACCAGCGTGCCTATCGCTCCCCCGACCCAGCCAGCGAGGCCATGCAGCAGGCGCTGGAGGCCGAGGAGCGGGCACGCGAGGCCATCGAGGGCTGTGAGGCTCAGGCGGAAGCGATCCGGGAGCGCGCTCGGGCCGATGCCGAGGCCATCGAGGACCGAGCCGATCGGCGCATCGAATGGGTCCAGAACCGCTGCGCCCAGGTCCTGGAAGACCGGCTAGCCGAGGAGCGGTCCCAGGCCGATCGGGAACCGGGGGCGGAGGCCCCGTGGGCAGACGAAGAAACTCTGAACCAGGCGGGCCGCGAGGTGGCAGAGCAGCTGACCCGACCGGAAAGCGACCGGGCCGCTGAGAAAGCCGGCTCGGCTTGAGCCAGGCGCCGCTTTTCGCCTACGCCGGCGCCCGCCTCCTGGTTCGCCACGGCCAGCGGCCGGGGGCCGAGGACTGGCAGCGCCTCGAGGGCGTCGGCGATTTCGGCCATTACCTGCAAATCGCCCGCGACACCGGGCTGGAGCGCTTCGTCCGCCACATCGGCAACGCCGCTGGCCCCCACGAGGTGGAACGGGCACTATCCGGCGCCTGGCGCCGCCATGTCCAAGAGGTGGCGGCATGGCAGCCTGGGCCCTGGCGGCCGGCCCTGCGCTGGCTGGCAGTGGCCAGCGAGCTGCCCGCCCTGAGCCATCTGGCCGAAGACAGACCGATGCCCGACTGGATGACGGATCTGCCGCTCACCGGAACAGCCATGCAACATTCGGGAACGTCCCCGCTGCGGGCACTGACCCAGGGGGCGGCCACGCCCCTCTTCAAAGACGACCGCCCCGCCGGGGATAGCCTGTGGCAGCGCGCGCTCCGCCACTGGCACACCCTGCTTCCGAGCCGGCCCAGGCGCTTTCGCACCGAGGTGGAGGGACTGGCGAGCGCCCTGGAGGACTATCGGCAGGCCGTCGCCGCCGGATCCCCAAACGCCGATGCCCATCTGGCGCGGATCCTGCGCCGGAGCCTGCGCCAGCACAGCCAGGAGCCGGCCGCTGCCTACGCCTACCTGGGCCTGGTCGCCCTGGATCTCCAGCGCCTACGCGGTGAGCTGCTGGTGCGCCGCCTGCTCCCGGTGCGCGCTGCATGAGCCTGCGCACCAGCTCGGCCCGCTGGTTCGAGGTGCTCACCCTTCCCGAGCTCATCCCGCAGGCGGTGGAGAGGCTGGCGCGGACTGGATCCGTGGAGCTGGAGAGCCCGGGGGTGGGGGCCCCTGCCGTCGCACTCCCGGACCTGCGTGAGCGGATGGCGGAATACCGCCGGGTGGCGGAGCGCTACGAGAATTATTGGCCCGAGCCCGAATTCGTCACCGAGACCGAGCCGGAATCGGTTGCGGCCACCCTGGACCGGGCCCTGGCCACCCTGTCCGCCTGGGCCGAGGCCGCGGATCGCCATGTGAATGCCACCGAAGGGATCCGCCGAGACCGCGAGGAATTCCGGCTCCTGCAAAGCTTCCTGGAGAGCCTGGAGGAAGGCTCGGCCCTGGACCTCGAGCGGGTGGCCCGGGCCGGGCCCAGCCTGGCCGGTACCCTTCTGGTGCTACCCGCCGACGCCGAGGTGCCTGCCATGGCACGGGATGTGCTGGTACAGACCGTGGCCACCTCGCGCCATCGCTACCTCCTCCTCCTGGGCGAACCTGCCACCATCGAGACCCTCCGGGAACGCCTCGGCGGGCGCCGGGCCCGCGCCATCGACATCCCCGCCTGGCTGTCCGGGACCCCCGGCGTGGCCCTGGCCACCCTCACCGACCGGATCGCCGAGCTCGACGAGCGGGAGCGCTCTCACCAGCAGGCCATTGCCGATCTCAGCCGCGAGCACGGGGTATCCCAGGCCCTGGGCGAGGTCCGCCGGCTGGAATGGCTGGTGGAGCGGATGCCAAACGTGCCCATGAGCCAGCATTTCGCCTGGGTTACAGGCTGGACCGACGACTGGCAGGGCACCACCCTGCCCCCGGCCCTGTCGGACTATCCGGCCCTGATCGACTTCCCGAAACCGCCGCCGGACAAGGAGGCCCCCCTCCTGCTCCACAACCCCAAGTGGGCCCGGCCCTTCGAGCTGTTTGCCCGGCTCATCGGAACCCCCGGGCGCAACGAGGCGGATCCCAGCATGGCGCTGGCTCTGGTTGTCCCCCTGATGTTCGGTTACATGTTCGGCGATGTGGGCCAGGGCCTAGTGCTCATGGCAGCCGGCTGGCTGCTGCGCCATCGTGTGCCGCCGCTACGGCTGCTCATTCCGGGCGGGGCGGCGGCTGCCGTCTTCGGTGGCCTGTTCGGCAGCGTCTTCTCCCTGGAGCACCTCCTTCCGGCCCTGTGGGTCCATCCCATGACCCATCCGCTTGTGGTGCTGGCGGTGCCCATCGCCTTCGGTGCCGGTCTCCTGCTGTTCAGCATGGGCCTGGAGGGCCTCCAGGAGGCCTGGCTGGGGCGCTTCCGCAACTGGCTGGCCGTCGACGCCGGTCTGGTGGCTATGTACATTGGGATTCTGGCCACCTTCTGGGCGACCGCGGGCCTGTGGCTGGCCCTGTTGGGCCTGGGCTGGTTTTTGGCCGGGGCCAACTGGGCCCGCCGGGACCAGGGCTGGCTGGCCCCGGCGTCCGCCTTCGGCGAGCTGGCCGAGCGCGGCCTTAGGCTGCTGGTCAACACCCTTTCCTTTGCCCGGGTGGGGGCCTTCTCCCTGGCCCACGCCGGCCTTTCCCAGGCGGTCACCACCCTTGCCTCGGCTGCCGGCTTCGGCTTGATGGGGGGACTGGTGCTGGCCCTGGGCAACGCCGTGATCATCGCCCTCGAGGGCCTGGTGGTGTCCGTTCAGACTACCCGCCTGGTCCTGTTCGAGTTCTTCGTCCGTTTCCTGCACGGCGGCGGTCGCCGTTTCGAGCCCATTAGCCCACCGGCCGCTCGTGCCCTCGTTGAAGGCCAAGGAGAGAATCATGCCGCTATGGAGACGCGCGCAGGACCAAACGGGATCAGCGCTTCGACCCCGGGGGCTGCCGGCTAAGGCCCTTGTCCCCACCGCCCTGGCCGGGCTCCTGGCGCTGGGGGGCACCACCCTGCTCCTGCTAGGCAAGGCGGTAGCCCAGGAGGCTGCCGCCGGCGCCGGGATAGACCCGGAGGCCATGAAATGGGGGTTCATGGCCGCGGCCCTGGCAACCGGGCTTTCGGCCCTGGGTGCGGCTTATGCCGTCGCCCAGGTGGGCAGCGCCGCGGTGGGAGCCCTGGCCGAGAAGCCGGAGCTCATGGGCCGGGTCCTGGTGCTGGTAGGCCTGGCGGAGGGCATTGCCATCTACGGCCTGATCATCGCCATCCTGATCCTCAACCAGCTGGGCTGATTCGGGCATGGAACGGCCCCTGTTCATCGGCGACGAGGTGACCGCGGCCGGCTACCGGCTGGCGGGACTGGAAATCCGGACCCCGTCCCCCCAGGACGCTCAGCAGGCCCTGGAGCAGGCCGGCACCCATTTCCCGCCCCTGGTCCTGCTCACCGCCGAATACGCCCAGCAAGTGGCGCCCGACGCCCTGGACCGGATCCTGGGCCAGGCCCATCCCCCCGTGCACCTGGTCGAGGACGCCGGCGGCCGCGTCGCCGTTCCCGACCTGGCCGCCCGCATCCGCAGCCGCGTCGGAGTCGCCGGATGAGCCCTCCACCGGAAGAAGAAACGGACCCCCTCCAGACGCTTCTGGCGCGGGTGGAGCGCGACCGCGAGGAGCGCTGCCGGGAGATCCTCCAGGCCGCCCGTGACGAGGCCGACGCCATTCGCCAGGAGGCCTACAGCCGCGCCCGGCAGCGTCTCCACCGGACGGTCGAGACCGAGCGCCAGCGCGTGCGCCGGCGCCTGCGCTCGGTGGAGGCCGAGCAGGCCACCCATGTGCGGCAGCGCCGTCACCAGCGCATCAGCAACAGCCTGGAAAAGGCCTGGAATAGGCTGGAAGAGGCCCTCCATAAGCGCTGGTCCAACCCCCAGGGCCGGGAGGAATGGGTCCGCGGCGCCCTGGAGCAGGCCCGGCACTTCCTGCCTCCGGGGACCTGGACCCTGACCCACCCCTCTTCCCAGGACCCTGAGGATCTGGCCTCCGATCTCACCGCCATGGTCGATCCGGACCAGGTTACCCTGGAGACCGAGCCGTCGTCGGGCCTTAGCGCGGGGATTCGCATCCGCTGCGGGGAAACCGAGATGGACGCCACGCCGGCGGGACTTATGGTGGATCGCGAGCGGGTCCGCTCCTGGCTCCTGGCCAGCATCCAGCACCACCGGAACAAAAGGGAGCCCGGGTGAGCGAGGCGGCCATCAGCCACATCCGCGGCCCGGTCCTGCATGCCCAGGCCCAAGGCCCATTCGCAATCAACGAATCGGTGCGGATCGGGCGGGACGAGCTGCTGGGCGAAGTGCTCAGCGCCCACGGCGACGAGGTCACGGTCCAGGTCTATGAGGACACCACAAACCTGCGCCCCGGCGACCCGGTCTCCGGCACCGGAACCCCGCTCGCGGTCCAGCTTGGCCCCGGCATCCTGGGCCGCATCTTCGACGGATTGCTTCGCCCCCTGTCCGGGACGGACTCGGATTTCGTGCAGCCCGGGATCTACTCCGCCCAGCCCGGCGAATTCCCCTTCGAGCCCCTGGTGACCGCGGAGGATCAGGTTTCGCCGGGGGCGGCCTTCGGCCGCATCGACCCAGAGGAAGGGCGGACCCAGGACTGCCTGGTGCCCCCGGAGGCGAGCGGCGAGGTGATCGCCGTGGCGGCGCCCGGGACCCACCGGGAGGACGCCACGGTGCTCCGGCTCCGCGACAACCAGGGACGGGAGCATGCGGTGGCCATGAGCCATACCTGGCCGGTAAGGAAGCCCCGCCCCATCGGCCGGCGGACGGAGCTCGAACGGCCCTTGATCACCGGCCAGCGCCTGTTCGACGCCCTTTTCCCGGTGGCCCGCGGCGGCACCGCCGCCATGCCCGGCGGCTTCGGCACCGGCAAGACCGTGCTGCAGCAGAGCCTGGCCAAGTGGTGCGAGGCCGACGTCATCGTCTACGTCGGTTGTGGGGAGCGCGGCAACGAGATGTCCGAGGTCCTGCACGAATTCCCTCAGCTGGAGGATCCGCGCACTGGGCGCCCCCTACTGGAGCGCTCGGTAATCATTGCCAACACCTCCAACATGCCGGTTGCCGCCCGTGAGGCCAGCATCTACACCGGAGTCACCGTCGCCGAATACTTTCGCGACCAGGGTTTGCACGTGGCCCTCATGGCCGATTCCACCAGCCGCTGGGCCGAGGCCCTGCGGGAGATCTCCGGTCGCCTGGGCGAGCTGCCCGCCGAGGGCGGCTACCCTGCCTACCTGGCCAGCCGCCTGGCCGAGTTCTACGAGCGCGCGGCACCGGTGGAGACCCTGGGCGGCGACAACGGATCGGTGACCCTGATCGGCGCCGTCAGCCCCCCGGGGGGCGACTTCTCGGAGCCGGTAACCGTCCAGACCAAGCGCTTTACCCGGTGCTTCTGGCCCCTGGACCGCGACCGCGCCCGGTCGCGCTTCTTCCCGGCCATCCACCCCCTGCAGGCCTATTCGGAGGACGTCGCCGACCTGGCCCCGTGGTGGCGCCAGCAGGAGCACCCCGAATGGGACCGCCAGCGACGCCGCTTCCTGGGCCTGCTGGAGGAAGAGCAGCGCCTTCAGCGCATGGCCCGGATCGTGGGGAAGGCCTCCCTACCCCCGCAGCAGCAGCTCACCCTTTTGTGTGCCGAGCTGGTCAACGAGGCGTTTTTGCGCCAGTCCGCCTTCGACGAGGTCGATCGCTACACCTCCCCGGCCCGCCAGGCGGCCATGATGCAGACCCTGGACCGCTTCCTGGACCGGGCGCAGAAGGCGGTACAAGCCGGGGTTCCGGTCGACCGCGTCAAGAACCTATCGCTCATGCGCCGGCTGCGGCGCATGGGCCTGGAGATCGGCGAGGAGGAGTTGGGGCGCTTCGACGAGCTGACCCGCCAGGTCGACGACGAATTCGACCGAGTCAACCAGGAAGAGGACGCCCAGGATGCGGGCTGAGATCTCCGTAACCGGGGCCGCCAACCGGCTGGAAGGCCCCCTGCTCTATCTCCACCGCAACGTCAACGTGGGCCTCAACCAGGCGGTCGAGGTGATCGGGGCCGACGGCGAGCCTCGCCTGGGGCGGATAGCCGCCCTGGACCGGGAGCAGATGATTATCGAGATGCTGGAGTCCACCGCCAATCTGGCCCTGGCGGACGCCCGTGCGCGGTTTCATGGCGAGCCATTGCGCTTCGGTGTCGGTCCGGGGCTGCTGGGGCGCATCTTTAACGGCGTGGGCGAGGTCATCGACGGCGGACCGCCCATCCCCGCCGTCCAGCGCCTGCCCATCGAAGGGCGGCCGATCAACCCGGTGCACCGGGAGATCCCGCGCGAGTTCATCGAGACCGGGATCACCGCCCTCGACCTGCTTAACAGCCTGGTGCGCGGCCAGAAGCTGCCCATCTTCTCCGGCAGCGGGCTGCCCCACGATCGGCTGGCCATCCAGCTGGCCCAGTGGTCGCGGCTTCTGGAGGGCGGCGATGGCGAGGAATTCGCCATCGTCTTCGTGGGCATGGGTGTTCCCTATGTCACCGCCGAGCGCTTCCGCAAGGCCATGGAGGACAGCGGCGCCCTGGAACGGACCGCCCTGTTTTTGAACCTGGCCAGCGATTCCGCCACCCAGCGCCTGCTGACCCCGCGCTTCGCCCTGACCGCCGCCGAGTACATGGCCTTCGAGGAGGAGCGCCACGTGCTGGTGGTGATGACCGACATGACCAACTACTGCGAGGCCCTGCGCCAAGTCTCCGCCAGCCACGGCGAGGTACCCAGCCGCAAAGGCTTCCCGGGCCACATGTACTCGGATCTGGCCACCATCTACGAGCGCGCCGGCCGGCTCGGCGACCGGGGCGGCAGCCTGACCCAGGTGCCCCTGCTGACCATGCCCGGCGACGACATCACCCATCCCATCCCGGACTTAACCGGCTACATCACCGAGGGCCAGATGGTCCTCGACCGCGACCTGGCCCGCAAGGACATCTACCCCCCCGTAGCAGTCCTGCCCTCCCTGTCCCGCCTCATGGGCGAAGGCACCGGCTCGGGCTACACCGATCCCGACCACCCGGACCTGGCCAAACAGCTCTATGCGGCTTACGCCCGCTGCCTCCAGGTGCGCACTTTGGCCGGCATCCTGGGGGAGGAGGGGCTGCCGGAGCTGGACCGCCAATACCTGGCCTTTGGCGATACCTTCGAGCAGCAGGTGCTGCACCAGGAGGGCCAGCGCAGCCTGCGAGAGGACCTGGAGCTGGGCTGGCAGGTCCTGCAGCAGCTGCCGGTGGAGGAGCTCAATCGCCTGAGCGACGAGCAGATCGAGCGGCATATCGGGGGCACGGATGGGGCGGGGGCCTAGAACGGTCCGGTTCAGGTAGGGGACGGGAGGCTCGCGGCAAGTATTAAGTCTCCAGTGTTCAGTGTTCAGTACCGGCCAAGGCATCGGCAGGTTTTCCATTTTTACTGAAAACTGAACACTGGCTACTGAACACTTCCCTGGGGCTCGCCGACTGTGCGGTCGCCGCTCCCGCTGAAAGCGGATTCGGGAGGAAGTCATGGCCGAGGACTACAGCGACCGGCCGGTATCCCGCGCCACCTTGATGGAGATCCAGGCGGATCGCGAGGTTATCGAGGAGGGGTACGACTTCCTCGACGAGAAGCTGGTGCTCCTAGCCCAGGAGCTGCTCCAGCGCATCAAGGCCTACCAGCAGCACCGGCAACGCTTCCGGGACAAGCAGGCTGCGGCTTACGACGCGCTGGCGATGGCCATCCGACGCCACGGCCTGGAAGGGCTCCAGCTCTACCCGCCGCGTCCGCTGGAAACGGTGAAGCTGCACTGGCGCCGCCGGGACTTCCTGGGGGTGTCGCTGATTGAGTCCGCCCAGCTGGAAAGCCAGCAAGGGAGCGAAGGGAGCGAGGCCCCGCCGCGCCCGTCAGCCGAGGCCCGCGACTGTGCCGCGCGCTTCGCCGAGCTGGCCGCCGACGGCGCGGCGCTGGCGGCGGAGGCCGCCAACCTGCGGCGCCTGCTTGCGGAGTACGAGAAAACGCAGCAGCGCGCCCGCGCCCTGGACAATGTGATTCTGCCCGAAGTCCGCGAGGCCGAGCGCAGCATGGGCGAGCGTCTGGAAGAGGCGGAGCAGGAGGAGGCGGTGCGCATCCGCCTGTTCGCCCCGGGCTACAGCGCCAGCTAACCCCCTTCCAGGTCCCGGGGACGGACAAAGGCGGTCAGTTTGGCGCACCCCGGGCCCAGATTGGTCCAGCGCTCGACCTCGGCATCCAGCACCGCCAGCGCGGCAGTGGGGAACTTAGCGCGCATGGCGGCATAAGCCTCGCCGTCGCCGCTGCCGGCCAGGTCGAGCGCGGTCTGCTGGATGGCGGGGTTGTGGCCCACCAGCAGGACACTCGCCTCACCATCGGGCAACCCTCGGAGACGGCTCATCAGCTCCCCCGGTGCGGCACCATAGAGCTCGCCCTCCACCAGGGTCGGCGGCCGCGTGGGCCAGTCGCGCCACAGGCCTTCCACCGTGTCCCGGGCCCGGCGAGCGGCGGAGACGACTACCCGCTCCGGAATCCGGCCGGCTGCGGCCATGTGGCGGCCCATCAACGGCGCCGCTCCCTCCCCGCGCGGGGTCAGGCGGCGGGCGAAATCGCCTCCGCCATCGTTTTCGTGGCTCGATTGGGCATGGCGCAGAAGCAGGATGCGTTTCACCGGCACTCCTCCCCGAAAACGGAACCATTAACGAAAGTGTAAGCCCACCATGGCCGCAACCGAAGCACCCACCAGCTCGCCCCCTTCGCAGGCCCCGCCCTGGCACGCCCGGGAGCCGGAGGCAACCCTGGCGGCCCTGGACGCCGACGGCAACGGCCTGTCCACCGAAACCGCGCAGAAGCGGCGGGCCCGCTACGGCCCCAACCGCCTCACTCCCGCCCAACGCCGGGGGCCAATCCGCCGATTCCTGGCCCAGTTCCACAATGTCCTGATCTACCTGCTGCTGGGGGCGGCTGCAGTTACCGGGGCCCTGGCCCACTGGGTGGATACCGGCGTCATCCTGGGCGTGGTGGTGATCAACGCCATCATCGGCTTCATCCAGGAGGGCAAGGCCGAGCGGGCCCTGGACGCCATCCGCGACCTGCTGTCGCCGCGGGCCAGCGTTCTGCGGTCCGGCCGACCGACCACCCTGCCCGCCGAGGAGCTCGTTCCCGGCGACATCGTGCTGCTCCAAGCGGGCGACAAGGTGCCCGCCGACCTGCGCCTGCTCGAGGCGCGCAACCTGCACGTGGAGGAGGCTTCCCTAACCGGCGAGTCGCTCCCCGTGGCCAAGGATACGCCCCCGGTGGCCGCCGAATCCGCTCTGGGCGACCGCAAGCCCATGGCCTTCTCGGGAACTTTGGTCACCTCCGGTCAAGGGCGCGGCGTGGCGGTGGCCACCGGGGACACCACCCAGATCGGGCGCATCAGCGCCATGCTCGGCGAGGTAACCACCCTGGAGACCCCCCTGCTTCAGCAGATGGACCGGTTCGGCCGCTGGCTGAGCGCCGCCATCGTGGCCCTGGCCGCCGGGCTGTTCGCCTTCGGCACCCTGGGCCGCAGCTACCCCCCGGCGGAGATGTTCCTGGCCTCGGTGGGCCTGGCGGTGGCCGCCATCCCCGAGGGGCTGCCGGCCATCATCACCATCACCCTGGCCGTAGGGGTGCAGGTCATGGCCCGGCGTCAGGCCATCATCCGCCTGCTTCCGGCGGTGGAGACCCTGGGCTCGGTATCCGTGATCTGCTCCGACAAGACCGGGACACTAACCCGCAACGAGATGACCGTGGCCAGCGTGATCACCGCCGAGGAGACCTTCGGGGTTAGCGGTAGCGGCTACGATCCCCACGGCGGCTTCAGCGTGGACGGCGCCCCCGTGGCCCCGGGGGCCAGGCCGACCCTGGCCGAGGTGGCCCGGGCCGGGCTGCTGTGCAACGACGCCAGCGTCGAGCCCGAGGCC
This sequence comes from Thiohalorhabdus sp., assembly GCF_036628635.1. GTDB lineage: Bacteria > Pseudomonadota > Gammaproteobacteria > Thiohalorhabdales > Thiohalorhabdaceae > Thiohalorhabdus. The sequence goes on along the minus strand of NZ_JAZKRM010000003.1, from coordinate 48,112 downwards.
GACGGCTGGCACCTGGAAGGCGACCCCACCGAGGGCGCCCTGGTAACCCTGGCGCGCAAGGCGGACCTGGAGCCGGAGCTGGAGGCGGAGCGGCTGCCGCGCACGGACACCATCCCCTTCGAGTCCGAGCACCGCTTCATGGCCACCCTCCATCACGATCACACCGGGCACGGCCTTGTCCTGGTCAAGGGCGCCCCCGAGCGCATCCTGGCCATGTGCAGCCACCAGCGCCGTGGCGGTGAGGACGAGCCGCTGGACCCCGCCTTCTGGCACCGTCAGGCCGACGGCATCGCCGACCAGGGCCAGCGGGTGCTGGCCCTGGCGTCCAAACCGGTGGGATCACAGACCCGCGAGCTCCAATTCGGCGAGGTGGAGGGCGGTCTGACCCTGCTGGGGCTGGCGGGCATGCTGGACCCGCCGCGGGAGGACGCCATCCGCGCCGTGGCCGAGTGCCGCAGCGCCGGCATCCGGGTCAAGATGATCACCGGGGACCACGCCGCCACCGCCCGTGCCGTGGGGCGCAAGCTGGGCATCGGCGACGGCGGCTCCGTCCTGACTGGGCCGGACCTGGATGCCATGGGCCCGGCCGAGCTGGCGGCGGCCGCCCGCGACACGGATGTTTTCGCCCGCGTCGGCCCGGGGCACAAGCTCCAACTGGTGGAAGCCCTCCAGGACCAGGATCGGGTGGTGGCGGTCACCGGCGACGGCGTCAACGACGCCCCCGCCCTGAAACGGGCCAATGTGGGCATCGCCATGGGCCGAAAGGGCACCGAGGTGGCCAAGGAGGCCGCGGAGATGGTCCTGGGCGACGACAACTTCGCCTCCATCGCGGCCGCGGTCCGGGAAGGACGCACCACCTACGACAACATCAAGAAGTCCATCCTGTTCATCCTGCCCACCAACGGCGGCGAAGCCCTGACCATCATGGCCGCCATCGGGCTGGGCCGGGAGCTGCCCATCACCCCGGTGCAGATCCTGTGGGTGAACATGATCACCGCCGTCACCCTGGCCCTGGCCCTGGCCTTCGAGCCCACCGAGGCCGGGGTCATGCGCCGCCTGCCGCGGGACGCGCGGGAGCCGGTCCTTTCCCGTTTCCTAACCTTCCGTATCGCCTTCGTGTCCCTGATCCTGGTCACGGGAACCTTCGGCCTGTTCCTGTGGGAGCGGATGCATGGGGCGCCCCTGGGCCTGGCGCAGACGGTGGCAGTGAACACCCTGGTGGCCTTCGAGGTCTTCTACCTGCTCAACACCCGCCGCATCCACGAGCGCCTGCGCACACCAGCCGATTTCCTCGGCAACCGCTACGCCATCTACGCGATCGCGGCGGTGATCGCATTACAGATGCTGTTTACCTATGCCCCGGTTCTTCAGCACCTGTTCGGCACCACCGCCCTCGACCCCCTGGCCTGGGGCCGTATAGTGGGGGTGGCGTTCACCGTCTTTATCCTGATTGAGGCGGAAAAGGCGGTGCTGCCCCTAGGCTTACGGCACCTCCCCAAAAGGGGTTAGACCGAGTGCCTAGTTGCCAGGCCCCCCTCCCTCGCCCAAAATCCGGGTGAGGCTTGAGTTCCAAGGGAGGCCACTCTCCGCAGCCTCCGGGCGTAACATCCAAGGTCATCGGATTGCCCCATTTTCCCTTCCTGGCAGCAGCAAAAAGGGGCCTGGATAGCCTTTCGGGACGCTACCTGCTCGGCGCCCTTTTGCTCCTGGGCTTCCTGGGAGGGAGTGCCTGGGTGGCGTGGAAATACCTGGAAGGGGAGCGGGCCGAGCATTACACGCATCTCCGCCAGCGCCAGGAAGCACTGTCCCACCTTCAGATTATCCGCAGCGCCCTGTGGACCGTGGAGCATAACCTCCAAGCCTTTGCCCTGACCCCGGAGAAAAGCCACCGGGCACGGGCCATAATGGCCATACGCAACGGCCGGGACCAGGCCCAGGAACTGACCACCCTGTCCTGGACCCGGCGTCTGAACCAACGGGACCGCGCCAGGCAGGTCGCCGACCAGTTTGCCCAGCTGGAAGAAGCGGCCCGAAAGCTAATTGCCATCCGTAAAGAGCCCGATCGACTGTATCCGGGCCTGGGGATCAGGCGGGAGACGCTCGGGCCCACCAACAGGCGCTTCCTGGTTGCTAGCCAGCGGGGCCTGACCGCGCTGGAAAGCAATGCCACCAACTCGCAGTCGAGCGCCCTGTTCCGTCGCGCCCAGTTCTATTGGAGCCGCATGGTGAGCGAGTTCCGGCTTTTCATGACCGCCCGGATCGGCCTGCTTAGCGGCTCCCAGGATCTCAACCGCAAAGCCAACTTGGAAAACTATCATCAGGCGGTCCGGGGCACGCTGTCCGAGCTGGAAGCCCTCCACGACGAAAAGGGCTTGGGATTGGTGGCGGATCGAGCCCTAAGTCGCATGCGGGAGCTGGAGCAAGATTGGTTCGCCGGCTTTCGGGAGGTAGCGGGGCTCTCCGCCAACCGCAACTGGCGCGCTGACTTTCCCCTTATTACCGATGCCCTCTATCCCCGATACGAGGCGATCCAGGGCGAGCTTCAGTCCATAAGCCGAACCCTGGAAGAAAACGCCCGCCAAGAAAATGCCTCCCTTTTCCGGGCCGCCCAAAATATCGCCGTCTTTCCCTGGGCCCTGACGGGCGTCCACCTGATCGTGATCGCCCTGGGCTTTCTCTACTTGCGCCGCCGGGTGCTGGGGCCCTTGTCGCGCCTGGCCCGTGCCCTGCGCCATGGCGCCGAGGGCCAACCGGCAGCACTCGCCCTGATCGGAGGCCCAAGCGAGATCCGGGACCTCAGCAATGCCTTCCGGAGCATGCGCCAGGAGGTTCGCGCCCGGCAAGGGGAACTGGAGCACCAAGCCTTCCACGACCCCCTGACCGGCCTTCCCAACCGGGCCTTGCTGGAGGACCGACTGAACCAGGGCGCGCTGCGCTCCCACCGGAATGGCACCAGCGGCGCCCTAATAATGATGGATCTGGATTACTTCAAGGAGATCAATGACACCTTCGGCCACCCCGCCGGTGACGCCGTGCTGAAAGGTGTGGCCGGACGGTTAACCGGCGAGCTCCGGGAGGCCGACACCGTGGCCCGCTTCGGCGGCGATGAATTCGGAATCCTGTTGCCCACCACCAACAGCGATTACGCCCCAGCGATCGGCGAGCGCCTCCTAGCCGCGCTTCGACCGCGTATGGAGGTCGACGCCCACTCGTTCCATGTTAGCGGGAGCCTGGGCATCGCCCTCTTCCCCGCTCACGGGGCGGATGCCGAAACCCTGATCCGCCGGGCCGACCGGGCCATGTACCAAGCCAAGGAGAAACGGCAAAGTTGGGCCATTGCCAGGCCCCACAAGGATGACGATGCCCCAGAACGGCTAACGCAAACCGCCGAGCTCTACGAGGACCTCCTGCAGGACCGGCTTCCCCTTCACTACCAGCCCCAGTGGGACTTGGCCAGTGGCCAACTGTCGGGCGGCGAAGCGCTCCTGCGCTGGTCCCCGGCCGAAGGCGGTCCCGTTACACCGCCAGAGGTCCTGGCCATGGCCCATCGGGCCGGCATCCCCCACGAGCTAACCCGCTGCATCCTGCATACATCTATGCGCGAGGCAGGGGCATGGCAAAGGACAGACCGGCCCCGGTTGTCCGTTAATCTGAGCACCGACGACCTCCAGGTCGACGAGTTCCCCACCTTCATCCGTCAGGAGCTGGACGCCTGGGAGATACCCTCCGAGTGCCTGGAGCTGGAAGTCACGGAGAACGACATGATGGCGGACCCCGAACGGGCGCGACTGGTCCTAGGTGAGCTTCGGGCCCTGGGCGTGCGTATCGCCATCGACGACTACGGTACGGGCTATTCCTCGCTCGGGTATCTGCGCGGCCTGCCGGCGGACATCCTCAAGATCGACAAGTCGTTCATTATGGACCTGGCCACCAGCACCGATAACCAGGCCATCGTCCGGTCCACGGTCGAGCTCGGCCACAACCTGGGGCTGAAGGTCGTTGCGGAGGGGGTGGAAGATGCCGCCAGCCTGGAGCTTATCCGGCAATGTGGCTGCGACCGGGCCCAAGGATTCTTCCTAGGCCACCCCGTGCCCCCGGAGCGGTTCCGCGCCTGAATGGGCTTTGATTAGCAACCCGGGTTTGCCAGCATGCGGCCCACTTTCCGTCCCCTCCTGGTAAACGGGCCTACCGGCGATCCGGCCCTGCTGGTCCGGATACGAAACACCCGCCGTTCCCTCCTGGTTGACCTCGGCGACCTCGCCCGCCTATCGCCCCGTCAGCTGTTGACGGTAAGTGCCGTCTTCGTCAGCCACACCCACATGGACCATTTCGCTGGCTTTGACCGCCTGCTCCGGATCGCCCATGGCCGTTCGAAGACCCTGCTTCTATTCGGACCCGAAGGCTTCATCGACCGGGTGGGTCACAAGCTCGGCGGCTACACCTGGAATCTCGTAGGTCCAGACACCAACGATTTCCGGCTCGAGGTCACCGAGGTCCGGGAAAGCGGCCTCGGCCGGCGTGCCACCTTCCGGGTCCGGACCGGATTCCAACGGGAGGAGAACGAAGCCAGCGGGCCCTCGGACGGCCGGTTGATTTCGGAGCCGGGGCTTGAGGTGCTCGCCGCGGTGCTGGACCACCATACCCCCTGCCTGGCCTTCGCCTTCGCCGAGCCGGATCACCTCAACGTATGGCCGGACCGCTTAAAGGAGCGCGGCCTGGCCACCGGAGACTGGCTTGCCACCCTCAAGGAGGCGGTGCGCGAAGGCCGACCCGATGACTACCCCATTCAGGTGGCTTGGCGGGAGGGCAGCGGCAAGCCGGCCGCACTTCCCCTGAGGGAGCTCCGGGAGAGCCTGCTAAGCCGGACTCGAGGACAGAAAATCGCCTACGTGGTGGACGCCCGATATAGCGAGGCCAACGCCCACCGTATCGCGGATCTAGCATCGGGGGCCGACCGGCTTTACATCGAGGCCGCTTTCGCCGAAGCCGATGCGGACCGCGCCGCAACCACTAACCACCTGACCGCACGCCAGGCCGGCCAGCTCGCCCGCGCCGCCGGAATCCGGGAGCTCGTGCCCTTCCACTTCTCCAGCCGTTACCAAGGGCGCTTCGAGCTTCTGGAGGAGGAGGCCTTTGAAGCCTTCCGCAACGGCTAATCCCTCTCGGCGCCAGGAACCGCCGGGCTGGGAATGGCCACGGCCCCGCAGGGCTAGAATGCAGATGGGATGGGCTCCCTCTCACCTAACCGGCACCGATGGCCAGCTGGGGTCGGGAGGCAGACATCCGACCCGATCAGGAGGAGTCCCTTGAGCATGGTGCGGATCGGCCTGGATCTGGCCAAGCAGGTGTTCCATGTTCACCGCGTCAACGAACGGGAGCAATCGTCCTGCCAAAGAGCATTCCCAAGCTGCGCCGGGAATTGCCCGCCGTTTTGGAGGACGCCGAGAATGGGTTGCCGGACCTGGCCCGCGACACCATCGCCGATCTGGGGGATCGCCTTCGGGAGCTCGAAGACCGCATCAAAGGCTACGACAAGCGGATCGAGCGTCTGGCCGAGGACTCGGGCACCGCGAACCGGCTCATGCAGGTTGAAGGCATTGGGCCGGTCACTGCGACAGCCTTGGTGGCCACGGTGGGCGATGCCCGGGCCTTCAAAAACGGAAGGCAATTCGCGGCCTGGCTGGGATTGGTCCCGCGCCAATTCTCCACCGGCGGCAAGCCACGGCATGGCCGAATCACCAAGCGTGGGGACCGGTATCTCCGTACCCTATTAGGCCACGGAGCGCGAACCGCGCTTTGCCAGCTAAATCGGTTGAATACGGCCAAGGCCCAATGGGCCCAGGGGCTGCGACAGCGGCGCGGCTTCAACAAAGCCACCATTGCCCTGGCCGCCAAACAGGCCCGTATCCTCTGGGCTTTGATGGCCCGGGAGGCGGACTACGAACCAGCGAAGGGATAAAGCAGCCGCCCCTGCGCTACCAATAGCGATTTTGAAAGAGCGAGGTCTTCCCGCCACCGATTGCGCCAGATGACCCAGTGATGGAAAGCCGGTCGGACCGGCGCCGGAGAACCCTGATAGCAGAGTTGCCCTACCAAGGGCGGTCTTCAGATGAGGGCTCCGGCGAGCGCATCCTCATCAGGGCCCGAGCCGGAAAGGCTCACAAAGAGGCCGGATATAAGCGTTCAGTCGGACCTTCCTTTCCGTACCCGAGGACGTCTTGCCAACGAGGGGGAGCCCATATAAGACTCTGCTAGGGCAACGTTTATGTTGTGCCGGATGCGCAAAGATTGGTCCTTTTGGGGATCGAAACACGCTCGCCTCTAGAAGAGACCTAAAATCTGCAGCTTTCTGGATCGGGGGCGCCGCAAGGGTCCAGATTGGGAGATAGTATCGTCGCCTCCGCTTCCAGCCTGTCAGGGAAAATCCGCGAAACCCCGATCACCAGGCCGATCCCCGAAGAAATGCGGGCCATCAGCCATTTCCGCAGCGCCCCGGCTCCAATGTGGTCCAGGACGTAACCAACAACATCGGCGAGGTGTCGGAGCCCGCCGCCAAGAGCACCGACACCACCAAGCAGGCTCGGCAGGCGGTGAAACAGGCTTCCGAGCCCATCCGGTCGCTCAGCCAAGCCTCCCAGCAGGTGGCGGAGGGCATGAGCACCATCCAGGCCGTCGCCTAGAAAACCGACCGGCTGGGTCTAAACGCCGCCATCGAGGCCGTCAACGCCGGCGAGGCCGGCCAGGACTTCGCCGTGGTCGCCGATGAAGTGCGCAAGCTGGCCGAATAGACCTCTCAGGCCACCGATAAGGTCAACACCTTGACCGCCGACCTCCAGGGCAAGTCGGAGACCTCGGTCCAGGGCATGGGCCAGGCCCAGATGGATCAGATCCTGGAAATGATCAACCACACCGACCAGACCACCAGCCAGATCGCCGCATCGGCCGAGGAGCTGGCGGCAACCATGTCCGAGATCACCGATAATATGGTGAGATCAGCGGCAACGTGGACAGCGTCTCCGAAAACGTGTCGCAGATCGAGACGGCGGCCGGTCAGCTGGAGTCCACCGCCCAGCAGCTACGCTCCGCCCTGGGTGGCTTCAGCTTGCCGTCCTGAGCCCTCTAGAGGTAGCGGATCAGGACGCCCATGGCCGCCGCGGCCGAGACGGCCAGCACCGCTGGCCGTAGCCGCCGGCCGTCAAGGCGGGCGGCGAGGCGGCCGGACAACCCGAAACCGACCACCACCCCGGGCAGCAGGCCCAGACCGGCCATCATCTCCTGGGGACCGAAGCGGCCCGCCAGGGCCAAACCGGTTAGCGACACCACACCCCCCACTTGGAAAACCGCCGACAGGGTGCCGCGCAGCCGGACGCCGCTCTCCCGTTGAAACACCAGTGCCATGGGCGGTCCGCCCACCGACGTGGCGGTTCCCATGAACCCGGCGGCGGTAGCGGCGACCACCAGGTTTCGCCCGTGCGGAAGGGGATGCCAGCCGACGACGCTAAGCCCGACGGCGGCAAGCACGACGGTCCCTAACATCAGGCCTACGCCCTGTTCGGGTAGGCCCTGGAGCAGAAGCACCGCGGCCGCGGTTCCCGCCAGCAGACCCGGCACTGTCCAGCGCAGGCCGCCCCAATCCACTCCCCGCCGGTCACGGACAGCGATCAGCAGGGTCAGGCACCAGGCCGCCAGGATCATGGGCGCCGGCACCAGATCGGGCCGCACCAGCATGAGCAGGGGCGCCGCCACCAGGGCCACGCCGAACCCCACCGCGCCCTGCAGAAGGGCGCCCACCGCCACCACGGCCTCCACCACCAGCCATTCCTCGATCACCGTCTCGCCTCCATGCGGCGCAAAAGGGGCCCGCCACCGGGGCGGGCCCACAGGCTACCGGAGAAGGTGAGCCTAGCGCACCTTTACCTGGAGGCGCTCCTCGCCGTCCTCGTCCAGCAGGTGGACGGCACAAGCGATGCACGGGTCGAAGCTGTGGATGGTGCGCAGGATCTCCACCGGCTGGTCGGGATCGTGCAGCCGATGGTTGTCCTGCAGGGCGGCCTCGTAGGCCCCAGGATTGCCCTGCGGATCGCGGGGTCCGGCGTTCCAGGTGCTGGGCACCACCGCCTGGTAGTTGGCGATGGCGCCGTCCTCGATCACCATCCAGTGCGCCAGGGCGCCGCGCGGAGCCTCGGTGTAACCGACGCCCTTGGCCTTCTTGGGCCAGGTGGCGGGGTCCCATTTGGCCTCGTTGTGAACGGTGAGGTCGCCATTGCTGATATTGCTCATCAGCTGGTCGTACCAGGTCGACATCTGATCCGCGAACACCTTGCTCTCCAGGGTCCGCGCCGCCGTGCGGCCCAGGGTGGAGAACATGGCCTCCACCGGCAGGTCGAGCTCACCGAGGGCGTAGCCGGCCAGCTCCCGGGTGGGCTCGTGGCCCTGGGCGTACATGTTGAGGACCCGGGCCAAGGGGCCCACCTCCATGGGCTTGCCCTTCCAGCGCGGCGACTTGAGCCAGGAGTAGCCGTCGCTAGGGTCCAAATGATCGTAGGGCGGGGTGGGCCCGCCGCGTCCCTCGTAATCCAGGTTGGTCTCGCCGTCGTAGGGGTGGAGACCCGCCTCATTACCAGTGCTGTAGTCGTACCAGGAATGCGAAACGAACTCCTGGATCTCTTTCTCCGCCTCCAGATCCACCGGATGCACCCGGGAGAGGTCGCGGTCGAGGATGACCCCGGGCGGTACCAGGAAATCGTCCACCGCGCCCATGCCCTTGCCGGCATCGGGGAAATCGCCGTAGCACAGGAAGTTACCCACACCCTCGCCGCGCTTGGCCCAGTCCTTGTAGAACCCGGCGATGGCCAGGGTGTCCGGCAGATAGACCTGGTCGACGAAGGTCTGCATCTGCTCGATGACGTTCTTCACCTGCTGCAGACCAACCATGTCGATGGCCGTGCCCCCGCCGCCGTAGCCCTGCTCCCCGGGGCCCGTGCTGATGGCCGAGGGCGAACCGCCCACCAGGAAGTTGGGGTGGGGGTTCTTGCCGCCGAACAGGGCGTGCAGCTTGACCACCTCGCGCTGCCAGGAAAGCGCTTCCAGGTAGTGGGCCACCGCCATCAGGTTGGCCTCCGCCGGCAGCTTGTAGGCCGGATGACCCCAGTAGCCGTTGGCGAAGATGCCGAGCTGGCCGGAGTCGGCCAGACCCTTGAGCTTTTTCTGGGTGTCCTTGAAGTAGCCGGGTGAGGACTTGGGCCAGCTGGAGATGGACTGGGCTAGCTCCGAGGTCTTTTTGGGATCGGCGTCCAGGGCGGAGAGCACGTCCACCCAGTCCAGGGCGTGGAGGTGGTAGAAGTGCATGACGTGGTCGTGCACGAACTGGGCGCCGATCATCAGATTGCGGATGAGCTGGGCGTTGGGCGGGATTTCGTAGTCCAGGGCGTCCTCCGCCGAGCGCACCGAGGCGATGCCGTGGACCAGGGTGCACACGCCGCAGATGCGCTGGGCGAAGGCCCAGGCGTCGCGCGGGTCGCGCCCCTGCAGGATGGTCTCGATGCCGCGCACCATGGTACCGGCGCTGTACGCCTGGCTGATGGCGCCCTCGGCATCGGTCTCGGCCTCGATCCGCAGGTGGCCCTCGATGCGGGTGATGGGGTCGACTACCACGCGTTCGCTGGTCATGCCCTATGCCTCCAGATGGTCGGCGACGAGCTCCACGAGGCTCTCCACCTTGCGGCCCCAGTTGAAATGCTCGGTGTCGTCGTCGAAGGTCATGCGGCAGTTGGAGCAGCTGGTGACGAAGGCCTCGGCCCCCGTGTCCTCCACCTGCCGCTGCTTGATGCGGAAGACCTTGTGCCGGATGGCGTCGGCGCGGCTGATGGTGACCACCCCGCCGCCGCCCCCGCAGCACCAGTTGAGGTCGCCGGTCTCGTCCATCTCCCGCAGCTCCACGCCGAGGGCATCGAGCACCACCCGCGGCTCGGCGGTGGCGCCACCCCGCCGGGAGACCTGGCAAGGGTCGTGGAAGGTCACCGAGCGGTCCATGGACTTGAGCTTGAGGCTCCCCTGGCGCACGCCGTCGGCCAGGTATTCCGAGATGTGGCGCACCTTGAAGGGCAGCTCGGCGCCGTAGCTGTTGGCCCCCATCCAGCGCAGGGCGGTATAGGCATGGCCGCACTCGGGCAGGACCACCGTATGCGCCCCGACGCTCTTGGCGGCCTCGATGATCTTGCCGCTCATGTCCGCCTGCCAGTCGGTGTTGCCCGACAGCAGGCCGAAGTTGGTGGCCTCGTAGCCGTCGGTGCGGAAGGTCCAGTCCACGCCCATGTGGTTGAGGATCCTGGCCATGTCCGCGATGGAGCGGGGGTATTTCATGATCTCGATGGACGACACCGTCACCAGGACATCCGCCGACTCCTTGTCCAGCGGGATGGCCACCTCGTAGTCATCGGCCAGCCACTCGATGCGATCCTCGAACACCTCCGGGTTGGCCCCGAGCGGGCTGCCCTCGCGCTCGGCCTTCTCGGCCACCTCGTGCAGCTCGGCCGGGACCAGCCCGGCTTTGAACATGCCGTGACGGGCCTGGCTCACCAGGCCGGCGATATCGATGCCCATGGGGCAGACCATGGTGCAGCGCCCGCACACGGTGCAGGAGTCGTAGAGCAGCTCCTGCCAGCGCTGCAGCTCGTCGACGGTGACCTTGTGGGTAAGCCCCAGCCAGCGGCGGATGAAGCCGAAGGGGCTCATCTCCCGCTGATAGGCCCGCCGGAAGGGCGCCAGCTTGTGCACCGGGGTGTACTTGGGATCCCCGGTCTCGCGGTAGAAGTGACAGGCTTCGGCGCATTGGCCGCAGTGGATGCAGGCATCCAGGTGGGTGGCGGTGACCGCGCCGATGTCCTTGACGAAGTTGCTGACGGCCCGGTCCACCCGCTCGGCGTCGGATAGCTCACCCTGCTTATCATAGCGGGCCTCGCCAAGGTCGGGACGATGCGGCCGGGTATCGTGGGCAGCGGAGGATTGGCTCATGTCTTCGCCCCCTTGTGGGCGGCGCGGGCCCCGGTGAAGCCCCGCGAGAAGAGGAAGGTAAAGGTGTGCATGAGCTTGCCGAAGGGCAGCCAGATCAGCAGCAGCTCCACCGACAGCAGGTGGACCGCCAGCAGGGTCTCGTAGCGGGCGCCGAGGTGCTGCACCGCCATGAACCCGGTTATCACCGGCAGGATAGTGACGAGCCAGCTGAGATAATCATCCGGGGTCGACAGAAGCCGGAGCACCCCGTGGCTCAGCCGGCGAATCAGCAGGGCCACCAGCGCCGCCAAGGTAACGGCCCCGGCCAAATAGACAACCCAATAGGGCAAGCCGGGCCACGAAATCCCGGTAAGATCCCGAATGAACAGGATGTGCGGCCGGTAGCCGAAGACCACAATGGCCAAGCCGATGTGGAAGGCATAGCCCATCACATGGCTGAACAGAACCCGGTTCTGGAACGCCCGGTAGGGCCAGAAGCGCCGCAGGATGGTCTGCAGGGCCCCGCCCAGGGCCGTGCGGTTGCCCCGCGGCTCGGAGTGATCCCGCTTGTAGGGCAGCAGGAGCAGACCCACCAGCCGCCAGATGACCCCCGCCACCAAAATGATCAGCGAGGCCTCCAGGGCGGGACCACGGGTGAATTCGAGCAGGGTCACGACTGGCTCTCCTCTTGGGCCTGGGCATGGCGCCGGCGGTGGCCCCAGGCCGCGCCGGCACCGGCGGCAACGCCCACGGCGGCCGCGGCGGCCAGGCCCTCGGCCTCGCCCCACATGCCGGCCGACAGGGGCTTGTAGAAGCTCCCGGCGTCCCAGAAGTTGGGCTCGGAGCACCCCAGGCAGCCGTGGCCGGACTCGATGGGGAAGCTGGTGCCGTTGTTCCACTTGGCGGTGGCGCAGGCGTTGTAGGTGGTGGGCCCCTTGCAGCCCACCTCGTACAGGCACCAGCCCTTGCGCGCGCCCTCGTCATCGAAGGACTTGGCCATCTTGCCCTGGTCGTAGAAGGGCCGGCGGTAGCAGCGGTCGTGGATGGTGTCGCCGAAGAAGGCCTTGGGCCGGTTGTAGTGGTCGAGCTCCGGGATCTGGCCGAAGGTGAGGTAGTGGGCAAAAGTGCCGCTGATCACCACCGGCACGGGCGGGCACCCGGAGACATTGATCAGCGGCTTGCTGGGCACGTGGCCGTTGGCCATGAGCGACTCGACGCTGCGGGCGTCGGTGGGGTTGGGGTCGGCGTAGGGAATGCCGCCGAAGGCGGCGCAGGTGCCCACCGAAACCACCGCGGCGGCGTTCTCCAGCGTCTCCGCTAGCATCTGCAGGTTGGTCATGCCGGCGATGGTGGAGTAGGCCCCGCCGGCCCCGGTGGGGATGGAGCCGTCCACCACCACCAAGTAGCCGCCCTCCCCGGCACGCTCCATGGCCTCCTCGCGCGCCTTTTCGGCGGCGTGGCCGGAGGCGGCCTGAAGGGTGTGGTGGTAGTCCAGAGAGATGAAATCGAAGATCAGCGATTCCAGCGTGGGCGAGTGCGACCGGGTTAGGGACTCGGTGCAGCCCGTGCACTCCTGGAAGGACAGCCAGATCACCGACTGGCGCTTGGCCGTCTCCAGGTTGGCCGCCATGTCGCGGGCGAAGGACGGCGGCATGGCCATGGCCGAAGCCATGGCGGTGCAAAACTTCATGAAGCCCCGGCGGCTTATGCCCCGCTGGAGCAGGAAATCACCGAGAGTGGATGGTCCAGCCATGACACGCCCCTTTCGGTCGAAAGGTTGCACAGGAACCCGGTTCCGGCTGCCGCTGCTTGCCGTTGCGGCAGACCTCTAATCATCGCTCCAGCGAACGGGAGGAACCTCACCAGCGCCTTCGGCCCCCCCCTCCCGGTCGGCCTCCGCGGCCTCGGGCAGGCGCTCCACCAGCTGCTGCAAACCGGTCCGCACATCGGCCGCCTGGGCAACCAGGATGTCCGGGACCCAGGCCATCTCGATGCGCTCGGCCACCATGTCGCCGTCGGCCCCGAAGTAGGTCGCCCACCACACCCCGGGGAAAGCGGTTTCCTCCAGCTCGGTGGCTCCCATGGCCTGGACCGTGGCGGTTACCTCCCCGGTGCCCAGCAGGTCGCGCAGCTGCTGCAGGTCTTCCTCGGTCATGATGGGCAAGGCACGCAGGTCGATGGCCTCCGGCTCACCGCCGCTCACCAGCCGATCCAGCCGCACCGCGATCTCCTGGAGCAGAGAGATCACGGGGGCCGGCAGCTGGGACCAATCCTCCGCCTCCAAGCCCCCCGCGCTCACGAGCCCGCCTCCGCCGGCGCTTGCCCAAACCGCCAGCGGCTCACCTGCTCCCGGACGAGCCGGGCAGCCTCCGGGACGGCAGCCGTCACTGGTGCCGAGGGCCGTTCGCTCCAGGAGAAGCTCGCCGGCTGCACCGCAACCACCGCCCGCCGTTCGGGCAATCCTTCCGGCATAAGCGCCGCTGCGGCGAACAGGTCGGGCAGGCCGACATCGTGGACATTCCAGCCCGAGGGGCGGTTCACAAAACCGTCCAGCTCGGCGTGAGCGAGTAGCCGAACCGTGCCCGGCTCGGCTCCCAGCTCCGCGGCATCTACCACCACCAGCTCCCGGCTGTCGGCGACCTCACCGACCAGATGCAGTCCGCCGGTGCCGCCATCCATCAGCCGCACGCCGGACGGCAGGTCCGAGTCGCTTTCCAGGTATCGGATCACATGGAGACCGGCCCCCTCGTCCTCACGCAGGCTATTGCCGAGACCGAGGATTAAGGGGGTCGGGGGTTCAGAGCCGAGAGGATCGGGAGCCAAAAGCAGGGGTCCTTTCGTGGAATGGGGCAAGGCCTAGGGTCAACCTAGCGCCTCAACCGGAGGAGTCACAATCCCCAGGGGCATTTTTCGCGGGCAGGTTTGATCTGGATCAAACCGTGGGTAAGGTGGGGTGCATAGGGTGGCCAGGACCACGAGAGGAGCCCGCCATGTGCCTGACGGTCCCCATGCAGATCCAGTCCATCGACCGGCTCGTCGCACACTGCGCCGCCCGCGGCGTGGAGCGGGAGGTAAGCCTGCTGTTCCTGCAGGACGAGGACCTGGCCCCGGGCGACTACGTGCTGGTGCAGCTGGGCCAGGCGGTGGAGAAGGTGAGCGCCGCCGACGCCGAGGCGAGCTGGGCGTTGCTGGACGAGATACTGGCGGCGCAGGACGGCAACGAATAGTGTTCAGTTTTCAGTGTTCAGTAAAAAACGGAGGCCCTTCACCCGTTCGGGGTTCATTGGGGCCTCTCCGGCCTGCCGGGCCGTTGCCGTTACTGAACACTTTAAACTGAACACTGAAAACTTGTTTTACCCGATCAGCACCATTTCCTCCGACGCCGTCGGATGGATGGCTACCGTCCGGCGCAGATCGTCCAGGGTGCCCCCGGCCTTCACCAGGGCAGCGAAGCCCTGGAGCATCTCGTCGGCGCCGCGGCCGATGATGTGGATGCCGGCCAGCTTCTCCTGGGGCCCGATGGTGATGACCTTCATGGCCGTGGCCACCTTGTGGTCCAGCAAGGCGTAGTACATGTCCTTGAAGGTGGTGGTGTAGCACCGGTAGCCACCCTGCCCGTACCGGTCCTCGGCCTCCTCCTCGGTGAGCCCAACGGTGCCGATGGGCGGATGGCTAAACACCACCGAGGGGATGTCGGCGTAGTCCATGCGCGCTTCGGGCTGGCCGCCGAAGAGGCGGTCCGCCAGCTTGCGGCCGGCGGCGATGGCCACCGGGGTGAGCGGTACCCGCCCGGTGACATCGCCCAGGGCGTGGATTCCCGGGACATTGGTGTCCTGCCATTCGTCCACGGGGACGGTACCGTCCGACCCGGTTTCCACGCCCGCCTCCTCCAGGCCCAGGCCCTGGGTATTGGCGTCGCGGCCGATAGCCCACACCACCTCATCGAAGGGCCCCGTGCGCTGCCCGTCCTGGGAGACCAGCACCTTGCCCTCGTTGGTAGCCTCCACCGCGTCCATGTGGATGCAGGTCAGGAAATTGACCCCGGCGGCGCTCATCTCGTCCATGAGGGTCTCGCGCAGGATAGGATCGAAGGTGGCCAGCATGTGCTCCCGGCGCAGCAGCATGGTCACTTCGGAACCCAGACTATTCAGGACCCCCGCCAGCTCCACGGCGATATAGCCGGCCCCCACCACGGCAACCCGGCCGGGCTGGTGGTCAAGCTCGAAGAAGCCGTCGGAGGTGATGCCATGCTCTGTACCCGGGATATCCGGCCAGCGCGGCCGGCCCCCGGTGGCGATGAGGAGGTGATCGGCGCTGTAGGTTTCACCGTTGACAGCCACTTGCCCGGGCCCGGTGAGACGACTGCGGGCCTGAATCCAGTCCACCTCGGCCACCTCCAGGTTGCGCCGGTGTACACCGTTGAGGCGCTCGATGTAGGCCCGCCTCTGGGCGGCCAGGCGGGCCCAATCAAGCTCCACGGTAGCGCCCTCGAAGCCGTAGCCGGGAGCGTCCTGGCAAGCCTCTGCGAGGCTGGCGGCGTTCCACATGACCTTTTTGGGGACGCAGCCCTCATTGACGCAGGTGCCACCCAGGGGACTGGGCTCCACCACCGCGGTACGCGCGCCGTAACTAGCCGCTCGCTTGGCTGCGGCCAGACCTCCGCTGCCACCACCGATGACCAGGAAATCGTAGTGCTGGGTCATGTTGCCTTCCTTACGTGACACATCTAAAGCGGGGCCGGGATTCTACACGGGCAACAACCCGTGCGCTCCCCACCACCCCCCCTTCCCTGGCTACGGCTAGCCCCGGCACCCGTTTTCAAGTTCACCGCAAGCGGCTGCGCTCAGGGGAAAAACCGGCGACCCCGCCGGCTCAGGCGGCGTACCTTGTGGCGCTGGTGTTCCCGCGCCTCGTTGCCGGAGGATTCCATGCGCCTGAGCCGCCCCGCCATGTCATCGCCGGACTCGGTGGTGCCGGAGGCCACCAGGTTGCCGCGCAGCCGGCGCCGCTCGATGGCCATGACCTCGCCCTCCAAGCGCTGGCGCAGACCGTCGGGCACGGCGTAGAACACGAGCGCCACGAAGCGCGCCCAAGGCAGCTTGTCCACCCGAATCAGGTGCGCCGGGAGATGAAAGATGGCCGCGCCCCCCTCCCCTGTTGCGTCGAAGGCCAGTAGGACATGGACCCGCCGCTGACGGTGACTCCCGCCGCCTTCCACCAAGCTCAGATCGGGCTGCTGCTCCGGAAACCGTATCCGCATGCCCCCTTCGCTCAGGTTGATGTTGCGTTGGGGTACCTTTGCCAGGAGCTTTTGGGCGTTCTCCAAGGACGCCGAATCGGGCTGGTAGAAGGCGGATCCTTCCCCGTCCTGCCGATACAGCCAGACACGGGGCGGTATGGCGCTCTCGAGGATGCGAAAGCGCAGGCCCGTG
Source organism: Thiohalorhabdus sp. (assembly GCF_036628635.1). Taxonomy (GTDB): domain Bacteria; phylum Pseudomonadota; class Gammaproteobacteria; order Thiohalorhabdales; family Thiohalorhabdaceae; genus Thiohalorhabdus. Next base: position 31,688 of record NZ_JAZKRM010000003.1, on the reverse strand, counting down.
GTAGCGCGGTAGTAGCGCCGGCGCTCCCGGGTGTACCCGGCCTCGGTGGACTTGTCCTGGGATTTCCTAGGGTTTTTCGCCATGCCGTCACTCCCTTCGGCTCCCCTATTGCCCGGGAAGCGAGGATCGGGCCCAGTGCCCACAGGATAAACTATGGCATGCCCGCGCCGCAGGCGTCATTGGGCTCGCCAGCCATCAGCCCAGGCCGAAGGCCCCCCGAACCCCGTCCACCACGAACTGGACCGCGATCGCGGCCAGGATCAGTCCCAGCAACCGGTCGATCACGTTGGCCCCGGTCTCGCCCAGGACCTTCATGATACGGGCGGTAAGCAGCAGGGATGCGAGGGTGATGAATAGGACGACAAGGATGACACCCAGCCGGATGCCCTGGCCGGCTAAGTCCGGACTGTCCGAAGCCATGAGCAGGACGGTGGTGATGGCACCCGGGCCGGCGATCAGAGGGAAGGCGAGCGGAAAGATGGAGATGTCGTCGCGCTCGTAGGCCTCGGCCTGCTCGCTGGGCGTAGCCCCCCGCAGCCCCGATTGCCGGGCGAAGACCATGTCGATGGCGACCATGAACAACAGCAGACCGCCGGCGATGCGGAAGGCGGGGATGCCGATGCCCAGGGCCGACAGCAGGCCGTTGCCGACGGCGAAGAACGCCAGCAAGATAGCCGCCGACAGGGTGACGCCTTTCACCGCCGTCCGCCGCCGCTCGGCGTCGGGAAGGCCGCGCGTGAGGGCGGCAAAGATGGGCGCATTGCCCACCGGATCCACCACCACGAACAGCACGACGAACGCGTTGAGGATCCAGTCCATGAGCCTCCATGAGGATTGCTTACAGGGGGCAGCCAAACCTCTGCCGGACCGGGCCGTGACCTATCAGCTCTGGCTGCACTTGGCGACCGACATCGATCTGACCGTGGGCGCCCTCGGGTGGTGCACCTTCCCTGCCGGGTGGTATGTCCACACCGGATCGGCAAGGCGGGGCCTGCGGGCCCGTTTGCGCCGCCACAGCGATCCGGGCGCGACCAAGATGCTCCGCTTGCACGCCGATTATCTGCTGGCCAGCCCCTACGTTACTGTCCACTTCCTGAGTCTGTCCGCCGAAGCGGAATGCGCGGTCAACCACGCGGTGGGCGGCTCTATCCCTTGCAAGGGATGCGGGGCCTGTGACGGCCGCCATGGCTGCGGCAGCCACCTGCATTACCTGGGGGGCCGAATTGCGGCCCCGCGCCCCTGGCACCCCTGCCCTAGCTTTCGCCTCCGCGGGGCTTGTGAGCCACGAGCTGGGCCTCATCGCGCCACCCCCGAGAAAGGTCACCGATACGGTCCTCCTCCCGATAGACCCGGATCCGGAGGGGGTCGAACAGATCCAACAGCTCGTTGTCGGCGAGCCGGAAGCGCCGCGACCCGGGACCGCGATCGCTTAACCGGGTGCGGTTGAAAGTCTGGTAGAGCAACACCCCGCCCGGCCGCAAGGCGGTGATAAGCGCAGGCGCCAGCTCCCGCTCCAGGAACCGGCTCACCGCGATGACATCGTAGCCCGCCGCCTCCGGCGGCGCCGCCACCACATCACGCACCTCGGCGGTCAGGGACAGGCCCCGATCTTGTGCGAAGGCTGCGAGCTTGGCGATGGCCGTCTCCGAGCTGTCCCAGGCCACCACGTCAAACCCGGCCCGGGCCAGATAGACGGCGTTGCCCCCCAGTCCGCAGGCCACATCCAGGGCTCGGCCACCCGCCGGCAGCAGGTGGTCATTTTCGGCCAAGACAGCGGCGGGATCCGCATCGGCGACGGAGGCGTCCCTGTAGCGGTCTTCCCAATCAATGGGCACGGGCAAAATCTCAAAAAGCTTTCAGTTTTAGGTTTTAAGTGTTCAGTAACGGCCAAAATCGAACGGCGGCTCGCGTTGACGCAAAGCAGCCGCTACCGTTTTTACTGAACACTGAAAACTGCCGTCAAGACACCGCCCACTCCCTTACTACCTCGGCCACGTCGGCGCTTTCCGGGATGGAGGCGGCCTCCAGCTCGCCGTTGTAGGGCGTTGGTACATCGGCCCCGGCGACCCGGGCCACCGGGGCCTCCAGCTCGAAGAAAGCGCTTTCGTTCAAGGCGGCTGCGATCTCGGCGCCGACCCCGCCGAAGCGGCAATCCTCCTCCACCACCAGGGCACGGTGGGTCTTAGCCACCGAATCCTGGAGGGTCACCAGATCGATGGGTCGCAGGCTGCGCAGATCCACCACCTCGCAGTCGATGCCTTCTTCAGCCAGGGTTTCGGCTGCGGCCAGGGCCACCTCCACCATGCGGGAATAGGCGATCAGAGTGAAATCCCCTCCTTCCCGCTGAACAGCGGCCGCGTGCATGGCGGGGAGCCCAACGCCGTCGCTGAAGGGACCGGAGTGGAAATACAACAGCTCGTGCTCGAGCACCACCACGGGATCGTCGGCGCGGACGGCCTGGCTCAGCTGGCCGTAGTGGTCCTGTACCGTGGCCGGAGCAACCATGCGCAACCCGGGCACATTCATCAGGGTGTGCTCCAGGCGCTGGGAGTGCTGGGCGGCGAGCTGGTGGGCCACGCCACCGGGCATGCGCACCACCAGCGGCACCTTCACCTGACCCCCGGACATATATCGCAGCTTGGCGGCCATATTGATAATGGCGTCCAATGCCAAGAGGGCGAAGTTTACCGTCATGATCTCGATCACAGGGCGGCCACCCACCATGGCCGCGCCCACGCCCAGCCCGGTGAAGCTGTTCTCGCTGATAGGGGCATCGCGGACCCGCCACTCGCCGTACTTGGCGTACAGCCCCTGGGTGACCCGGTAGTTGCCGCCGTACAGACCGACGTCCTCGCCCAGCACGAACACCGCATCGTCATCGGCTAGGGCCCGGTTCAGGGCGAGGTTGAGGGCCTGCCAAGCCATCAGCTGGTCTCCCGGTTCCACCGGGGCAAGCAGCCCGGCGTTGGTATCGTCGCCCTTGCGCTCGCTCATGGCCGCCCCCGATACAGGTGGATGGGCTCGACGTACACATCGGCATGGAGTTCGGTGGGCGGCGGGCTAGCGTCGGCGAAGGCCAACGCCTCGTCCACCGCCGAGCGGGCCTGCTCCGCCAGCCCGTCGGCCTCGTCCTCGGCCACCCAGCCCTCTTCATTGGCCCGCTTCCGGAAAGTCCGGAGGGGGTCGCGGGCGCGCAACTCGCTTACCTCCAGGGCAGAGCGGTAGGCACCCGGGTCAGCCATGGAGTGGCCGCGGTAGCGATAGGTCTCGCATTCCAGCAGGTAGGGCCCGTTGCCGTCGCGGACATGGTGGAGGGCGTGCCGGGTAGCGTCATAAACGGCCAGGACATCCATGCCGTCCACCCGCTCGGCCTCGATACCGTAGCCGCAGGCCCGCTTGTGGACCTCGGCAATGGCCGAGTGGCGGTGAATCTCGGTGCCGATCTGGTAGTGGTTATTTTCGCAGATCAACACCACCGGTAGGCCCCACAGGGCCACCATATTCAGGGTCTCATGGAAGGTGCCCTGGTTCACCGCGCCGTCGCCGAAATAGCACAGGACCACATCGGGCTCGCTGTTCAGGCGCAGCCAGTAGGCGGCCCCGGCGGCGACGGGGAAGGTCTCGCCGACAATGGCGTAACCGCCCAAAAAGCGCCTGTCCATGTCGAATAGGTGCATAGAGCCCCCGTAACCTCGGGAGCAGCCGTCGGCCCGGCCGAACAGCTCAGCCATCACCGCCGCAGGCGTTATCCCCCGCACCAGGGCATGGACGTGCTCGCGGTAAGTGGTAACCACATAGTCCCCGGGATCGGCGGCGCGCAGGGAGCCCACCGCCACCGCTTCCTCGCCGGGATAGAGGTGCAGAAAGCCAGCGATTTTGCCCTCGGTGTACTGCTCCGCGGCCCGCTGCTCGAATTCCCGGGCGAGGGCCATGTCGTACAGAAAGGTCTTGGCGAGGTCGCGGCGCATAAAGGCCTCCATGGTTTGGCACGCGCGGAAGGCATCGGGTGGCCTCCTACCCTTCTACATTTCCAGCCTGTTCGGGGGCAAACACCGCCCGGGCGGGGCCGGAGCCCCTTGAAAAGCCGGCGAGCCTGTCTTGTACCGGAGAACAACAAAAAGCCCGCCCGGACATGCCCGGGCGGGCTTTGGTTAGGCCTGGCAGCAATCGGCTTAGCTCTCGGCGGCCCCGTACTTGGGGGCTACCATGCGCACTTTGGCCAGGCGCAGCCAGGAGAGGACTCGGATGTAGATCCAGCCGATGTCGATCTCCCAGCGCCGGGCCGCAAAGCGCGCCGAGGACAGATACCGGTGGTGGTTGTTGTGGAGCTCTTCACCACCGATAAACAGGCCCCAGGGGACAAGATTGCGGCTGTTGTCCTTGACCTTGTAATTGATGTAGCCGATGTAATGCGCGGCGCCATTGATGACACCCGCCGCCCAGAAGGGAATCCATGCCATCTGCACCACCCACATGGCGGCGCCGATCAGGGGCCCGAACAGTGCCACGTTGATGCCCAGCATGATGATAATGCCGAGATTCTTTAAGGGCGTGTAAAAGCGGCGCTCGATCCAATCGTCGGGGCAGCCCTTGCCATATTTGTTCAGCGTCTCCTGGTCATTGGCGGCCTTGCTGTAGACCACGGCGCCCAGGAAGAGCATGCGCCAGATCCCTTCATTGAGAGGGCTGTGCGGATCCCTCTCGCGATCGGCGTAAGCATGGTGCTTGCGGTGAGTGGCCACCCACTCCTTGGTGTTCATTCCGGTGGTCAGCCACAGCCAGAAGCGCATGAAATGGCTGACAATCGGATGCAGGGAAACGCTCTCATGGGCGATGGCCCGATGGAGGTAGATCGTGACGCAGGCAATGGTGATCTGGGTCAACACCAAACCGTAGAGGACATAGCCCCACCACGGCAGGTCAAAAAAATGCGGAAGCATATCCGTCCTTTCCCAATTAGGCTCTGGGTCCAACACCGACCCACCCCGGAATGGGCAGGCCATAGTTAGAGTGCGTGCAGACGGAGGCCTTTGTGAAGGGACTACCGCCCGTGTCCAAGCTACCCTTTTCCGAAAGGCCCCAGCTGTCACCGGGACCTTTGTTACTCATTATACCGCCATCGGCAGCGGGGGGAACCCCTTTTATTGGGCTCCTGCTCAGATGGTATTGCGCACCTCGCTGACACCGGGCACGCGCTGTTTGAGCTTGCGCTCCACGATGGTCTTGAGGTCCATGGTGGAGCTGGGACACCCGGAGCAGGCCCCCAGCATCCGCACCCGCACCAGCGAGCCTTCGATGTCTACCAGCTCCAGGTCGCCGCCATCCCCCCTGAGGAGGGTGGCGGCCTCTTCCAGGGCCTCCCGGACCCGATCCTCATCGATGGCCAGATCCTCGTCCGCGGTGGGCTCCTCACCGGGGCCAAGGCCGTACTGATCGGCCAGGGCCTGGGCGCGAGCCAGCTCGTAAGCCCGGTCGGGGTCGAACTCCTCGATCTCGTCGAGCTCTTCCTCGGTATAGAAGCGCTCCAAATCGGCAATCTTCTGGAGCAGCTCGATTTCCTTGGCCTGAGTCGGGACAGCCATGGCCAGCTAACTCCTTGGACAACTCCGACGGGCGGACGTTGTCTCCTACTTCGATTTTATTCGGTAAGACCGTCGGCGGGTCAACCGCCCCCGGTCTTTGGTCCGCAGACACCGCTTTCGGGACCTTCAACCGAACCAACGCCGGGCGTTGCGGAACAGCCGCAGCCAGGGCCCGTCCTCCCCCCATGGCCCGGGATGCCAGGAGAACTGCGCGGTTCGGAACAGGCGCTCCGGGTGCGGCATCATGATGGTGAAACGGCCATCCGGCGTGGTCAGTCCCGCCACCCCCTCTGGTGCCCCGTTGGGGTTGGCCGGATAGACTGTGGCCGGCCCGCCGTGGGGGTCGGTATAGCTCAAGGCCACCTCGCCTTGCTGCCCAGCGGCTTCGAGGGCTCCTGCGGCGAACACTGGCCGGCCCTCGCCGTGCGCCACAGCCACGGGCAAGCGGGAGCCGGCCATGCCGGCGGTTAGCAGTGACGAGCTTTCCGCCACTTCGGCCATGACCAGCCGGGCCTCGAACTGCTCCGAGCGGTTGCGCCGGAAGGCCGGCCAGTGCTCCGACCCGGGGACAAGCTCGCCAAGCTGGCTCATCATCTGGCAGCCGTTGCACACCCCCAGCGCCAGAGTGTCCTCGCGGGCGAAGAAGGCCCCGAACTGACCCCTCAGCCGAGGGTTCTCCAGGATGGCCTTGGCCCAGCCGCCGCCGGCGCCCAGGACGTCGCCGTAGGAGAAGCCGCCGCAGGCGGCCAGGGCCTGGAAAGCGTCTAGCTCCTCGGAGCCGGTCTCCAGGTCGGACATGTGCACATCCACCGCCTCGAACCCGGCCCGGTGGAAGGCGGCGGCCATCTCCACCTGGCCGTTGATCCCCTGCTCCCGGACCACCGCAACCCTTGGGGCGGCGCCGGTGGTCACGAAGGGGGCGGCGACGTCTTCCGCCGGATCGAAGGTGAGCTCCGCGTGAAGCCCCGGGTCTCCTCGATCAAGGATGCGGTCGTGCTCTTCGCGGGCGCATCCCGGCTCGTCGCGCAGGGCCTGCATATGGCGGGTAGTCTCCGACCAGATCCGGTGCAGCGCCACCCGGTCGGCATCCACGAAGGTTGTGCCGCCGGCGGTCACCACCAGGCGATCGTCATCCCGGGGGGCACCCAGCACGTGCACGCAGTCGGTGAGCCCATTGTCCGCTAGGACCCGCAGGACCTCAGCCCGTTCCCCGGGGACTACCTGGACCACCGCACCCAGCTCCTCGGCGAACAGCGCCGCGGCGGGCTCGCCATCGGCAGCCGCCTCCGCCAAGTCCGCCGTCAGGCCGCAGTGGCCGGCGAAGGCCATCTCCGCCAGGGTGGCCAGGAGGCCGCCGTCGGAACGGTCGTGATAGGCCCGCAGCCGGTCCTCCCCGGCCAGATGCTGGATGGCGGTAAAAAACCCGGCCAAACGCTGCGGATCATCCACATCGGGCGCCTCCTCGCCCAGCCTCTGATAAACCTGGGCGAGGATGGAGCCTCCCAGGCGATGGGCGCCGACGCCCAGGTCGATGAGCAGCAGCTCCGCCGCGGGGTCCGGGTCGAGCTGCGGGGTCAGGGTGGCGGTGGCATCCGCCACGGGGGCGAAGGCGGAAACCACCAGCGACACCGGCGAGGCCATCTCGTGCGCACCGGCCTCGTCCGTCCACACCGTCTTCATGGACAGTGAGTCCTTGCCCACCGGAATGGCGATATCCAGGGTCCGGCACATATCGGAGACCGCCGCCACGGTGTCGTACAGGTCGGCGTCATCGCCGGGGTGACCCGAGGCCGCCATCCAGTTGGCGGATAGCTTGACCTCCTCCAACCGACGCACGCGGGCCGCGGCGATGTTGGTGATGGCCTCGGCCACCGCCAGTCGGCCGCTGGCCGACCCCGACAGCAGCGCCGCTGACGGGCGCTCGCCCATGGCCATGGCCTCGCCGCGGCGGGTGTCGAAGCCGGCCAGCGTGACGCCCACGTCGGCCACCGGCACCTGCCACGGCCCCACCATCTGATCGCGCGCTACCTGGCCGGTGATGGTACGGTCGCCGATGGTGATCAGGAAGGTCTTGTCGGCCACCGCCGGGTGCTGCAGCACCCGCTCGGCGGCCTCGGCCATGTCCAGGGAGCCAACGCCCAGGGGCTGGCCGGGCCGCTTGAAACGGCTGGCGTCGATGGTCTTCTTGGGCGGCTTGCCCAGCAGGAAGTCCAGATCCATGTCCACCGCAGCCGGGCTGCCCTCGCCGTCGGTCACGCTCAGGTGTTCGGCCTCGGTGGCCTCGCCGACGACTGCATAGGGGCAGCGCTCGCGCTCGCAGATGGCCCGGAGGCGGGCCAGGAAATCCGGATAGACGGCGATGACATAGCGCTCCTGGGCCTCGTTGGTCCACAGCTCCGCCGGCGACAGGCTGGGATCCAACCGCGGGATGCGGCTCAGATCGAAGGTCCCGCCACGATCGGCGTCGTGCACCAGCTCCGGCAGGGCGTTGGACAGGCCGCCGGCACCCACATCGTGGATGGACAGGATGGGGTTCTCCTCGCCCAACCCCCAGCAGGTGTCGATGACCTCCTGGGCGCGGCGCTGCATCTCGGGGTTGTCGCGCTGCACCGAGGCGTAGTCCAGCTCGGCATCGCCGGCACCGCCGGTCTGGCTGGAGGCAGCGCCGCCGCCCAGGCCGATGCGCAGGGCCGCCCCCCCCAGCACCACCACCGGGGTGGCCGGCTTGATGTAGGCCTTGTTGGCCTTGATGGCGTGGCGGCGGCGAACGTTGCCCAGGCCGCCGGCGAGCATGATGGGCTTGTGGTAGCCGCGCAGCTCGGGACCATGCGGGCCCTCGACCTCGGCCTCGAAGGTGCGGAAGTAGCCGGTGATGCCGGGGCGGCCGTACTCATTGTTGAAGCGCGCCGCCCCGATGGGCCCTTCCAGCATGATGTCGCGCGCCGCGGCAAAACGCTCCGGCCGGCCGCGCTCGGCCTCCCAGGGCCGGGGGGCATCGGGCAGACGCAGATGGCTGGTGGTGAAGCCGGTGAGGCCGGCCTTGGGCTTGGCGCCGCGGCCGGTAGCCGCCTCGTCGCGGATCTCTCCGCCCGAGCCGGTGGCGGCCCCCGGCGACGGCGATATGGCGGTGGGGTGATTGTGGGTCTCCACCTTCATGACGATGGGTAGGGCCTCATCGCGGTGATAGTCCCACTCGCGGGTACCCGGATCGGGGAAGAAGCGGCCGGTCCAGGCACCCTCGATGACCGCCCCGTTGTCGCTGTAGGCGCTGATCGTCCGGCGGGGATTGTTCTCAAAGGTGGTCCGGATCATGCCGAACAGCGATTGAGACTGGGGCTCGTCGTCGAGGATCCAGTCGGCGTTGAAGATCTTGTGGCGGCAGTGCTCGCTGTTGGCCTGGGCGAACATCATGACCTCGACATCGGTAGGATTGCGGCCCAGCTCACCGAAGCCGTCCACCAGATAGTCGATCTCGTCGTCGGCCAGGGCCAGGCCCAGCTCACGGTTGGCGGTTTCCAGGGCAGCGCGCCCCTCGCCGAGCACGTCGATGGCCTCCAGCTCGCGCGCCTCCGGGGCCCGGAACAAGGCCCCGGCCTCGTGCATGACCCCGATCACCGCCTCGGTCATGCGGTCATGCAACATGGGCGCCACCGCGGCCCGCTCGGCCTCGGTCAGGGGCTCGGCGCCCTCCTTGGTCAAGGCGAAGGCGGTGCCCCGCTCCACTCGCCGCACCCGCTCCAGATTGCAGCGCCGGGCGATGTCCGTCGCCTTGGACGACCACGCCGACACGGTGCCGGGCCGCGGCACCGCAATCAGGTCCGGCCGGGACAGGGCCGAATCGTCCCCAGGGGCCTCGCCGTAGGTCAGGAGGCGCCCCAGAACCTCCCGGTCATCGGCCGTCAGCTCGCCCGCGGGCTCCACGAAATGGACGAAGGCCGCAGCGACATCGGCGATCGCCGGGGCGGCCGCCTGTATCTCGGCCAGAAGGCGCTGCCGCCGGAACTCGGATAACGCGGCGGGACCAGCAAAGACTTCCATAGGAATACCTCGTCGTCCGCGGCACACCGTTACGGCCCGCTCTACGAGCAAGCCAGGGTCAAGGCGTTCGATTTAGCAGGGATTCGGAACGCGGGCCTGGTCCGTGGGCGCCCCATGGAGGTGAGGCGCGGCTGGCCTAGAGCTCGACGCCCAGACGGCGCCCGATCTCGCGGTAGCCTTCGAGGACATCGCCCAGGTCGCGGCGGAAGCGGTCCTTGTCCAGCTTTTCGCCGGTCTCCAGGTCCCAGAGGCGGCAGCCGTCGGGGGTAAACTCGTCGCCGAGCACGAGCTCGCCATGGAAGCGGCCGAACTCCAGCTTGTAGTCCACCAATTGCATGCCGCCCGCCTGGAAAAGGGCGTGCAGGACCTCGTTGACCCGGAAAGAAAGCTCCTCCATGCGGACCACCTCCACCTCGGTGGCCCAGCCGAAGGCTAGGATATGGAAACGGTTGATCAAAGGATCACCGAGCTCGTCGCTTTTGTAGAAGAACTCGAACACCGGGCGATCGAGCACAGCCCCCTCGGTCATGCCCAGGCGCCGGGCGAGGCTGCCGGCGACCACATTGCGGACCACGGCCTCCACGGGGAGCATATCCAGGCGCCGGACTTCGCTCTCGGTCTCCGACAGGCGTCGGATATGGTGGACCGGTATCCCACGGTCCGCGAGCAGACCCATGATGTGGGCGTTGATGCGGTTGTTGAGCCGGCCCTTGCCGGCCAGCTCGCTGGTCTTGGTGCCGTCGAAGGCGGTGGCGGTGTCCTTGAAAGCCAGCACCAGGGTGTCCGGATCCTCGGTGGCGAAGACCTGCTTGCCCTTGCCCTGGTACAGCATCTCGGCCTTGGTCATGGGCTAGACTCCTTGGCCGCCGGCGGCAGCCGTCATCCCTGGGACTGCACCACCGCCGCCCCCAGGGCCCGGGAGTTGGCGATCTGCACCTGGCCTTCGGAGGTGTCCAGGGTCACTGTCGCCGGCGAGATCGACGCCAGGGTTCCGGTATGCTCGCCGATGCTGATGCGCGTACCCGGGCGCCAGCCGCTGCCCTGGACGAGATCCAGCCCGGCGGAGAGCTCCTGGAGGGTGGGCTGCAGGGCAAGGGCTCCCACCAAGCCGACGGTGAGGGCCAGGGCCCCCAGCAAGACCCCGTCCACGCCCACCGTGGCCAGCGTCAGCATGCCGCCACCGAGTACCACCAGGCCTCCCGCCAGCTGCCGGAAACGGGCCTGGAACGGGCGCAACATGTCGCGGCCGCGGTCCTCGTGGGGGTCGCTGAAGAACTGGAAGATGGCCACCAGGGCTTCGAAAACCAGGACCGACCCGGTTAATACCACACCCAGCGCCAGAAGAGTTGCCAAAAAGATGTCGAAACCCCCTTCCAGCCCCAGGGCTTGCCACGCCAGCCACAGGCCAACGGCCAGGGCGACTCGCCCCGTGGCGTCATCGAGCTCCTCCACCAGATGGTCGTCCAGGCGGGTCTCGGTCTTGCCGGCCAGCTTGCCCACCCAACCGCCGAGCACCACCGGCATGGACCGCGACAAGGACCAGAACACCACCAGGATCACCAGGGCCAGCAGGATATTCCAGGTCATGGGGCGTCCCTTTTTTGCTCCCCCCAACTGGGAGGCTGGATTGTCCGAACCGCGGCAAGCCGGCCCATCCGGTCCCGTTGGCTGGGCCCGGCCTAGCGGCGTTTGCCGAAGGCCGGCTGGATTGCCTGCAGGAACTGGGTCACGCTCTCCTGGGAAGCTCGCTTCACCTCGTCACCCTCTCGGGATTCGGCCTGGGCCAGGATGCGTGTAGCGCCGTTTGCTTGGGGCCGGCTTTCCAGGGTGTAGCGAACCCGGCCCTGCGAGGGGGGCTCCACGCCCAGATGGCGATGGTCCTCGCCTGAAAGCCAGCCGGTCCGCAGCAGCCCCAGGCGCTCCTCGGCAACGGCAATGCCATGGAGCAGAAGGGCTGCCCGCACCGACCCCATGGCCCATGCCTCGGGAACAGGAACGTTCAGGGTGTTACCGTCAAGGCTGGCCATCCAGTCGCCTTCCGCCTCCGCGGAATCAGGGCCGGTCCTGGGCCGCTCGATATCGGGGAGATCCGGAAAGGGGTTCTGGGTGGCCAGGGGCTCGGCCGTAAGGTCAGGGGGGATGGCCAGGGACTGGCTCTCCACCGGGTCAGCGCCGTAGTCGGGGCCTCGATTGGGGCCGCAGGCGACGGCCAAGACCCCGGCCAACAGCACCGGGAACAGGGGGGAGAACCGGCGGACGGTTCCCGATGCGGGCGGCTTCATGGCAGCGGACTCCCCTACCGGACGAAGCCGGCCCGAGGTGACAGCCTCGGGCCGGACTGGGCAAGATAAAATACGGGCCTTCGGCTCGGTGACCGAGCCGCCGGACCCTAGCACGCGCTTTGGAATCCCGGCAAATCGCAATTTCGCCGCCGGGCAGCGGATCACTGCAAGCCTTCAAGGAAGCGGATCACAGACTCACGCATGGCGGGATCGGCATAGCCGGGAAAGCGACTTTCCGTGTCCGGGTCCAAGGCACGGGGATTAGCGAGCCAGCGGTCCAGCAACTGGGCATTCCAGCGCGCGGCAGTCACCCCGTCCACCGACGGGGTCCGGCCCACCACCCCGCGCAACGGCGGCCCGGCGCCACCCCGGCGGTCGGTCGGGTCCAGGCTATGACATCCCAGGCACACTTGGACCGCGGGCGGCATCAAGCCCTCGCCTTCCTTATCCGCCGGCTCTCCGTCCGTCTGAGCGGCAGCGGCGGGCAGCAGCAAGACGAGCCCAATCGCCGCCCCGAGCTTTTGGCCGTTGCCGCCTCGGGCTCGCCGCACGTTACTCCTTCAGCTCCTTATGGAGCTCCCGGAAGAGCTGCTTGGCCTTTCCGGGGATATCGGCGTTTTCCACCGCATCCAGGCCGGGGCCTTTGGAGGCATCGCCCACGGCGATAATGCCGACCATGCCCAGGCCTTCATGCGGCAGGCAGTAGTAGTGATGGGCGCCCTCCGTGGAAAAGCTGACCTCGTAGTCCTGCCCCGGGCTCTTGAAGCCACTATCCCAGACATCGGCGCCGGCGGGAATCAGCTCGGGCTTGCCGCGATTGTCGGGATGGTACGCGGCGGCGTTGTGGCCCGGATCCTTGAAAACGAAACGTACGGTATCTCCGGGTTCGGCCTCAACCAGGGCGGGCTCGAAGACCATGCGGTCGCCGTCGCTGCCCATGTTGAGGACTTCCACCTCGTGGACTTCGGCCCAGGCCGCGTTGGCGGTCAGGGCCAGGATTCCCCCCAGCGCGCAAGCCATCAGGTTGGTCTTCATTACCTCTCCTAAGCGCTTCCGTGGTGAACTTGGCTAGGACACTGGCTCGTCATTCAAGCTCCGACCAGCCCCAGCCCCTCCAGGGCCCGGCGCAGCTCGGGCCGATACGTCTCCGCAAGCGGTGTCAGCGGCAGGCGGATGCCGGGACCCATTTGTGCCGTTTCGTGCAGGGCCCACTTTACGGGAATGGGATTGGCCTCCCGGAACAGGGCACGGTGCAGGGGCGCCAGCTGGTCGTCGAGGGCCCGGGCCCGGGCCAGATCCCCGGAGATGGCCGCATCGCACATGCCTGCCATGGTCCCAGGGGCCACGTTAGCGGTCACGGAGATACAGCCCTTGCCACCGGTGAGCATGAGGGGCAGGGCGATGCCGTCCTCTCCAGAAATGATGTCGACACGCTCGCCGCAGGTCCGGACCAGAGCCATGGAACGGCCCACATCGCCGGTAGCGTCCTTGATGCCGACGACAGTGGAAAGGTGGGAAAGCCGGTCCACCGTGGCCACATCAATCTGACAGCCAGTGCGTCCGGGCACGTTATAGAGGATCTGGGGGAGGTGAACTTCCTCGGCCAGCGTCTGGAAGTGCTGGTAGAGGCCCTCCTGGGTCGGCTTGTTGTAGTAGGGGGCCACGAGGAGAGCCGCATCCGCCCCCACCTCGCGGGCGTGGCGGGTCAGTTCCAGGCTCTCGCGGGTGGAATTGGAGCCGGTGCCGGCAATTACCGGGATGCGGCTTTGAACCCGGTCCACCACGAAGCGGATGACTTTGCGGTGCTCGTCGTGGTCCAGGGTCGCCGATTCGCCGGTGGTCCCTACCGCAACGATGCCATGGGTGCCCTGTTCCAGGTGGAAGTCCACCAGGTCGCCCAGGGCATCCCAATCGATCGCCCCGTCCTCCAGCATGGGGGTCACCAGGGCGACTATGCTTCCGTGGAACATCGCTCGCGGTCCTCCCGACCTGTGCAGTGTTTTGCCGACCCACCTCGGGTCCTTCGTCAAGAATCGGAAGCACTATAGCGGCCAACCGTATACCCGAGCAAGCAACTCCGGTTCAAGCCCTCCGGCCAGGCCTCTGGGATGGCGCCCGCCGGCCCGGTAGGATGGTCATGGAAAGCAGTGGCCAACGCCCTTAGGGATATTCTTCTAGGTAAGGCTGTCACCCAACCATGCGCCACAGGGCGGAGGGAATGCGAGAAGACAAGCGCCTGTTCGTATTGGATACCAACGTGCTCATGCACGACCCGAGCTGCCTGTTCCGGTTCGAGGAGCACGATATTTTCCTGCCCATGGTCGTCCTGGAGGAGCTGGACGCCGGCAAAAAGGGCATGTCCGAAGTGGCCCGCAACGTCCGCCAGGTTTCCCGCCTCCTCGACGACCTGTGCCAGAGTGTCGAGGATTTCAGCCAGGGTATGCCGTTGCCGGGCACGGGCGGTAGGCTGTTCTTCCAGATGGACGCCATCGAGCACCCCCTGCCCTTCGACGTCTCCCAGAGCAAGGCCGACAACCAGATCCTGGGGGTGGTCCTGGGCCTTAAGCACCGTCACCCGGAGCTTTCGGTGACCCTGATCACCAATGACATCAACCTCCGGATCAAGGGGCGCACGTTCGGCCTTCACGTGGAGGACTACACCAGTGACCACACGGTGGAGGATCCCGACCTCCTCTATACCGGCCATAATGTGGTGGCGAATGACTTCTGGGAGTCCCACCCGCTGCAGATCGCCGATTACGCCCCGGAGGAGGGCCGGACCTTCTATCGGCTTTCCCAGGTGGAGGAGAACTGGTGGCCCAACGAGTTCGTCTACTCCGAGGGTCACGGTGAGGACGAGGGCCTGTCCTACCGGATCACCCCCCGCCAGGATCCGGCCAACTACGTCATCGAGCCCATCCGCGACTACGCCAAGCCCAACAACGCCGTATGGGGGATTACCGCTCTCAACCGGGAACAGAACTTCGCCCTCAACCTGCTAATGGACCCGGAGGTGGATTTCGTCACCCTCCTGGGCCTGGCGGGCACCGGCAAGACCTTGCTGACCCTGGCCGCCACCCTGGACCAGGTGGTCGAGGAGAAGCGCTTCGCCGAAGCCATCATTACCCGGGCGACGGTGCCCGTGGGGGAGGACATCGGCTTCCTACCGGGCACCGAAGAGGAGAAGATGGCCCCCTGGATGGGGGCAATTGAAGACAACCTGGAGCTGCTGACGGGGGGCTCAGGCGGCGGCAAGGGCGGCAAGGGGTCCGCCGAGGCCAGCTCCTGGGCGGCCCAGGTCAGCCAGGACCTGCTGCGCCACCGCATCCGCATCAAGTCGCTGAACTTCATGCGCGGGCGCACCTTCCTCAACCGCCTGATCATCATCGACGAGGCCCAGAACCTTAGCCCCAAGCAGATGAAGACCCTGCTCACCCGCGCCGGTCCCGGCACCAAGATGGTCTGCCTGGGCAATATCAACCAGATAGACACCCCCTACCTCACCGAGGCCAATTCCGGGCTTACCTATGTGGTGGACAGCTTCAAGGAGTGGCAGCACGGCGGCCACATCACCCTGGTCCAGGGCGAGCGCTCGCGCCTGGCCGACTTCGCCAACCAGGCGCTGTAGGAGGGAACCGGCCCCTCGCGGCCAGGGGCCGGCTTGGCCGAAAGGTTCCGGGAAGCTACTCCCCGATAGCCCGCTGGACTCCTTCCAGGTACTTGCGGGTGATCTCGGGGTCGGGCCCATCGGCTTCCACCCAATCGCCGACGTCCTGGTGCGGCTCCTCCTCCATCACCTCGCGGTACTGATCGACGCTTACCCGGCTGCCGCCGGCGTCGCGGGGGTCCACCGACACCCGGAAGCGGTAGCGGGCGTCCTTGCCGAAGCCCTTGGTGAGGACCTTCATGGTCAGGGACCAGCCGCCCTCGTTGTCGCCGTGCCAGGCCTTGTAGGCGCGGGTGGTGGTGAAGCGTCGGGCCTCGCGGTCCTCTTCGGCCATCCGCAGGCCCTGCAGGTAAGTGGCCGCCCGCACCATGGCGTAGGTGGCGGCCGGCCCGTAGGGACTGGCCAGCCACTGGCCCTCGCCCTCCCCCCGGATCTCGGCTAACCATTCCTCATCCCCGACGCTGGTACCCTTGGCCTCCATGAACTGGCCTGCCTGTTCGGGCTTGGTGGGCTCATCCGGCGCTTCGCCGCCGCCGTTATCGGCTTGCCCGTCAGTCTCCGTAGCATCGCCGCCTTCGCCACCTTCCTTTCGGGCGCTCGGCTCCGACGATCCGCGTGCTTTGGTGCTATCCCCCGAGCCCTCGGCACGCTCGCCCGAGCCGGAATCCGGGCCGGATGCCGCCCCGCCTTCCGGCGGTTCATCCCCTTTCTCCGGGGAGCCCTCCTCCGAGGCACTCCCCTCCGGGGCGTCCTGGGCCTGGCTCGACTCCGCCTCGGGATCGTAGATGACGGTGTCGCCCACGGTGTGCTTGGCGCCGCAGCCGGCCACCAACACCGCTGCCGCGACCATCGCGGTCGCGGCGAGGCTCAGGCGCCGCGGGTCCTCTGCCTTGGCCATGCTCAATTCCCTTCTTTCCGCGGCGTATCCGTGCCCCGTAGGGCATTGATGATCGCCGTGCTGGAGCAATCCTCCCGGAACGGCAGCACCACCACCTCGCCGCCAGCCGCCGTTACCGCTTCATAGCCCGCTATCGCCTCAGGCCGATAGTCCCCGCCCTTGACCAGATAGTCCGGCCGGACCCGTTCGATCAAGCGCTGCGGGGTGTCCTCAGCGAAGGGGACCACCCAGTCCACGGCGGCCAGCCCCGCCAGCACCGCCATGCGCTGCGCCAGCGGCGTCACCGGCCGCCCGGCCCCCTTCAGCCGGGCCACCGAGGCATCGTCGTTGACCGCCACGATCAGGCGGTCGCCGAGCTCGGCGGCCTCCTCCAGATAGGCCACGTGACCGGCGTGCAGCAGGTCGAAGCAGCCGTTGGTCAGCACCACCCGCTCGCCGTGGGCCCGGGCGTCCGCCAGAACCGTCATCAGCTCGGCCTCGCTCAGCACCTTGCGCCCGTCCTGCTCCGCCAGGTGGACCCGGCGCAGCTCGGCTGGGGTGACGGTGACCGTGCCCAGCCGGCCCACCACCACTCCGCCGGCGAGGTTGGCCAGGGCCACGGCGTCGGGCCAGGCCTCGCCGGCGGCCAGGGCCGAGGCCAGGGTGGCAATCACCGTGTCGCCGGCGCCGGTAACATCGAAAACCTCCCGGGCGCGGGTAGCGATGTGGTCCGCCTCGCCCCCGGGGCGCACCAGGGTCATGCCGCGCTCGCCGCGGGTGACCAGAAGCGCCCCCAGGTCCAGCTCGGCGCGCAGGGCCTCGGCCCTGGCGACCAGGTCGGCGTCGGTCCCGCAGGGGCCGACCACCGCCTCGAGCTCCGCCCTGTTGGGGGTGATGGCGGTAGCGCCGCGGTAGCGCCGGAAGTCGGTGCCCTTGGGATCCACCAGCACCGGCTTGCCGGCCGCTCGGGCCCGCTCGATGAGCCCGCCCACATCGGCCAGGGTGCCCTTGCCGTAGTCCGACAGCACCACGGCGTCGCTGCCCGCCAGCTCGTTGGCGAACCGGTCGCCCAGGGCGTCGACGTCGCAGGCGGCGAAGCCCTCCTCGAAATCCAGCCGGATGAGCTGCTGATGGCGGCTGAGCACGCGCAGCTTGACCAGGGTGGGGATGGCCGGCTCGCGCAGGAAGCGGCAGTCAACGCCCCCGGCCGTGAGCGACTCGGCCAGGGCGTCGGCCTCGGTATCGTCGCCGGTGAAGCCGAGCAGGCGGACGCTGGCGCCCAGGGCCGCGGCGTTCAGGGCCACGTTGCCGGCACCCCCGGGACGGACCTCCTCGCCCTCCACCCGCACCACAGGGACGGGCGCCTCCGGCGAGATGCGGCCGGTCCCCCCCGACCAGTAGCGGTCGAGCATGAGGTCCCCGGCCACCAGCAGGCGGGCGCGGGAGAAATCGGGCAGGCGCATGGGGAGCGGGTCCTCTACGTCGGCAAAGGGGCCAAGGCTATCACACAGCGGCCCCGGCCTCGGCGGTTTCGGGCAGCAGCTCCGCCAGGTAGGCGTCGGTGGCGGCCCCGATCTCGTAGGGGGCGGCCGCGCGCCGCAGGGCATCGGGATCGGGCGGCGCATCCAGGGTGCGGGCCAGGGCATCGCCCAGGCCTCGCCAATCCCCCACCGCCACCAGCGGCCCCAGGCGGCCGTCGTCCAGCAGCTCGCGCGGCCCGCTGGGGCAATCGGTGGCAGCCACCGGCGTGCCCAGGGCCATGGCCTCCACCAGCACGAAGCCCAGCCCCTCCCAGCGGGAGCTCAGGGCGAGCACCGAGGCATGGCCCATGTAATCGTAGGGATTGGAGCGAAACCCCACCAGGTCCACATCCCCGGCCACTCCCAGCTCGCGGGCGAGTGCCTCCAGAGCGGTCCACTCACCGCCCTGCCCGACCAGGACCAGCCGCGCCTGCCGATCGGCGCGCAGACGGGCGAAGGCCCGCACCAGGGTGGCGAAGTCCTTGCGGGTAGAAAGCTCGCCCACCCCCAGGACCACCGGCGGCTCGCCGGGACGGAACCAGGGATGGTCGGGCCGGGGGCGGCTCTGGTCGAACAGCTCCGCCGCCACCACCGGGCTGGCCACGGTGCGCACCCGCTCGCCGGGAACCCCGAAGGCCCCCACCAGGTCCCTGCGCACCCCTTCGGAAGGCACCAGGACCCGATCGGCCCGGCGATACAGACGCGGCAGGGACCATCCCTGGATCAGGCGTTCCAAAAAGCGCCGCTTAGACAGGGCCACCGACGGCATAGTGCCGTAGCGGAACACCTGCCGGACCGGCACCCCGGCCAGCCTGCGGGCCAGATAGGCGATGCGGTTGATCCGGTCCTTGCCGGAAAACAGGACGTCCGGACGCACCCGGCGCAGGTAGCGGACCAGGGCCGGCAGGGCGGTGGCGGCATGGCCGGCGCCGAGGTCCACCACCCGCACCCCCTCCGGGACCGGGTCCAATTCGGGACCATGACCCCGGACCCGCAGCAGGTCCACGGCCACCCCGCGCTCGGCCAGCGCCGGAACCAGGTTCCGCAGCAGGCGATCCACCCCGCTGCGGCCGGAGGTGGCGAAGAAGACCGCAATGCGGTGGCTAGCCGGCATTACCGAATCCATCAACCCGCGGTTGTGGCGATCGCCGGTCCAGGGGACTTTTGACCTGGGCTCCGCCGGAAACCCGAGCACTCTTTGGGGATGGCAGGAAGGCCGCTACCAAGTTAGGCTTAGGCTTGAAGGAGATGAGGAAAATGTTCACGCACACTTCTTACCAGATCCTATTGAGGCTAACCCCCAGAAACGAAAAAGGGGGCCGGATATCAAAACACAGCCACCTCCGCCGAAAACCGTTAATAACTCCCGAGGGCATTTCACCTGGACCAGTCCAGCCCCCGAGAGGGATCACCGTTGGAAGTGTTTACCGCCCATCTCCGGTTCCAGATTATCAATGGTAACAATATCCTCCCACTTGCCGGCGTCCTCTTTCCTTTGGCTTCACATCAAAAAGTCCGGCGGGCAGAGCATCCGCAAGGCCCTGGGGGAATCCTATGTGGAAACCCACCGCAAAAACCCTAGCCCTTTCCTTGCCCTACCGAGGCAAGAATGGAACGACAACTTGAACAACTTCCGGATCCCTCTGGGAGAATACGACTACCGCCGCATGCTGTTTGCTAAGGAGTTCCTTTATCCCGATGATTTTTCAGAACGTTTCAAATTCACTGTTGTCCGCAACCCTTATGCTCGCGCGGTATCCTGCTGGAAATATCTAACCCGGCGGGGAGTAATTCAGCAGGTTTGGCCTCGTTTCCGCCTTCGTCACCGATTCGAGGACTTCCTGGCCATGCTCCCGGAGGCCTGGGCAAGCCGGAAGAACCGGCAGCTGGCCACCCATACAGCCCCAGTGTGGCCGGATATTACGGACGGCGAAGGGCGGCTTTTGGTCGACTTTATCGGTCACTTAGAGACCATCGAGGAAGACTTTGGGATTATTGCCTGGCGCCTTGGCTTACCGTCACGGCCCTCCTTTCCGCGAGAGAACGCCTACACCGGGCAGCCACCCCCCGAGCGGGCCTACACCCGAAAAACCCTGCGCATGGTAGAGCAGCTTTACGAATCGGACATCGAAATGCTCGACTATAATTTCCCCAGATTGGTGGGCTCCACCCCCCTGCGAGCCACCACATAAACCTGGTCGGTAGCGGCTCTTCCAAAGATCTAGGGAAACCGCCCAACCGAACGAGATGACTGGTCGAGCCCCTGGCTCTCGTCCCTTCCGGGGCTCAGCAATCTAACCCGGGACTAAACAGGCTCGCCCTATCCGGGAAGAAGCGCGAGCGGATCCGCTCGTTTTCCTCGGCATAGCACTCCAGCCAGCGCTGCCGAGCGCTTTCATTCTCCCAGAACCCGGTTTCGGGCTCATCGACAAAGCGTGCCGAAGCCCTTGCCATGGGCCCCCACCTCAGAAACCGGTTGACCTGTCGATTTTGGCCGTGTGAACCGATTAACGGAAGGAATGCGCGTTTCATTCGCGCCTGCCGCACAGTAAGGCTTTGCCGGACCAGGCCCGAATCCTCCAAACCGGCAACCCGAAAACCGAGCTCGGCGAAGAAGTTCTGAAGCAACCGATTATCCCGAGCCAGCCCTTCGTAGGTCAGGACCCTGACCGGCCCGAAAACCCGCTCGAAGGTGGCGATGTTGTCCTCAAACCGCAGATGGCGAGATTCAATGAACTTTCGAAAATCCGAAAAAGACATCCTCCCCCGGCGGGAGCCCTTCATGATGTTCTCAAGATAGAGGGAGTGAGCCAGTTCATCCTGCCTACGCAGGACCAGAATGACTTCCACATCGAAATCGCGAAACGCCTCCGCCACACCCTCTAAATAGCCCCTCCGCTGATCGAGCCAATCCTCCCCCGCCCCCGGTACAACGTGTCGGCAAAAGGCCTCGGCGCTAAGCAGCAGGGACCGATCTCCAATATTCGCCCGCCAATGGGCAACAAGGTCCCGGACCTGTGCCGGATCGAGCCCCCGTGCCCCGCCCGGCCCCACCAGGGCATGCGCAAGGCGGTTGTGGGAGGCGGGCCCCGCCTCCAGCACCGGGCGAAAATCGGGATACCACAGGCCGCGCTCCAGGAGGGTCTCCCGGTGCGAAGCAGCGAATTGCTGGAGAGCGGTAGTCCCGGTCTTGTGGACCCCGGCGTGAAGCCACAGCTTGGGCAAAGCCATCGTTTTTAAGCTCCCTGTATCCTCCGCCCGGGTTCGGACTCCGGCCTGCCTAAATTCTGGCATAGACTCTTCCCAGCAGGAGGCTTAGCCCTTGCTTTTGGTCCGTCCCACCACTTAGCTATTCCGGATGGCCGGAGTACCCAAAGGCTTCAAAATCGGAACGGTAAAGCCGGTAAACGCGGCAAAAGAGCTCGGCATCGTAGAAGTCGGCGGTCCGGATATCGGAACCTCTTCGCCGGTCAGCCCGGAGGGCCGCTCCCTGAAAGGTGCCTTCCCCAAAAAGACGATCAGCAAGCTTCCCCAAGTCCTCGTCAAGACTTTCCACCCGGCCAAGGAAGGCCAGACCGGACGGCTCCACCGGGAGCAGGGCAACCTGGGGCGCCCAATGCGGGTTGGCGTAAAGGCCACCGCTCTCAAGGAAAGAGACGAATCTGGAGAAGGAGACCCCGCGGGCCTCCTCGAACCCGGCGGAACGGGCAACAAAGCCGTATTGGCCTGCTTCCGCCGCAGCGATTTTGTCCAAGTAGGCGGACAGCACGCGAGTATAGGGATTTCGCACTACGCTAAAGCAGAAATAGTTGGCGGTTAGCTGCCGAGGCGTCCAGACTCGGGCTCGAAACAGTCCCGAGAAGCGCTTTTTCATGGTATGGACATCGGCCGATACGGGCCCTTCCTCCAGGGTGGGGTCATACCTGAACAGGGTCTTGATGACCGTCGAATTAGCGCACTTAGGAAGACGGAAATAACAATACCGGCGGGCCGGGTTGATGGCCGCCCGCCGAGTGACCCACTCCACCCGGACACGGGGATCGATTCCCCTGGCCAGGGGGTGCCAGCGAAGCCACCATTTCTCTTCCCGATCAAGCATGATCGCCGAAGACCTCCCTGGAAACAGCCGGCGCCTTCGACCCCCCTGCCACCTGCTCATACAGGCCTTGATAATCTCGGGCTTCTACCACCGGATCGAAACGATCCAGGACGAACCGACGCCCGATACGGGCCCGTTCCTCAAGCTCGCCCTCGCTAAGCTGGTTCATTTCCCGGATCCGCCGCGCCAAGCCGTCAATGTCACCTTCCGCTACTAGTTCCGTTCGAAAGGCCCCCGGGATGGCATAGGGGATTCCCCCGTGCCGCGTACCTATGACCGGCACTCCGAGGAGCTGGGCCTCCTTGACCACGTTGGGGATTCCCTCCCGGTCCCCTTTGGCGCCGGTTCGATTGGCCGCAACGAGGAAGTCGGCTTCGCCCATCAGGGCGACCACCCGCTCGAAGGGCAAGGGACCAGTGAGGGTCACAGAGCCCTCCAAACCCAGCTCGGCGATCTCCTCCTGGAGCCGGTCCCGCAGCGGCCCCTCGCCGATGACAGTCAGGGTAACCTCCGCACCGCTCTCCCGAGCACGGGCCACCGCACGGATGGCGTCGGAATGGCCCTTTTTATCGATCAGCCGCCCAATCGAAACCAGGCGACCGGAAGGCGGGCCCGGCGGCCGGTACTCCAGCAGCCGGGGGTGCTTGCCTCCAGGGATAAAGACCGGCTCCAGCTCCGCCGGCAGCATGGGGCGGATGCGCTCACACAAGTCCGGCGAAACACAGGTTATGGCCGCCGCATTGGCCAAGCTGCGGCGGTAAAGGCGTCGCCAGCGCCATTTGCGGATCTTGGCCGAAGCGTCCCGCCCCCGAAAGGTCACGACAAGGGGTATCCCCGCCTCCCGACAGGCCCGCCCGATCAGTACCGCCGTAGGGCCAAACTGGGCATGGACGATATCCGTCCGGGACGCCACCAGCCGTTGCCGGACCTGCTTTTCAAAGCGGGTTGGGGGGAGCCCGTTCTCCCAAGACGGCGGCAGGGTTCGCTGGGCGCGTAGCCGGGCAAGCTCCGCGGAGGTGGGGGGCGAGACCTCGTAGACGGGATGAAACGGTCGCTCCTCGGCATTCTTTCGGTTCCAGGTCAGAACCTCGACATCCAGCCCCTGTCTGGCTTGTAGGTTGGAGAGGAGCTCGTAGACAAAAGTCTGTGTGAGCTCCGAAAAGATCGGCATGCAATGGGTAACTCGCAGCTTTTGTACAGGCTCGCCTTCACCCATGAAGAAATACGCACCGGTCCTTGAACCGATCCTCCCATAAGGACCAGTCGGCATAGCGTTCAACCATCTCGGCCAGATAGGCCCGGTCCTCGTCGTCCAAAAGATCGCTTCCGCCCATTCCCAGGCGCGACCAGGGGAGCCGCTCCGCACGCTTCCAGGAGAACCAGCCATGGGGGTTCCAGCGACTGCGCCGGATGCGGTTGAGCGCTCGCAGCCAGCGGGCCCCACGCCCGCGCAGCCCAACGTTGGCCTGCTGATGGAAGGCACGGGGCGGGATCCCGGAGACCAGATCCTGAAGCCCAGTGTCGCCGCCGAAGGCCCGGGTTATGGCGGTAACGAAGCCCTGGGGATCGCGAAGGAGACAGTCATAGTGGCAAATCGCCACCGGCCCCGGGACGGCCTGCCCGACATCCTCCACCAGCCACCCGTAATCCAGGTAGGCCGGGGTCACAATATGGTCCGAAGTTTCCCCGAAGAAATCACGGAACCTCCGGTAGCCTCCCCGCTTGACAAACTGCCGATACAAGGAAACCACCCAGTCACCAGGCTCGCGGAGAAACAAGAGGTGGCGCTTGCCCGGGACCCTGCTTTGCAAGGCCCTAACCGCCTCCGCTCGCCGTTCCACGGCCCCCAGGAAAAGGGGGTCGGTAACCGATTCGGCAATCAGTAACGGAACCCCCTGCGGTCTGGCCCACAACCGCTCGATCTTGTCACTCTCATCGAACAGATTCACCTCCGGATTGTAATCCAGGACGGAAGCGAGCCAGGTGGTCGCCGTCTTGGGTAGTCCCACCAAGGTGAGCTCCAGCTCGGAAACCCCCTCCGTTTGGCCTGGCATCCCCATTAGGCGAACCTCGACCGAAGAACCGGTTCATCGTAGGCGAAGCGGTTTCCCAGCCCCTCGATATCGTCGGGGTAATGCCTCTCCTCCAGGCAACGTGCAGGACGCTTGGGCAAAGCCACCAGAGGCGGGGGCCTTTTGCGTTCGGTTTCCACATACGGGCCCCTAAACGTGCCCCTCATACTTTGCCCGCCGGCCTTATGGGTATGCACCCAGAAAAAGGGGAGCGCCTTGCTCGGGTGGTGATCAGGAACCGTCATGCCTCGGCCCCCTCCCCGGCGATCTCCCCTCGCCTCTTGACCGAGGCCACCCCGGCGATCCCCAGCGCCATAACGAAATAGGCCTGACCCACCGGATCATCGTGGCGAATTGTGGCCCCGTTCAGGGTTAACAGGTAGACCCAGGTGGCAATCACCAACAGGGTGAAGTGCGGCGAAAGGGAGCGCTCCCGGAACAGGCACCAGGTATCACGAAGGGGGAGCAGGAATACCGCCAAGAAGCCCACCAGGCCAATCATCCCGAAACCGACAGCCATCTGGATGTAGAAATTGTGAAAATGGTTTAAATCCCTGAGATTTCCCCCTCCCACCTCGGCGATAACAAAGTCAAAACGACCCGGCCCCCATCCGGAAAGCGGCTTTTCGCCCAAAGCCTCCCATCCGGCCATGAGGAGTCGGACCCGGTACTCCACGGACCCCGTGGCGGCATCGTCCAATTGAAGCTCCGAAGCCCCCCGGAATCCGTCCACCAGCCCGGCCGCCCGTTTTTCGAGGGTAGCGCTGTAATTCCAGGCGAGCACGGCCAGGAGCAGGACCACCGCGGTGATCACACCCGCCTCCCGGGAGACCCTTTCCGCCCGATGGAAGCGGCCCAGGGCATACAGGGCGACCGGGACCAGGGCCAAGACCAGCCCCAGCCACGCCGTCCGGGACTGGTTCCAGATCACCACAAGAAAGAAAAGGGCAGCCATCCCCACAAGCAGGACCAGGAGGGCGATCCCGGCCCATCCCCATCGGTGCTGCCGGAGCTGCTTTACAAGGACGGTTACCAAATACAGGGCGGCGATCTCCCCCCCACCGTACAAGCCACCGATGGCGTTTTTATGGCCACCGAATTGGAGCCGCCCCCCACCCCCCTCGACCAGGTAGTGGCTTAGCGCCGACCAGCCCGCCTCAAGGAAGAAGAAGACCGTCAGGGAGCCGACCAGTCCGGTCAGCAGGAGGATCACTCGCTTGGGATCCCGGCCCAGATGCCAGGCCAGGAAGAGGGCGGGAAGGCCTGCCACCATAGCCAGCTGCCTACCGTGCTTGCTTATCGCATCGGCTTGGTCGGGCAGGGCCTGTTGGGCTATGAGCAAGCGCAAGGCCATATAGACCGTTAGGCCCACCACCAGCCATGCCCAGGGAGAGCGGGCACAGAACCGAAGGAAAGGACGGCCCTCGGAGGCAGCCAACACAGCCAGGAGGCCCAAGGCGAGGTAGATGGAGGCCGTGCTGAGAAGGCTGCCGAAGCCGAGAAGGGCAACACCAGCTGAAACCATCACCGTGTGGAAGGATTGCCCCTCGCGGAGCGGGAACCGGGAAGACAAGACGGCGGCTGTTCGCTGCAAGGACCAATCCCCGGGCCGCCCAAATTCGCAAAGGCTTGCATTATACGGGAAATGTCCGGCATGCCCACCACCGTTCGATACGGCTCTGGAGTGGATTTGCCATTCCGGGAGCCGCCCTCGGAACCCTCCAGGCCGCCACCAACAGACTCGAGTTTGACCGACTTTTGCTACTCCGGGATGGCCGGCCTCCGCCCTCACGCACTCCCACACGGCCAACCACCGGTGTCGCTCGGAAAGGCAATGGCTCGGATGCGGTCCAGCAGGAACCCTCGACCCGAGCATAAGGGCACTCTCCTGAACCGCGAGGCTCGCTGATGCCAGCCACCACGGCCACAGGCCCGGGGACGTGCTACCCTCCCGACGACCTTTTATACCCAATCGCAACCGATCATACATGGACACCCCCAGCCCGCCCTTAATCATCATCGGCACGCACCGCTCGGGCACGACCATGCTCGCCGGTCTGCTGGCCCGCTCCGGGGTCTACATCGGCCGGCGCCTGGGTCGCAACAACGAGGCCCTGTACTTCCGGCGCCTGAACCGCTGGCTGCTGGCCCAAGGCGGGGGGTCCTGGACGCGGCCGCTACCTTTCGCCGACATCCTAGACGATCCGCCCTCCCGGGAGCTTGCCGCCGATTACTTGCGCGCGAGCCTGACTTTCCCGCGCACCCTGGGATTCTGGGGATGGCGCAACCTGGTCAAACGGGGGGAGGGGCTTTGGGGCTGGAAGGACCCGCGCACTACCTTCACCCTGCCGTTGTGGCTGGAGCTTTTCCCCGAGGCACGGGTGATCAATGTGGAGCGCCACGGGGTGGACGTGGCCGAGAGCCTGGTGGTCCGCCGGGAGCGCTCGCTGGCGCGCAGCCGCCGGCGCTTCCACAAGCGCCGCGCCCTGTTCCGCTTCCTGCCCAAGCGCGGTGAGCTGGTCGACACCCCCCGTCTGGCCCGGCGCGAGCCGGCGCTGCAGCTGTGGACCGAGTACATGGCCGAGGGCCGACGCCAGGTCGAGCAACTGGGCAACCGGGCCCTGACCATTAGCTACGAGGACCTGCTCCGGTCGCCGGAGCAGGAGCTTGAGCGCCTGGCCGAGTTCTGCGGCCTGGCGCTCGATCGGGCGCCCCGGCGGGAGCTGACCGCCTCGCTGGATTCCGGCCGCGCCTTCGCCTACCGCGAAGACCCCGAGCTCCGCCGATTCGCTGCTGACCAGTCCCAGTTGCTGGAGACCTTCGGCTACGGGCCGTGAGGCCCGTAGCCCGCCTTGTTGCCCGGGAGGGCGCCCGGTAAACTAGGTCCTCATGCTGCCTCTCTTATCCGCTTCCACCCCATGCCCGTAACCGAGCGCGTCGCCATCTTCCTGTCCTTCTCCGGGGACGGCGGGGTGGAGCACATGATGCTCAACCTGGCCGCGGCCATGGCCCGCCTGGGCGTAGGGGTGGACCTGGTTCGGGCGCGCGCCGAGGGCGGTCACGCCAAGAGCCTGCCGGAGGGGGTGCGCACTGTGGACCTGGGCACCCGCCACAGCTGGTCGAGCATGGGCCCGCTGGCCCGCTACCTGCGCCGCGAACGGCCCACCGCCCTGCTGGCGGCCAAGGACCGCGCCAACCGCGCCGCCATTCGCGCGGCCC
The DNA here is from genome assembly GCF_036628635.1 of Thiohalorhabdus sp. Lineage (GTDB taxonomy): Bacteria > Pseudomonadota > Gammaproteobacteria > Thiohalorhabdales > Thiohalorhabdaceae > Thiohalorhabdus. The sequence goes on along the minus strand of NZ_JAZKRM010000003.1, from coordinate 4,332 downwards.
GGTTGGCGGGGGGGGATACCCGGGTGGCGGTGCGCCTTGGCAACAACCTGTCCCAGGCCTTGCAGGGCCGCTCGAGGCTGCGGCGCTGGCTGCGGACGCTGCCCATGCGCCGGGCCTACCGCCGGGCCGACGCGGTGATCGCCGTCAGCCGCGGCGTGGCCGAGGACACCGCCGCAGTGACCGGCCTGCCCAGGGAGGCCATCCACGTGCTGCCCAATCCGGTGGTGACCCCGGAGCTGGCCGAGCGGGCAGCCGCCGAGCCGGACCACCCGTGGCTCCGGGAACCGGGCGACGGGCCGGTGATCCTGGCGGTGGGGCGCCTGAACCGGCAGAAGGATTTCCCCACCCTGCTGCGCGCCTTCGCCCGGCTGCGCGAGCATGAGGCCGCCCGCCTGATCCTCCTGGGCGAGGGCCCGCAGCGGGCGGAGCTGGAGACCCTGATCAAAACGCTCGGCCTGGAAGAGGCAGTCAGCCTGCCCGGGTTCGCCGCCAACCCCTATCCAGCGATGGCACGCGCCGACCTGTTCGTGCTGTCCTGCGCCTGGGAGGGCTCGCCCAACGCCCTCACCGAGGCCCTGGCCCTGGGCACCCCGGCGGTAGCCACCGACTGCCCAAGCGGGCCGCGGGAGATCCTCGGCGATGGTCGCTACGGGGAATTGGTGGCGATGGGCGACGATGCCGCCCTGGCTGAGGCCATGGCCCGCACCCTGGCCCATCCGCCGGATCGGGCCCACCTGCAGGCCGCCGCCGAGCGCTACCGCGACACCGCCAGCGCTTGGGCCTATCTGGACGTTCTGGGCGTCACGCCGCCGCACCCGGAACCGCGGCCAGACTGAGGAACGTCGGCGCATGCTCTACTGCCACCGCTACCGCTTCCTGTTCGTGCACCTGGCCAAGACCGGCGGCACCAGCGTGCGCACGGCCCTGGACCGCTACCGCTGGCGCGATCCGCTGTTCTACCCGCAATTGGTTTGCCGGCGCCTCAGCGACCTCACCGGTCGCCGCATGGGGGTACGCATGCCGCGCCACGCCAAGGCCATCACCGCCTACGAGATGCTACCCCTGGATCTGTTCGAGTCCCTGTTCAAGTTTGCCTTCGTGCGCAACCCGTGGGACCTGCAGGCGAGCTCTTGGTACCACATCGCCCGCGAGCGGCCGCACCTGCTGGAAGGCATCGACGACTTCGAGACCTTCCTGCGCTGGAAGCTGGCCGACCCCGAGCGGCCCTACCACTACATCGTCGATGCCTCCATCGAGCCGCAGTGGCACTCCTTGATGGACTTCGACGGCCGCTGCCTGGTGGACTTCCTCGGCCATTACGAGAGCCTGGAGGCCGACTATTACGAGGCCTGCCGGCGCATCGGCCTCGAGCGCCCGCCCGCCCTGCCCCACAAGCGCCGGGCCGAGGGCCGCAGCGACTACCGCCGCTACTACAGCGACACCGCCGCCGAGCTCATTGAACGCCACTTCCGGCTGGACATCGACAACCTCGGCTACAGCTTCGACTAAATAAAGCCCCCTGCCGGTTATCGTTACGATCGCCCGTCAGGGCTCGCGGCAACCTGCCTATACGCGGGCCCCGGCCGGCAGATCGCGTCGCTGCGCTCGCGATGACAGCAAGGAGGGTCCTAGACGCTGGTGCCGGCTCCTACCCCTTCGCCGCGTCCCGCCAACGCCACTCCTTCACCCAGTTCAGCGCCCGCCCCGGCGCCGCGATCAGGTCGATGCCGGCCCGCGTGGCCCAGCCCAGCTCCTCGCGCCAGGATTCGCGCAGGCCGATCTCGCTGCTGGTGGCCCGGCGCACCGCGTTGCCGGCCAGATTATGGTGGGCGCTGTTGGCCCAGTCGTTCACCTGCGCCGGCTCGTAGTCCAGGCCCAGGTAGCCCATGATGCGCCGCATCTCGGCCTCGGGCTCGGCGGCTAGGCGCTCGTAGCGCACCACCAAGTGGGGCCGGTTGAACAGCAGCGCGAACAGGCGCAGGGAGCGGTAGGAGTACTGCACCGTGGGCCGGAACACCTGACCCTTGCGCCGCTTCACCGAGGACGCCCGGCCCTTGGGGTTGCGCAGGACATGGATGGGAACCACCTCGATCTCGGGGTGCTTGAGCAGCCAACGCAGCCGGGTGACGCGCTTGGAGGAATCGATAACGTAGGCGGCCCCGGAGACCGCCTGCACCGCCCGGAACAGGTCGAGGTTGTCGCGCTCGAAGGTAGCCCGGTCCCTGGCCTCCAGGCGCAGGTCCTTGAGCCCCCGGCCGGTGCGCTCGGTTAGCTCGGCGTCCACCGCCGTCCAGAACGGGCAGTCCCAGATGGTGGCCGCGCCGCAGGCGCAGGTATTGCCGATGCTGTCCACGCTCTGGGGGTTGGGGTTGCGAAGCACGTGGGCAAAGCCGTAGAGCTTGTGCACCTCCCCCACCCCCTGCATCTGGCTGTGGGCGTTGAGCAGGATGTCCAGCAGCGTGGTGCCGCTGCGGCCCAGGCCGGTGACGTAGACGATCTTCATGCGGCGGGTCCCCGTTTAGCATTCATGGGAGGGTCATTCCTTACGCGGCGGGTAAGATGAATCCTTGCGGCCGCCGTCTCCGGCCCGCTTTCAAGCCTTTCCGTCCAGTTCCGGGCACCACTCGGTGAGGGCGGTCACGTAGGCGGCCAGCACCCCGGCCCGCTCGGCCACCACCTCCCGCGCAGCGGCGCCCAGGCGCTCGCGCCGCCCCGGATCGGCCAGCAGGTCGGCCAGGGCCTGGCGTAGCCCGGCCTCGTCGGCCACCTCCACCAAGGCGCCGGCGTCGCGCAAAGCCTGGGCCTCTTCGGCGAAGTTCGCCGTGTGCGCCCCGGTGACCACCGCCCGCCCCCGCGCGGCGGGCTCCAGCAGGTTGTGGCCGCCCCTGGGCACCAGCGAGCCGCCCATGAACACCACATCGGCGTGGGCCATGAACGGCCCCAGCTCGCCCAGGGTGTCCACCAGATAGATCTCGGTCGCCGCGGTGACCGCCTCGCCGCGGCTGCGTACCGCCACGGACCAGCCGGCGCCGTTGAGCTCGCGCAGGACGGGTTCCCGGCGCTCGGGGTGGCGGGGGGCCATCACCAGCACCCGCCCGCCGGCGTCCAGGCCCGCCCAGGCCCGGGCCACCCGGGCCTCCTCGCCTTCCCGGGTGGAGGCGGCCAGGACGTAGGACCGCTCCAGCGGCGCGGGCCCTTCCGCTCCCTCCCCGGCGGCACCGTCGGCAAACTTCAGGTTCCCCGCTGCCCGCAGCCGGTCGGCGGGCAGGCCCAGGGCGCGGAAGCGCTCGGCATCGCTCTCGGAGCGGGCCAAGCCCAGCGACACCGCTGACAGGGCCTCTGTGAAGGCCCGCTGCAGCCAGGCCGGGGCATTCAGGGTCCGCGGCGACAGCCGGCCGTTGACCATGGCCAGCGGCACCCCCCGCTCGCCGCAGGCGGCGAACAGGTTGGGCCAGAGCTCGGTCTCCAGCACCAGGGCGCATCGGGGCCGAACGGCCGCCAGGAAGCGCCGCACCAGCCCCGGCGCATCTAGCGGCAGGTAGGCATGGGTGACAACCGGCGGCAGCTCCCGCGCCGCCACCGCCGCCCCGGTGGGGGTGTTGGTGGTCACCAGCACCGGATCGTCGACGCGGGGCGCCAGCGCCGCCACCAGCGGCGCGGCGGCCTGGACCTCGCCCACCGAGGCGCAGTGGACCCACACCGCGAACGGCCCCGCCGGCAGTCCCCGGCCCAGGCGCTGACGCAGATAGCGGCCGCCGCCGTCGCGGGCGGCGCGGACCAGGGTATAAGCGGCGCCGAGCGGCAGGGCCAGGCGGGTCAGGCTGCGGTAGAGGGTGGTGGCCATGGCAGCGGATCGGGCGGCGGAGGAAGGCCGCAATCCTGCCACGAAGGGCGGGAAGGGGCCAGAGCCGGGAAAACACCGAGCCCGCCCCTCATCAAACCGGTTACACGCCCTTTATGACACTCCTGGGGACGACGTTATGGCTGGCGCCCCATCCTGCCGGACGAGGCAGACAATCACCTTATCGAACTGGCGGTGGCCGGCGGTGGTCAAGGCATCGTGACCCGGAACCTCCGCGACTTGCGGGGAGGAGAGCTGACATGGCCGGGCCTACGGAATCTCAGCCCCGCGCAATTCCTGAAGGAGATAGACCAATAACCACACTGACCATCCGCCTCCCGGATGATAAGGCCGAGCGGCCCAAGGCGCTGGCAACGAGCCGGGGCGTGAGGGAAAAAAGCGGGAGAAGAAAGCGGAAGGAAAAGCGAAAGGGTCAAAAAGCGGAAGGGTCAGGTCTTGCCTTTTGCGCCTTGCCGGGCGATACGGCTGAC
>NZ_JAZKRM010000002.1:0-133595 GCF_036628635.1 Thiohalorhabdus sp. | reverse complement strand
TGAGCGGCTTGTCCACCACCGGCAGCATTTCCTTGGCCATGGCCTTGGTCGCCGGGAGGAAGCGGGTGCCCATCCCGGCTACCGGGAAGACGGCCTTGCGGATGGTTGGGTCCATGGCGTCCCCTTAGGGCCCGGGTTAAAAAGATCCTCGAGGCCCCTTTCCGGGAAAGGGGCTTGCTAGGCTGGAAAAGCTACCATAGCACGCCACCTGGATAGAACCTTCCAGCCCCATACCAGCCCGTCAGGAGGACGAGCCGATGAGCCCATGGGTGATTTATCCGGACGCCCCGGCATTCGAGACCGAGGTGATGGACCGCTCCCACAGCCTGCCGGTGCTGGTGGACTTTTGGGCCACGTGGTGCGGGCCCTGCCAGGCCCTAGGGCCGGCCCTGGAACGGGTGGCCGGGGAATACGAAGGCCGTTTCCTGCTGGCCAAGGTGGACGCCGACCGCAACCAGGAGCTTGCCGCCCGCTACGGAGTCCGTGGCCTGCCTACCGTCAAGGCCTTCGTTGACGGCGAGGTCGTCGACGAATTCACCGGGGCCTTGCCGGAGACCCAGATCCGGGCGTTCATCGACCGCATCCTGCCCTCGGAGACGGATCAGGCGCTCGCCCGCGCCCGGCAAGCCCTGGAGGAAGACCATTTGGGCCAGGCGGAGCCGGAGCTGGAAGGGGTCCTGAGCCAAGAAGCCCGAAACGGCCGGGCCCTGATGCTCCTGGCCCGCCTGCGGCTGCGGCAGCATCGGGCCGATGAGGCGGCCGAGGTCCTCCGCCAGCTGCCCGCTCGCTACGAGGGCGACCCCGAGGTGGCGGGCCTGCGCAGCCGCATTGAGTTCGCCCGGGTCGCGGAGGAGGCGGCCTCGGAGGAGGCGGCGCACTCCGCCCTGGATAAGGATCCGGACGATCTGGACGCCCGCTACCGCGTGGCCGCCTACCGGGTGCTAGCGGAAGACTACGAGGCCGCCTTCGAGCACCTCCTGGAGATCGTCCGCCGGGACCGCAAGTTCCGCGACGATGCCGGCCGCAAGGAACTGCTGGCCCTGTTCGAGACGCTGGGCAACCGCCATCCGCTGGTCAGCGATTACCGCAAGCGGCTGAGCCGGGAGCTGTTCTGACCATTGGGCAGGGGCCGATATCAGCCACGGGCCCGCCCGAACCCGACACGGCCTTGGCCAAATCCCAATTCTTGACTTCGGAGGGGGCTATAATCCGGATACACCGGGGGAGCAACCTTGCGGGCTAAAGCTAGCCCGTTACGCCAACCGCCGCGCTCGCAACGGTTCGCCTATCATCAGGCCTCGCCCTCCCCTTCAGGGGGATAGAACCGGTCCATTAGCTCGGCCAGCTCCCCCACTCCCAGCTGGCCAGGGGCGGTGGCGGTGGCGATGTGGCCGTAGGTGGCCCAGCTGCCGAATGCGCCACTCATGAGCCGGGATAGGGTACCGGCGGGTCCCATGGCCATGGTAAGCACCGATTGGGTCAGGCTCTGGCTCCGGGTCCAGCATGCCAGCCGGGCCATTTGGTCCAGGTCGTCCACCCGGACGGCCGCCTTGAAGTGCTCCGCCCCCTTGGCCACAGCCTCCAAAGCCAGTGCCTCCAGCAGACCCTCCCCCGGGAACCCGGCGAAATCGTGGAAGGAAGCGATCGCCTCCACCCCTTCCGGGCGCTCGGCAAGGACCCATTCCAGCAACCCGGGCGAATCCCGCAGCTCCACGTCCACATAGGCAATGGGCAGCGTCTCCCAGACCTTGGAAAGCGCTGCCCGCCGCTCCACCTCCGACCAGTCCCGCATGCCGCCCTCTCCTGCAGAGCGGGGAGTGATCAGCAGCGGCCGGCCCCAGCCCGCCACACTTCGACACACCGCCACCGCCGCGTCCGAGTCGCCCTCCACCGCATCCAGGCGAACCTCAACCAAATCCGCCGGAGTCACCCGGTCGGCCCCGTCGGGGGGGAGATCACTCGGGGAAGCCGGCGCCAGCGAGGCGATAAGGCAAGGGCGGGACATAAGGCCTCCAGAGGGGGACAGACCCAACAAAAAGGCCGCGCCGAAGCGCGGCCTCAGTCGGCCGGGTTGCTCGGCGGGCTTCTCAGCCGCCGGCGGTCACCCTATCCCCTATGTCATCCAGAGTCGCGGACCCGATGCCCTTGACCTCCTCGAGCTGAGCCACCGAGTCGAAGCCGTCATGGGACTCGCGATACTCGATGATCCGGTTGGCGATCACCCCACCCACCCCGGTAAGCCCTTTCAGCTCCTTAGCAGAGGCTTCGTTGATGTTCACCGTTTCATCGGCCAAGGCAGGTACGGCCAGGGCAAGGCACAAGGTCAAGCTTAAACACGCGACTAGAACGCGCATAGTTTCCCCCCTTCTTTGTTTGTGAAGTTACCTGTTTGTGCCAGAACCTAACGATTATTGTCAAATTGGGGCCTAAAGGTCACCCTCCATCACCACGAGAGCCAGGGCGTAACCGGGCTCATCAGAAAGGCTGAGATAGGTCCGGACGATTCCCTGTTCGGCGGCGACGGCAGCGGCTTGCCCATGCAGGCAAAGCTGAGGGGGCTGAGCCGATTCCCGAACCACCTCCAAATCCCTCAGGCGCACGCCCTGGCCAATGCCGGTTCCCAGGGCTTTGGCCCCCGCCTCCTTGGCCGCAAAGCGGGCCGCCACGCAAAGCGCCGGGTCCCCTCGGGAACGGCACAGCTCGCTCTCACTGGCGGTAAGAACGCGTTCCAAGAAACGCTCGCCGTGGCTTTCAAGGGCGGAACGCACCCGATCAACCGCCACCAGATCGGTGCCCAGACCCAGGATCAAGGATCCGCTAACCGCTCTGGCCCAGGGCCGCCTGGTGTATGAGAGCCTTCATTTCGGCCACCGCCGGCCCCATCCCGGCGAGAATGGCCCGGGCCACGATGGCATGACCGATATTGAGCTCTCTGACCCCGGGCAGCCCGGCAACGGCCCGGACATTGAGGTAGTCCAGGCCATGGCCGGCATGCACGCGGAGACCCAGGGCCCGGGCTTTTGCCACCCCCTCCTCGAGCCGCTCAAGCTCCCTGGATCGGGAGACGGCATCCTCGGCGTTGGCGAAGGTCCCGGTATGCAGCTCCACTACCGGGGCCCCGGCGCGGGCGGCCGCCTCCAGCTGCTCGGGCTCGGGATCGACAAACAGCGAGACCCGGACCCCCGCCCCTGCCAGGCGCTCGACCGCCCATTGGGCCGTGGTAACCTGGGAGGCCACGTCGAGGCCCCCTTCGGTAGTAAGCTCGGCCCGGCGCTCGGGGACCAGACAGCAGTCATGCGGCCGCACCTCCTCGGCCACCGTCACCATCTCCTCGGTCAGGGCCATTTCCAGGTTGAGCTTGGTCTGGACCGTTTCACGCAGCAGGCGCATGTCACGATCCTGGATATGGCGGCGATCCTCCCGCAAATGCGCAGTGATGCCGTCGGCCCCGTAGCGTTCGGCCTCCAGGGCGGCATGCACGGGCTCCGGATAAGGAGTTAGCCGGGACTGACGCAGCGTCGCCACATGGTCGATATTGATGCCGAGTTCGATCATACCTGCAAGCCTTGTAGCGAAAGGATGGGTCGAAAGGCCCTGTACCCGGGGAAGAATACCACGCCGCCGCGGCTAACCGCGGCTGCCCCGGTGGTGCAGGGCACGCAACAGCTCCCGGCTTTCCAGCGGGCGGGATCCCAGGTAGGGAGCGAGGGCCGCCCGCATTAGGTCCCGAGCCTGGCGGCGGATCTCGGGGCCAAGATGATCGGCCTCAGCCTGGAGGCCCAGCACGGCTTGACCCGAATAGGGTCGCTTCGCCGTGGTGCAATGGCCGCAGATGAGCCCGAGCTCGGGCTCCCAGGCATAGGCACCCGAGGCCGTTACCGCTCGGCCGCAGCGGGCACACTGCTGCCAGTCGGGGGCCAACCCCAGTTCCTCCAGTAGCCCGGCCTCGAAGGCGCGCAGCGGCTGATCGCGGCCGCCGCTGGCAAGGCCGGCAAGGGCCTCCTGATAGGCGCCGTAGGCCAGGGGATAGGGATCGAAACGGGGACAGAGGCGTAACAAAAGCTCGTTGAGGTAGAAGGCCAGGTACAAGGCCTCGCCACGCAGGGCCAAGGGACTGCTCAGCGGCTCCGAACCCCGCAGGTTGGGGAGCTCACCTCGCCCCGACCAGGTCACCTGCAGGGGCCTAAACGGCTCCAGCGGCGTTGCCCCCTTGCGCGGCCGACGGGCGCCGCGCGCCACCAGCCCCACCCGCCCCACATCCTCGGTGAATAGCTCCACTAGGAGGCTGGTCTCTCCGTAGGGTCGGCGGTGGAGGATATAGGCGTTTTGGGCCTCGGTCATGGGGTCTCCTCCCGGGCCCGCGGCCCCTGTGAGGCCTGAGGCGTAAAACGGCAGAGGCGTTATCCGCAGATGACGCAAAGGGCGCAGATAACAAACCAAAAGGATACCTATGGCATTTTGCCGCCTTGGTTAAGCCTCAGGGTTCACCCGCGTCATCTACGGATCGCGCCACTCCTCACTCCTCGAATCCCAGCTCGCTGAGGGCCCGCTCGTCGGAGCTCCACCCAGCCCTTAACTGGACATAAAGCTCCAGGTGGACCCGGGCCTGCAGCAAGTACTCGATGGCTTGGCGGGCACGGCTGCCCACTTCCTTGATGCGCCTCCCCCCCTTGCCCAGAACGATGCCTTTCTGGCTCTCCCGCTCCACCACAATGGTAGCCTGGATCTCGGTCCGGTTGGCTGTCTCCTCGAAACGGTCGACCACCACCTCGGTAGCGTAGGGCACCTCCTGGCCCAGCTGGTGGAACAGCTGCTCGCGCACCAGCTCGGCCGCCAAAAAGCGCACGCTCTTGTCGGTGATTTGGTCCTCGGGGAACAGAGCCGGGCCCTGCGGGAGACACGCCGCCAGCTCGGACAGCAGGGGATCCAGGTTCTCGCCCTTATAGGCCGCCATGGGAACGATGGCGGCGAAGGCATAACGGCCCTGGAGCTCGTCCAGATAGGGCAGCAATTTGTCGCGGGGATTGACCCGGTCCACCTTGTTGACCACCGCGATCACCGGGGTGTCGACCTGACGGAGGCGCTCCAGGATGGTGTCCTCGCCCTCGGTCCAGTGCAGGGCCTCAACCACCAGAACGATGGCATCCACACCCTCCAGTGCGGTGGTGGCAGCCTGCACCATGCGCTGGTTGATCTTACGCTTGGACTGATGGATACCGGGGGTGTCCACGAAGACCATTTGGTAGGCTTGTGTGGTATGGATCCCCAGCACCCGGTGGCGGGTGGTCTGCGGGCGCCGGGAAACGATGGAGATTTTCTCGCCCAGGAGGCGATTCATCAGGGTGGATTTGCCCACGTTGGGCCGCCCCACCAGGGCGATCATGCCGCTACGGAAGAGCGGCTGGCGACCTTCAGTCATCGTCCACCCCGAGCCGCTGGAGCATCTGCTGAGCAGCCTCCTGCTCCGCCCGGCGCTTGCTGGTACCTTCCCCCCGAACCGTTTCCCCGCCCACAATGGCGCAATCGATATAGAAGCGCCGCTGGTGCTCGGCGCCGGCGGTCTCCACTAGGTGGTATTCCGGAATGGCCCGGCCCTGGCTTTGCAGGTATTCCTGCAAGCGGGTCTTGGGGTCCTTATTCACCGAGCGCGGGTCCACATTAGCCAGACGTTCACCCCACAGGCGTTGAACCAAGCTTTCCATGGCGGCCACGCCAGCATCCACCAAGACCGCCCCCACCAGGGCCTCGACGGTATCCGCCAGGATGGATTCGCGGCGATGGCCGCCGGCTTTGCGCTCGCCGGGCCCGAGATAGACCAGGGCCCCCAGCTCCAGCTCTTCCGCGATCTCGGCCAGCGTTTCGGTACAGACCAAACGCGCCCGTAGCCGCGACAGCACACCCTCGCGCTCGCGCGGGAAGGCCTCGAACAGCCAACGCGCCACCGTGAAGTTGAGCCCACTGTCCCCCAAAAACTCCAGGCGCTCGTTGTTGACGGCCCCGGCCGAGCGGTGGGTCAAGGCCTGGCGCAAAAGCGCGGCATCCTCGAAGCGGTAATCAATCCGCTGCTGCAGGCGGGTCTCATCCACCCTGTTGGGCCTCCGGTTGGAAGTGGAACACCAGGCTGACCCGCTCGCTCAGTTGAACCGTCTCTTCGTACTCGGCGCTAACCCGGTAACCGCCGCCGGCCAGCCGCTCCACCTCGATATCCGCCGCATCCAACCGGTCTATGTCCTGGAACTCGAGCTCCTCCAGGACGGCCTTCTTCATTCCCCGCGGCGAGTCGTGGAGATCGCTTTTTTCCACCTCGTCCTGAAACACACCGTCGATGGACCAGTATTCCATGTAGACAGGCAGAACTCGGGCCCCCAGCCATATCACCAGGGCGGCCAAAGCCAGCCAGAAAAGGATGGCCAGCAGCCCGGCTCCGCTTTCATTGCGCGTGCGTCCGCCCCCCATGGAAAAGCTCCTTTGGCGGTTGGATAGACCTCCTTGTCCGGAACCGGGTGTCCGGGCCAAGGGCCTACGGGATCCAGGTGCCGAGTCGGCTCCAGCGGGCATTGTTGGCGTAGCCGTCCCAGGACCACCAGATCACGAAGGCTTGGCCCAGGACGTTCTCCTCGGGTACGGCGCCCCAGTAGCGGCTGTCGTTGCTGTGATTGCGGTTATCACCCATGACGAAGTACTCGCCCGGAGGTACCTCCACCGGCTCAATCAAGGTGCGTCCGCGCTTTTGGGTGTCGTAGACCACAGCATAGCGGTGATGGTCGGTGCGCTCCTGGAAGCGCTGGGTTTGGATCTGCTGGCCGCGCTGGCTGCGATAGACGTAGCGCCCCTCATAGCTGGTGGGCACGGGCTCACCATTGACATAGAGCGTGCGGTCCCGAAAGGCAACCTCATCTCCGGGAAGCGCCACGATGCGCTTGATGAAGTCCACGCTCTCGTTCTGCGGGAACTGGAAGACGATGACGTCGCCCCGTTCAGGATCCGACCCATCGGTGATCTTCCAGCCGGCCAAGGGGATCCGAAGCCCGTAATCGAACTTGTTGACCAGTATGAAGTCCCCTACCTGCAGGGTGGGCAGCATGGACCCCGAGGGGATCTTGAACGGCTCCACCACGAACGATCGGATCAGCACCACCAGCAGGATCACCGGGAACAGCGAGCGGGCGTAATCCACCACCACCGAGCGCTCCTCGGTGGATAGCCCCCGGAGGCGACCCCAGGCCCAGCCGGCGAGCCAGATCCCTCCGGTAACGGCCAGGAGGAGGAGCAGTATGAGCGTGAAGTTCATTCCTCATCCACCGATAGCGCGGCCAGAAACGCCTCCTGTGGGATGTCCACCGACCCAACCTGCTTCATGCGCTTTTTCCCTTCCTTCTGCTTCTCCATGAGCTTGCGCTTGCGGGTCACGTCGCCGCCGTAGCATTTGGCGGTGACGTTCTTGCGCAGGGCCTTGACCGTCTCGCGGGCGATGACGCGCGAGCCCAGGGAGGCCTGGATGGCGATATCGAACATTTGCCGGGGGATCATTTCCTTGAGCTTCTTGGCCAGATCCCTGCCCCGGTAATAGGCATGGTCGCGATGCACGATCAGGGACAGGGCGTCGACGCGATCCTCATTGACCAGGATATCCAGCCGCACCAGGTCCGAGGGCTGGTAACCGTGGAGCTCGTAGTCGATGGAGGCGTAGCCCGAGGTGGAGGACTTGAGCCGCTCGAAGAAATCGGTGACCACCTCGTTCATGGGCAGCTCGTAGGTGATCATTACCTGGCCGGCATTGGTGTAATGCATGGACCTCTGCCGGCCCCGCTTCTCCTCCGCCAGCCGAATCACCTCGCCGACATGCTGCTGCGGCACCAAGATGTTGGCCAGCATCAGGGGCTCCTCGATGCTGGCGATGTCACCGGCCTCGGGAAGCTCGGCGGGGTTCTCCACCTCCAGAGCCTCGCCGCTGGGCTTGGTCACCCGGTAGACCACGGTGGGCGCGGTGGTGATCAGGTCCAGACTGTACTCGCGCTCCAGCCGCTCCTGAATTATCTCCATGTGGAGCTTGCCCAAGAAGCCGCACCGGAAGCCGAAGCCCAAGGCGTGGGAGGTTTCGGGCTCATACTGCAGGCTGGAGTCGTTGAGCCGCAGCTTGTCCAGGGCGTCGCGCAGATCCTCGTACTGGCCGGAGTCGGTGGGATACAGTCCGGCGAACACCTGCGGCTTGACCTCCTTGAACCCGGGCAGGGGCTCGGCGGCCGAGTTGTGGGCGTCGGTGATGGTATCGCCCACCTTGGCGCCGTCCACGTCCTTGATGCCGGCGATGACAAAGCCCACACCCCCGGCCTCGAGGTGGTCCACCTCCAGCGGCTTGGGCGTCATTACCCCTACGGTGGACACGGTGAAGGTGCGCCCGGTGGCCATCATCTGGATACGCTGGCCCTTGGTCAGCCGCCCGTCCATGACCCGGACCAGCGCCACAGCACCCTGGTACTTGTCGTACCAGGAATCCACCACCAAGGCCTTGGGCGGGGCCTCGGGATCGCCTTCAGGAGGCGGCACGTCCCGCACCAGCCGTTCCAGGATCTCGCGAATGCCCACCCCTTCCTTGGCACTGGCCTCCACCGCGTCCTCGGCCTCGATGCCGATGACCTCCTCGATCTCCTGCTTGACTTGGCCGGATTCGGCGCTAGGCAGGTCGATCTTGTTCAGGACGGGGATGACCTCGAGGTCGTATTCCACCGCCTGATAGGTATTGGCCACGCTCTGGGCTTCCACCCCCTGGGAGGCGTCCACCACCAACAAGGCGCCATCGCACGATACCAGCGAGCGCGACACCTCGTACGAGAAGTCCACGTGCCCCGGCGTATCGATGAGGTTGAGATGGTAGGTCTCGCCGTCATCGGCGTGATAGAGCAAACGGACACTTTGCGCCTTGATGGTGATGCCGCGCTCGCGCTCCAGGTCCATACCGTCCAGGACCTGGTCGCTCATCTCCCGGTTGGCCAGGCCCCCGCAGGCCTCGATGAAGCGATCGGCGAGGGTCGACTTGCCGTGGTCGATGTGGGCGATGATGGAGAAATTGCGGATGCTTTCGAGCTTCAACGGTCCTCCACCCGCTTGCGCAGGGGGTTCGGTATCGAAACATACACGGGGACCGGCCTTCAGGCCGGTCCCCGTGGTCGGGCCAGGGCCGGTAGGCTACGGGATCTGGATGGGCAAGAACAGCGCTCCTTCCCCGCGCCGCACCAGCATGGGAGTCACCCGGCCGGAGGGCAGGCCCTCGACCAGCTCGGCGAGTTGCTTCGGGCCGGTAACGGCCCGGTTGGCCAGTTTGAGGATGACATCGCCTTTGCGGACCCCCGCCGAGGCGGCTGCGCCGCCAACTACTTCGGTCACCTGGACTCCCCGGTCGGCGGGTAGCCCGAGCTCCTTGCGAATATCCGCCGGCACCGGGCGAACCTGCATGCCCAGCACCTTACTCGGGCCCGTCTCTTCATCGGCGGCCATCTGGCGTTCATCCCGGGCCCCCACGGTAACGCTGATCCGGCGCTCCTCGCCCTCGCGCACCACGGTGAGGGTGGCCTCGGACCCGGGCTTTAGCTGACCGATCTTGGGCGGCAGGTCGCCGGCAGTCCGGATTTCTTCACCGTCCACGGCGATCACCACATCCCCGGATTGCAAGCCGGCCTTGTCGGCAGGACCGCCCTCGATCACCCGCGCCACCAGAGCCCCGGTGGGCTTGTCCATGCCGAAGGATTCGGCCAGATCCGACGACACGTCCTGGATGTAAACCCCCAACCACCCACGGCGGACCTCGCCGTGCTCCTTGATCTGGTCTACCGCGTCCATGGCAACGTCAATGGGGATGGCGAAGGACAGCCCCATGAAGCCTCCCGATTTGGAGTAGATTTGAGCGTTGATACCCACCACCTCACCGTCCAGGTTGAACAACGGTCCACCCGAGTTGCCCGGATTTACGGCCACATCGGTCTGGATGAAGTTGGTGTAATTGTCGCTCGGCAGGCTCCGTCCCTTGGCGGAGACGATGCCCGCGGTGACGCTGTTCTCGAACCCGAAGGGAGAGCCGATGGCCACCACCCACTCCCCTACACTAACCTCCTCAGGGTCCCCCATTTGCGCCGTGGGCAAATTATCGGCATCCACCTTAAGAAGGGCTATGTCTATGGTGGCGTCCCTGCCCACCAGTTCCGCTTCCATCTGACGGCGATCCGTCAGTTGGACGACGATTTCGGAAGCGTTCTTGACCACATGGGCGTTGGTAACGATGTAGCCATCGGCGGAGATGATCACCCCCGAACCCAGGGACTGGGTTTCACGTTCCGGTTGCGGTCCTTGCTCCCCGAAAAAGCGCTTGAAGAAATCCTCGAAAGGGGTGCCCTCGAACTGGGGCGGCACACGGCCGGTACCCTCGGCGGGAGTCTTCTGAGTGGTGCTGATGTTCACCACCGAGGGCCCGTGTTCTTCGACGATCCCGGTGAAGTCGGGAAGTTTCTGAGCCCCCACCACCGGAGCCACCATGAGCAGGATTAAGAAGATCAGAACCGACCCGCCTCGCCCGGGCAAACCGCTGCTATGCATGAATCGCGCTCTCCGAATCGAAGTTAGGATTGGGTCCCATCAGGCCGCCTGGCCATCGGGATCACCGCTCCCATCGCCAGGATGGGCCCGGCGCAGAAGGCGAGCCCGGAAACGGGGATCGTCGGCCATGCGCCGATTGAAGCCCCGCTGCCAGAGAAAACCCCCGCCCAAGCCAGCCAGACCCGCGATCAGGATCAAGACATCCCCGTTAGCCGGATTGAAGCGGTTGACCAGCCACTCGGCAACGCCGCCGGCCGCAAACATACCCGCCAAGGGGACCACGTAAAGGGCTACGGAGGCCCTCAGATAGCCGCTTTCGGGCAGGCCGACAACAACCCGGTCGCCGGGTCGAACGGCCAGCTCCCCGTAGACCCGCATGCGGCATCCGCCGGGGCGGGTGCCCAGGATGGTCCGGCCGCCACCGCAGCCCCCCTGGGTACTGCACCGTCCGCAACCGGCCGAGGCGGCCGATTGCACCTCGACCACGTCATCTTCGGTCCCCACTACCACGGCCTCGGTCTCAATCATTCCGAATCGCCTCCGGCATCCTCCAGGCTGGACGCGATGCGCCGCATTGCCACTCCCGGCAGCTCACCCAGCAGAGTGATACGGTAGCCGCCGCGGGACAGTGAGCTGGCATGCAGGGCACCGCGCTGAAGGATCTTGCCCTTGTGACCCGCCGAGTCGGGAGGGCCTTCGGTACGGTTCACAAAAACGGAAAGGGTGGCCAGACCGTCCGAGAAGAAGTACTGATGCCCGCGATCGCCGTCAGCATCCTGAAAACGGGCTTTGAGCTGGAATCCAGCGGGGAGCTCTAGGGAGCTCAGAACCTCGTGGCGATCCTCGCCCTCCAGGCGCCGCCGACGGACCATCCGGATCTCGGGAGGGGCTCCCAGCTCCAGATCGGACCGCTGGGGCGGAACCCCGGTTTCCACGGTGGCGAACATGAAAGTTTCCTGAGCCCGTCCCTCGGCGTCCAGGACCTCGGTCTGCAGTGGGAGATTGGTCGCTTTGTCGCGCCAGATGCGGTAGGTGAAACGATCGCTGTCACCGGCCCGGAATTCGATCGCTCGGCTTTCACGGCCAGCGATCCGCCCCGAAGGCCCCTGCTCAAGGCGGTAATGGGCACGCACCCGTTCCAGCTCTGCCGCATCCAATCTAAAGATGCCCGTACCGGTACGACGGGGAGCCACAACCACCCGACCCTTTTCCGGGTGATAACGGCGTACGTCTTCACCGTTTCGAACCAGCTCTCGGGCCGGCCCGGTAAGCATGACCAGCCGCTCGCGGTAGCTACCGTCGTCCTCGCCGGCGTGGTAGAAGCGCATGGACTCCACGCCCACTGGCATGCCGTGCACGAGCACGCCCTGATAATCCATCTGGCGGGCGGCCTGGATCATGGCCGTCACTTGGTTTTTGAGATCGTCGGCGGCTTTAACCGGGCCGGCGAGCAGAGCAGCGACCGCCAGCCCTAAAAAAGCGTAGCGAGTCATCATCGGCGCTTTTCGGTTCCCAGCCGGGTGCGCTGGAACTCGGCACCGGCACCGTTGGGCACAAAGCTGGAATGCTCGGGCAGGTAACGCTGTATGGTTGCCATGTCTTCGGATTCGGTCGCTTGCGGGGTGCGGGTTTCGGGAGCGGGCTCGGCGGGCTGGGCGAGGGAGGGGGAAGAGCCGGAGTTATTGGGGGTCGGTACCTGATTCATTAGGAATCCGGCGGCCACAGCCACTCCGGCAATACCTGCCGCGGTAGCCATCCAGCCCCAACCGAAGCGTCCCCGGCTAACCGTTTGGGCCGGTGCCCCCCCATTGTCTGGAGCCCTCGGGGCCTCCTCGGCGATTGCCGCGGAGACGCGGTCGGATAGATCGCGGGGCGTGGCGATTTCGCCCTCCCCCCGTACTAGCGTGCGGGTGGCATGGAACCGCTCGAACAGCCGACAACATTCGCGGCACTCGTTGAGGTGCCGGATGACGCCATCGCACTCCTGCTCGTCCAGCTCGCCGTCCACCAGGGCGGAAACGGCCTCGTAGTCACAGGACCCCATCGGTTATTGCTCCTCCTTTTCCCGAGAGAGGGATTCGAGCGCGTTGTTAACGGCCTCTCTGGCCCGGAAGATGCGGGACCGAACTGTTCCGATGGGACAGTCCATCACCTTGGCGATCTCCTCGTAGGTCATGCCGTCGATCTCCCGCAGCGACAGGGCGGTCCGCAGGTCGGGAGGGAGGTTTTCGATGACCTCCAGGACCTTGCGGCTCATCTCCTTCGACACCGCCACATCCTCGGGAGTGCCGACCTCACGCATCACCTCCGCACCCCCCATCTGCTCCGCGTCGCTGGCGTCGATATCGGCATCGGGCGGCCGCCGGCCCTTAGCTACCAGATAGTTCTTGGCGGTGTTTACCGCGATCCGGTAAAGCCAGGTGTAGAATGCACTGTCCCCACGGAAACGGTCCAGAGAGCGATAAGCCTTTATAAAGCTCTCTTGGACAACGTCTTCCACCGCGGCGGAATCGGAGATAAAGCGGCTGACCAAGCCATAAACTTTATGCTGATATTTGCGGACAAGCAGGTCAAAGGCCTGCTGGTCACCGCTTTTCACCCGTTCTACCAGCTGTTGATCGGTCTGGCGTTCGCCCATAACCGCCTAGAATCTCGAGCGTGCAGGCGGACGCAGGGTCGCTTCCGGAATGAGACACCCGCTCCGCCGGGGAGTTTCCGATCCAGGGCCTTGCCGACGGCCCGGGATCGAGGAGGGACCATCCTAGCAGACTGCCCCCGGGACCGCGCGAATTTCGCGTAACCATTAACCGACCCCGGCTTGGCCGGTCGCCACGCTTGGCGTACCGTTAAGGCCATGAGCACCTCCGGACCACTCGATCCCGACACCGAGGGCGCGCAGACGCCCACGGCCCCCGCCGAATACAGCGATGTGCTGATCATTGGCGGCGGCATGGCCGGCCTTTCCTGCGCCCTGGCTCTGGCCGGTGAGAACCGAGTCACGATCCTAACCAAGGGGGACCCAGGCGAGTCGGCCACCCTCTACGCCCAGGGCGGGATTGCCGCAGCAATGGACCCCAACGATTCCTTCGAGGCGCACATCCAGGACACCCTGGAAGCAGGTGCCGGTCTTTGCCATGAAGGAACGGTGGACCACGTGGTGCGCAGCGCCCCCGGGGCGATCCAGCGCCTTATCACCATGGGCGTCCCCTTCACCCGCGAACTGGGTGAAGAAGGCCCTCTGACCCGCTTCCACCTGACCCGCGAGGGCGGGCATAGCCACCGCCGCATCATCCATACTGCCGACGCCACGGGCCGTGCGGTGGAGAGCACTCTGCTAGACGCCGTTTACCGTCATCCCGAGATCCGGTTCCTAGACCATCACGTCGCCATCCAGCTAATCCCGGCGTCCAAGGTCGGCACTGCCGACACTAGCGGTGACCGTTGCTGGGGGGTCTACGCCCTTGACAGCCGGGACGGCACGGTTACGGCCTTTGGCGCCCGGTTCACCGTGCTGGCCACTGGAGGCGCCGGCAAGGTGTACCTCTATACCTCCAACCCGGACACGGCCACCGGCGACGGCATGGCCATGGCCTATCGCGCCGGCTGCCGGGTGGCGAACATGGAGTTTGTCCAGTTCCACCCGACCTGTTTGTACCACCCTGAGGCCAAATCCTTTTTGATCTCGGAGGCGGTGCGCGGCGAAGGCGGCCTCCTGCGCTTGGGGGGCGGCAGCGGTGACCGGTTCATGTCCCGCCACGACGAACGGGCCGAGCTTGCCCCGAGGGACATCGTGGCCCGCGCCATCGACTACGAGATGAAGCGCACCGGAGCCGATTGCGTCTACCTGGACATCAGCCACAAACCGGCGAAGTTCATTGAAACCCACTTCCCCACTATCCGCGCCAAATTGCTGGAATACGGCATCGACATGACCGCCGAGCCCATCCCGGTAGTGCCCGCCGCCCACTACACCTGCGGCGGCGTCATAACCGACCTCCAGGGGCGCACCGACTTGGCAGGCCTTTACGGCATTGGCGAGACCAGCCACACCGGGCTTCACGGGGCCAACCGGTTGGCCAGCAACTCCCTTCTGGAGGGCCTGGTTTTCGCCACCGAAGCCGCCGAGGACATCGACGCCCGGCTGAGCGCCGATGAAGCCACGGAGCAGCCCGCGCTCCCCGCCTGGGATACCAGCCGGGTCACCGAATCCGACGAGCAGGTGGTAGTGGCCCATGACTGGGCGGAGCTGCGCCAGTTCATGTGGGACTACGTGGGGATCGTGCGTACCGACAAGCGCCTGGGACGGGCCAAGCGGAGACTGGACATGCTGATGGGGGAGATCGAGGAGTACTACGCCCGCTTCGCCGTCAGCCAGGATCTCATCGAGCTGCGCCATCTGGCCCTGGTTGCCGACCTGATCATCCGCTCGGCCCGGGCCCGCCCCGAGAGCCGGGGGCTCCACTACAACCGCGACTACCCCGCCCCGGACAACACTCGCCCCGCTTGGGACACCGTCCTCTACCGGACCCTCGACGGCGACGACCGGGTGGAGCATGTGCCGGTCGAGTGACAGCTTTAGGAGCCCGGCTTGTCCGGGCGAGACCTTGCCGGATCAAGGCACCGGAACCAAAAGGCTCGCCCAATAAATTGGGCTCCTACGAGCGAGCCGTTGGATGGGCTGCCAACTGATTCTCATATCTGCCGCTTGTACAGCGCTTTCTTGATCTCGCCGATGGCGGCGGTGGGGTTGAGACCCTTGGGGCAGACCTCGGCGCAGTTCATGATCGTCCGGCAGCGGAAAAGCTTGAAGGCGTCGTCAAGCTCATCCAGGCGCTGGCCCTCGCCGGTGTCGCGGCTGTCGTTGATGAAGCGAAAGGCCTGCAGAAGAGCCGCGGGCCCGAGAAAACGGTCAGGGTTCCACCAGTAGGAGGGGCAGGCGGTGGAGCAGCAAGCGCACAGGATGCACTCGTACAGACCGTCGAGCTGGGCCCGTTCCTCGGGGCTCTGCAGCCGCTCGTGCTCCGGCCGGGGCTCGTCGTTCTTCAGATAAGGCTGCACCGAGCGGTACTGCTCATAGAAGCGGGTCAGGTCCACCACCAGATCCTTGACCACCGGCTGGCCAGGGAGAGGGCGCAGGGTGACCGGCTCGCGCAGCTCCTCGATGGGCGTGATGCAGGCCAGACCGTTGCGGCCGTTGATGTTCATGCCGTCGGAGCCGCACACCCCCTCTCGGCACGAGCGCCGGAAGGTCAGGGACGGATCGGCCTCCTCTTTGAGCCCTTCCAGGGCGTCCAGCAGCATGGGGCCCGATGGCTCCACCTGGAAGGCCTGCAGGTAGGGCTCGGCGTCGCGCTCGGGATCGTACCGGTAGATCCTCAGACGCATCAGTAGACCCGTTCCTTTGGCGGGAAGGCCTCAATGGTCATCGGCTGCATGCGCACCGGCTTGTAGGCCATGCGGTTGTCCGTGAGGTAGTACAGCGAGTGCTGCAGCCAATTGGTGTCGTCGCGGCTGGGATAGTCCCGGCGCAAGTGGGCACCGCGGCTCTCCGTGCGCCCCCGTGCGGAATGGGCGGCGGCCAGACCGACGTGATACATATTCTGCAGCTCCAGGGCCTCCACTCGGGCCGTATTGAACACGGCTCCACGATCCCCCATATCCATGGCCCGGATCCGCTCCCCGAGCTCCTCTAGGCGTTGGATACCTTCGGCCATGGCCTCGGGCTCGCGGAAGACCCCGAAGTGGGCCTCCATCAGGTTTTGCAGCTCGCGCCGGAGGCGGCCCGGACTTTCGCCACCGGAGTCGCTGCCCGGTGGGGCTTCTAGCTCCGCCAACCGGGCCCGGGTGGCCTCGGCCGCGGATTCGGGCAGAGGCCGGTGATAGCGGTTACGAGCCAGGAAATCCTGGATGCGATTGCCGGCGGCGCGACCGAAGACCACGATGTCGAGCAGGGAGTTGCCGCCCAGCCGGTTGGCCCCGTGGACTGACACGCAGGCGCATTCGCCGATGGCGTAGAGCCCCGGCACCACCTGATCGTGGTCGGCGCCGTCGGGACCCACCACCACCTCGCCGAAGCGGTTGGTGGGGATGCCGCCCATGGTGTAGTGGCTAGTGGGGAAAACCGGGAGGGGCTCGGTTACGGGGTCCACCTTGGCAAAGCGCTTGGCGCTCTCCCGAATGCCGGGCAGGCGCTCACTGATGAGCTTCTCCCCCAGGTGGTTCATGCGCAGCAGGACATGGTCGCCGTCCGGTCCACAGCCACGACCTTCGCGCACCTCGGTGACCATGGCGCGGCTTACCACGTCGCGGCTTGCCAGGTCCTTGGCGTTAGGCGCGTAGCGCTCCATGAAGCGCTCGCCCTCGGCATTCACCAAGTAGCCGCCCTCGCCCCGGGCACCCTCGGTAATGAGCATGCCGTAGCCGGCGATACCTGTGGGATGGAACTGGAAGAATTCCATGTCCTCAAGGGGCAGGCCGGCCCGCTGAACCAGCCCCATGCCGTCACCGGTGTTGATGTGGGCGTTGGTGGAGGTCCGGTAGATGCGCCCGGCGCCTCCGGTAGCGATCAGGGTGGCCTTGGCCTGGATCACCAACAGCTCGCCGGTTGCCAGGGCCATGGCAACCGCCCCCAGCACATGCCCGTCGTCATCCCGTATCAGATCCAGGGCGAGATACTCGTCGAAAAAATAGGTACCGGCACGAACGTTTTGCTGGTAGAGGGTATGCAGGATGGCGTGGCCGGTGCGGTCGGCAGCGGCACAGGTCCGTGCCGCCTGGTCGCCGCCAAAGCTGCGGCTCTGGCCCCCGAAGGGCCGCTGGTAGATAAAGCCCTCCTCCGTGCGCGAGAAGGGGACCCCCTCGTGCTCCAGCTCCACCACCAGCCGACGCGCCGCCCGGCACATGTACTCCACCGCATCCTGATCGGCGAGATAATCGCTGCCCTTGATGGTGTCGTACATGTGCCAGATCCAACGGTCCTCCCGAACATTGCCCAGGGCGGCGTTGATACCCCCCTGGGCCGCCACCGTATGGGAGCGCGTTGGGAAGACCTTGGACAGCACGGCGGTGGAGGCCTCGGCCCGCGACAGCTCCAGGGCGGCCCGCAATCCGGCCCCTCCCGCTCCCACCACGAGGGTATCGAAGCGGCGCACCGGGATGCCGTTGGGATCGCTGGATACACTCACGGCCCGGCTCCCAGATCCACCACCCACAGCCAGCCCCAGGCCAAGAAGGCAGCCGCTACCAGCACCCAAATGACCACAGCGGCGTTCCGGACGACCCCTTCGGGCACATAGTCCATCATGATATCGCGCGCCCCGATGTAAGCGTGGACCCCCACCGCGGCCACGAACAGGGCAAGGGCCAGGCGAACGGCATCATAGGCCAGCCAGATACGCCATTGGCCGTAGCCGGAGGGGGGAGCCACCGTTAACCAGACGATTCCGAGTACCAAGAAGGCGGCAATGTAGAGCGCGCTTAGCCGCTGCCACCACCAAGCCCAGAGCCCAGTGCGCGAGGCTCCGGCATCTCGGAAACCGCCGCCATGCCCGCCGGGCTCAGTAGCCACCAGCTGCCCCCGTCTCGGGCCACAGGGCTAACAGGGCCAGCACGCCCAAAACCCCAGCGGTCCCCAGGGAGCCCCAGGCGCTGCGGCGGGCGGTGGTCAATCCCACACCCATTCCAACATCCATGAGCATGAGGCGCACTCCCGCCAGCAGATGATGGGCCAAGGCGGCCAGCACGGCGGCCCCGATCACAGCTGCGGTGGCAGTGTCCAAAATCCCAGCCACCCACCGGAAGTGGATGGCCGAGCGACTGCTGTATTCGGCCAACCCGAGCCCCCCCGGGACAGCCAGGATAAGTAACACACCGCTGAGGCGATGGAGGATGGATGCCATCGCGCCAACCGGGAAATGGATCCGGGCCAAATTAAGGAAGACTGGGCGGTTATCAAAAGTGTAGGGAAGCTTGGCCATACCCGCAGTATAGAGGCACGGTGCGCGCAGCGGCAATCGCCCCGGGCTGGACCGAAAATTCGTCTTCGGCCATAATCCCGACCCTGCTACTCGGAAAACGGGACGCATTCTCGCCCCCAACCCCAGGACTAGGGACACCATGTTTCCCCAATGGCAGAGCACCCTTGAGTCGTTCGGTGGCCAGTTCCAAGATGGCGTTGTCACCGACTTCGGTGATCCACGCAGCGAGCTTGCGGCCGCGGAGCATGGCGAGACCATCGTTACCGACCTCAGTCACCGTACCCTGCTTACCCTGACCGGAACCGAGGTCCTGTCCTTCCTGCAGGGCCAGGTTACCAATGACGTCTATCCCGCCGAGCATGGAACCCCCGTACTCGGCGCGCACCTGACTCCCAAGGGCCGAGTCATCGAGGCGCTGCTTCTGTTCCCCTTCGAGGACGGTTTCGCCGTTGACCTACCCGGCGATCTGGCTCAGCCCCTTACCAAGCGGCTTACTATGTTCATTCTGCACGCCGACGTGCGGCTGACCAACGCCAGCGGCGACTGGGTGCGCCTGGGCGTGGCCGGCAAAGGGGCCCGGGACGCGGCAGCAGCCGCCGTTAGCACCTCTAACTTGGTCCCGGAAGGCGTAACCCGGGGAGAGCGGGGGACCGCCGTGCCGCTACCCGGTCCTGAGCCTGCCTACCTTGTGGCGGTCGGCCCCGAGGAGGCCGGGGAGGCCTGGAAAGCGGCCGCGGCCACGGCGCGCGCGGTAGGCAAAGAAGCCTGGGAACTGGCCCGAGTTCGCGCCGGTGTGCCGGATATCGGTGCGGCCACAACGGAGACTTTCATCCCTCAGGAAACCAACCTGGAACCCCTGGGCGGTATCAGCTACACCAAGGGATGCTACACGGGCCAAGAGGTGGTCGCTCGAACCAAGCACCTGGGACGGCTCAAACGCCGCCTTTACCGGGTCAGCTCCGAAACACCGCTGACTCCGGGCCAGGCCGTATATGCCGAGGACGCTGAGCAGACCCAGGGGCGGGTGATCCGGGCCGCTCCGCGGGCCGAAGGCGGCAGCGAGGCCCTAACGGTACTCCGGATTGAGACCGTGGAAGCGGGGACACCGCTCGTCCCGGAGTGCAGCGAGGCGCCATTGCAAATCGAAGATCTGCCTTACAGGGTGCCGGAGGTGGCTGATTGAGCCAGCCCGACTGGGGGATCTTCGTCTACTACCGGATGGACCCGGAGAAGGTGGGCAACGCCCGCTGGTCGGCTCTTTTCGCCGACGTGGAGCGGCGAACCGGAGTAGCCGGCCGGCTCTACGGGCCAGCCCCCGACGGCCGCACCTGGATGGAGGTTTACGAGCCGGTCCCCGGGGCCAACCGATCCGGGTTCGAAAAGCACCTGTCGGCGGCCGTCGCCGAAGTAGGGATGGAAGCGGTGCTGGCGCCCGGTGAGTATCGCCATGTGGAGGCGTTTCCGCGGAGTAAGGTGTGAGAAGTGAGGCAAGGTACATGTCGGGCTTTCTAGACCAAACGCCCTTGCCTTTGCCGTTATTCCTCAATGCCCGCCGGCCGCACCATCCGGATGAAGATCTCGTCCTTGCGGATCATACCCAGGTCCTCGCGGGCACGCTCGACGATGGCCTCACCTTCTTGGCGCAGGTCCTTTACCTCGGCCCGCAGGCGGCGGTTGCGGCGCTCGAACCGGTCTGCCGTGGCTTCCAGCTCCTGAAGCCGCTCCTGGCGCTGCCAGACCCCGGTAATCCCACGCTCACCAAGCCACAGCTGGAACTGCAAGATCCCCAGGATAAGTACCATGATCACCAAGGCCACACGCATGGCGCCCTACCCGGAACCGCGTCGAACGATGAGCCGGGCCAGCACCAGCCCCACCAGAACGGCAACCGCCCCCGGCGACCCGCCGGCATAGGCCACCAGCCCGACCAGCACCGCCACTGCCGCCAGGCGCCAGGCAAGGCCGAACACCAGCCGGCGGAGGTCCCGGCGGCCGGTCTCCGCCCGCCGGGCGAAGCGCCGAACCCCCTGGAAGAACAGCACGCCCCCGACAATCCCCACCACCCCGCCAATTCCGACGGCCAAGGCCGGTTCCAAGAGGAAAGCCCTCATCCGCGCCTTCGTGGCAGCGCCGATTCCCCCAGGTACCGGGCATCGAGGCCCAGCTCGTCCTCAATGCGCAGCAATCGGTTGTACTTGGCCACCCGGTCGGAGCGGGAAGCCGATCCGGTTTTGATCTGGGCGCAGTTGGTGGCCACCGCGATGTCCGCGATGGTGGTGTCCTCCGTCTCGCCGCTGCGGTGAGAGACCACCGCGGTGTAGCCGGCGCGCTTGGCCAGCTCGATGGCGTCCAGGGTTTCGGACAGGGTACCGATCTGGTTCACCTTGATCAGGATGGAGTTGGCAATCCCGCGCTCAATGCCCTGATTTAGGATGGCCGTATTGGTAACGAACAGATCGTCGCCCACCAGCTGCAGCGAGTCGGCCAAGCGGTCGGTGAGCGCTTCCCAGCCCTCCCAGTCGTTCTCGTCCATGCCGTCTTCGATGGAGACTACGGGGAAGCTGTCGGCGAGATCGGCGAGGACACCGAGCATGCCGTCGCGATCCAGGGTCTTGCCCTCACCGGGCAGCTGGTACTGACCGTCGCTATAGAGCTCACTGGCGGCCACATCCATGGCCAGCCAGACGTCCTGGCCGGGTCGGTAGCCGGCGGCCTCCACCGCCTGCACCAGGGTTTCCAAGGCCGCCCGGTTGGAGGGCAGATTGGGCGCGAAGCCGCCCTCATCCCCCACCGCCGTCACGTGGCCGGCGTCGGCCAGGATGCCTTTCAGGCGGTGGAAGACCTCGGTCCCGCAGCGCAGGGCCTCGGTGAAGCGTTCGAAGCCCACCGGCATAATCATGCATTCCTGGAAGTCCAGGCCATTGTCGGCATGGGCCCCGCCATTGATCACGTTCATCATGGGAACCGGCAGCACACAGGCCCCGGCGCCGCCGAGATAGCGGTACAGCGGCAGGCCGCTGTCGTCGGCGGCAGCCTTGGCCACCGCCAGCGACACCGCCAGGATGGCGTTGGCGCCCAGCCGGTCCTTGTTGGCGGTGCCGTCGGTATCGATCATGGCGCGGTCGATGGCCCGCTGGTCCTGGGCGTCCAGCCCCAGGACCGTCTCCAGGATCTCGGTGTTGACGTGCTCTACCGCCTGGAGGACACCCTTGCCTCCGTAGCGGTTGCCGCCATCGCGAAGCTCCACCGCTTCCCGCTCGCCGGTGGAGGCGCCACTGGGCACCGAGGCGGTACCCGCCGCCCCGGTCTCCAGCCACACCTCCGCCTCCACGGTGGGATGGCCCCGGGAATCCAGAACCTCACGACCTCGAACCTCGACAATGGCGCTCACGGGCATCTCCCCAGGCTAGTTTTCAGTGTTCAGTATTCAGTAACGCCAGACGGCCGAGGCTCGAAGGGCCGGGGACCCGTGGGTTATGCCTTTACTGAACACTGAAAACTGAAAACTGAACACTTCAAAACACTTAAACTTCGTTCTGGCGCGCCGCGCTGTGGATGGCCAGCAGGCGGTTCAATAGGGCCTCCATCCGGTCCAGCGGCCACATGTTGGGGCCATCGCTGGGGGCCGAATCGGGCTCCTCGTGGGTTTCCATGAAGATGCCGTCCACCCCCACACCGGCAGCGGCGGAGGCCAGTACCGGCACATGCTCACGCTGGCCGCCAGAGGCCCCACCGGCACCGCCCGGCAGCTGCACCGAGTGGGTGGCGTCGAAAACCACTGGCGCTTCCGTCTCGCGCATGATTGCCAGGGCGCGCATGTCGGAGACCAGATTGTTGTAACCGAAGCTGACCCCTCGCTCGCACACCATGATGGCATCGTTGCCCGCCTCGCGGGCCTTGTCGACGACATTGGCCATGTCCCATGGGGCCAGGAACTGGCCCTTCTTGATGTTCATCGGCTTGCCGGTGGCGGCCACGGCCTGGATGAAGTCGGTCTGGCGGCACAGGAAGGCGGGGGTCTGCAGCACGTCCACCGCCTCGGCGACGGGCGCGGCCTGATCCGGGGTGTGGACATCGGTGAGGACGGGCACCCCCACCTCCTCGCGTACGTCGGCGAGGATGGCCAGGCCCTCGTCCATACCGGGCCCCCGGTAGGACCCCGTGGAGCTGCGATTGGCCTTGTCGAAACTGGACTTGTAGATCAGCGGCACGCCCACCCGGTCGCAGATGGCCTTGAGACGCCCGGCGGTCTCCAGGGCATGGCCACGGCTCTCGATGGCGCACGGGCCGGCGATTAGGAAGAAGGGCCGATCGCCGCCGATGGGATAACCAGCAAGCTCATTCATACCGATGCCTCCAGGGCGTCGCGATCGCCGCTGTCGCGCCGCCGCGTAACCATTTAGTTCGGCGAAACCGGGCCGCGGTGGGTCAGGGCCGCCTGGATGAAACTGGTGAACAGCGGGTGGCCCTCCATGGGCCGGGAGGTGAATTCGGGATGGAACTGACAGGCCACGAACCAGGGATGGTCCGGGGCCTCGACCACCTCCTTGAGGCGGCCGTCCACGGTGGAGCCGGTGAACATTAGCCCGGCATCGCGCAGCAGCTCGTAGTACTGATTGTTGAACTCGTAGCGGTGGCGGTGGCGCTCCACCACCTCCTCGCGGCCGTAGGCGCCGCGCACGGTGGAGGTCTCCTCCAGGATGCAGGGATACTCGCCCAGGCGCATGGTGCCACCCAGATCGCCCTCGGCTTGGCGAGTAACCACGTGACCCTCCTCGTCCAGCCACTCGGTGAGCAGAGCGACCACCGGGTGCTGGGCCTGGCCGTCGAGCTCAGTGCTGCTGGCCCCTTCCAGCCCGGCAGCATTGCGGGCGAATTCCACCACCGCTAGCTGCATGCCCAGGCAGATCCCCAGATAGGGCACCTGCTGGGTGCGGGCATGCCCGATGGCAGCTATCTTGCCCTCACTGCCCCGCTCACCGAACCCCCCAGGCACCAGTACGGCGTGCACCCCGTCCAGGTGGGCGGCGGCGCCGTCGCGCTCGATGGCCTCGGCATCCACGTAGCGCACCGCCACCTTGTTCCGGTGATGGATGCCGGCATGGGTCAGGGCCTCGTTAAGGGATTTGTAGGACTCGGTAAGGTCCACATATTTGCCCACCATGGCGATCGCCACCTCACCCTCGGGCTGGTCGAGGGCGTTCACGATGCGCTCCCAGGGGGCCAGGTCGGGGCCGCCGGCTTCAATGCCCAGCCGCTCCAGAACGATGGAATCCAGCTCTTGGCGGTAGAGCCCCAGTGGCACCTTATAAATGGTATCCACGTCCCGGACGGTAACCACGGCCCGCTCGGGAACGTTTGAGAACAGTCCCAGCTTGCGTCGCTGATCCTCGGGGATATCGCGATCGGCGCGGCACAGCAGGATATCGGGCTGGATGCCGATCTCCCGCAGCTCCTTGACCGAATGCTGGGTGGGCTTGGTCTTCATCTCACCGGCGGAGGGGATGTAGGGCACCAGGGTGAGGTGGATGTAGAGGCAGCTGCCGGCGAGCTCCACCCCAAGCTGGCGGATGGCCTCCATGAACGGCAGGGACTCGATATCGCCCACGGTGCCGCCGATCTCCACCAGGGCCACATCGGCGCTGTCCCCCACCGACAGGATGGATGCCTTGATCTCGTCGGTAACATGGGGGATGACCTGCACCGTGCCCCCCAGATAATCACCGCGGCGCTCCTTCTTGATCACCGACTCGTAGATCTGGCCCGTGGTGAAATTGTTCCGGGCCGACATGCGGGCGTGGGAGAAACGCTCATAGTGACCCAGGTCCAGGTCGGTTTCGGCACCGTCGGCGGTGACGAACACCTCGCCATGCTGGAAGGGGCTCATGGTCCCCGGGTCCACGTTGATGTAGGGATCGAGCTTCTGGAAGGTGACCTTGAGACCGCGCGCCTCCAGCAAGGCCCCCAGCGAGGCCGAAGCGATGCCTTTGCCCAGGGAGGAGACCACGCCCCCGGTGATGAAGATGAATTTGGTGTGGCGGCTCGCCGCTTGCGCCCCGATGCTATCGCTCATTCGCCGTCCCGTTGTCCCCGGTGTCGTCATTCGCCCCATCAGGGCCGATTACGGCCCCGACCGATGTTTTGGCGTACCCGTGCGCCCCGCACCCTGGGGCCAGAATGGGGCCCCGTCCCCACCCGGGCAAGGGGTCCGGCCGTCACCGCCCTTCGTCGCCGATCCGCAGCACCAGCTCACCGCCTCGGCGCTGCACCCCGCCACCGGACCATGCCACGCTGCCCGCCGCCTCGATGCGGGCGGCCAGCCGACGGGCGCGCTCCAGCTGGTCCCGTTCCGGCAGGGCCTGCCCGGCCCGGCGCAAGGCCTCCCGCAGCACCAGGCGCCCTTCCGCGGGATTAAGGCCGGCCAGCCCAGCGGCGTCCAGAACCGGGGGCGGACCGGGCCGGCCCAGCTCATCCACTCGGCGGGCCGCCACTCCCTCCAGGACCTCACGGGCGTCCTGGAGAAGGTCGGCGGAACGGGCCACCGCCGGGCTCACCTGCGACCCCACCGCCTCAGTCAGGCAGGGCAGCACCTCTTCCCGGACGCGTACCCGGGCGAAGCGCCGGTCCCGGTTGGAGGGGTCCTTGACGGATGCGAGCCCGCAGCGCTTGGCAAAGGCCGCCAGCTCCGCCCGGCGGAACGGCAGAAGCGGCCGGGCCAGCCGGCCGGCCCCGAAAGGCCGGCAGCGCTCAATGCCGGAGAGGCCGTCGAGCCCGGCGCCACGGGTCAGGAAAAGGACCACGGTCTCCGCCTGATCGTCGGCCTGATGGGCGGTCATCAGCCAGTCGCCAGCGCCCACCTCGGCCTCCAGGAGTCGATAGCGGGCCTCCCGGGCCGCCGCCTCCTCGCTCTCCCCGGCCGCCAACGCCCCTTCCCAGTGACTAACCTGGAGCGCCACCCCCAGGGACGCGGCAGTCTGGCGCGCAACCGCCACCCAGTCGTCGGCCTCGTCCTGGAGCCCATGGTGCACGTGGACGGCTTGGACCTTGTAACCGCGCACGGGAGCCAGCGCCGCCAGGGACACCAACAGGGCGGTGGAGTCCAGACCCCCGCTGAAGGCCGCATGAAGCCGCGCCCCTGCGGGAACCGCAAGATCCCGACGCAAGTGCTCGTCCAGACGGCTCAGGAAAGGATCCCGAAGAGGGTGGCGCGGCAGCATGGGGCCACTCCGCATACGCAATGGCCTGCCCCAGGAGCCCCTACACAATTCTGGGACAGGACACGACAGGCCCGAAACGGGGGAACCTGAGAGGGCGGCTCAGGCTTCCTCGTCGAAGGAACCCAGGCTCATCAGCCGCTGGTAACGCTCCTCCAACAGCTGATCCATGGGCTGGGCCTGCAGGTGATCGATGTGGCCGACCAGGATCGGGCGCAAAACATCGGCCATGGCATCCGGGTCACGATGGGCACCCCCCAGAGGCTCACCAACCACTTCATCAATCAGCCCGAATTTGCGGATCCGTTCGGCCGTGATGCCCATGGCTTCGGCCGCCTCCTCGGCGCGACCGCTGTCCTTGTACAGGATAGAGGCGCAACCCTCAGGGCTAATTACCGAATAGGTGGCGTACTGCAGCATGAGGAGCCGGTCGCCCACACCGATACCCAGGGCGCCGCCGCTACCACCCTCGCCAATTACCGTGGCCATCACAGGCGTACGCAGGCGTGCCATTTCCCGCAGATTGCGGGCGATGGCCTCACTCTGGCCGCGTTCCTCCGCGCCTACCCCTGGATAGGCGCCGGGCGTGTCGATGAAGGTTAGCACCGGAAGCCGGAACTTCTCCGCCAGCCGCATCAGGCGAAGGGCCTTGCGATACCCTTCAGGTCGGGGCATGCCGAAGTTGCGCCGGAGTTTTTCCTTGGTATCCCGGCCCTTCTGGTGGCCGATGATCATAACGGGCCGACCCTCGAGGCGGGCGGTGCCGCCCACCAGGGCGGGATCATCGGCGAACAGCCGGTCGCCATGGAGCTCCTGGAAACCGGTGAAGATGCGCCCTAGGTAATCGAGGGTATAGGGCCGGGTGGGGTGCCGGGCTACCTGGGAAACTTGCCAGGGGGTCAGGTTGCCGTAGATCTTTTCCGTCTGGCGGCGATTCTTGCGCTCGAGGCGTTCAATCTCCTCGGCGATATTGAGATCCGCTTCGTCATCGGTGACGTAGCGCAGCTCCTCGATCTTCGCTTCCAGTTCGGCGATGGGCTGCTCGAAGTCGAGAAAGCGGTTTTTCATGCTCGGCGATCCTCGGTTGCCGATCCGGTGGGGCGCCGAATCCGGGCCCTCCCCTTCCCGGCGCTTAGCGCTGCCGCAAACCGGTGGATTATACCGGTCCTCGACCCCCGATGAAAAACCTAGCCTTCGCGGCCGAATCGCACCTGGACCGCCTCATCGCCGATAACCCCGCCCAAGGCTTCGAGCAAGGCCGGCCCGGGATGGACCATCTGGGGCATGCGTAGCCGGGCCCGGGCCCGCCCGGGGATGCGGTAGTCGATCCACACCGGGCATTGGCCCGGATGCTCCTGGAGCAATCCTCCCAGCCGCTCGGCGGCCGCTGGTCCCAGCTCCGGAGCCCTAACTCCCAGCTCCAGTGCCTGGGCCCGCTCGACCCGGGCCTCCTCCAGCGTCATGATGCGTTCGGCGGTAATCTTGTAGCCGCCTGCCTGCTCGTCAGGCGCGGCCCGGCCCTCCACCACCGCCAAAGGCTCGTCGCCGCGCAGCCAGTCCCTGACCCCGCCGTAGGCCTCGGCGAACACCACCCCCTCCGCCCGGCCGGAAGGGTCCTCCAAGGCGGCGAAGGCCATGCGCTCCCCCCGACGATTGTTGATCTCCTTGAGGCTGGCCACCAGGCCGGCGATGACTACCATGTCACCCTCCCCCGGATTGAGGTCGCGGATGCGGCCGTGGGTGAGCCCGGCGAGCTCGTCCATACGGTCATCCAGCGGGTGCCCGGAGAGGTACAGACCCAGGGTGGCCTTTTCGCCGCGCAGGCGCTCCCGGCTGTCGAGCTCGGGGACTTCGGGGTATTCCCCACCTTCCGCCGGTTCGGCTTCGGCGAACAGGCTGTCCTGGCCAACCGCGATATCCTGCTGGACCCGCACACCTTCCTCGAAGGCGACATCCAGAACCGCCAGCAGGGCCGCCCGCGAGGGCCCCAGGGGATCCATGGCACCGGCACGGATCAGGGCCTCGGCCACCCGCTTGTTGGCCCGCCGCAGATCCACCCGGCTGGCGAACTCGAACAGGTCATTGAAGGGCCCGCCGCTGGCCCGCTCGGCTAGGATGGCCTCCAACGCGGCTTCGCCGGCGCCCTTGATTGCGCCCAGACCGTAGCGGATGTCCCCGGGCTGACCCGACGCCACTGCCTTGTTCTCCACCGTAAACTCCAGGTCGGAGCGGTTGATGTCCGGCGGCAGTACCGCGAGGCCCATCTGGCGGCAGTCACCGATGAAGTTGACCACCTTGTCGGTGTTGTTCATGTCCGACGACAGCACTGCTGCCATGAGCCCGGCCGGGTAGTGGGCCTTGAGGTAGGCTGTGCGGTAGGAGATGAGTGCGTAGGCGGCGGAGTGGGATTTGTTGAAGCCGTAGCCGGCGAACTTCTCCATCAGATCGAAGATGGTGGCGGCCTGGTCGTCGGGGATGCCGTTCTCGCGCGCACCGGCCAAAAAGATCTCGCGCTGCTTGGCCATTTCCTTGGCCTTCTTCTTCCCCATGGCGCGGCGCAGGAGATCGGCGGCGCCCAGGCTGTAGCTGGCCAGCACCTGGGCGATCTGCATCACCTGCTCCTGGTACAGGATGACCCCGTAGGTCTCCTTGAGGACCTCCTCCAGCCAGGGATGGGGGTAGCTCCAGTCCGTCTGCCGCCCGTGCCGGCGTTCCACGTAGTCGTCCACCATGCCCGACTCCAGGGGACCGGGGCGGTAGAGCGCCACCAAGGCGATGAGATCCTCGAACCGCTCCGGCTGCAGGCGCTGGATGAGCTCCTTCATCCCGGAGGACTCCAGCTGAAAAACCGCCGTGGTCTCGCAGCGGCGCAGGAGCTCGAAGGTAGCGCCGTCATCCATGGGGATGTTCTCGATGCCCAGGGGCGCCTCGCCGGCGGCCTGGCGCGAGCGATTGACCTGGGCCACCGCCTTGTCAATCACCGTGAGGGTGCGCAGACCCAGGAAGTCGAACTTGACCAGGCCCGCCTCCTCCACATCGTCCTTGTCGAACTGGGTAGTGACGGTATCGCCGTCGGCTTCCTTGAACAGGGGCGTGAAGTCCGTCAGCGGGCTCGGCGAGATCACCACGCCGCCGGCGTGGGTGCCGGCGTTGCGCGCCAGCCCTTCCAGCCGCCGGCCGTGGTCGATTAGGGTGCGCACGTCCTCCTCGTTCTCGTAACGCCCCCGGAGGTCGTCCTCCTGCTTGAGGGCATCATCCAGGGTAACCCCTAGATCGCCGGGTACCAGCTTGGCGATCTTGTCCACATAGCCGAAGGGGTGGCCGAGCACCCGCCCCACGTCGCGCACCACCGCCTTGGCCTTCATGGTGCCGTAGGTGATGATCTGGGCCACGTTGTCGCGGCCGTACTTGTCGGTGACGTAGTCGATGACCCGGTCCCGCTTCTCCATGCAGAAATCGACGTCGAAGTCGGGCATGGACACGCGCTCGGGATTGAGGAAGCGCTCGAAAAGCAGGCCGTAGCGGATGGGGTCGACATCGGTGACCTGGAGCGCGAAAGCCACCAACGATCCCGCTCCGGAGCCCCGGCCCGGCCCCACCGGGACATCATTGTCCTTGGCCCACTGGATGAAGTCCGCAACGATCAGGAAGTAGGCCGAAAAGCCCATCTGATCGATGATGCCCACCTCGTGCTCCAGCCGGCGCCAGTACTGGTCGCGCACCTCGCCGTGGCGCTCGGCCGGCTCCCGTGCCAGGATCGGTTCGAAGCGCTCCTCCAGGCCGGCGCGCGCCGCTTCGGGGAAATACTCCTCGATAGAGCGACCACCCGGCGGCTGGTAATTGGGTAGATAGGGGGTGCCGAAGGACAGCTCCACATTGCAGCGGGCCGCGATGTGACCGGCGTTGGCCAGGGCCTCGGGGACGTCCTCGAACAGACCGGCCATGTCGTCGCCGCTGCGCAGGTGGTTCTGCTCGGTATAGCGGGAGCCGCGGCGGCGCCGGTCCAGGGTCGTGCCCTCGGCGATGGCCACCCGCACCTCGTGAGCTTCCACGTCCTCCGGCTCGGGGAAGTGGACGTTGTTGGTTGCCACCACTGGCAGCCCCAGCTCACGGGCAACTTCGAGGCTGGCCCGGTTGACCTCTTCCTGGCCGGTGCGCCCGGTACGCTGCAGCTCCAGATAGAAGCCTGCGGGGAAGGTTTCCCGGTACCAACGGGCTGCCGCC
The DNA here is from genome assembly GCF_036628635.1 of Thiohalorhabdus sp. Lineage (GTDB taxonomy): Bacteria > Pseudomonadota > Gammaproteobacteria > Thiohalorhabdales > Thiohalorhabdaceae > Thiohalorhabdus. The sequence continues at coordinate 103,594 of NZ_JAZKRM010000002.1, read as the reverse complement.
TCGGCAGCCTCCTTGCGTCCCCGGGCCAGCCAGTAGCCCACCTCGCCGTCCAGATTGGCGGACAGGGCAATCAGCCCGTCGCCGTGGGCGGCCAGCCATTCGCGCTTAAGCCGCGGCTGACCCCGCACCTGCCCATCCACATAGCCCTTGGAGGATAGCTCCACCAGATTGCGGTAGCCGGTACGGTCGCGGGCGAGCAGCACCAGCTGAGTAGCGGGGGCGTCCCCGTCGGCGGCCAGCCACACCTCCGAGCCGATGATGGGCTTGATCCCAGCCTCAAGGGCCTTGTTGTAGAAGCCCACCAAGGCGAACAGGTTGCCGTGGTCGGTGAGCGCCACCGCCGGCATGCCCATGGCCTTGGCCCGGTCGATGAGGTCCGGGACGCGGAGGGTGCCATCGACTAGGGAGAGCTCGGAGTGGCAGTGGAGATGGACGAAGGGGGGCTGGTCGGGCATGATGGCAAATCCAACAAGTTTTCAGTGTTCAGTTGGCAGTGTTCAGTGAACGGCCAACCCCGCAGCCTGAAAGGCCTTTACTGAAAACTGAACACTGAACACGGATTACTTGATGGTAAACGATCGCCGATGGATCGGCGAGGGGCCTAGGCGCTTGACGGCCTCCCGGTGCTCGGCGGTGCCGTAGCCCTTGTGGCGGGCGAAGCCGTAGCCCGGATAGCGGACGTCGTAGTCGGCCATCCAGTCGTCCCGGATGACCTTGGCCAGGATGGAGGCGGCGCCGATGGCCGAGTCGGCGCCGTCACCGCCGACGATGCAGTGGGCCTGCGGAAGCCCCGCCGGCCGGCTGTTGCCGTCGATCCGAAGCTCGTCGGGTCGCATGCCCAGGGCGGCCACCGCCCGCTCCATGGCCCGGTGGGTGGCCTGGCCGACATTAACCGCATCGATCTCGTCGGCCTCGGCCCAGCCCAGGCCCGCTGCGAAGGCCTGCCCCAGAATGGCGTCCTGAAGCTCCCGCCGGCGCTTGGGGGCCAACTTCTTGGAGTCGGTGATCCCGGTCACCGCGTTAGGCTCGGCCAGCACCACCGCTGCCGCCGCCACTGGCCCGGCCAGGGGGCCGCGCCCGGCCTCGTCGACACCGGCCACCAGCGCTCCGGGCCCCGGCTCGCCGGGGGCTACCAGGGGCCGCTGCGCCGCCTCATACCCTCCGCCGAGGGGGAGCCCCAGCTGGCTATCGTCCTCAATCTTGGTCACAAAAACCCCGCCACCACCTCGGCGGCCCGCGCCGAAGGCTGCGTGCCTAGGGTCTCGCGCACTTCCGCCAGATCGGCCCGGGCCCGGGCCAGGCGCTCGGGGTCGGCCAATAGCTCCTCCAGGACCGTTGCCACCGTCTCCGGCTCGCAGTCCTCCTGGATCAGCTCGGGGGCAACTTCGCGGTGGGCGATCAGATTGACCATGCCGATATACGGCACCTTGACCAACCTGCGGGCCAACCAGAAAGTCAGCGGTGACAGCTTGTAGAGAACGATCAGGGGCGTGCCCACCACCGCCGTCTCCAGGGTGGCCGTCCCCGAAGTCACCGCGGCACAGTCGGCAGCGGCGGTGGCGGTCACGCTGTCTTCGCAGCGGACCAAGTCCGGCGGCCCCATCTCGGACTGGGCCTCGTCCAGAACGCGAGCCACCTGAGGACCCGCCACCGGCAGCACAAAGCGTACGCCGGGGTGCCGTTCGGACAGGCGCTCGGCAGCCTCCAGCAGGATGGGCACCATGCGCAGGGCCTCGGAACGCCGGCTGCCGGGGAGCAGAGCCACCATCGGCCCCTCCGTCGACAGCCCCAAGGATTGGCGGGCCTGGGACCGGCCGGAGACCTCGGCCAAACGCTCCACCACGGGGTGGCCTACGTAGGTAACCGGCACCCCGGCGGCCTCGTAGAGGGCGGTCTCGAAGGGGAAGATGACCATCATGTGATCCACTAGCCGCGCAATGGCACGCACCCGTCCCTGGCGCCAGGCCCACACCTGGGGGCTGACGTAATACACCACGGGGACACCGGCGCGCTTAGCCGCCTTGGCCAGACGTAGGTTGAAATCCGGCAGGTCGACGCACACCAGCAGGTCCGGCGGGTCCGCCCGGAGGCGTTCCTGGAGGCCCCTAAAAACGGCGCGGATGCCTCGGAAGTGGCGCAGGACTTCGGTCAGTCCCACCACGGCAAGCTTGTCCACAGGAAACAGGGCCCGGCAGCCGGCGGCCTCCATGCGGGGTCCGGCCACGCCCTCGAAAGAAGCGTCCGGCAGGCGCTCGCGCAAGGCCCTGATGAGGCCAGCCCCGATGGCGTCGCCGGAGGCCTCGCCGGCCACGATGAGGACCCGCGAACCGGCCTTGGCGGCTACATCGGTCACGGACGGGCCGACCCCTCCACCACGGCGGCGATGCGCTCCACCTCCTCCTTGGCCAGCTCAGGAAAAATAGGCAGGGCCAACACCCGTTGGGCCACCCGGTCGGCCACGTCGCAGCGGGCGTCCCCGGCATGGGGGGCGAACACCGGCTGGCGGTGGAGTGGCACCGCGTAGTAAACGGCCGAGGCGATGTCGGCGGCCTGGAGGGCATCCCGTACCTCGTCGCGGTTGCTGGCCTGGATCACGAACTGGTGGTAGACGTGGGTGCCCTCCACCGCCTCGTTGGGCAGGTGGACGACGGCCTCGGCCAGATTGCGGCGGTAGGCCATGGCCACCCGCCGCCGGCCCTCGTTGTAGGCCCGGATATGGCGTAGCTTGGCGCGCAGCACCACCGCCTGGAACTCGTCCAGCCGGCTATTAAAGCCCAGCTCGTCGTGGTAGTAGGGCCGACTTGAGCCGTGATTGCGCAGCCGCAGCAGGTGATCGGCGAAGTCATCGTCGTCGGTGGTGACCAGCCCACCGTCGCCGGCGCCGCCGAGGTTTTTGCTGGGAAAGAAGCTAAAGGCCCCGGCCCTACCCCAGGCGCCCGTCATGCGCCCACTCCGCGCAGCCCCGAAGCTTTGGGCGCAGTCCTCGATGACGGTCAGCCCGAAGCGCTCGGCGACGTCGTCCAAGGCTTCCATGGCCACCGGCTGGCCGAAAAGATGAACGGGCAGCAGGGCCTTGGTGCGACCGGTTACCTCCGCTTCAGCGCGCTCCGGATCGAGGTTGAGGGTATAGGGGTCGATATCGGCGAACACCGGGGTCGCACCCGTGTAGAGAATGGCCTCGGCGGTGGCGGCGAAGGAAAACGGCGTGGTTATGACTTCGTCGCCCGGACCGACACCCGCCCCGCGCAAAGCCAGATGGAGGGCGTCGGTTCCGGAGGCCACGCCCACGGCCCGCCTTACCCCCAAAAACTCGGCGGCCTCGGCTTCGAAGGCCTGCTCGCGCGGGCCCAGAATGAACTGACCCGAGGCCAGCACCTCGCGGAGCTCCGGCTCGATCTCTGCCATGAGCCCGGCCATCTGAGCGGAAAGGTCCACCATGGGGGTGGTCATGGCGCCACCCCCTGATGCAGGCTGCCAGCACCGTAGCGCTCGAAATGGTCCTCGATGGCGGCGCGCACATCCAGTCCCAGGCTCAGGGCGGCCCGACCCTCGCGGCCGCTGACCCCGTCGCTGAGCCCACCGGCACAGGCCTGGACGAAGGCGTCCACCTCCTCGGCCAGCAGGTCGGCGGCGTCGAGCTCCAGCTGCTTGCCCCGAGTGCCGGGAACGGGGCTGTCATCGGCGGACTCATCGAGCTCGTAGACCCCCATGGTGCTGTCCACGAAATCCACAGAGACGTAGCGATGGGGCTGGAACATCCGAACCTCGCGGACCTGCTTACGAGCCACTCGGGAGGCGGTGAGGTTGGCCACGGCGCCGTTTTCGAAGGCAATGCGGGCGTTGGCCATGTCCACCTTGTCGGTGACCACCGGGATGCCGATGGCGCGCACCTCGGCCACAGGGGAGTCTACCCAGCGCAGGATCAGGTCTAAGTCGTGGACCATCAGATCGAGAATGACGTCGATATCCAGCGACCGAGGCTGGAAGGTGTTGAGGCGGTTGGCCTCCAGGTATTGCGGGGGGCGAGGATCCATGCCGCTTTCGGCGAGCCGACGCACGCCGGGATGGAAGCGCATGAGATGGCCCACCTGGAGGATCCGGCCCGAGGCGTCGGCAGCGGCGACCAGATCGTCCGCCTCCGACCGATTTGCCGCCAGGGGTTTTTCCATGAGGACATCCACCCCGGCGTTCAGGGCCTTCACGCCCAGGGCGGCGTGGACTTCGGTGGGGGCGGCGATGGTCAGCGCGTCCACCCTCTCTACCAGGGACCCGGCATCGGGGAAGGCGACGCAGCCGGTCTCGGCGGCGACCCCTTCGGCCCGCTCCATGTCAGGGTCGAACACACCCACCAGCTCGGTTCCCGCATGGGCGGCGTACTTCTGGGCGTGATAGCGGCCCAGGCTGCCGACGCCCAGAACGCCGGCACGAATTGGCTCACTCATTGGGGTCCTTCCTCTGCGGCACCCTGAGTCCCCTTTTCCATAACGATGGCAATGCCCGCGGCATCGGCCTCGGCCACCAGCTCCGCGCGGTCCAGGACCAGCGTCATGCCCGCCTCCAGGGCCAGGCAGCTGGCCCCCACCGCCGCCATGGCCCGGATGGTGTCGGTCCCCACGGTGGGCACGTCGAAGCGGACATCCTGGCTCGGTTTGGCGACCTTGACCACGGTGACCCCGCCGCCGCCACCCAGCTCGCCACCGCGGGCAATGGCAGCGTCGGTGCCTTCTATCGCCTCTACCGCCATAACCGCCCGGTTCTTGATGACCATGCTCTGGCCCACATCGAGCCCGGCCACGGCCTTGGCCAGATCCCAGCCGAAGTCGATGTCACCACGCTCCTCCCCATTGGGAGCCCGCCGGGTCAGGGGACCGGGACCGGGCAGCAGCTCACCCGCATGGGCAATGGAAGAAACCAACCGGATGCCATTGCGCTCCAATTCGTCGGCTACGGCTCCCAGCAGGGTGTCGTCCTTGTGATCCGGAGCTCGGGCCATGAGCCGAACGGCCCGCATATCGGGGCGCAGCTGATAGATCCGGGTCTTGTGCACCTTGCCGGCCATGACCGCCTCGCCGACCCCGGCGTCGCGGAAGGCGTCGATCAGCTTGCCCAGCTGGCCCAGCCGCAGCCAGCGGCAGTCGTCGACCACCTCGGCCACCGCCGGATCGGTCTCCTCGCGGATGGCGGCACAAAAAATGCGATAGCCTTGAGCTTTGAGGTTCTGCGCGTAAAGCAGAGGAAAGCGTCCGTAGCCCGCAATCAGCCCGATGAGCCCATCGCCCGAGGCGGCTTCGACCGCCGCCGACGCGCCGTTCCGTTGGCGTTTAGGTCGGATAGACTTAGGCGGGGTCGCCGCTGACGCGCCGCCTCGTTGCAGTTTGGATCGGCGCAACTTAGGCGGGCTCACCGCACCACTCCCCGTTCGGATTCCCGGAAGAAGTCCATCAGCTCTCGCACCTCGGGAATGGCGGCATCGGGGCTTTCGGCCATTTCCGCCAAGGCCTGTTCGCGCGGCCGCTTCTTGTGGAACAGGGCCTTGAACGCCCGCTTGAGGCCGTCGACGGTCTCCCTGGAGAAACCGGCGCGCTCCAGCCCCACCGAGTTTGGCCCGTACAGCCTTGCCCGATTGCCCGCCACCGAGGCATACGGCGGCACATCCATGGAGACCGCCGAGGCCCCCCCGATGAAGGCATAGGGGCCGATGCGGCTGAACTGATGGATGGCGCTCATGCCGCCGAGCACAACATGGTCACCGACGTGAACGTGGCCAGCTAGCGTCACCGCATTGGACAGTATGACGCCATCGCCCACCCGGCAATCGTGGGCGATATGCACATAGGCCATCACCAGGCAATCGGCCCCAACCTGGGTGACACCCTCATCCTCCTCGGTGCCCACGTGCAGTGTAGCGCACTCCCGGATAACGGTACCGGCGCCCACCTCCAGGCGGGTATTACCGCCGGCGAACTTCTGGTCCTGGGGCGGCGCCCCCACCGAGGCGAACTGGTACACCTGGCAGCCGGGGCCCAGGTCGGTATTGCCCTCCACGACCGCATGGGGGCCAACGCGGCAGCCCGCACCCAGTCGGACACCCGGTCCGATCATGGTGAACGGACCTACCTCCACATCGTTGGCCACCTCGGCCCGGGGGTCGACCAACGCCGTTTCGTGGATCATGACGTCATTCCGCCGTGATAGTGGCCATGAGCTGGGCATCGGCGACGCGCTCGCCGTCCACTAGGGCAACCGCCTCGAATTGCCAGACCTTGCCCCGGTGCTTGGTGACCTCCACCTCCATACGCACCTGGTCTCCGGGGGTCACCGGGCGCCGAAAGCGGGCCTTATCGATCCCCATAAAGTACAATAACTTGTTGCGATCGGCCTCGGGCTCGGATTTGCAGGCCAAAAGCCCGCCCACCTGGACCATGGCCTCGACAATCAGCACTCCCGGCATGATGGGGTAATCGGGGAAATGGCCATTGAAGAACGGCTCGTTGAAGGTCACGTTCTTAACCGCAGTCATGCGGGTACCCGCCTCCCAGTCGAGGATCCGATCCACCAGCAGGAAGGGGTAGCGGTGGGGGAGATGGTTGAGAATGGTCTCAATGCCGAGCTCGTTCTGATTCCCTTCCACGTCACGAATCTCCTTGGCCGTTTGCCTTGGTCACCCGCTCCAGGGCCTCCAGACGCTTGCGCAGCTCCCGGAGATGACGGAGGGCGGCCATGTCCCGCCGCCATTTCGCGTGGGGTTGGTGGGGGAAGCCCGAATACACCCCGGGCTCCCCGATATCGCTGATGACACCGGCTTTGGCGCTGATGGTGGTGCCGCCGGCCACCTGAAGGTGGCCGGCGACGCCTGCCTGGGCGGCAACGGTGCAGTGGCTGCCAAGCTCGGTGCTGCCGGCGAAGCCCACCTGGCCCGATATGACGCAATGGTCACCGATTTGGACGTTATGGGCGATCTGGACCAGGTTGTCGATCTTGGCCCCGCGGCCGACGCGGGTCTCTTCCAAGGCCGCCCGGTCGATGGCGGTGCCGGCACCGATCTCCACATCATCCGCCACCACCACCCGGCCCACCTGCGGGATCTCGCGGTAGCCCTCACCCTCCGGGGCCAGGCCAAAGCCTCGAGACCCCAGTACAGCCGAGGCATGGATATGGGCCCGTTCACCCACCTCGGTACCGTCATACAGGGTGGCGTTGGGACCGATCCGGGTCCCGGCACCGACGCGACAATCCGCGCCCAGCACCGCATTGGCCTCGATCCAGGCGCCGGCCTCCACTCGGCTTCTGGCCCCGATTACGGCATGGGCGTCGACGCGGGCAGCTGGATCGACCTCGGCCTCGGGGCCGATGACGGCACTGTGATGAACACCCGGCTCAGGCACCGGCTCCGGGAACAGGCGTTCCAGTGCCCGCGCCCAGGCAGCGTAGGGATTGGCTACAAGTAGGGCCACAGTGGGACAGGCCGGGGCCGCCTCCGCGTCTAAGATCACCGCCGCCGCTTCGGTGGCCTCCAGCTGGTTCAGGTAGCGCTTGCTGGTAAAAAAGGCCAAGTCGCCGGTATCGGCGGCTTCCAGCGTAGAAGCCCCGGTGACGGCGATATCCTCGGCACCACGAAGCTCGGCCCCGAGCTCCGCCGCCAGTTCTCCCGTCGTGGACGCTTGACGGGCCCTAGGCATTCAACCACCGCTCCCGCCATCATTGACCTCGGCCAGGACGCGCTGGGTCAGATCCACGCGGTCGGCCACATAAAGGGCCGATGGTGCGGTAAGGATGAGGTCGAACTCCTCTTGCTTGCCGATCCGATTGGCGATCTGGAAGACCTGATCGTAGATGTCCTTGAGCACCTGATTCTTGCGGGTGTCGAGATCCTCCTGGGCCTGTTGCTGGAGGCGGCGGAGCTCGCGCATGGCTTCCTGGAGACGGCGCTTTTTGGCCTTCTCCTGCTCCTCGCTCATCAGGCTCCCCTGGTTCTCCAGCTCCTTTTGCAGGTCCTGCACCTTCTGGCGCTTGCGCGCAAGCTGCTCCTTGCGCTCGGCAACCTTGGTCTCCAGCTCGCCCTTGGCTTGCTGGGCCTGCTCCGATTCCTGGACCACCTTGCGCACATCCACGTAACCGATTTTGTACTCAGCGGCTACAGCCGGAGCGGCGGGGACCAAAACGGCCACCAGGACGGCCAGCATCACCGATTTCCATCTGTGCCCCATAGCGAACTCCTCCTAGGCCCTCCGGCCCCTTGCTGTAACGGTTAGTATAGCGCGCCCCGGAGCAGGGGGCTCGACCGGTCAGCGGCAATGACCAATTGGTTTAGGCTTACCACCGGCAAGCCCCAACCCCTTTGGGCGGCTAGATCTGGGTTCCGATGGTGAACTGGAAGCGTTTGGTGTCATCCCCGGGGTCCTCGATCACCGGTAGGGCGTAATCGAACCGAAGCGGCCCCATGGGCGAGAACCAGCGGAATCCCACGCCCGCAGCGGCGCGCAGCTTGTCGAGATCGATCTCCTCGCCGGCGCCGTACACCCAGCCAGTATCCGCGAACAGGGCCCATCGTAGGCCCCGCCCGGAAGCCTGACCGGGGAACGGGAAGACCAACTCGGTGTTGGCCTGGAGCTTGGTCACGCCACCCACCGGATCGCCATCGGCATCCTTCGGGCCCAGGCTGAAGGTTTCGAAACCGCGCACGCTGCGCGCACCGCCCAGATAGAAGCGCTCGTAGAACGGCACCCGGTTGCCGCCGTAGCCTTCCAGACGGGCGGTTTTGATTCCCAGCGACCAGGCCGAGGCATCGAAAACCGGGAAATACACCTTGGAATCCAGGCCCACCTCGTAGTAGCGAGTATCCCCGCCAGGCACGGACACCTCCCCGCGGAGACTGGTCTTCCAGCCCCGCCGGGGGAAGGTGGTGGAACCCCGCGAATCGTAGGTCAGGGTGTTGCGGAGCTTGATGTGGCTCTGCACCCCGAGGAATTCCTTGTCACCGCCACTCAAGTCCAGGGTTCCGCTCTCGGTGTCGGTGCGCTCGAAGGCCAGCCGCAGCGAGTCCCGCCAATACTCAGACAGTGGGAAGCCCATGCGGACTGCGCCGCCGGCCCGATCCTGGGTGAAGCGGAAGACGGAGAGCCGATCCGTATCGCGCTTGGTAAAGAAAAGGTCCCCGCCGAGAGAGGTACCGTTGACGGTAAAGTAGGGCTCCGTTATCGAAGCGTTTAAGGTCTGGTTCACCCCGCCGATGTCGGCGTTCAGGGAGACCCGCTGGCCCCGCCCGAAGAGGTTCTGCTGCTTGATGGAGCTGGTGAACAAAAGCCCCTCAACGTCTGAGAAACCGAGGCCGATGCTGAACTGGCCCGTGGGCTGCTCCTTCACCGACAGATCCATATCCACGGCTTCCCCGGAGTCCCCGACCGCCGGGGTCTCCAGATTGACCTCTTCAAAATAGCCCAGTCGGTTGACCCGTTGCTTGGAACGCTCGACCTTGCTCGTCTGGTAGCGGGCCGCCTCCATCTGCCGGAATTCGCGGCGGATGACCCGGTCCTGGGTCCGGCTGTTGCCCTCAATCTGGACCCGACGAACATTGACCCGTTTGCCAGGATCCACCCGGAAGGTGAGATCCACGGTTTGACTTTCCTCGTCGACCTTGGGCACGGGGTTGATATTGGCAAAGGCAAAGCCCTCGTCCCCGACCCGCCTGGAGATGGCTTCCACCGTGTCCTGGACCTTGCTGCGGGAGAACAGATCCTTCTCGTCCAGCTGAACCAGCGGCCAAAGCTGATCCTCCCCGACGACCGTGCTTCCCTGGAAATCGATGTTGGCGACCTTGTACTTGGCACCCTCAGTGAGGTTGATGGTGACGAAGACGTGCTTGCGGTCGGGCGAAAGCTGCACCGGAGTAGAATCGATCTGGAAACGGATGTGGCCCCGGTCCATGTAGTAGGAGCGCAGCGCCTCCAAGTCCCCCATGAGGCGCTGCCGAGCGTACTGCCCCCTGCCCGACATGAAGGCAAAGGCGGCCGAATCGCTGAGCTGAAACTGGTCCTTTAATGTGGCGTCGCTGAAGCGCTCGTTGCCTACGATCTGGATCTGGGAGATCTTGGCCGGCTCACCTTCGTCGATCTTGAAGGCCACCCGCACGCCTTCCTCGCCCACCTCTTTAACCTGGCTTTCCACATCCACCGCGTAATAGCCCTGGGCGTGGTACTGGCGCTCCAGCTCCAGGGTAGCCCGCCCGAGCGCGGCCCGGGAGAACATCTTGCGTTCTTCCAGACCGAAGGATTGGAAGGCCTCCCGCACCCGCTCCTCGTCCAGCTGCTCCAGGCCCTCGAAGACAACTTCGGTGACCACCGACTTCTCGGTTACTGCCACGATCAGGGTGCCGTCCTCGCGCAGAAGGCGGACGTCTTGGAAGAAGCCGGTGTCGTAGAGCGCGTGGATGGCCCGTTGGGTGTCCCCCGCCTGCAGATCATCACCTGCCGCAACGGGCAAATAATTGCGGACCGTGCCTTCTTCGATCCGCTGGGCACCCCGGATCCGGATCTCGTCCACGGTGAAGGCGGCGACCTGCTGGGCGGTGACGAGCCCGGTGACCGCCACGACCATAGCGAGCGCAGCGCGGAGCTTGGCCATTACTGGAAGAGCCGTTGGATATCGTTGTAAAAAGCAAAGGCCATGATCGCTAGCAAGAGGGCGATACCGACCTGCTGCCAGCGAACCATGGTCTCGTCGGAAAGGGGTCGACCGCGCAGGCCCTCGACCGCCTGGAACAGTAGATGCCCCCCGTCCAGCACCGGTATGGGCAGCAGATTCAAAAAGCCCAGACTCAGGCTGATCATGGCCAGGAACCACAAGAAGGGCACCAGCCCGGCTTCCGCCGACTGGCCGGCGAACTGGGCAATGGCGATGGGCCCGCCCAGGTTGTCCGATGAGACGGAGCCGGTGATCATCCGGCCCAGCATCTCCACGGTCAGCCACAGCATCTCTCCGGTCTTGGCCAAGCCCTGGCCAACGGCCGCCACCGGTCCGTAGCGCACGGTGACCCGAAGGTCGTCGGGAAGGGGCTCGGGGCGCATGCCGATGCGACCGATGGGCTCGCCCTCTTCCACCACCCGCTCGGGGGTGATGGTTAGCCGGCGCTGACCGGCCTCCCCTTCCACCGTCAGCGACAACGGCTCACCGGGGCTAGCCCTAACCCGGTCCAGAAAGCGCATCCAGGAAGCCAAGGGCTCGCCCTCCAGCTCCATGATGCGGTCCCCGGGGCGCAGCCCCGCCAGGGACGCCGGAGAGTCCTCTTCCACCTCATCGGCGATCACCGGCTGATAGGGGGCCAAACCAATGCTTCGGTAAAGGAAGCCCCTTTGCAGGTTTTCCCCGCCGATATGCGATAGATCCAGCCGAAGCTGACGGCTGGCGCCATCTCCCGCGACCGTTACCGGCACCTCCTCGCTGCCCATGGCGGCGCTCATTAGGCCGACGCGGGCCTCTTGCCAGGACTGGACGGGGCTGCCATCCACCGCTGTGATGCGGTCCCCCGGGCGCAGGCCCGCCTCGGCCGCCGGAGTCTCCTCGGCTACATACCCCACCTGGGGCACCACCCCCTGGACCCCGATCAAATACACCACGACAAAGGCCAAGGCGGCGAACAGAAAGTTCATTACCGGCCCGGCAGCTGCTACCGACATACGATGGGGCACCGGCTTGCGGCTATAGGCGCGGTGCTGCTCCCCGGGCGCCAGGTCGGACTCCTCTCCAGGCACCTCGCCGGCCATCTTGACGTAACCACCCAGTGGCAGGGCTGAGACGGCATACTGCACACCGTCCTTGCCCTTCCATGACAGCAGGGCCGGGCCGAAGCCCACGGAGAACTTGATCACCTTGACGCCCACACGGCGGGCCACCCAGAAGTGGCCGTACTCATGAACGGTGATCAGGACCCCGATGGCCACGACGAACATGGCCAGGGTAAAGAGGATATCCATGGGTGAACTCGGTAGAGCGTTTCAAGTATTAAGTAGTTAAGCCTTAAGGGAACGGCCCATCCCCACCGAAAATCCGGCCGTTTTTGTGCCTTAACTACTTAATACTTAACTACTTAACACTTCCGTCGCGACCTCCCGCGCTTCCACATCGGCGGCCCTTACCGTATTTAGCGAGTCGGCTCGGGCCGGTATGGCCCGGTCCAGGGTCGCGGCGATGGTCCGGCTGATTCCCGGAAAGTCCAATTGGCCGTCAAGGAACGCCGCCACCGCGACCTCGTTGGCCGCGTTGAGGATGGCCGGGGCGGTTCCGCCCACCTCCAGGGCCCGGTAGGCCTGGCCCAGGGCGGGGAAGCGCTCGAAATCGGGCGCCTCGAAGTTCAACTGGGCCACGGCCGGCAGGTCCAGGCGCATCACGCCGGATTCGGTGCGCTGGGGCCAGGAAAGCGCTGCGGCAATGGGGGTGCGCATGTCCGGATGGCCCATCTGGGCAAGCACCGAGCCGTCGAGGTACTCAACCATGGAATGGACAATGCTTTCCGGATGCACGACCACCTCGATGCCGTCCGGGGGGATCCCGAACAGCCAGTGGGCCTCGATCACCTCGAGGGCCTTGTTCATCATGGTGGCGCTGTCCACCGAGATCTTGGGCCCCATGTCCCAGTTGGGGTGGGCAACCGCCTCGGCCGGGGTCACATCGGCCAGGGAGTCCGCCAGCCGGGTCCGGAAAGGACCGCCGGAGGCGGTCAGATGGATGGCACGCACACCAGAGCGGGCCTCGGCGGGTGGGAACACCTGGTAGATGGCGTTGTGCTCGCTGTCCACCGGAATGATGGTCGCCCCATTCCGGCGGGCTTCCTCCATAAACAAGGCCCCGGCCATCACCAGGCATTCCTTGTTGGCCAGAAGCACCCGCTTGCCGGCCCGCACGGCAGCCAGGGTGGGCTCCAGACCCGCGGCGCCCACGATGCCCGCCACCACCTGATCGGCCTCGGGATGCGCCGCTACCTCCTGCATGGCCGTCTCGCCGGAGCGCACCTCGATGCCTTCCAGCCCTTCCCTGCCAAGGAGATCCACCAGTTCCTCCGCGGCGGCCGGATCACGCAGAACGGCATAGCGGGGACGGTGGCGGCGGCAGGCTTCGAGGAGGGCCTCGCCGCTGCGATTGGCCACCAAAGCGAAGGCTTCGTAGCGCTCCGGGCTCAGGGCCATGACCTCCAAGGTGCTGGTACCGATGGAGCCCGTGGCCCCCAGTATGACCACCCGCCTCATAGGCCTACCCCTCGTAGACACAGAACATAGACCGGTACGGCCGCGGTCAGGCTGTCGATGCGATCCAGAATGCCCCCATGTCCAGGCAGGAAACGCCCTGAATCCTTGCGTCCCGCCCGGCGTTTGATCATGGACACGGCCAGGTCGCCGACTTGCCCCACAAGGGCCACCAGCGCCCCTATCCCGGCGAAAACCGGGATGGGACCCACCTCCGAGGCCCCCCAGGCCATGGCCCCGGCGGCCGCAGCGCCTAGCACGGCACCCCCTATCAGACCCTCCCAGGTCTTACCTGGACTGATGTGGGGGACCAAGCGGTGCCGACCCAAAAAGCTACCCACCGCATAGGCACCCACGTCCGCCGCCCACACCGCCACCAGCAGGGTCACCGCCTCCCAGGGGGATTCGCGCACCAGGACCACCAACAACGCCAGTGCCGGCCCCAGAGTGGCCAGCCCGGCGAGGCCATTGGCGGCCCGGTAGGCAAGCTCGTCGGTCTGGGGCCAGAAAACGGGAATCTCCGCCGCAACCAGCAGCCACCACACCAGCGCCGCCGCTGCCAACGCCTCGGGGCGAAGGCCGGTCAAGACGGCGGTGGCGGCCACCACGAGCAGGGCAAAGGGCCATTGGGCCCACCGACGATGGATATGGCTCAATTCGGCCCACTCCAGGCCGGCCAGAAGGGCCAGGATCAGACCCAGGGCAAGAATACCCATGGGCGGCAGGTAGAAGATGCCAACCAGAGCCAGGGCAATTAGGACGATAGCGGTGAGAAGCCGGGCCTTAATCGCTTGGGACCTTATTGACCTGACCACCGGTGCGGCCGAATCGGCGTTGACGCTTGCTGAAGCTCTTGAAGGCCTCTTCCAGGGCCGACTCATCAAAATCAGGCCACAGGGCGGGCGTAAAGTACAGCTCAGTATAGGCCAGCTGCCAGATGAGGAAATTACTGATGCGCTGCTCACCACCGGTGCGGATGAACAGATCCGGTTCGGGCAGATCCGCTAGTGCCATACGCGAGCGAATGGCTTCTTCTGTGATGCTTTCGGGATGCCGCTCGCCGGCCGCAACTTCGGCGCTCAGACGGCGCGCGGCCTGCATCATATCCCACCGCCCGCCATAATTGGCGGCAATGGTCAGGGTCATGCCGTCGACGTCGGCGGTGGCCGCCTCGGCGACCTCGATCTGACGGGCCATGTCGGCGCCGAGGCCATCGCGATCGCCAATCACCCTAAGGCGTACCCCATTGCGCCGAAGCGCCTGCGCTTCCCGCTCGAGCACGAAGCGAAAGAGTCCCATAAGGGAGCTAACCTCCCCCGCCGGGCGACGCCAGTTCTCGCTGGAGAAAGCAAACAGGGTGAGCGCCTCCACCCCCGCTTCCCGGCAGGAGCGCACAGTGGACCGGACGGCCTCCACCCCCCTGCGATGGCCCTCAATGCGGGGCATATGCCGGGCCGCCGCCCACCGACCGTTGCCATCCATGATGATGGTGACGTGGCGGGGGATCCTGAGGTCCGTCCATCCCTGCTCCACGGTCACCCCGTCACACCTCCATCAGATCGGCTTCTTTGGCGTCGAGGATGGCATCCACCTCGGCAATGTAGCGGTCGGTGAGCTCCTGGACCCCCTTCTCCGCCCGCCGCACGTCATCCTCGCTGGCCTCGCCCTCCTTCTCCAGCTGCTTTAGGTCTTGGTTGGCATCCCGTCGGATATTGCGGATAGCCACCCGGGCTCCCTCGCCGAGCTGACGCACGTGCTTGGCCATCTCTTTGCGCCGCTCCTCGGTGAGCTCGGGCATGGGAACGCGCACGACATCGCTGGTGGCGATGGGGTTGAGGCCCAGATCAGCGTTGCGTATGGCGCTTTCGATCTTGGGCATCAGGTCCCGCTCGAAGGGCTTGACCACGATGGACCGGGCATCCGGGACGGACAAGTTGGCCACCTGATAAAGCGGCACCTGGGAGCCGTAATACTCCACCGTCACCGGGTCCAGAATGCTGGCGTTGGCTCGGCCGGTGCGAACCTTGGCGAGGTCATCCTTGAGAGACTCTACGCTTTTTTGCATCCGCTGCTCGGTGTCCTGCTCAATATCCTCGATCATCGTTCGGCCTCCTCCGGCCCCACGAATGTGCCTTCATCCTCGCCGAGGACCACTCGCCGCAGGGCGCCCGGCTTGACGCAATTGAAGACGACGATGGGCAGGTGGTTGTCCCGGCACAGAGTGATGGCGGTGGCATCCATGACCTTGAGGTCCTGGGCGATCACGTCCATGTAAGTGAGATGACGATAGCGCATGGCCTCCGGATTGGTCATGGGATCGTCGGTATAGACCCCGTCCACCTTGGTGCCCTTGAGCACTGCCTCGGCGCCGATCTCCATGGAGCGCAGGCTGGCGGCGGTATCAGTGGTGAAGAAGGGGTTGCCGGTGCCGGCCCCGAAGATTACCACCCGGCCCTTCTCCAAGTGGCGGATGGCCCGCCGCCGGATGTAGGGCTCGGCCATCTGCTGCATGCTGATGGCGGTCTGCACCCGCGTGGGAAGCCCCTCGTTCTCCAGGGCATCCTGCAGGGCGAGGGCATTCATGACCGTGGCTAACATGCCCATATAGTCCGCGGTGGCACGGTCCATGTCGTGCGACGCCGGGGCCACCCCCCGGAAGATGTTGCCGCCGCCGATAACCACCGCCACTTGGACGCCGCTGGCCGCCACTTCCTGGATCTCCAGGGCGATGCGCTCCAGAAAGGGCCGGCTGATGCCGTAGTCCTCCTCCCCCATGAGCGCCTCGCCGGAGAGCTTGAGCAACACGCGGCGGTAAGCCGGCTCCTGCGGCGTTGTCTCGGACTCGCTCACCCCGGTGGTCCCCCGTACGATGATCGGGCAGACGCCGAGCGCCCGCCCCTGACAAACGGCGTTTCCAGAACCTAGCCCGGCCGGGCCCACAGGCCCGCCAAGACGGGGTTACTCCTCGCCCAGCTGAGCCTTGACTTCTTCGGCGAAATCCTCTTGCTCCACCTCGATACCCTCGCCCACCTCGTAGCGCTCGAAGCGGCGAACCCGGACGTTCTCGCCGATGGTGGCCACCAACTCCTTAGTGACCTCCTCGACCGTCTTGTCGGGGTCCTTGACGAAGGGCTGGTCAAGCAAGGTTATGGCCGAAAGGGCCTTGTTCAGCTTGCCATCGAGGATCTGATCCACCACGTGGTCGGGCTTGCCGGCGATGTCGTCGGCGGACTGGGCCTTGATCAAATCCTTCTCCGACTGCACCCGGTCCTCCGGGATGTTATCGCGGCGGACGAACTCCGGGTTGGAGGCGGCGACGTGCATGGCGATGTCCCGGGCGAAGCTCTGGAAGTCGTCCGTCTTGGCGACGAAGTCGGTCTCGCAGTTGACCTCCACTAGAACGCCGATATGGCCGTTGCCGTGGATGTAGCTGGTCACCACCCCCTCGGCGGCGGTGCGGCCGGCCTTTTTCTCGGCCTGGGCGAGGCCCCGCTGCTTGAGCAGCTCCATGGCCTTTTCCATTTCGCCCTCGGCTTCGGTGAGGCACTTTTTGCACTCCATCATGCCGGCACCGGTGCGCTCGCGGAGGGTCTTGACGTCCTGTGCGCTAATACTCATTGCCCTGCCACTCTCCCTGCAATCCATTGGCGAACGCGGGCCGTTGGCGGCCCCTCGAACGGCCGACGCCGCCGGCGGAACCGGCGGCCGGCCTGCGCTTAAGCGAGCGGGCAGCGGTTACTGCTCGCCGCCGCCCTCTTCGGTGACCTCGACCATCTCCTCGTCGTTGCCCACCGGGCTAGTCATCTCCTGCTCCTTGACTTGGCGCCCCTCGATGATGGCGTCGGCCACGGCCTCGGTATAAAGACGGACCGCCCGCACGGAGTCGTCGTTGCCGGGGATGATGTAGTCGGCCTTGCGCGGGTTGACGTTGGTGTCCGCCACCGCCACCACCGGCAGGCCGAGCTTTTTGGCCTCGTTGACGGCGATCTGCTCGCGCTCCATATCGATCACAAATAGAGCATCGGGAATACCGCCCATGTCCTTGATGCCGCCCAGGCTGCGCTCCAGCTTGGAGCGCTCGCGCTCGAGGAGCAGGGCCTCCTTCTTGGGAATGACATCAAAGGTGCCATCCTCCCGCATGCGCTCGATGTCCTTGAGGCGCTGGATGGAGTTGCGGATGGTCTGCCAGTTGGTGAGCATGCCGCCGGGCCAGCGGTGATTCACGTAGTACATGCCGCAGCGCTCGGCTTGCTCCGCGACGGCATCGCGGGCCTGGCTCTTGGTGCCGACGAACAGCACCTTGCCGCCGTCGTGGGCGAGGTCGCGCAGGAAAGCGCGGGCCTGCTCAAACAGCGGCACGGTCTTTTCCAGGTTGATGATGTGGATCTTCTTACGGGCCCCGAAGATGTAGGGGCCCATCTTGGGGTGCCAGCGGCTGGTGCGGTGCCCGAAATGGACGCCCGCTTCCAGCATTTCGCGCATGCTGATAGGTTCCACGATAAAGCTCCTGTGCGCGGGGTTGGCTCCTCCGCCCGCCCGCGTCCGGCGATCCCGCCCCTGGCCCGGCCCCGATATCGGGGCCTTGGCGACCTTTGGCTGCCCGGGCAGGGGCGGGACACCCCACCGAACGTGACGGCGGACGTGCGAATTTCCCGGCCCGGCGGCGCCTTGCCACTGCAGTAGAAGCCGCCCGGCATCGGGATGACAAGCCCATGTTTATACCATCGAGCGGGGTTTGCGGCAATCCTCGGCGCGGGGCGGGGAATCCCCAGAAGGGCGGCGGCGAAGGCTGCCCTTGGCCCGGCAAGCGGGGCGGCGAAGCGCCCGCCCGAGATGACTGCCGTGCCTCGTCGCTCTATCGCTCGGGCAGCCACCGCCGGACCAGGAATAGCCCGACCGGAAGGGGCGAGCAGGCCCACCAGGGGATCCCCGCCAGAGGTCGGGGCCAGGGCCCAGCCCCCGCCTCCGCCGCCACTCCCTAACTATTTGCGTTATCAAGGTCTTGGCCGGAGTCGGCGAACTGGCCTTCGGTGCCGACATGTGTTCCACCTTGGTTAACCAAAACGCTATTGCCGACGTGGGAGTGGTTGGCGGCGAAGGCATCCCGGTCGCCGTCGCGGTCAAGATCGGCCACGTCCTCGCTCCGGCTCGAGCTTAGGCTCTGGCCGCCGTCGGTGAAGCCGATCGCCGCCTGGGCGGGGGCTATCCCTCCCAGCGTCCTGTGCACGGCGGCCCCGGAAAGGGCCGGGGGTAGTATCCGGTTGAAGATGGCTTGAAACATCGCAGCCTCCTGCGATCGGGCGGGAAAGTTACTACACTCCGCCCCTGGCCTGGAACGTTCCGGTTAGGGAAACACCACAACCGAAAGGGCGAAGTGAACGGGATCCTATCCTTGGCGACGGGAGGCATAACTCAGGTCTTTGCAAGGGCCCAACCCGGCGACAAACAAATCGGCTGGCGGGGTTGGGGGAACCGGGAGCGGGGTGACGGCTGCCTTCAGCGGGTTCACTTCCGGCCTAAGCTGACGTGCAAGATTCCGCCGCAAAGCGGGCTAGCCTTTCGGTGGTTCCGGGCAACAAAGGTAACGGCGGGAGCTTCTTCAAACGGGCGGGGCCGAGACCGGCGGGTGGGCGTAATTGGGGCTGATTCTCGATTGTAGTAGGATGACGCGACTATTCCGCCCCGGGCTAGTCTCGCAGTCGGCCTCGGGGCGGTCGCCCCCTTCCCCGGGAGACAAACGTGGAATTCGAGCAGCCCCTTCAGCACGGCCACTTGATCCGGCGTTACAAGCGGTTCATGGCGGACGTGGAGCTCGCTGACGGCAGCGTGGTCACCGCCCATTGCCCCAACTCCGGCTCCATGGCCACGTGCAAGGACTCAGGGCAGGCGGTGGCCATCCAGCCGGCCGACTCGCCCAAGCGCAAACTCGGGCACACCTGGGAGCTCTACCACAGCGGCACCAGTTGGGTAGGGATCAACACCCACCGGTCCAACGCGGTGGTGGCGGAGGCCATCGCCGCCGGCCGGGTCCCCGAGCTTGCCGGCTACGCCGACCTGCGCCGGGAGGTGAAGTACGGCCAAAACAGCCGCATCGACATCCTGTTGGATGACGCCGGGAAGGGGCCCTGCCACGTGGAGGTGAAAAACGCCACCCTGCTGGCGACCGACGGGCGGGTGCGCTTCCCCGATGCCGTCACCGAGCGCGGCCGCAAGCACTTGGACGAGCTGGCGGACCTAGCCGCCAGCGGGGGCCGCGCCGTGATGTTTTTCCTGGTCAACCGCGCCGACGGCGACGGCTTCGGCCCCGCCGATCACATCGATCCGGGCTACGGCGAGCGCCTCCGGTCGGTCAGGGAGGCCGGGGTCGAGGTTCTCGCCTACGGCACCCGCATCACCCCGGAGGCCGTCGAAGTGGCGGCCGCCGAGCCCATCGACCTTGCTCCCGCCCACGAACTCGGGGCCTCTTGAAGGGTCCATTATTACCCATACCACGTCAGCGAACGAGCTCAGGACAGTCATGACGGTGCATATCAAGACCCCCGAAGAGATCGAGCAGATGCGCGTCTCCGGTCGCTTGGCGGCGGAGGTGCTGCAGATGATCCGCCCCCATGTGAAGCCGGGCGTAACCACCGGAGAGCTGGACCGCATCTGCCACGATTACATCATCAACGAGCAGGGCGCCTATCCGTCGCCGCTCAATTACCACGGTTTCCCCAAATCGGTGTGCACCTCCGTGAACCATCAGGTCTGCCATGGCATCCCCGGCGACAAGGAGCTGCGCGAGGGCGACACCCTCAACATCGACATAACCGTCAACAAGGACGGCTGGCACGGCGATACCAGCAAGATGTTCTATGTGGGCGAGCCCACCGCCAAGGGCCGCAAGGTCTCCGAGGTGGCTCACGAGGCCATGGTACGGGGTATCGAGCAGGTGCGCCCGGGGGCTACGCTGGGGGACATTGGCCACGCTATCCAGACCTACGCCGAATCCCAGCGCTGCAGCGTGGTTCGGGAATACTGTGGCCACGGCATTGGCCAGGGCTTCCACGAGGATCCCCAGGTCATGCACTACGGCCAGCCCGGCGAGGGCATGACCCTGGAAAAGGGCATGGTTTTCACCATCGAGCCCATGATCAATTTCGGCAAGCGCCACGTGAAGCTGCTGGCGGACGAGTGGACAGTCGTCACCAAGGATCACAGCCCTTCGGCCCAATGGGAGCACACCCTGACGGTTACCGATGACGGTTACGAGGTCCTGACCCAGCTCCCGGGCGATTCCCTGTAGCCGCGTTCGCCTGGCCCCCGGGCCAGCGGCGCCCCGACCCGAGAAGCCTTCCCGCCTACCGGCCTTTGCCATGCGACCCGCGGGGGCAAGACCGCCATGAGCCAGCCCACCAACGGCCCAAGGGGGCCCCGCAAGCCCGGTGATCAGCCGGTTTACCGGCTCCGCCACCGGCAATGGGTCTTCCCCGAGCGGCGCTTTGCCCGGGATCTGGAGGCACTCCGGGACGAGCACCCCCCTGAAGCCGGCTGGGAACCGGCTCGGCTTGCTTACCTCGATCTATTCCGGGATGCCTATCGCCAGGGGCGGGACTTCCTGCGCCAGCGCTACGAGATCGGAGCCAGCGGCCGTGAGATCGTTCGCGGCCACGCCCTGCTCACCGACCGCCTGCTCCAAAACCTCTGGCGCATGCTGGCCGATTATCTGGCCCACGAGCGCCGCCGGATGTCCCTGTGCCTCGCCGCAGTGGGCGGCTACGGCCGCGCCGAGCTGCATCCTCACTCCGACGTCGATCTGCTCCTGCTCCACGGCGACACGGCTGAGGTCGCCGCCGCCTTCGCCGAGCCCCTGCTGCATTTCCTGTGGGATGTCGGTCTGCCGGTAAGCCAGGCTTTGCGCACCCCCGAGCAGTGCGTAGGCGATGCCCATGACGACCTGACCATCCAGACCAGTCTCCTCGAAGCCCGCCTATTGGCGGGCGATGAGGACCTTTACGGGCAATTTCACGACCGCTTCCGGGCCGAGGCCCTCATCGACGGCGATGCCTTTACGGCCGCCAAGCAGGAGGAGCAGCGGATCCGTCATGCCCGCTACGGCGGCCCGGTGTACAACCTGGAGCCCAACGTCAAAGAGAGCTGGGGCGGGCTGCGCGACATCCAGCTACTGTACTGGGTGGCCCGCTACCGCTTCGACGTCGCCTCGCTACGCGAGCTCATGACCCGGGGCATCCTAACGGCGGCAGAGTGTCGGGCCCTGACCCGGGCCCAGGAATTCCTGTGGCGGGTGCGCAACGGACTGCACTACGCCGCCGGGCGCAACGAGAACCGTCTGCTGTTCGATCACCAGCACGAGCTCGCTGCCGAGTTCGGGTACCGCGACGGCACGGCCACCCTGGCGGTGGAAAAATTTATGAAGCGCTACTACCGCAGCCTCCGGCAGGTGGTGGCGCTCACCAACATCGGCCTTCGCACCCTGGAGCAGGCCCTGCACGGGCCGCCGGTGCGCCAACTGGGTCCGGAGCTGGCCCTCCGCGGCGCCTACCTAGAAGCCGTCAAGCCCGAGCACCTCACGCGGGACCCTGCGGGCATGGTGCCCTTTTTCGTCGAGGCGCAGGAGCGGGAGCCGCTGTCCCCGCTGGGGGCGGAAACCCTGCGGGCGCTGTGGACCGGGGCGCGGGCGGTGGATGCTTCGGTGCGGGGCGACGCAAGGGTCCGATCGGGCCTGCTGCGGATTCTGACGCGGCCCGGCCGGGTGGCAAAAATCCTGCGGCCGATGAACACCTACGGCGTGCTCGGCCGGCTGGTACCCGAATTCGGCCGCATTGTGGGCCAGACCCAGCACAACCTGTTCCACATCTACCCGGTGGATGAGCACACCCTGCGCGCCATGGAGATCGCCGACGCCTTCTTCCGCCAGGATCCCGAGGTCACGGGCGACTCACCCCTGGCCTGCCGGCTGGCCCCGCAGGTGCGCCGCCCCGAGGTGCTCTACCTGGGTCTGATGTGCCACGACATCGCCAAGGGCCAGGCCGGCGACCACTCCGTCCTGGGCGCCCGTGTGGCACGGCGACTGGCCCGGCGCCTGGGTATGGATGCCGAAGACGCCGAGACCGCAGCCTGGCTGGTGCACGAGCACCTGTCGCTGTCGCAGATCAGCCAGAAGCGCGATATCCATGACCCCGAGATCATCGGCGAGGTCGCTGCGCGGGTGGGTACGGCGGAGCACCTGGACCTGCTGTTTTTGCTGACCGAGGCGGACATGCGCGCCACCGGGCCCAAGGTATGGAACACCTGGAAGGCCCAGCTCCTGGGCGATCTCTACGCCAACACCCGCCAGGCCCTGCACGCGGGCAACCCGGGCGACGCCCGAGAGCGCGCACGGCGAATGCAGCGCCGGATCAGCCAGGCCCTGGCCGAGGAAGGCTTCGATACCCGGACGGTACGCGCCCACCTCAAGCGGGTGGACCGTGACTACCTCCTGCACTATCACCCTGAAGAGCTCATCCAGCACACCCGCACCCTGGTCAACCCGGCCCAGGCCACCGTGGTGGAGGTGGCGCCCCATTCGCGCGCCGGCGGTACGGAAATCCTGCTCTACACCCCCGACCGTCCCGGCCTGTTCACCCTGGTAACGGGCGTTCTGGCGGCGCTCGGGCTCAACATCCTTGAGGCCAAGATCCACACCACCCGCGATTTTTGGGCCCTGGACACTTTTCTGGTGCTGGATCAGGAGGACCAGCCAGTGGCGGATCCGGCAGCCCGTGCCAACCTCCGCGAGCGGCTCCAAGCGGCCCTCACCCAGCCCGGCGTCGCCCCCTCCCCCCCGGGGCGCCAAACCTTCCGGGAAAGGGCCCAACGGCATTTCCCCACCCCGGTGCAGGTGACCTTTTACCCCTCGGCCTCGGGCCAGCAGACCGTCGCCGAGGTGGTCGCCCCCGACATTCCCGGGGTGCTCCACCGCATAGCCGGCGTTCTGTCCGAACAAGGGTGTGAGATTCACGCTGCCAAGGTGGCAACCTTCGGTGAGCGCACCGAGGACACCTTCTTCATTACCCGCGAGGGCATGCCCCTTGACGCTCCCGAGGCTCGCCAGGCGCTGGCCAGGGCCGTCAGGGAGGAGCTGGAGCCCCAGGCGGTTAGCGGTTGAGGCTGCCGATCAACCGCCGAAGGGGGCCGGGTCGCCACTGCCGTAGCGAAGTATGGCCGGCTCCTGCTCGGTGAGATCGACCATAGTGGAGGGATTGGGCGGAACCACCCCGGCGTCTAACAGGAGATCGATGGCATCGCCGCATACCTCGGCGATGCTCACCGCATCCTCCAGGGCCCATTCATCCCCTTGGACCCGGGCCGAGGTGGTCACCAGCGGACCGCCGAGCGCATCCAGAAGGCCCTTGACCACGGGGTCGTCCGAGATGCGGATGCCGATGGTGCTACGCTTTTTCTGCTTGAGCTGATTGGGGACCTCGGCCGTGACCGGCAGGACGAAGGTATAGGGCCCCGGGATGACCCGCTTGACCTGCCGGAAATGGGGGGTATCGAGAAGCCCGAATTTTCCCAGGCACCCGAGATCGGGACACAGGAGGGTCCAGGTATGGCTAGCGGTCAGCCCCTTTACCCGCTGGATACGCTGGAGGGCCGACTGGGCGCCGGGGACGCAGCCGAAGGCGTAGCCGGTGTCGGTGGGAAAGGCAACGACGGCCTGGCGCTCGGTCAAGGCCTCCGCCACCTGCTGCATGGTCCGGGGGCTAACCGCCTCCGGGCGAATCTCGATGGTACGCATGCCTGAACCTCGCCGAGAAACTGGCACTCACCCCGTTGAGGTTGGTCTAATCCAAATCCCCATGCAAGCGCCGCCCCTACCAGCCCCCGGTGACGTGCCAGGGCCAGCTCGGGGCGCTCAGGTTGACACGGGGGGCCGACTGTCGCACTTTTTTGAGGTTTTGCGGGAACCCTAAACGCCGGCAATCATACCCTCCGAAGGCCCCTTCGGGGGGTGTCCCAAATACCCGACCAGGGTCCCCCCTAGGACCTTCTGTCCACTACCCGGGAACGAGGAGAGCCAAGGAATGGCATTCGTGGTGGCCGAGCCCTGCATCAAGTGCAAATACACCGATTGCGTCGAGGTTTGCCCCGTGGATTGCTTCCACGAGGGCCCCAACTTCCTGGTGATCGACCCGGACGAGTGCATCGATTGCACCCTGTGCGAACCGGAATGCCCGGTTACGGCCATCTACCGCGAGGAAGAGCTACCCGATAAGTGGGAGCACTACACCGAGCTCAATGCCGAGCTTTCCCAGGAATGGCCCGTGATCACCGAGATAAAGGATCCGCCGCCGGACGCCGACGAATGGGCCGACGTGGAGGACAAGTACGAGCACCTCGAGCGCTGATCACCCGCTGCCCGGAAGGCCCGCGACCAAGGAGGCTTGCATGAACCGTTTGCTGTGCACCTTGACCATCACCCTCGTGGCCGCACTGATGCCATTCAGCGCCAGCGCCGAACGGGCCGATCCCGAAGCGTTCTATCAGATTCCCGCCTTCGGGGATTTCCAGACGAACCTGGAAAAAGCCCTGAGCGAGGGCAAAAAGGGCGTTCTGCTGTATTTCCACCAGGACCAGTGCCCCTTCTGCAAGCAGATGGAACGGCGGGTATTCACCCAGCCCATCGTCCACGAGTTCTTCCACAAGCACTTCGATATCTACAAGGTCAACATCAAGGGCAACAAGGAGTTCGTGGACTTCAAGGGCGAGCCCGTGGCGCAATCCGATTTCGCTGTTCGCCACCGGGCCCGCGCCACTCCCACCTTGATCATCTTCGGCGAAAACGGCGAGGAGCTGGTACGCTTCGTCTCCAATCCTTCCCTCGAGGAGATGCTGGCGCTGGGCAAGTTTGTGGTGGACGGTGCTTACCAGGACGGCACGGATTTCTTCAACTACAAGCGCGCGGCTAGCAACGGCATCGAGCAGGAAATCCGGGAGCAGAACCTGTAGCGCCCGGATTAATCCGGTGACGCAAGCAAAGGGCCCGGCGGCACCGCCGCCGGGCCCTTTGCTTGGCTGCGGGGCCGGTCTTTACTCGGCCTTGATATAGGCAAAGCCCTTTTGCTGCAACTTGGCTACTTCGACCACCCCCGACTCCACGAAGGTGACGCCGTCGTAGAAGGCATCCTTGGGCAGGTCGAGCTGCTCGCGGGTAATGCCGCAGATGGCCACCTGAACATCATAAGTGTCCATCAGCGACCGGATGCGGCCTTTGAGATCTTCCCGCTGGTCTTTGAGCTCTTCACCGGCTTCGAACGGTGTGTCCTCGAGGTTGTTGTCGGTAAAGAAGCGCACGCCGAAGGAGTTGGTCACGATCCGGACGTCGGAGTCGATGAGCTGGTTGCGATAGTCGTGGACCATATTGTAGATGCTGGTCAGCTGGGCGGAGAAGCGCCGCACCCCCTCGTAGTCCACGTGATAGACCACCTTGGGCTTGGGACCGTCCATGCCCATGCCCTGGGCGGAGGCACCTGCCGCCCAGGTCAGGCCCACGAAAAACATTAGCAATAAGGGAATTAGCCGTTGCATGGGTGTGTCCTCCAGGACAAAAAGGGACGAACGTTCACAGTGGCAAACTCCCCCAGCCTAGGCAACCCGATTTACCGGACCGGACCCGAGGTAGCCACCAAAGGCTGTCAACACCGGGCTTGGGGGTTACGATTCAGGACTCGGAAACGATGCGGCCATCTTTGGCCATTGAAAAGGTCCACCCTTTCCGAACTAACCAGAATGAGGAAGGGTCCATGCAATTGGGCATCCTGACCGGCGGCGGCGACGCTCCGGGCCTGAACGCCGTCATCCGGGCCGTTGTCCGGGTGACCATGCGCACTTACGGCTGGCCGGCTGTCCTGGGCATCCCCCAGGGCTTCAAGGGGCTGGTGGAGCGCCTCCCGCCCATACCGCTGACCCCTTACAGCACCCAGGGCCTCATCAACCGCGGGGGGACCATTCTCCACACCACCAACCGGGCGAACCCCTTCCAGTACCCGGTTGACGCTGACACCTACGCGGACCGCTCGGACATGGTGCTGGAGCGGGCAGAGGAGCTGGGCCTGGACGCGCTGGTAATCCTCGGCGGCGACGGCTCGCTGTCCATCGCCTACCACCTGGCCCAGAAGGGGCTGCCAGTGATGGGCACCCCCAAGACCATCGACAACGATATCCGCGGCACCGACCTGTGCTTCGGCCACCTGAGCGCGGTGGCCACCGCCACCGACGCCCTGGACAAGCTGCACGACACCGCCGAGAGCCATCACCGGGTCATGGTGGTGGAAACCATGGGCCGCTACACCGGCTGGATCGCCCTGCGCGCCGGTCTGGCCGGGGCCGCCGATGCCATCCTGGTTCCCGAGACCCCCTTCGACATCGACCACGTCAGCCAAGAGGTCAACTGCCGCGCGGAGGGCGGAGCGCCATTCAGCATCATCGCCGTAGCCGAAGGGGCCCAGCCCAAGGGCGGCGACCTATCGGTGCTGGAAACCGGCTCCAGGGTCTATCAGGCTCGCCTCGGCGGCATCGGCGCCCACGTGGCCAACAAGCTCCAGGAGGATACCCAATTGGAAAGCCGCGTCACCGTACTCGGCCACACCCAGCGCGGTGGCGGGCCGGTGGCCTCGGACCGTATCCTGGCCACCAAGTACGGCGCCGCCGCTGCGGACGCCCTGGCCCGCGGCGAGCGCAACCGTATGGTGGCCCTCCACGGTGAGGGGCTGGATACGGTGCCCCTGGATCAGGTGGTTGGCGCCTACCGCCCCGTTCCCCTGGACCATCCCCTCATGGACACCGCCCGTCAGCTGGGGGTGATCATGGGGGCCTTGGACGAGTAAGCCCGGCCGCCTCGGTCTACCCACTGCAAGCGGGGGCTGTTATCATCCGGCGTTTGCCGAATCCCCTACATGGGCCGGAGCACCATCCTGCTCCCGCCCGCGAGGCCAAAACGGGGCGCCGCCGCCCGGGCGCAGGGGCTGCGGACGATCGCCTTAGCGCCTCCGGAACCGAATCTTCGCAACCGAGACAAGCTTGGAGGACGGCATGTCCAGTAAACACCCGATCGTCGCGGTGACGGGCTCCTCCGGCGCTGGCACGACCACCGTCAAGAACGCGTTCAACGACATCTTCCGGCGCGAAAACCTCACCCCGGCGGTGATCGAGGGCGACAGCTTCCACGCCTACGAGCGCTCCGAGATGAAGGAGAAGATGGCCGAGGCCGAGAAGAAGGGCGAGAACTTCTCCCACTTTGGCCCCGAGCCCAACCACTTCGACAAGCTCGAGGGGCTGTTCAAGAGCTACAGCCAGACCGGGACCGGGCAACGGCGCTTTTACATCCACAGCGAGGAGGAGGCCGCCGAGCACAACGAGCGCTTGGGCACCGACAAGGGCCCCGGCCAGTTCACCCCCTGGGAGGATCTGCCCGAGTCGAACCTGCTGTTCTACGAGGGCCTGCACGGCGGCGTCGCCGACCCCCAGGCCGGCGTCGATGTGGCCCAGTGGACCGACCTGCTGGTGGGCGTGGTGCCGGCGGTGAACCTGGAGTGGATCCAGAAGATCAGCCGCGACACCGCCGAGCGCGGCTACTCGGCCAGCGCGGTGACCGACACCATCCTGCGGCGCATGTACGACTACGTTCACTACATCACGCCGCAGTACTCGCGCACCCACATCAACTTCCAGCGGGTGCCGCTGGTGGACACCTCCAACCCCTTCGTCGCCCGGGACATTCCCACCCCGGACGAGTCCATGGTGGTGATCCACTTCAACGCCTATAAGGACCAGGACTGGACCTACCTGACGTCCATGATCAAGGGCTCGTTCATGTCCCGGCCCAACACCCTGGTGGTCCCCGGCCCCAAGATGGGCTTCGCCATGGAGCTCATCCTCAACCCCATCATCCATGAGCTGGTAGGCAAGAAGCAGGGCTGACCTTCCAAGGAACCAAGCAAACGGCCCGGCCGCTGAAGCGGCCGGGCCGTTTTGCGTCGGCGGGGGAATGGGCGCGTTAGGGAGCGTAACCGAGTGGGGCCTCCCCCCTTAGCCCGGTTCGAGACCCTCCGCCTGCCGGGTGCACTGGCTAAAGCGGTGGAACTCGGCGGCGAAATCGGCGACCTCGGCGCGCAGATCGGGGTTTGCCAGCTCACCGGACTCGGAAAGCTGGTCCTGGATGGCCGGGAAGAACAGGTAGCGGCCGAAGGGGCGGGCGCGGACATGGGCAAGCACCGACAGCAGGGCGTCAGCGGCCCGGGTGCCGGCGAAGCGGGCGGCACCTAGTGCCACCACCCCCACCGGCTTACCCCGCAGCACCGAAGGGTAGCCCAGGTTGTCCAGGACCAGCTTGATCACCCCGGAATAACTGCCGTGATACTCCGGCGTCACCAGGATCACCCCCGAGGCGGCGGCCACGTCGTCGACCACCGGCTGGAAGGCCTCCACCGGTCCTCCGGCCACGGCACCGTCGGCCAGGGCGGCCAGATGGGGCGCGGGGGCGATCCGGCGCACTGGCGCTTCGGCGTTCCCTTCCAGGATGCCGGCCAGCTGCCGGGCCACCAGCCCGGTGCGGCTGTCGGGCCGGGCCGAGCCTTCGATAAGGAGGTAGGACATGAAGGTTGCGCTTCGGACGGGGAAAATAAAAAGGGAACCCCCCTTATTATAGGATCCGCCATCGTCGCCAAACAAGCACATCTGACGCCCCATCCCGGGGCATTTCGCACCAAAAAGGTGCATTAGTCATCCCATATGCCCTACAATGGTTCAATACCCGCTCGGTTCGCCCCTGTTCCGGCCCGTTCCCCCGTTGGCACAGCTTGTGCATCAAAAGGCTCGAATAACCACGGCTACCCCCTTTGAGGAGGCACACCCATGGCCCAAGGCGCTGACAAAGTCTTCACGATGGTCGAGGAGCACAACGCCCGCTTCATCGACTTCCGCTTCACCGACCCCCGGGGCAAGTGGCAGCACATGACCCTGCCCGCCCACGGGCTGGATCAGGAGGCCTTCGAGGAGGGCTTTGGCTTCGACGGCTCCTCCATCGATGGCTGGAAGGAGATCCACGAGTCGGACATGCTGCTCGTCCCTGACCCGGACTCGGCCTTCCTCGACCCCTTCTACGAGGAGCCCACCATCGTCCTGACTTGCGACGTGGCCGAGCCCGACACCATGGAGGGCTATAACCGCGATCCGCGCTCGGTAGCCAAGCGCGCCGAGGCCTACCTCCAGGCAACCGGCATCGGCGACGCCGCCTACTTCGGGCCCGAGCCCGAGTTCTTCATGTTCGACTCGGTGAAGTGGGACGTGAAGATGGAGCGCTGCAGCTACGAGATCGACTCCGAGGAGGGCGTGTGGAACTCCGGCGCCGACTTCGAGGGCGGTAACTTCGGTCACCGCCCCGCGATCAAGGGCGGCTACTTCCCCGTGCCCCCGGTGGACTCCAGCCAGGACATCCGTTCGTCCATGTCCCTGGTGCTCGAGGAGATCGGCATCACCCCCGAAATTCATCACCACGAGGTAGCCACGTCCAACCAGAACGAGGTGGGCTTTAGGTTCGCCGAGTGCGTTGACCAGGGCGATCAGCTCCAGAAGTTCAAGTACGTGGTGCACAACGTCGCCCACGCCTACGGCAAGACCGCGACCTTCATGCCCAAGCCGGTGGTTGGCGACAACGGCACCGGCATGCACGTCCACCAGTCGGTGTGGAAGGACGGCAACAACATCATGGCCGGCGACGGCTACGCCGGGCTGTCGCAGGAGGCTCTGTACTACATCGGCGGCATCATCAAGCACGCCAAGGCCATCAACGCCTTCACCAACGCCTCCACCAACAGCTACAAGCGCCTGGTCCCCGGCTTCGAGGCGCCGGTGCTGCTGGCCTACTCCAACCGTAACCGCTCCGCCAGCATCCGCATCCCGGCGGTGGGCTCGCCCAAGGGCCGGCGCATCGAAGTGCGCTTCCCCGACCCCACGGCGAACCCCTATCTGGCCTTCTCGGCCCTGCTAATGGCCGGCATCGACGGCATCGAGAACAAGATCGACCCCGGCGAGGCACTGGACAAGAACCTCTACGACCTGCCGCCGGAAGAGCTGGAGGACGTACCCACCGTCGCCGCCAGCTTCGAGGAAGCCCTCGACGCCCTGGATGCCGATCGCGAGTTCCTGACCAAGGGCGGCGTGTTCACCGACGATGCCATCGACGGCTACCTCGAGCTGCGCCGCGAGGAGGTGGACCAGGTGCGCATGACCACCCACCCCATGGAGTTCGCCCTCTACTACAGCGTGTAGGCCGGGCCGGCCCGCGGAACAACGACCTCCCCGGGCGGCCGGGGAGGTCGTTTACTTTGGAACCCGCCGGTCCGCGCTACAGGAGCCCAGTGCGCCATGCCAGCGTCCGATCCCGCCAAGCGCCCCGCCCAGGTCCTGGATTCCCTGACCACCTCGGTGCTGACCTTCGACGACCGGCTCCAGCTGCAGTGGCTGAATCCGGCCGCCGAGGAGCTGTTCGCGGTGGGCCTTCGCCAGGGCACCGAGCGAAGCCTCGGCGAACTGTTCCCGGGACGCACCAATCTGGTGCACCAAGCACTAGGGGTTTTGGCCCAGCCCCGCGTGGTCAGCGAGCGCGAGGTCTGGCTCCAATGCCCGAGTGAAACCGGTCACCTGGTGGACGTGACGCTATCGCCGCTGCCCCTGGATGACGGCGACCACCTGGGCCTGCTGGCCGAGGTGACCCTGTCCGACCGGCGCAGCCGCATCGCTCAGGAGGGTCGCCGGCTGGAGGAGCAGCGCGCCCTGCACCGTGTGATCCGCGGCCTGGCCCACGAGGTCAAGAATCCCCTGGGCGGACTTCGGGGCGCGGCCCAGCTGCTGGCCGCCCACCTCAGCGACCCGGAGCTGGCCGAGTACACCGACGTCATCGAGCACGAGGTGGACCGCCTTCTCAAGCTCCTGGAACAGCTCCAGGGCCCCCGCTCAGGGGCCGAGCACGGACCGGTCAACATCCACGAGGTGCTGGAGCGGGTGCGCCGGCTGGCCGCCGCGGAGGCCCCGGAGAAAGTGACCATCACCAGCGACTACGATCCCAGCCTCCCCGAGGCGACGGGCAACTTCGACCAACTGGTGCAGGTCTTCCTCAACCTGGCCACCAACGCGGTCAATGCCGTTTCCGACCGGAACCAGGGTCGGGTAACGCTGCGCACGCGCGTGGTGCGCAACTACACCATCGAGGGTCGGCGCCATCCGCTGGCCCTGCGCGTGGAGGTGGCCGACAACGGTCCCGGCATCCCCGAGGCCGAGCACAGCCAGATCTTCTACCCGCTGGTTACAAGCCGGGCAGAGGGCCGCGGGCTGGGCCTGTCCATCGCCCAGGACCTGGTCACCACCCATGGCGGCGTCATCAACCTCAAGAGCCGGCCCGGGGAGACCGTGTTCCAGGTCACTCTGCCCCTTAAGCCACCGGCGTCCGAACCAGGCGGTTCCGACGAAGGGAGCCAAGCGCAATGACCTCCACTGTCTGGGTAATCGACGACGACCCCTCCATCCGCTGGGTGCTGGAAAAGGCCCTGACCGAGGCGGGCATGCAGGTGCGTGCCTTCGAAACGGCCGACGCCCTGCACCGGGCGCTGGGCGACGGTCACCCCGATCTGGTTATCTCCGACGTGCGCATGCCCGGCGAAGACGGCTTCGAGCTGCTGCGCCGCATCCACGCCCAGGAGCCCGACCTGCCTGTCATCCTGACTACCGCCTACAGCGACATGGACGCCGCGGTCTCCGCCTTCGAGGAGGGCGCCTTCGAGTACCTGCCCAAGCCCTTCGACGTCGCCGAGGCCGTCTCCCTGGCTCGCCACGCCCTCACTCGAGCCCCCGCCGAGACGGCCGAGGCCGCCGGCGAGCGCCCCGAGATCCTGGGCGAGGCCCCTGCCATGCAGAGGGTGTTCCGCATCATTGGGCGCCTGGTGCACTCCGAGGCCAACGTCCTTATCACCGGGGAGTCCGGCACCGGCAAGGAGCTGGTGGCCCGCGCTCTGCACCGCCACAGCCCCCGCGCCGAGGGCCCCTTCGTGGCGCTGAACACCGCCGCCGTGCCGGCCGAGCTGCTGGAGTCGGAGCTGTTCGGCCACGATAAGGGCGCCTTCACCGGCGCCGTGGAGCGCCGCATCGGCCGCTTCGAGGAGGCGGAGGGCGGCACCCTGTTCCTCGACGAGATCGGCGACATGCCCGCCGACCTCCAGACCCGACTGCTGCGGGTGCTCGCCGAGGGCGAGATCCAGCGCGTCGGCGGGCGCCAGTTGATCCGCACTGACGTCAGGGTGATCGCCGCCACCCACCAGGACCTGCCCCAGCTGATCGCCGAGGGGCGCTTCCGCGAGGACCTCTTCCACCGCCTCAACGTCGTTCCCATCCACCTGCCGGCGCTGCGCGAGCGCCGCGAGGACATCCCCCAGCTCGCCAGCTACTTCCTGCGCGACTTGGCGGACGAGCTGGGCCTGCAGCCCAAGCAGCTCGCCCCCGAGACTCTGGAGCGGCTCCAGGCCGCTGACTGGCCAGGCAACGTCCGCGAGCTGGAGAATCTGTGCCGGCGGCTGACGCTGATGGCCCCGGGTACCACCATCTACCCGGAGGACCTGCCTACCCCGTACCGCGAATCGGGTACCGCCCCGGCCGCCACCGGCGATTGGCAGCAGGCCTTGGCGGACTGGGTGCACCAGGCGCTCCAGGCCGGCAAGACCGACGTGGGCGACCGCGCCCAAGCCGAGCTGGAGCGCGTCCTCATCCGGGAGACCCTCGCCCACACCGGCGGCCACCGCCAGCGTGCCGCAGCTCTGCTGGGGTGGGGACGGAACACCCTGACCCGGAAGATCCGGGAGCGGGGTCTGGTCGCAGACGAGGGCGATTAAACCGCCCCGCCACCTGACCGCCTTCCTCCCCAACAAAACGGGCGAGTCCGAAAGCCCGCCCGCCGGCACGCCTTCGTCTTTCGGCTCAGAAGGTCACCGCCCCGTTGACCTCCAGATCCTTCATGGTCACCCCTTCGTGGAGGTGCTCCGACAGGTCGGCTGGTCGGCCCTCGAGCACCCCGAAGGTACCGTAGTGCATGGGCACCACCACATCCGGCTGGATCAGGCGATTGACCGCGTAGGCGGCGCGCTCGGGGTCCATGGTGAAGTGGCCGCCGATGGGCGCGAGCATCACATCCACCGGGGACAGCTTGCGGATGAGGGCCATATCGCCGAAGACGTCGGTATCGCCGGCGTGGTAGATGGCGGGCCCGGCCTCGACCTGGATGCGGTAGCCCACGGGATTGGACCCGTAGTAGTGCGACGGCGCTCCGTCGTCGTCGCCCGGGCGCTCCAGTCCAGAGCTATGCACCGCCCGGGTCATGAGCACCTCCACCTCGCCGTCGAGGATGCTGATGGTGCCGCCGATGTTCATGAGGCCGTTCGTGCCCACCTGGTCGGCGGGATAGCCCTGGGCCTTGAGCTGCTGCCCCAGCTCGAAGGGTGCCACCAGCCGGGCCCCGGTCTTCTTGGCCAGCTCCACGGCGTTGCCCACATGATCGGGGTGGGCGTGGGTGAGCAGGATGCGGTCCACCGCGGCCATATCGGCCAGGATGGCCTTGCCCTCGACATTGGCAGGGTTGGTGATCCAGGGATCGATCAAGAGGACGCCGCCGGAAGGTGTTTCGACCTTGAAGGCGGCATGACCCAGCCAGGTGATGCGGGTCTTTTCCGCGGCCACGGCTCCCGGGGCCATTGCCGCGGCGACGAGGAAGCAAGCAGCGGTAACGAGGTAGCGCATGGGGTCCCTCCTTTTGGGCGCGCATCAGGGCACGGCATAGCGGAGCCCGGGCAAAAGCCGACCGGGGGCTCCACCACCTCCAGGGCCTTCATCATAGCGCAAAAAGGCCAAGCTTTCGCGGGGTTCGCGCCCGGTGGGTTGCCTTTCCCCGGACCCCGGCGGCGCGGGTATCCCGTGCTCACGCAACTCAGGGGGCCCCACCGCACCACTAAGGGGCAGGGCGCACCATGGCGGTGCCGGCCTTGCCGCCCAAGGCGAGCATATTACAAACTAAGTCACTGTTTTTAGGTTATTTTTTGTTTTGGCACGGGCCGTGCAAATGGGGCAGCGAACCATTTATATCGCTCAATCCAAGGAGCACAGCCATGCATTCCACCTCGTTCTCCCGTTTTGCCCCCTTGGCAGCCGGCGCGCTCCTCCTGACCGGCGCGGGCGCGGCCCAAGCCGAGATCACCGGCAATGCCAGCGTGGTCTCCAAGTATATTTTCCGCGGTGGCGCGGAGGACGCCCGCACCGCCTTTCAGGGCGGTCTGGATTACGCCCACGGGTCGGGCTTCTACGCCGGAACCTGGTTCTCCACCCTCAACTACAACGACCCGGCAGCCAACGAGATCGATGCCTACGCCGGCTATGGCGGTTCCGCCGGCGAGCTCGGTTACGACGTAGGACTGCTGTATTTCTACTACACCGGCGACGCCACCGAGGGCAGCAGCGTGCCGGAGGGCACTGCCTCCGTTTCCTATGGCCCGGTGAGCCTATCGGCTAATGTGGCCCTGGACACAGTCGACTGGACCGCGGCCGGTGACACCTACGTCAACCTCAGTTTCGAGCAACCCCTACCGCAGGATTTCACATTTAGCATCGATGCCGGTTACTACTTTTATGCGGGCGACCTCGAGGACGAAGACGGCAACACAACCGTAGTAATGACGGAGGACGGCGCTTTCCGCGACGCCACCGTCAGCTTGAGTCATCCCCTGGCCGCTACCGGTGCCAGCATGCACATCAACTACACCGTTGGCGGCTACGACCGGACCGACGCAAATCTCGACGACAACTTCTGGGCCGGGGCGACCTGGACCTTCTAAAGGAGCCTGCCATGAAGCTCGTATCCGCCATCATCAAGCCGTTCAAGCTGGACGACGTCCGCGAGGCCCTGGGCGAGGCCGGAGTCCAAGGCATCACGGTGACCGAGGTCAAGGGCTTCGGCCGCCAGAAGGGCCACACCGAGCTCTACCGCGGCGCCGAGTACGTGGTCGATTTCCTGCCCAAGGTGCGCCTCGACGTGGTGGTGCCCGAGGACCAGGTGCAGGCGGTGGCCGAGGCCATCAGCAACGCCGCCCATACCGGCAAGATCGGCGACGGCAAGATCTTCGTCTCCCCGGTGGAGCAGGTGATCCGCATCCGCACCGGCGAAACCGACGGCGACGCCCTCTAGGCCATAAGGGATCAAGGAGCCGCAATCATGGATGCCATGAATCAGCTTGCGCAGTTGAGCTACGCCCTGGATACCTTCTACTTTTTGGTATCCGGCGCCCTGGTGATGTGGATGGCCGCCGGCTTCGCCATGCTGGAGGCGGGCCTGGTCCGGGCCAAAAACACCACCGAGATCCTCACCAAGAACGTTGCCCTGTACAGCATCGCCAGCATCATGTACCTGCTGCTGGGCTACCAGCTGATGTACGGTTGGGCCATGAACAGTGTGATCCCGGGGCTGGACTTCCTGATCGGGGCGGACAACTCGGCCGCCGCGGTCACCGGCGGCGGCGATGACGCCCCCTACTACTCCAACCTGTCGGATTTCTTCTTCCAGGTGGTGTTCGTGGCCACGGCCATGTCCATCGTCTCGGGAGCGGTGGCCGAGCGCATGAAGCTGTGGGCCTTTCTGATCTTCGCC
The DNA here is from genome assembly GCF_036628635.1 of Thiohalorhabdus sp. Lineage (GTDB taxonomy): Bacteria > Pseudomonadota > Gammaproteobacteria > Thiohalorhabdales > Thiohalorhabdaceae > Thiohalorhabdus. The sequence goes on along the minus strand of NZ_JAZKRM010000002.1, from coordinate 67,642 downwards.
GTGGTGCTGACCGGGGTGATCTACCCGGTCCAGGGCATGTGGACCTGGGGCGGCGGCTGGCTGGATCAGCTGGGCTACAGCGACTACGCCGGCTCCGGCATCGTCCACATGGCCGGCGCCGCCGCGGCCCTGGCGGGTGTGCTGATGCTCGGGCCGCGCAAGGGCAAATACGGCGCCGACGGCTCGGTCCGGGCCATCCCCGGCGCCAACCTGCCCCTGGCAACCCTGGGCACCTTCGTCCTGTGGCTGGGCTGGTTCGGCTTCAACGGCGGCTCGGAGCTGGCGGTGTCCAGCGTCGATTCGGCCAACAACGTCGCCGCGGTGTTCGTCAACACCAACACCGCCGCCGCCGGCGGCGTGGTGGCGGCGCTGCTGACCGCCCGGGCCCTGTTCGGCAAGGCCGACCTGTCCATGGCCCTCAACGGCGCCATCGCCGGCCTGGTGTCGATCACCGCACAGCCGCTGAACCCGTCGCCGCTGCTGGCCACCGGCATCGGCATCGTCGGCGGCATCCTGGTGGTGCTGGCCATCGTCGCCTTCGACAAGGCCAAGGTCGACGATCCCGTGGGCGCCATCTCGGCCCACGGCGTGGCCGGCATCTGGGGCATTCTGGCGGTGCTCCTGTCCACCGAGAGTGCCACCATCGGCGGCCAACTCATCGGCATCGTCGGCATCTTCGCCTGGGTGTTCCTCGCCAGCCTGATCGTCTGGGCCGTCCTCAAGGCGTTGATGGGCATCCGCGTGGACGAGGAGCTGGAGTACGAGGGCCTCGACCTCGCCGAGTGCGGCATGGAGGCCTACCCCGAGTTCACGGGGTCGCAGAGCTGAGCCGTTAACCGCGCAATCCTCCCTCAGCGGTTGAGGCGGCCCTTTTGGGGCCGCCTTTTTTTGAGGAGTTTTAAGTATTAAGTTTTAAGAAAAAACCCAAAAAAACCGGGGATTGGCGTTTCTTCTTGCCTTAATACTTAATACTTAATACTTAAAACTGCCTTCCCGCCCTCCCCCCGGCCGCCGGCTTTGACAGGGCGCCCCGCCCTCCTTTAAATTGATGCTCTTCCAAATCGTACGGAGAGGTGGCCGAGTGGCTGAAGGCGCTCCCCTGCTAAGGGAGTATGCGGTTGACCCCGCATCGAGGGTTCGAATCCCTCCCTCTCCGCCAATCCTGTTCGCCGCTTTCCTGGCGGCGCTGCTGGCCGCGGTCCCCGCAGGGACTTGGGCCGTTTCGCACCCGGAAACGTCGCGAATCGAGCGCCCCGAATCCCGGGTGGATCGGGTCCGGTTGCGGGTTTTGGACAAGGTGGAGGCCCGGAAGGTAGAGATGGCTGTTCCCACCGGGGTTACCGTGGCACTCCCCGATGCCGTCCACAGCATTCGAGTGACGCGCTATACCGAGGATTTCTCCCTCGACCGAATGCCGCCGGGGGAGAACGAAACCCCGGACGCCGAACCGGTCCCCCGTGAGCCGGGAAAAACCAACCCGGCCGTCCGTCTCAAGCTTTTCAGGCAGGGGGAGCCGGTTGCCGAGACCTGGGTATTTGCCCGGCTTCCTTCCTTGTTCCAGCCGCCGAACATGCGCTATAGTTTCGCGCTTATCGGGGCCGAGGGCTTCGAAGAAGATAGCAAGCGCCCGTAGCTCAGCCGGATAGAGCAACTGACTACGAATCAGTAGGTCGGAGGTTCGAATCCTCCCGGGCGCACCATACCCGCCAGGGCCTGGTCGGCAGCCATTCCGTCCAGGCCCTTGCTGTTTGCAGGCCGTACAGGCACCTTGGCCCGCGGCCAACCTGACCTCACCACGACGGTATCCTACCGTGACGCATCCAACCGAAGACCTGCGCATCGCATCCGTCCAGGAGGTCGTTTCTCCCGCCGAGCTGCACCGCGAGATTCCGCTGTCGGAGGCGGGCGCAGAGACGGTCCACGGCGCCCGCCAGGCTATCCAGCGAATCCTGAGCGGCGAGGACGACCGCCTGCTGGTGATCGTCGGCCCCTGTTCGATCCACGATCCGGAGGCGGCCATGGACTACGCGCGCCGCCTCAAGGAGGCAGCCGCCGAGCACGCCGATGACCTGCTGGTGGTCATGCGGGTGTACTTCGAGAAACCGCGCACCACTGTGGGCTGGAAGGGCCTGATCAACGATCCCGGCCTGGACGACAGCTTCCGAATTAACGACGGCCTGCGCAGCGCCCGCCGTCTCCTGCGCGACCTTGCGGAGACCGGTGTTCCCGCCGCCACCGAATTCCTGGAGCTGGTGGTGCCCCAGTACATCGACGACCTGGTGAGCTGGGGGGCCATCGGCGCGCGCACCGCCGAGAGCCAGGTCCATCGGCAGATGGCCTCGGGCCTGTCGTGCCCGGTGGGCGTCAAGAACGGCACCGGCGGCAGCCTGCAGGCCCCGGTAGATGCCATCCGCTCGGCCGCCCACCCCCACCATTTCATGTCCCTGACCAAGGACGGCCACTCGGCCATCTTTACCACCACCGGCAACCCTGACGGTCATCTTATCCTGCGCGGCGGCACCAGCGGTCCCAATTACGACCCCGGCAGCATGGAGGAAGCCTCGGCTCTTCTGGAAAAGGTTGGCCTGCCGGTGCGGCTCATGGTGGACTGCAGTCACGCCAACAGCGGCAAGAACACCGAGCGCCAGTACCAGGTCTGCCGCGATTTGGCGGCGCGGGTCGGAGCCGGCGAGCACCGCCTGATCGGGCTCATGATGGAGAGCCACCTAGTGGCCGGCCGGCAGGATCTGGTGCCGGGTACCAAGCTCACTTACGGCCAGAGCATCACCGATCCCTGCATGGGTTGGGACACCACCACCGATCTGCTGGTGGACCTGGCCACCGGCGTGCGCAGCCGCCGCCAACAAGGTGGCGCGGCCTGACACCCTCGGGCCGACCCACCCCGACTCCCCCATCTTCCCCGGCACTTCCCGAGTAGGCTATAGTCGAATGGCTTGGGCGTGGTTCTCGGGGAGGTTACCCCATGATGCTCGGCGAGATTCGCACCTGGCAGCCCGAAGGGGCACCGGAAGGGGTCCGAATGCTGGAGATCGCTCAGCAGCCCTTGCGCGCCCTGCACATCCCCCGCACCCAGCTACCGGAGGTCACCGGGCTGGCCGACCTGGCCGGCTTCGGGGTTCTTTTTCTGATCGAGCCTGCCGCGGCTCCCGGTCACCGGCCTCGCGTTTTCATCGGGGGAACCAAGGACCTGACCGGCCAGCTGACCGACTACGGTGAGCGGGCCCCGTTGGCCTGGGAGACCGCGGTGGCCATCCCCATCGCTCGACCCCGGGTACCACGCTTTCACAAGGAGCTCACCAAGCTGGTGCAGTTTCACTGCCACCGGCGGGCGGTGCAGGTCAGCAACCACGAGGTGGTGGGTCATGCACCCGCTTGCCCTTCCCTGGTTCCCGCCTTCCTGGATCGGGATCTCGGTGCCAGCCGTGCCGCCATCCAGACCCTGCTGTTCGCCCTCGGCCATCCCGTCCTGGGCCGCCAGCTGCGGGTGGTCAAGTAGGTAGCGGCCCAGGGTTAGGTCGCGTAGCTTTGCTGGTGCCGAAGATACGATGGGCCCAGGGGGCGCAGCCCAACACAAGAAAGCCCCGGCCGGGGCCGAGGAGACGCCGGCCGCCTGTACTACTAGGGCGGCGAAGACCAGAAGCGGCATGACCACGAACTGGGCGGCCACACCCAGGCCGATACGCCCTGGGCGAGCCCAGGGGTCCCGAGCCTCTTACGAGAACAGGGCCAGCCCCAAGCAGACCATGGTAGCCGCGAAAAGGGCCAGAAAGACATGGGCCAAAAACCCGAAAGCGGTCGGTTAGCAAAAGGCACCAACCACCCCAAGCAGTATCAAGACGGCCAGATCGACGGAGAGCAGAGAAAAGACCATACCGCTCCCATCGGAGAGGCACAGCTGGTCACGCCAGACTGGCTTGTCCTAGGGCAGGGATAAGGTACCATCGCCGTTGAGGGCAAATCCTCCCACCGGCGCGAGGGGCGCATGATCGGTCGCAAGCTCAAGGACAAGCGTTCCGGGGGCACCACGGAGCCCGACGAGCAGCCTGAGGAGGGCTGGGAGGCGCGGTCCCGGGAGCGCCAATGGTCCCGTATCGAGGCCACCCTGGAACAGGCCCTGGCCCGGCTCGCGCTTTTCGGTTTCGAGCAAGACCCCCAGCTAGACAGCGCGCTAAGCGATCTGCGCGCGGCCATCCGCGAAGGCCAAGAGCCCGCCCGAGTTGCCGAGCTTGCCGGTCAAGCCGAGGCCACTATCCGCAACCTGGGCCTTCCCAAAGCCAGCCGGGAACAGGCGGCTCAGCCTCGGGCCCTGCTACTCGACGTCCTGAATAGCATCGGATTCCCTCGCCGGTTGGCCGGCGATGTTCGCGACCTCCGGCGTCGCCTGCGGGATCCCGACCAAGAAGGCAACTTGCCGTATCTGGCCAAGGATCTCGCCGAGCTGGTCCAGGCCGGCCAGAAGGAGTCCCGGCAAGGGGGGCTGAAGGGCATGTTCGGGGGTGACCCTGGAGTGCCCTTGCGCGGCCTGCTAAACCGGCTGCACGTGCCCGAGCCGCATCGAGAACCGGTAGCGGATATTCAGGGCCGCTTGGAAGGGACCCGAGATGGCCAGGACCTGGTAGAGCTAGCGGAAGAGCTGGCGGGCCGGCTAAACGCCGCCCTTTCCGGCGAAGGGGCCCTGATCAGCAAGGGCGGCAGCTGCGCCCCGGAGTTGGTCCGCCCGGTCCACCGGATTCTGGACGCTCTCGGCGGCACCAGCGATGACTTGAGCACCGAGGCCGACCGGCTGCGCAACCGCCTATACGCCAACCCCGCCCCCAGCGATCTGCCCACCATTCTAGCCGGTGCCGCAGACCTTTCGGGGCGCGCCCGGGAGCACTACGAGCGGGAACGCCAAGACCTGGAAACCTTCCTCCAGCAGATGGCCGAGAACCTCGGCACGCTTGGGCAGCGCTTTCAGGCCGCCCAGGCCGAGCAGGCCGACGCATCGGAACAGACCCGCCGTCACAGCGAAGATATCCAAGCCCAGATGGACGGCCTGGCCACCGATATCCAGGCCAGTGAGGAGCTCGAGGGCCTCAAGGATGCGGTACAAGGCCGGTTAGAGGTTATCCAGGAGCGGGTGGAAGCGGTTCAGCAGACTGAGGCCCAGCGCGAAAAGGACCTGGAGCGGCGGGTAGCTACTCTATCCGCCCGCCTCGAGGAGATGGAACAGGAATCTCAGCAACTGCGGCAACAGCTTCAGCAGAAATGGCGCCTGGCCCACACCGATAGCCTTACGGAGCTACCCAACCGCCTCGGCTATGAGGAGCAAGCGGCCCCTGCTGTGGCCCACTGGCGCCGTCACGGTCAGGCCCTGGCCCTTATCGTGGTGGATGTGGACAATTTCAAAGCAGTCAACGACCACTACGGTCACCAGGCCGGGGACAAGGCCCTGCAGGTCATTGGCGGGCTACTCCAGAATCAGCTCCAGCGAGAGACCGACTTCATCGCCCGTTACGGCGGTGAGGAATTCGTCGCCATGCTCCCGGAAACCGGCCTTGACCAGGCAGTCAATATCGCGGAGGGCATGCGACAGACCGTCGATAACGCTCGCTTCACCTTCCGCGGCGAACGGGCCGAGATCAGCATCTCCGCCGGGGTGGCCGAATTCGGTTCCGGCGAAACCCTGGAGTCGGTTTTCCACCGCGCCGATCAGGCGGTCCTTACCGGCAAGAACCAGGGCCGCAACCGGGTTATCCGCGCCGAGGCTGGGGCTAACGCGCCAGAAGCTTCAGGACCGCCTTCCTGAAGGCCTCGCCTTCCATGTCCCGGCCGCCAACCGCCTTGTAGGCCAACCGCCCCTGCTTGTCCACCAGGAAGCTGGTGGGCAAGCCACGGACCGGGTAACGGTCAATCACTTTGGCGTCGGGATCGAGCAGGATGGGGAAGGTAAGCTCGGCCTCCAGCTCGCCGTGGACGAAGGGGAAGACGTCGCCCTCCTGTTCCCCCACGTTCACCGCGAGCACCTCGAAGGGCTCGTTCTTAAGATCCTCGTACAGGCCCTGCATGGAGGGCATTTCCTCCCGGCAGGGCGGACACCACGTGGCCCAGAAGTTGACCAGAACCACCTTGCCTCGCAGATCGGAAAGGCGGTAGTTGTTGCCTTCCAGCCCGGGCAGGTCAAACTCCCGGGCCTCAGGTTGGCCGGCCACCCGTTGCAAGCCTTCCCCCTGCTGGGCACCGACGCTCTGAAGGGAGAAACCTAAGGCGGCCACGGCTAACCAGCACAGAACAAGCCCGATTCGCTTGAACCCTCGCATCACCTCTCCTGCCTGTTGACGTTACGGGGGCAACGCAGATCCTCCAGGGCCACCCGTCGCCCGTGGCCACCCTGGTGCCACTTGATGATCAGGTCGAAGCGCTCGCCTGGCGCTAGGCCCATGGCCACCATGCCCATGAGATAGGCCCCCTCCCCCATGGTTTCCTGCGTCGGGAAAGTGGCCCAGGCGAAAGCGGTTCGCGCCCGCTCGGGAACGCCCATTTCCCGCCAACGTTCCTGCCAACGGGCTTCGGAAAGGGGTGGGTAAATTTTATCCCCGATTCGAACCCGCCATTGGGCCAGTTGGTGGCGAATGGGACCACCGGCAGCGCGATTGCGTAGGGTCATGCCGAAGACGCAGCTGCGGGCATAGCGGCGGGCGGCCTCATTCGGGAATCCCCGCCCGATGAAAAAGGCCTGTGCCTGATCCGGGGGCCGTCCCATGGCCCGGACGGTCATACCGTCGCCCTCCCACTTCCATACCGGAGCACCGCTGCGCGAGTCGGTTCGCTCGGGGACGGTAACCGCACCGACGTTACCGGAAACGGCGGCCAGGGCCGCCACCATCAAACCATTCCAAAGGTTCAAGCCGCCACGCTCCGCCAGGCGGACTCCCAGGTTTCGGCCAGCTGCTCGGTGAGCGGCCGCTCAAGGACGCCTTCCAGGCGCAGCTGGACCATGCGTACGGGCATGCCCAGCAGCGCCGCCGAGGCGATAATCTCATCCATGGCACGGATCTCGCCGGCGGCCATGCCCTCGCCGATGATGCCTTTGATCAGCTCGAAAGGCCGGGAGGAGCAAATGGGCTTCTCGGCGGGCAACACCTCCCGGTGCTTGAAGTACAGGACGTATTCCATGATCTCCGGGGCCTCCTCGGTGGTCTCGAAAAGGCGCCGGATGACGTGGTAGCAGCGCTCCCGGGCCCCGCTGTAGGCGGCGTAGACCCCCTGGATATCGCCTTCGACGAAGGCCAGGGTGTCGTAGAAAAGGTCCCGGGCGATCTGCTCCTTGCCGCAGAAGTGATGATAGATGGAGCCGATGGATAGGCCGCTGGCGCGGCGGATGTCCTGCAGGGACGTATTGAAGTAGCCGCGCTCGGTAAACAGATGACGAGCCGCTTCCAGAATGCGCTGCCGGGTGGCCAGCGAGGCCTCGGCGCGCACGGCTACCCTGTCACCCATGGCCTTTACCCCTTTATCCACAGGACCGGACCGAATGCATGTTCTAGGTTAGGTGGGGCACCAGGGGGTGTCAATCGGCCTCGGCGGGGCTGGGTTCGGGACCCGGCAGTGAACGGCCCAAGGACAGCCCGCTGTCGGCCAGATAATCCACGGTAGGGCCCACGCAGCGCCGCACCACCTGAGCGCGATGGGGGTTGGCGCGTGCCCGCCGGGCTATATCCCCTGGATTGGCCAGACCCGCCTGGGCGTAGACCGCCGCCGGGGGGTAGAAGCACTGATCGATGAACTGGCCCAGTACCCGCCGCACTAAAAGCCCCAGAGCGCGCCGGCGCAACCACGAAAGCCCGGCCAGGCGCTCCCCTACACGACTGCGGGCGTAGGCGATGTGTCGGGCCTCCTCCCGCATGTGAACCGCCATAACCTGGCGCACGGCCTCGGGCAGGGCCTCGTCCCGCGAAAGGATGCGGTTCATCTGGTCCGGGACGGCCTCGCCGATCAGGATAGTGGCCCAGAAGGCGGCGGAATCGAAAGGAGCCAGGCGGGCGAAGGCAGTGGCCATGCGGGGCCGGCGCAGCCGGCTGACCAGGGGCGGGATCCTGCTGCGGCGAATGAGCTCGACGAACATCAGGCTGTGGCCGGCTTCCTCCCGCAGCTCGTGGAGCTGGTAGGTGTAGCCGGCAAGATCCCCACCGGGGCCCTCGCTGGCCCGGCGGGCGATGCGCTGCATGAACAACGCTTCCAGCCAGAGCCCCAGCTCCAGAAAGGCGATGAGCTCGCACTGCCCCAGATGACGCCGCTGGACCTCGGACATGCCCTCCCACTCCGGCAGCCCGTACAGGGAAACCATCTCCTCGGGCATCCAGGGGCGCTGAGGATCGAGGGTTGCCCAGTCCACCTGCGCCAGAGGGTCCCGGTATTCGGCGCTGCTGGCGCTCAGCCGATCCGACAGCGAAGGCAGGTTGGCGATTCGGGTCATGGCTCGGGATTCTGAGACGGCTTACCGGCCGTTTGGGAAAGGCTCCAGCACAAGTCGACGCAGTCTGCCACAGAATAGTTGGCCCGCCAATGCAGGTAGCCCTCAGCCCGCGTGCAGTCAACCACCAGCGGATAGCGCATGCCCGCCAACCAGCCCGGGTCGCCGAGAGCGGGGGTCACATGCCACAGGAGGCGGTGCGCCGGCTCCGCAACCCGGTAGGGGATGCCCACCGTTACCCGGTGATGGCGTGTCGCCAGCTCCGGCCACGGCCGGGGGTCGGGGGCACCGATATTGAAGGCACCGTCAACGCGGTTTTGCAGCGCCCGCAGCACGGCGTCGATGGCGTCATCTTCCCAAAGGCACTGCACCGGGGGCGCCTCCTCGGGCGTGCGGATGTAGAAGCGGCTACGCGCCAGGCGGTTGAGCAGGGGCTGGGCATGCGGGCCCACCACCGCGTGGAGCCGCAGCCGCGTCACCGTGGGCGCGCCCGTCTCGCGCTCGAAGGCGTCCAGCCAGAACTCCACAGCCGCCTTGTCCTCACTGTAGCCGAAGCCGGGCATGGGCCGGCGCTGCGCATTCTCGGTAAGGGGCACGGGATTGTCGGGCCAGGCCCCGTAAACGGCCACGCTGGAGGTGTGGATCACATGGCCCACCCCGGCCAACCGCGCGGCAGTGAACAGATTGCGGCTGCCCTCGAGGTTAATGGAGCGCATCAGGTTGCGCTCCTTGCGCCGCCGGCCGAGGGCCGAGCCCAGCACCACGAAGGCCATATGGATCACCACCTCCATCTCCCGGAGGTGCTCGGTCAGGTCGGCATCCCGGATGTCGGCCCGCACGAAGCGGAAGCGGGGATGGGGGTAGGTGACCGGCGCCCAATCCAGGCCCACTACTTCCTCGATCCCGGGCCACTCCAGAAGCCGCGGCAGCAGGGCCTGAGCCAGGTGGCCACCGACGCCGGTAACCAGGACCCTCAAGCCCGCCCTGTTCCGACAGTGGGGCCTATGTGCCAGATGCGCGGCATGAATCCATCCTTTGCGGCATGGTGAGCCCCCTCCTGTAAAAGGTAAGCCCTAGTCCCGGAAGTTGGGCATAACCTGTTCGGCCACCGTCTGCAAAGACTCCTGCACCACTTCGGTGGGCAGGGCACCCGCCCCTACCGCCAGTAGCAGATGATCGACCCCGGCCTCTCGGTACTTTTCCAGTTTGCGGATGCACTCCTGCGGCGAGCCCACCACCACCATGCCCATGGCCTCCAGCAGGGACAGCCGCACGGCCCGCTTGAGCAGGGGCTGAAGGCGGCCCAGCTTTTGGTAGTAAGCGTAGCTCTCCTGGAAGCGCTCCAGAACCGGGCGGGTCTGCGCCAGCAGGCGTTCGTAGTACCAGGTGAAAGGCTCCCGGGCCAGCTCCCGGGCACGGTCGCCGTCGGGCAGGCACAGCAGGCCGATGGTCATGCCGAAGCGCGGATTGGCACCGGGCTCGGGACTATCCCCCTGGTGCTCGGCCCAGGCCCGACGGTACGCCTTGAGATCCTGACGAACCAGGAACCAGGGCTTGAATGGCCCCGCAAGCGCCCCCAACCCCTCCTTGGCGGCCCAGGTGTAGGTCTCGGGGGAAACGGCCGCCGTCCACATGGGGGGATGGGGCCTCTGGGCCGGCTTGGGCAGGACTTCCACACCGTCCAGCCGGTAATGCTCACCGGCGAAGTCCACTGACCCTTCGACAAAGCCTTCCCGCATCACCGATAGGGACTCGTCGACGATCTGGCGGCTGTCAGCCATATCGGCCCCGAACACGAGGTATTCGGTGGGCGAGAAGCCCCGGCCTACGCCCAGCTCCACCCGGCCCTGGCAGAGCAGATCCAGGGTTGCGGCCCGCTCAGCCACCCGGACGGCATGGTTGTAGGGCAGCACTACCACCGCGTGGCCCAGCCGGATGGTACTCGTGCGCTGACTGGCGGCGCCCAGGAAGACTTCCGGGGCGGAGGAATGGGAGTACTCGCGGGCGAAATGGTGCTCCACCACCCAGGCGGTGGTGAACCCCAGCTCATCGGCCAGGGCGATTTCGCTCAAGGTGTCGGCTAAGACCTCGCGCTCGCAGCGACCGGTGTGCCCCGGTACGGCCAGTTCGAAAAAGAGGTCGAATTGCATGCTGCGGCCTATCCCGGTAGCGGGCCGATTGTTTACGATTTGATGAGGATTCTACCCTATCAATACCGGAAGGATCAGCGATCCTGCCAGCACCGAGGCTACGCTATCATGGAGCCCGAGCTCGACGCGGACGAAGTGCGGGAATCGATGACCTTTGATCCCGATCGGATTGCGGATTTCCGGGCGCGCTGGAGCCGCCTCATGGAGGTGGCCGTGTGGGGGGATCTCAAGGCCGGCGAGGTGGGTGCCCTGCCCAAGCTGCGTAAGCGCATGCTGGAATACGGGGAGAAGATGCGCTCCCTGTTCAATGACCGCGGCTGGATCCCTCAGCCCCGTGAGCAGGTCAAGAGCGTGCTTACCGCCAGCCTGGACGTCCGCGACAAGCAGCAGGCCTTGGACAAGGAGGTGGCGGCCCTAACGGGGGGTGCTGATTACGAGGCCTTCACCACCGAGGTGGCCGCGCTGCGCGATGACCTAGTGGCATTCATGCAGGCCCACGAGGCCGTCTGGCGGGACCTGTTGAATCGCCTCTACGAAGGCTACGATGAGTGGAAGGCGGGCCAAGAGCCGGGCCCGGGCGCCGACAACTGAGCCGCCCAAACAAAGGAACAAACGCCATGAAAGCCGTCGTCTTGCCCAAGCCCGGCGATGCCGGAGTGCTGGAGCCGCACCAGGTGGCCGATCCGGAAACCGTTGGCGACCGCGACCTGCGCATCCGCCTCAAGGCCGCCGGCGTCAATCCGGTGGACACCAAGATGCGCGCCGGCGGCACCTACGGGGGCGGAAACCAGCCGGTCATCCTGGGCTGCGACGGTGCCGGTGTGGTCGAGGACACCGGCCCCGCCTGCCAGCGTTTTCAGCCCGGTGACGAGGTCTATTTCTTCAACGGCGGTATCGGCACGGAACAGGGCAACTACGCCGAATACTCCGTGATCGACGAGCGCTGGGTGGCAGCCAAGCCGGCCAGCCTGTCCTTCGCCGAAGCGGCCGCGGTGCCGCTGGTGGCGATCACCGCCTGGGAGTCCCTTTTCGACCAGGGTGGCCTGGAGGCCGGCGAGCACGCACTGATTCACGCCGGTGCCGGTGGCGTCGGTCATGTCGCCTGCCAGCTGGCTCTCGACGTCGGCGCCGACGTCTGCACCACGGTGGGCTCGGAGGCTAAGGCAGAGCTGGTCCGAAACCTCGGGGTCAACCGCACCATCCCCTACCAGGAGGTGGATTTCGTCGATGCCACCTTGGCCTTCTCCCAGGGCCGCGGCGTGGACCTGGCGTTCGACACCGTGGGCCCCCAGGTGCTGCAGGCGACCTTCCCGGCGGTGCGGTTCTATGGGCGCTCCGTGACCCTGCTCGACCCCACGGAGGTGAGCTTTAAGGAGGCGCGTCTGCGCAACCAGGCGATCCACCTGGAGCTCATGCTGTCGCCCATGTTCTTCGGTCTGGAGGAGGCTCGCGGCCACCAGACGAGCATCCTGGAAAATTGCGCCCGCATGCTCGACGAAGGTCGGCTTGGGGTGCACCTGGAGCGGACCCTGCCACTCGACAAGGCGGCGGAAGCCCACCGCCTCATCGAGGGAGGGCATATGACGGGCAAGATCTGCCTGACCATGGACAACTGAGCGCTCCGGCCACCGATCAATTCACCGGCCTCCCGAGGGCCCTAGCCACTGGTCGATCATGCCCGATCCGCTGCCGCCTGGAACCCTATGGGGACGCATCCGCGAACGTACTGCCCACGCCCTGGAGACCGGCGCCCTCAAGCCCATTCCGACGGAATGCGAGCTGGTGCCCAACGCCGGCGTTGACTTCCAAGTGCGCATCGCCCCCAACCTATCGGAGAAGATTCGCGAGGTGCGCGAGCAGAAGGAGCGCGAGGCTGCCGGCGAAAACGCCGACCCCCTCTCCGACCCCGAGCCGGACCTGTGGGTGGGCGATCTCTCGCCCACCCACTTCGGCCTGCTCAACAAATTCCCGGTCCTGGAGCATCACCTCCTGTTGGTCACGCTGGACTACGAGGACCAGGAGGCACCTCTGACCGAGGCGGACTTCGACGCCTTGCACCGGGCCCTGACGGAAATGGACGGCCTGGCCTTCTACAACGCCGGCAAGACCGCCGGTGCCAGCCAGGGCCACAAGCACTTGCAGGTGGTGCCACTACCCCTGGGCACGGAACACCCCCGACCCCCCATGGAAGAGCTTCTGCTCTCCCCCGAGCTGGGCAGGGCCGCCGGCACCAGTTCCCACTTGCCCTTCCCCCACACCGCCTGTCGGCTGGATTTCGCCACCGCTGACGGTCGGACCCTTCTGGGGCGCTATAAGTCCCTGCGGCAGGTCCTGGGATTGAGCAAGGGGGAAACGCCCTACAACTTACTAGTAACCCGGGACTGGATGATGCTTGTGCCGCGAACGAGGGAGCGTTTTCAGGGCATCATGATTAACGCCCTGGGCTTTGCCGGGGGTTTTTTGGTGCGCGACCGCGACGACCTTGATCATCTTCGCCAAACCGGCCCCATGCGCGTGCTTCAGGGCGTGACCGGGGCCATCCGGGAACAGGGGGCCTGACCATGCGCATCCTTTTGCACGGCCCCGAGGATCTGACCGTTACCGATTTCGGTGATCCCGAATTCCAGGTGGTGCCGGAGGCGGAAGGGGTCCATTTCAGCGCTATGGAGATGTTCGCCACCTCCATCGTCCTGTGCACCTATTCGGTGCTGGTGAGCTACGCCGAACAGGCGGCGACCGACACCACCGGCCTGGCCGTGCGCATGGGCTGGGCCTACCACGAGGACCCCTACCGCATTGGCGACATCCAGATGGACATAAGCTGGCCTGGCATCCCGGAGAGCCGGCTCCAAGCCGCCGAGCGGGCAGCGGAGCAGTGCACCCTACACCACACCCTCCAAACGCCGCCCAACTTCGAGACGCGGGTTCATCAGGGCCCGGTCTAGCCGGCTCAAGAAAGCTCACCGGAGGGGCCGCGGTCGCCTGCAACCACCTCCCGGTCCTCCCGAGGTTCCGGTTTCCGGAAACGGAAGGCCACTTCGTCGTCGCTCAGCACGAACTCCCCCGATGCGGACGACCAGCCAAGGCCCTGGACGAGCCGATCCAGGCGCTCGAACAGGCGCTGCAAGGCCAAACCCAGCTCGGCGCGGCGATCGTAGCTCAGACCGGTTCGACGCCATGCGGCCTGCGCCTCTTCCACGCTCGTCCACCCCAGGTGGACGAAACGGGCGGTAAGGGTGGCCCGGACCAGCCCGTCACCCAACCGATCACGCAAGGCCCGCATGCGATCCTGGTCCCCTCCCTCCGCGGGCAAATGCCGCCCAAGCTCGCGCGGCAAAAAGGTAGCCAGAGGCTCGCCCTGGCAATCGCCGCGCAGTAGATCCTCATCCACCATCTGCTGGTAATCGGGTGTGGGGTCGGCCCCGGTACGCCCCGCCAGCTAAACCAGCGCCTTGGCCTCGGCGCGATGACCGCTCAACGGGAAACCGGCCATCCAGTGGTCCAGCATGTCGTGGACAAAAACCGACGTGGGCACTTGCTCACCCGGGTAGGGGGTTGCAGCGATCACTTCGGTCTCCGCCAGGGTGTCCTCCAGCTTCCAGCCCCGCGCCCCGAAACCGTCCGGCCAGGTTTCGCCGTAGCGCACCACAATCCGAATCTTATCCGTGGATCCAGTCATGGTTCCCTCCCTACAGTGCTGCCACCCGGTTGGGGAAGCCCATGGACCGGGCCGTTTCTCCCACTGCCGCAGGGGACCATTGCCCCGGGTCGGGACGAACATGCAGCAGGCGACCGCTTTGCCGGGCTACCGACTCGATGGCCCGAATGCCCGTTTGATCGGCCAATTCCTCGGCAACGGCGCGCCACTGGCCAATCGAGGGTCGCCGCCCCAGGTAGAGGAGCCGATCCCCTCCCGCAATCGAAACCTCCTTACATCTTACGTTAACGTTACTTTTAAATCGGGCCTGGGCTCAGTCGCCGACCGAAATCTACTTTGTGGTCCCTGGACCCGTCAGCTCGGCCCACCACACTCCTCGGGGTCCCATACCAGGTTAAGCAGGGGGTCCTCCCCTAGCCGAGCCAGGGCCGGGCATTCCGGACATCCGGTGGGGGTGGGCGGGTTGGGGCAGTCCCGGCATTGCTGGACCACGGCCTCGGTGTCTGAGGCATCGGCCATGAGGGCCTCGGCCATGTCCCGGAGGGACTGCGCCTCTTGGTACAGGTGACGGAGGTGCTTGGCGACACGGCGGGAGGCCTCGGCCCCGGTGGCGCTAGCGGGGCGGGCGGTTACCAGGGCGCGGATTTCCTCCAGGGGGATACCCAGTCCGGCCTGGTGCCGGATCAGCCCCGCCCGCTGGCGGTCATGGGCCGTATACAACCGGGTGCCGCGCTCGGTGCGCCGGGGAGTCAGCAGCCCCTGCTCTTCGTAGAAGCGCAGCGTCCGCGTGGTAGTGCCCAGCGCCACGGCAAGCTCACCGATCTTCCACGGTTTCGGCCACTCCGTCATGATGCCCTTTCTTTTTAACGTTTACGTTAAAAACGTTAAACGCCTCCCCGCCCGGGAACAACCCCCGCAAGGGCACCGGCACGGCACGCCGAGACAGGGCCCATGGCCTTTGCTAGCCTGCTCAGGATAATGGGGCGCAATCAGTCACGGAAAAGGGGGGACCCATGGGACGCACCTTTGCCATCGTCGGCGGCGCGCTCGGTCTCATCGTCCTGGCGCTGGTGGTAACGCCGATCGCCACCGGCGGCCTCGCTGGCGACCAGCTGCGCGCCGAGGTGGAGCGCATGTCGAAGCGCAATCCGGCCTGGCAGTGGCAGGTGGAAAGCTACGAGCGGGGGCTGTTCTCGTCCAAGGCGAAGGTGCATCAGAGCCCGGCGGCTGCCGCCGGCGAGAGGGCTTCCCGGTCCGCCATCCCCTGGGAGGTCGCCATCCAGCACGGGCCCACCGTGATCAATCCCAACTGGGTGCGGATGGAGGCCACCCCTCGCCTTTACGGCCAGGCCCAGAAGATCAAGAGCCGGCTGTTCCCGGACGAATCCCCGCTCACCGTCACCTTCCGGGTGGGGCTCGTCGGTGACCGCCACATCGGCCTGCACTCCCCCGCCGTGGATTCCGGGAAGCGCCTGCCCTTTTCCTGGGAGGGCCTGGAGGTCAACGCCGACATCGGCCGTGAGCCCCCTCAGATACGCTTCACCGCCGAGATGCCGGCCCTGGAGGCCGGCCTCGGCCCCAACAGCGTCAAGCTGAAACGCTTTTCCTCGGAAGGCGATATGCAGCGGCTCCGTCCCTTCGTATGGGTCGGGGCCTCCCGACTCGATTTGGGCCGGTTGCGTCTCCAGACGCTCAACCCGAACACCGGTGCTCGCTTCAGCCTCGACCTTGCCGGCCTGACTATCGAGAACGGGTCCGAGGCCGAAGACGGCCTGATCCATTCCCAGGGCGAGGCCGAGATGAGCTCGGCGTTCACCCGGGCCGCCTCTTTTCGGCAAATACGGGCCCGCTGGGGGAGCCGGAACGTGGATGCCCAGGCCCTGGAGCAGCTCAATCTGATGCTGATGGACCCGGAAGTGGCGACCGGCACCGGTGTATCCACCCAAGCCCTGGGTAATCGCTTGGACAAGCTGCCCGTGGCGCGCTTCCTGGCCGCCGAGCCCAAATTCACGCTGGACAACGCCACCGTGACCACCCGGGACGGCACCCTGGAGGCCAGCGGCCGGGCCCATTTCCTGCCCCCGCCGGATGCCGGCTCAGCCGAGCCGGCCGACCTGGCCGAACACGCCCGGGCGGAGCTGAGCCTGGCCATGCCCGAGGCCGTACTGCACAAGCTGGTAGCCAGCTTCGCCCGGGTCCATGCCACCCGCATCGCGAAGGGAACGGAACGCTTCGACCGCGGCGATCTGGATTGGATGACCGAGGCCCTGGCCCGGCGCCGGGTCCACGAGGTGCGCCAGGAGGGGCTGGTGGAAACCGCCGGCAACCGCGTAAGCGCCGAGGCCCGCTGGGACGGCCAGCGGTTTACCGTCAACGGCAAGCCGATACACGATCTGGAGGCCCTTCTGGGCTCCCGTCCCGGACCGGACGAGCTGACCCGGCGCTGAAACCGGCAGGGGAAAGGCTTACCGGGGAGGCAGTGGTGGCGGGCGCTACCCCTTTAATACCTTCCACCGGAAGCGGATCCAGGACCAGACCCCGCCCGGCCAAGCAAGGAATGAGCGATGCGTAAGACCACGTTAGGCGGGGTTGTAGTGGCAGTTGCCGCCGTTGTCTGGGGGGCTGGCCTCTATGTCTCCGGCATGTGGGTCGAACGGGCCTTCCAGGACAACCTGGAGGCCCTGTCGGGCCATCCCCAGGTGGAGCTGGAATCAACCTCCTACGAGCGGGGCTGGCTCCGTGCCCGGGCCCGGTCGCGGCTGACCCTGACGACCCCGGAGCAGGAAGTTACCTTCCGGCTCAAGCACCAGATCGCCCACGGCCCGACCTTTACCCTGGCGGCCCTCGCGCGCATCACCACCACCCCGATCATTCCGGCGGACAAGGCGGAGGTGACCGCCCACTATTTCGGTGACCGGGCGCCCTTCAAGAGCCATCTCCGCATCGGCTTGACGGGCTCTCACCATTGGGACGTCGCCTCCCCCGCCTTCCACCGCCCCCTGCACAATGACCCGGAGACCGAGGTGGATTGGCAGGGGCTATCCGGCAAGGGAACGGTCAGTGCCGGCCACGACCGCTTCCGGCTCGAGCTAAACGTGCCGGGCCTAAATGTCGCCGAACCGGAGGGTGAGATCGATCTTAGGGGACTTTCCGTCCGAAGTTCCCTGGAAAAACAATCGGACCACTTGTGGCTGGGCAACAGCCGTCTGGCGCTGGAAGGCCTGGATGCCGACCTGCCAGCCGAGGATGGCAACGGCCGGCGTCAAGCCCGATTTCAAGGGCTTACCCTCCATACCACCCTGGCCGAAGGGCAGGCCGAGGACCTGCTGCGCATGCGCGCCGACTGGGATCTCCAAAGCGCCGAAATGGATGGCCGTTCCCTCAACAACGGCGCCCTGGGTCTTGAGCTTCGCCGCATCGACCAGACCGCCTACCGGGACCTGCAGGCCCGGGCCGGCGATCTCCGGGCGCGAGAGCTCTCCCAGGAAGCGCTGGCCGGGGCCTACCTCGAGCTTGTGCAGGACCTTCTGCCCCGTTTCCTGGCCCGTTCGCCCGAGCTGGAGATCACCCGCCTGGTTCTGGAAACCGGGGACGGCCGCCTTCAAGGGAACGCCCAAGCGTCCTATCGAGGCAAACCCGAATCCCAGGGCGTACCCGGCCACATTAACCAGGTCTTGCGGCGGGTCACGGCTCGCGCCGAGATGACCATGGCCAAGGATCTGCTTACTGCCCTGCTGCGGCGGAGCGCCGAGGCCAATCTGGCGGCCAAGGAGGGCGTGCCCCCCGACCAGGCCGCGCAGCAGGCGGCTCAAGTCGCCCAGATGCGCCTGGGCATGCTCCAGGGGTTGGGCATCGTGGAGGCCGACGGCAACCGCTTCACCGTGGCCGCCGCTTGGGAGGAGGGCACCGTCACCGTCAATGGCCAGCCCCTGGGGATGGGCGGGTCGCAAATTCCCTAATCCCGGGGGGCTAAGCGCTCCCGCAAGCGCCGCCCTTTCTCAGCCCCAAGGGCGCCGAGCACCAGCAAGGCCGGGGTTACTAGCAGGGTCAGGATGTTGGACAGGATCAGCCCGCCCACGATGGAGGTGGCCAGCTGCACCCACCACTGGGTGGACGGCGAGCCCACCTCCAGGCTGCGGTGGAGGATATCCAGATTGAGCTCCAGCACCATGGGCAGCAGGCCGAGCACCGTGGTGACCCCGGTAAGGACCACGGGCCGAAAGCGCAGAGTGCCGGTGGCCAGGGCGGCCTCGGCAGGGGAGCGTCCCTCGCCGCGGTAGGCGTTGTAGGTGTCGATGAGCACGATGTTGTTGTTCACCGCAACCCCCGCCACCGCGATAACTCCCACGCCGCTCATCACCACCGAGAAGGGCTCGCCCCGGGCCAGCAGGCCCAGAAGCACCCCGGCGCTGGACAGCACGATGGCGGAAAGCACCAGCGCCGCCTGGTACAGGCTGTTGAACTGGGTCACCAGGATCAGGGCCATGAGGAGAACGGCCACCAGGAAGGCCCGGCTCAGGTAGGCCGCCGCCTCCCGCCGCTCCTCCTCCTCGCCGGCCAGCCGCATGGTCACACCTGCCGGCAGGGCGCGCTGCTCCAGCCGCGCCTGCAGCGCCGCCACCCGCTCGGCCACCAGCTCGCCGGAAGCGACGTCGGCGGAGACGCTGCGCATGCGCCGACCGTCCTTACGCTCGATGGCCCCCACCTTGGGCGCCGGCTCCAGCGAAACGAAGTTGCCCACCGGCACCATGCCGGTGTCGCTGGGCACCCGCAGGCGCTTCAGGCGCTCCAGGTTGCGCTCCTCCGCGGGGAAGCGGACGCGGATGGGCACCTCCTCGTCGGTATCATCGGGGCGGAAGCTGCCCACCCGGTAGCCGCGGGTGACCATCTGCACCGCGGTGCCCAGCATGGCCACATCGGCGCCGTACTGCACCGCCTTTTCCCGGTCCACATTCAGCCGCCACTCCACCCCGGGCACCGGCCGGCTGTCGCCGATATCGGTAAAGCCCCCCAGATCGCTCATGGCCGAGCGAACCTGCTCCACGGCGGCCACCAGAGACCCGGGCCGGTCACCGCGAAGCTCGATCTGCACGGGCTTGCCCTGGGACGGCCCCTGCTGCTGCTCGCGGACCTCCAGCTGCAGACCGGGCAGACCCCCGGTGCGCCGGCGCAGATCGGCCAGGATGGCATCGGCCTCGGGACGCCGCCCCCATTCCGCCAGCTTCACCGAGATCACGCCGATGACGTCGTCGGCTAGGTTGGGGTCCCGGCGGGCCTCGCTGCTGGACAGGGTGCGGGCGTAGACGGTGGCCAGGCCCGGGGCGGCGGCCACCCGCTCCTCCACCCGGCGGACGAGGGCGTCCTTCTCATGGATGGAACGGTCGGCGCGGGCGCTCACCTGGACCTGGACGTAGTCCGGCTCGATGTCGGCGAAGAATGTGACCCCCTTGCCGAAGGCCGCATAGCCGCCGTAGGCAGCGGCCAAAAAGGCCACGCTGGCGACCAGGGCCCAACCGGGCCGGGCCACCACCTTGCCCAGAAGGCTGCGGTAGCGCCGGCCGACCGCGCCTTCGCCCGCCGGCCCCAGACCGACGCCGCTGGCCCCGCCCCGGCCCAGGGCGCCGCCCAGAACCGGGATGGCCACCAGGGCCATGAGCAGCGAAGCGGCCAGGGTCACAAGCACCGTCATGGGCAGAAAGACCATGAACTCGCCCGCGACGCCCGGCCAGAACAGCAGGGGCAGGAAGACCGCCATGGTGGTGGCGACGGAGGTGGTCACCGGCCACGCCATGCGCTGTGCGGCGCCCCGATAAGCGGCACCTGGCGCCATGCCGGCGCCCAGATTGCGGTCGGCCAGCTCCACCACCACGATGGCGCCGTCCACCAGCATCCCCACCACCATGACCAGGCTGAACAGGACCACGATGTTCATGTCCGAGCCCAGCGCCCACAGGGCCAGCACCCCGGTGAGGAAGGCGCCGGGGATGGCCAGGCCGGTCAGGATCCCCGAGCGCAGACCCAGGATGCCCACCACCACGATCATCACCAGGATCACGGCGGAGACGACATTGTTCTCCAGGTCGCCGAGCAGGTCGCGGACATCCTCGGACCGGTCCAGCATGACATCGGTGGCCACCGACGCCGGCCAGTCCTTCTGGTGGCGCTGGATCACCTCGCGGACGTTGGTCACTGTCTCGAGAATGTTGGCGTCGGTACGCTTGCGGACCTCCAGGCTCAGGGCGGGCTGGCCGTTGACCCGGGCGAAGGAGTCCGGATCCTCGTAGGTGCGGCGGACCCGGGCCAGGTCCTCGAAGGTCACGGTGGTGCCCCCCACCGACTTCACCGGCAGGCGCATAACCTCGCGGTAGTCCTCCAGCAGCCCGGGCACCTTGACCACCAATCGGCCCGCGCCGGTGTCCATGGCGCCGGCGGCCACCAGCTGGTTGTTGCGCTGGACCACCTGGTAGAGCCGCTCGAAGGAGAGGTTGTAGGTCTCCATAACCAGCGGATCCACCAGCACCTCCAGCAGGTCCTCGCGCATGCCGGAGATGGCCACCTCCAGGACACCGGGCAGAGCCTCCAGGTCATCGCGCAGGTCGCGCGCCAGGCCGTTCAAGGTGCGCTCGGCCACCGGCCCGGACAGCCCCAGGGTCAGCACCGGGAACAGGCTGGTGGCCACCTCCTGGACCACCGGGTCCTCGGTGGCCGGCGGCAGCTCGGGGCGGGCCTGGTCCACCTCGTCGCGGACGTCGCTGACCGCCTTGTCGGCGTCGTAACCGGCGCGGAAATCCAGGCGCAGGTAGGCGGTGCCCTCCATGGCCACCCCCTCCAGCTCATCCAGGCCCGCCACCGACTGGAGCTCCTTCTCCATGGGCTCGAGCAGGAGCCGCTCGGCGTCCTCGGGGGAGATGCCCTCGTGGACCATGGAAACGAACACCACGGGGATGGCCACATCGGGCTGGGCCTCCTTGGGGATGGCCTGGTAGGCGGCGACACCGGCGGCGACCAGGACCACGAAGCCCAGCAGGACGGTGCCCGTGCGGCTGAAGGCGGCGGCGATGAGGGCCTTCACGGTGCCTCCCGGGCTCCGGGCAGGAAGGGAGCCGCGCCGCCCGCCTGCGAGCCGTCGCCCTCCAGGTCCTGGCCGGGACGCGGCCGGACCCGCTCGCCCTCGCGGGCAAAGCCCTGTCCCACGGTGATCAGCCGGGCCCGCTGCGGCAGGCCGGTGACCCAGACGCCGTCGGGCTCGGCGCGCACCAGCTCCACCGCATGGAAGGCGACGCGGTCGTCGCCGGTCACCGTCTTGATGCCGAGGACGCCGTCATCGTCGAGGCTGAGCAGGGCCGGTGAGACGAAATGGGCTGACACCTCGCCCACCGGGATGCGCACCTCGGCGGACAGCCCCGCCCGCACCGCGGCCTCCGGGTTGGGCACCGCCACCTCCACCCGGAAGGTGCGGGTGCCGGCATCGGCGGTCCGGGCCAGGTAGCGCACCGTCCCGGTGCGGCTTCGGCCGTCGGCCAACCGAATCTCGGCCTCCGTGCCTTCGGTCACGTCGCCAATCCGCTGCTGGGCGATGCGCACGGAGACGATCAAGGGGTCGAGATCGGCGACAACTGCCACCGGGCTGCCGCTGGCCAGGACATCACCCACCTCGGCCTTGCGCGCCTCCAAAAAGCCGGCGAAGGGGGCGGTCACCTCGGTGTTGGCGATGTCCTCGCGGATTGCGGCCAGGCGGGCCCGGGCCGACGCCAGCGCGGCCTCCGCCTCGCTCACCCGAACCTGGGCCTGGTACCCCGACTCGCCCAGGTTGCGGGCGGCCTCGTACTCGCTCTCACGCTGGGCCACCCGGGCCTCCGCCTCCCGCAGCCGAGCCTGGCGATCGTTCATGGCGATGCGGGCCAGCAGGTCCCCCTCTGCGACACGCGTGCCCTCTTCCGCCGCCACCTCGACCACCCGGCCGCCGGTCTCGGCCTTCACCGTCACCAGCCGATCGGCCTCGGTCTGGCCCTGGTTGGTCAGGTAGCGGGTCACCGCCTCCGCGGACTGCTCGCGCACCGCCACGGTCATGGGGCCGTCGCGGGGGCCTAGGGCCTGGGATCCGTTTTCCGGCTCCGGGCTCCCCAGCAGGCCGGAGAGCATCCACAGCACCAGGGCGAGGGCCAGGACGAGGGCGATCCAGATGGATCGGGGTATCCGGGAAAGGGCCATAGGGATCAGGCTCTGCACCGCTATGGGGATGGCAAGGTGACCGAGCGGTCAGGGACCAGAATGGGACAAAACCGGGATCCGCAAAAGGCCTCGCCCGTCCCCCCGCCGCAAAAAGACCCCGCCGGGGGCCGGCGGGGTGGGGGGGAGGGGGGCGACACCGAAGCGCCTGCTTCTAGAAGCCGTTGTCGCGGACCACTTCCTCGTAGGGGATCTGGCCCGGCTTGGCAAAGGGCTCCTGGGCGCGCTTGCCCACCGCCACCATGAGGGCGACGGCATGATCGTCGGGCAGGTTGATCAGGTCCGCCACGGCCTCGAAATCGAAGCCGTCCATGGGGCAGGTGTCCCAGCCGCGCTCTTTGGCCAGCAGCATGAGGGACTGGGCGATCATGCCGCAGGAGCGCATGCCCTCGTCGCGGGCCACCTGCGGCCGACCCTGATAGTACTTGCGGATGTTGGGCACGATCAGGTCCTGGACCGCCTGGGGCGCATGGACCCAGTAGCGCTCGGGTGAGCGGTCCCAGGCATTGAGGTCGGCGCAAAGCACCAGCAGCTCGGCGGCGTCGGTGACCTGCGGCTGGTCCCAGGCCACGGCCCGGATCCGCTGGCGCAGATCGGGGTCGGTGACCCACACGATGCGCCAGTTCTGGATGTTGAAGGCGGTGGGCGACAGCAGCGACGTCTCCAGCAGGTCGCGCATATCGGCCTCGGGGGGGCGGTACTCCGGATCGAAGGCCTTCACCGCCCGGCGCTCGGCCATGGCCTCGGTGACGGATAGCCCGGTACGCTCAGCCATTTCGCTCATGGAAATCCTCTTGGTTGCTCGGTTCGGGGCTCGAAACAGCGTTCTCGCGGGAGGCGTGAGCTTACCGACTGGTCAAGGACGGGGCAAACCCCTAAGCTAGCAAGGGTCCGCCGCCCCCTTCCGCCTCCGTTACCGAAGCCCGCCATGACCCACCTCCAGCTCGCCCTGCTGCTGGGCGCCACCGTGGCGCTGAGCCCTTTCGCCATGGACGCCTACCTGCCCGCCTTCCCCGAGATCGCCGCCACCTACGGGGTGACCACGGGGCAGGTGGGGGTCACCGTCAGCATCTACCTAGTGGGCCTGGCCCTCGGTCACCTGGTGGGCGGGCCCCTGTCCGACCGCTACGGCCGCGACCGGGTGCTGTTCGCCGGGCTGGGCCTGTTCGTCGCCGGCAGTTTGCTCATGGCGGCGGCCCCCTCATTCACCACCCTGGCCGGCTGGCGCTTCCTGCAATCGGTGGGCGCCGGCTGGTGCATGGTGAGCGTACCGGCCATCGCCCGCGACCACACCAGCGGCGCCGAGGGCGCCCGCCTGTTCAGCCTCATCGGCTTGGTGATCTTCATCGCCCCGGCCACGGCGCCGTCCATCGGCTCGCTGATCCTGACCGTCACCGGCTGGCCCGGCATCTTCGTCTTCCTGGCCGCCTACGCCGCCGCCCTGGGGCTACTGCTGCGGGTGACGCTGTTCCGCCACTGGCGGGGGAGGCCCGAGCGGCTCCATCCCCCGCGCACGGTGATCACCAACTACGCTGAGGTGCTCCGCCATAGCACCGCCATGAGGCTGCTCGCGGTGCAGTCGCTGGTGTTTTCGGTGATGATCCTGTTCATCACCCACGCCTCATTCATCTTCCAGGAATGGTTCGGGCTGTCGAAGGCCGCTTTCTCCGGCTGGATGGCCGCCCACATGGTCCTCATGGGCGGCTTCAATCTGCTCAACCGCTGGCTGCTCAACTACCGCCATCCGGCGGTGGTGCTGCGGGCGGCCATCGCCGTCCAGGGCGTCGCCGCCTGTTACCTGACCGTGGTGGCCAGCACGGATCCCTCGCTAGCGCTGTTCCTGCCGGGCCAGCTGTTGGTTATCGGCGCCTTCGGCGCCGGGGTGCCCAACACCTTCTCGCTGTTCCTGGACTTCTTCCGCGACATCGCCGCCACCGCCTCGGCCCTGATGGGGGCCATCCGCTTCAGCGTGGCCGGGCTCATCAGCGCCTTCTCCTCGCTGGTCGTGGGCGGCAGCCTGACCGCCATCGTGGCCATGATGGCCGGATGCGCCCTGGCCGCCCTGCTCTTGGCGTGGGGCACCCCCGGCTCCATCGAGCGCCGTGCCCGGCGTACCGGCGAAACCTGAGACCCCCTATCAGGCCCCTGCGACGCCAAGGATGGCTTTTCGGGCACCGTCCACGTGCCGAGACGCGCCCAAGCGTTAAACCAAAGGCAATCACAGCGAAGCCCGCCGCTCCTACCAGGCCCTCCGTTCCCGTCGAATAAGGATAACTCCGCACCCCAAGCGCAGGCACGCTAGGCCCCTGCTCCGACCGGGCATCCAGGAACCCCGATCAGGCTGGCAACCGCCGCAGGAAGATGACGTCATCGTCGACGAATTCCAGGCCCAGGCCCTCCGCGGCCGCCCACCAGGCGAAGGTTGCCCGGGAGAAGAAGCCGATGTGGGTGGGATCGCGAATGTAGTGCCAGCCGCTGAAGCGCTCGCGGTCGATCACCAGCTTGGTCATGATCCCCAGCCGGCCCCCCGACCGCAGCAGACCGACCAGCCGACGCAGCTCGGCGCCCGGCCGGGCCAGGTGCTCCACCACTTCGGTAGCGGTGATGAAATCGTAGCCGGTGGCCAAAACGGCGTTTTGGGGGGCGTAGAAGGGATCGAACACCGCCACGGTGTAGCCAGCCTCGCGCAGCATGGCCGCCAGCGCCGGCCCCGGGCCGCAGCCGAAGTCCAGGCCGGTGGCCGGGGGCGGCACCCGTTCGGCCAGAGGCGTTGCCAGGCGGCCCAGGAAGCGTCGGTAGCCGGGATCGCCGACGGCGTTGTGGTGGCGGTCGTACTCGCCGCGCTCGGCCTCGGCAGAGAGATGGAAGGGGGATGGCACGTGCACGAAGCCGCAGCGGGAGCAGCAGTGATAGGACCGCAGCGCGTCCGCGTGGTAGGGCTCGGTATCGCTTTGCCCGCAGAGGGGGCATGGGGCGTGGCTCATGGGCGGCACCGTCAGAGGACCTTCTTGCGCAGGGCCTTCTTCTGCTTGTGGCGCTTCTTGGCCTCCTGACGCTTACGCCGGGCGGCCCGGCTAGGCCGGGTAGGCCGACGCTTGTTGGGGACGGCCCCGGCCTTGCGCACCAGCTCCTTCAACCGGGCCCGGGCCTCTTCCAGATTGCGCTCGTGGGAACGGTGATCCTTGGCCTGGATGACCACCTCGCCGTCCTTGGAGATGCGGTGATCCTGCATGGCCAGCAAACCCTCGCGGATGGCCACGGGCAGGGAGGAGTGGCGGATGTCGAAGCGCAGCTCCACGGCGTTGGCAGCGCTGTCCGCCTTTCGCCCGCCCGGCCCCTTGCCGCGGATGTCGTGCACCTCGATCTCGCTTTCCGGGATGCGGACGCTTTTGGAGATTTCAAGCATATCGGGTTTGCATGGGAGAAGTGGGGACCCGATTCTACCAGGCGCCCAGTCCCCAGCCAGCCTTTCTCCATCGTCGCAGGAGATAACCGCCATGCGCCGAATGCTCGCCCCCCTGACCCTCGCCGCCTGCCTTGCCCTTCCCGCCACCGTGGCGGCGGAGCGCCCCCACGACCGCCGCGCCCTGCAGGATATCGAGCAGGGCCGCATCCTGTGGGATGTCACCCTGGCCGATCCAAAGGCCCTTTTGGCTCGGCTCCAAGTTATCGAGCAGACCTACCGGGATCTGCGCCGTCAGGGCGTCGAGCCGCGCATGCTGTTCACCTTTCACGGTGGCGCGGTGGAGCTTCTGGCCCGGACCCCCGACCGCTTCGCAGCCGACGAGGTCACCGAAGTGGGCGCGGTTCAGGACAAACTGGCGGCGCTTAAAGCCAGGGAGGGGGTCAGCCGCATCGAGGTCTGCTCCATCGCTGCCGACCGGGCCGACCTGGGCCAAGGCGACCTCATTAAGCCGGTGGTCATGGTGGGCAACACCTTCGTCACCGCCGCAGCGTACGCCCAGCGCGGCTACGCCAAGATCCGGCTGCACTGATCGCCACGGCCACCCAAGCACCTGACGCGCCGCGAGCTGGTCCGACGAAGTCCGTGGTCCCGCGCGCCTGGTGCGATCCCTGAAGGGGGGCTCGATCCCGGCCACCCGCGCGCCCTTCAGTGCCCGGACCTGGAATCCGGCGGCAGCCCCGGCACCCCATCCATCAGGGCGAAGTTCTCCAGCCCCATCCAGATCACGAAGCCCACATACAGCACCAGCAAGCCCACCGACTCGACCCGGGACAGGATCAGGTGGGTCCGCATGACCAGGAACAGGGCGATGGTGGCTACGGTGAGCACCGCCATCATGGGCGCGGCCACCGAGTAGTTGACCACCGCCGCCCCGGCGATGAGCACCCCGGCCGGGATGCAGATGAGCAGGTCGAAGATGTTGCTGCCCAGGACGTTGGCCAGGCTGGTCACCGCCCGGCCATCCCGGGCCGCACGCACCGAGACGAAGGCGTCGGGCACGGAGGTGCCGGCAGCGACCACGGTGATGCCCCACAGGAAGCTGGGGGTGCCGAGCAGGTCGCCGAAGTTGATGGCCGAGCGCACCAGGGCCTCCACCCCCACCAGGATGACCACCAGCGACACCGCCAGCCGGGCCCATTCGCGCCCCGGGCGCACCTCGGAGACGGCCTCGCTGGGCGGGTGCTCCATGGTGTCCTGGTACTGCACGAAGATGTAGAGACCGTAAACCGCCACCGGCAGCAGTGCCAGCCCGCGGGTCAGCTCGCCCTGGATGAGGCCGCCGCCGTTGGGGACGGCGTTGTAGATGGCGGCGAAGGAGAAGGTGAGCAGCAGCACGGACACCGCGATCAGGTAGAACTGGGCCTCCTTGTAGACCAGGTCGCGGTTGGCCGTGAGCGGCTCGCGCGAGACGAGGCCGGCGAGGGCGGGGATGATCAGGATGTTGAACAGGGCCGAGCCGACGATGGCCGCCACCCCCAGCTCGAACTCGCCATGGATGAGGGTGGACAGCACCGTGGTGGACAGTTCCGGAAAGCTCGAACCCACCGCCACCACCACCGCGCCCTGGACGATGTCCGGCAGGTTGTAGTGGGCCGCCAGGCGTTCGCTCGAGGTCTCCAGCAGGCCGCTGCCCCACCACACCACGGCGGTACCCACCAGTGCCACGACGGACCAAATCAGCAGGGGTGCTAGCATGCCACCGTCTCCTTGTTAGGCCCCTGGGGGCCCGTTAAGGGCTCCAATCGACCCATACCGGCCACCGTTCAGACTGCCAGGACATCGGTCCAGCCGCTGCCCTCCAGCCGCCATGCCACGCTCCAAGATTCGCCAGTTCGCTCCAGGACCAGGAAGTTGCGCTCGGCGGTATAGATCCCCTGCTGGCCTGGAAGGGGCTTCATGCGGACGGGGTGGCCGGGCAGGGGTGTTTCCCCGATCCGGGCCCGCAGGCCGAGGGTCCGGGCCCAGAGCTTGGGAGGGGGCGGATGGGCAACGCCCGAAGCCACCAGCTGGTGGAGGGTACCGGCCGGGCTACTCAGCTCGCCCCGGGTGGCCAAATGGATCTCCCCGGACAGCACGGTCACCGCCTGACCCATGACTTCGAGGCGCTCCAGGAGGGTCTCCAGAAAACGGCCCCATTCTGCCCGGTGAGCCGGCGATTGCCACTGGTCGCGCAGGTCGTCCTCGTACTTCTGACCTCCGGGAATGACCTGGAGGATCCGCTCCACCAGCGACAGCCGGGGCCCCAGCGCCGGCACGCTGGACAGGACCAACAGGCGCGCCTCCTCGCCCAGCTCGGCCAGCTCGCCCTCGAAGGCGCCCCAGCCCGATTCGGCCATGACCCGATCGGGAAGCCGCTGGGAGCGCAGATCCGGCGCCACCACTCCGAAGCCCGGGAAACGCAGGCCCTGACCCAACGGAGGGGGGTCGGCGTCGTCCGCAACCGGATCGGGGGAATCGCCCTGCTGAAAGATCCGAAAATAGCTGCGGGCGGCTGAAAACAGACCCTGGGCCACGGGGCTATCGTGGACCACCCGCGGGTGGCTGCCCCAGCCGTCGAAGATGTCGTGATCGTCCCACATCATCACCGACGGCACCCGCGCTGCGAGGTAGGCCAGCTCGGGATGGGTCAAAAGCTCGACGTAACGCTGGAAAAGGAAGGACTCGGCCGCCTCGGCGTGCTCCGACCCCCAGACCATGGCCGCCTGCTCGTCGGGGGAAGCCTCCCGCCAGCGCTGGAGATCGGGGTGGGCGTCCAGGATCTCGTCGGCATAGATCTGGTCGCCGCCATGGAGCAGCAGATGGAAGGGCTGGCGATCGTGCTCGGCATGCAGCTCCCGCCACAGGGCATTGCGCTCATGGATGTGGCGCTCCCGATCACCCGATTCCTGGCCGTTGCAAGAGACGAAGGCAATGCGCACTGCGCCCGTCAGGTCGCTGGCCACCGGGTAGCGTCTGCCGCCAAGCTCATAGGCAGCCTCCGGCTGCACGGGCAGGGCAAACTCATAGCACCAGACGATTTGGCCACCAGGGTGGTGCAGGGCCACGGGAGCGACGTCCCGGCCCACCTCAGGCCGCAGATCGGGCGGATCCTGAGCGGCATCCAGAACAATCACGGCGGCCAGGTGCAGCTGCAGCCCGGTGGCCCCGCGAGCGAATAGAACCGGACCGGCGTTGGGCGTCGGGTTTTGGCGGGCCAAGCATCGACCTCATCACCTGGGTAAGGGGAAGGACTCGAACAACACTGCTTGAATCCGGAGGCTTACGCCCGGAGGTGGAACCCCGATTCGTCGAGCCATCCCGAGGCGCCCGGGAAAGGCCGAGCGCTCAAAGAGAACGGCGTTCCCATCTAACCATCCTGGAAGTACCAGCCGATCCATTCCCCGAAGAAGTGAGCGGCTACCACCACGACCGCCCCCACCACCAGGTGCTCCAGGATCACGCCTTTGGGATCGGTCCCCTGGGAGCGGGCGATGACCCAGCTCATGCCGGCGATCAGGACCACGCCCCAGGCCACGCCGACGACGATAGCCGGGCCCAGATCCAGAAGCAGAACGGGAACCACGAAGGTGGCCGCGATCACCAGCTTGGTGACGAAGGTGGCGGCGGTGGCCAGCCAGATCTCGCGGCCGCCCTGGCCGCCCTCGCCCTCCTTGGAGACGTGCAGCCCCATGGCGTCGGAAAGGGAGTCGGCCACGGAGATGGTGAGGATGCCGCCGATGACGGCCAGGGCCGAGCGGGTGCCCGAGTGCAGGCCGACCATGAGCCCCAGGGTGGTGATCACCCCCGAGGTCATGCCGAAGTTCAGCCCGGCCTTGAGGCTTTCCCGCATGAGAGAAGGTCAGTCCCAGGTGCGGCTGGCCATCACCGCGTTCTCGATGAAGTCGCCGGCGCCCTGGTTGATGGCGTTTTCATAGGTCCGGGTGCTGTCGGCGGCCATTTTGAGCAGGCGGTTGGTTTCGTCCTCCGTGAGCACGCCCTTCTCCTCCAGGGCGTTGAGGATGGTCATGATCATGGTGGTATTGGCGGTCTGGACCTCGCGGTCGCTGAAACCGCTCTCCTTGCCGGCCATGGCAGGGCTCCTGTCTCGATTGAACAAGGAATTCGGACCCGCCCTCAGGCGGGTCCGGCAGGATACAGGGCCGGGGCCGGCGACCCCAGGGGGTAGCCCTACCCTTCCGTGGGACTGTGCCCGGCCTGATCGGCCATGGCGGGCTCGAAGGCCCGGCGCTCCGCCCGCAGGTAGACCGAGCGCTGGGGGAAGGGGATCTCGATGCCCTCGGCGTCCAAGGCCTTCTTCACCCGGCGCAGCAGCTCCCGGCCCACTTCCCACTGATGGATGGGCCAGGTCTTCACCCGGCCCTTGATGACCACCGCCGAGTCCCCGAGCTGGTCCACGCCGAAGACCTCCAGGGGCTCCTTGATCAGCGGCCCGTAGTAGTCATCCGCCGCCAGCTCCTCGCCCACCCCCTGGATCGCCGCCACCACCCGGTCGCTGTCCTCGCCGTAGGCGATGCCGATCTCGAAGACGTAGGCCGACCAGTCGCGGGTCATGTTGGCCAGGGTGGTGATGGTGCCGTTGGGGAAGGTGTGGACCGTACCGGCCAGGTCGCGCAGGACGATGGTGCGGAAGTTCATGGCCTCCACCAGGCCGCCGGTGCCGTTGATGATGGCGACATCGCCCACCCGCACCTGGTTCTCCAGGATCATGAAAAACCCGGAGATAACGTCGCGCACCAGGTTCTGGGCACCGAAGCCCACCGCCAGCCCCAGGATGCCGGCGCCGGCCAGGATGGGGGCGATCTCCACGCCCACCTCCTTGAGGATCACCAGCGCGCCGATCAGCAGCAGGACCACGCGCACCAGCTGGCGCAACAGGTGGGTCAGGGTCTCCGCGCGCTTGGCCTCCTCGCTGCCGGCCTTGCCGGCGCTCTCGCCCCGGCGTGCCAGGCGCTCCTGAAAACCGTCCAGGGCCTTGCGGGCGATCCAGCTCACGATCCAAAGCAGGATCAAAATGAGCAGGATACGGCCACCGCCGGTCAGAACCGCCTTCCAATTCACAGCGGTGACAAGGTGTTCCCAGCTAGGCATGCTATCCAATGGCTGCTCCTTTCCCCCTCGATGATCGTCGGTCCCCAAGCTGACACCCGGCTCCCGGCGCGGAAAGCCCGGCCGGTGGACGTCTGGCCCAAAGCGTCGACAAGGGCGTAGGCTGGCCGACGCCGAGCCACCTTCCGGAGGACCCAATGGCTCCACCCCAAGCTCCCGAAGTGGAGGCCACCTGCCCCTACTGCGGCGAGGTTTTCGCTACTCTGGTGGATACCGGGGGCGAGGCCTCGGCCTACATCGAGGATTGCCCCGTCTGCTGCGCCCCCATCGAATTCGCCGTCGAATGGCCTGCCGACGGTGGTCCGCCCAGGGTGAGCGTCCATCGCGACGACGACTGAGCCGCTAGGCGCTGGCCGCCAGCCGATCGCGCACTGCGGCCAGGATCTCGTAGGCGCGCAGCACCGCCGCCGGCTCGTACATCTGCGTGGTGGCCATGACCTCGTCGGCACCGGTTTCCGCCAGGAACCGCGCCACCTGCGCTTCGACGGTTTCCGGACCGCCCACCGCGGAGGCCCACAGCATGTGCTCGACCCGCTCGCACTCCTCGGGCGCCCACAGGGCGTCCATGTCGGCCACCGGGGCCGGCAGCGGGCCGGGCTTGCGGCCCCGGATCATGGTCAGAAACTGCTGCTGGATCGAGGTGAACTGGCGCCGGGCCTCGTCGTCGCTGTCCGCCGCGGCCACGTTGAAGCCGACCATCACGTAGGGCTCGGCGAGCTGGTCGGAGGGCTGGAACCGCTCGCGGTAGCGGGCCAGGGCGGTGTCCAGCCCGGCCGGGGCGAAATGGGCGGCGAAGGCGTAGGGCAGCCCCAGGCCGGCGGCGAGATCCGCGCTGGCGGGACTGGAGCCCAGGATCCATACCGGCACCTGCGCCCCCGCGCCGGGCACGGCCTGGACCCGCTGATCCGGCTCCGCTGGGCGCAGGTAGCCGCGCAGCTCCTCCAGGTCCTGGGGAAAGCGCTCGGCGCCCTCCTGGGGATCACGGCGCAGGGCGTGCACCGTGCGCCGGTCGGTGCCCGGGGCCCGCCCCAGCCCCAGGTCGATGCGGCCCGGGTGCAGGGCCGCCAGGGTGCCGAACTGCTCGGCCACCACCAGCGGCGGGTGGTTGGGCAGCATGACCCCGCCCGAGCCCACCCGGATGGTCTCGGTATGGTCGGCCACGTGGCCGATGAGCACGGCGGTGGCAGCGCTGGCGATGCCGGTCATGTTGTGGTGCTCCGCCAGCCAGAAGCGGCGATAGCCCAGGGCCTCGGCGTGTCGGGCCAGCTCGGTGGTGGCCCGCAAGGCCGCGGCAGTGTCGCCGCCTTCCCGGACGGGGGCGAGGTCGAGGATGGAGAAAGCGGTCACGGCGGCCTCCTGGGCTAGCCGGGGGATCGTGGGTCGGCGAGTCTACCGTCGAGGTCCTTTTCCCTTCGACAAATGATTGCCGGCATGGCCTGTTGGGGGGAGGGGCGGATCCTTCTCCTCCGCTCCGTCAGTACCCAAAGGAGGTCGGCATGAGCGCTCCCGTCTGCGTCATTCCCGGCGCCGGGCCCGGTAACGGCGCCGCCCTTGCCCGCCGCTTCACCCGCTCCGGCTATCGGGTGGCCATGCTGGCGCGGGACAGCGACCGCCTGGGGCGGATCACCGAGTCCATCGACGGCGCCCACCCCTTCGCCTGCGACATGAGCCAGCCGGCTGCGGTGGCCGAGACCTTCGACGCCATCCGCCGCGACCTGGGGCCGGTGTCGGTGCTGCTGTACAACGCCGGCGACGGCCAGTGGGGGACCATCGACGAGACCCCCAGCGAGGCCATGGAGGGCGCCTGGCGGGTCAACGTGCTCGGGCTGCACGCGGCCGCCCAGGCCAGCCTGCCGGACATGCGCGCCGCCGGCGGTGGTGCCATCGTCGTCACCGGGGCCACCGCCAGCCTGCGCGGCGGCGCCGGCTTCACCGCCTTCGCCTCGGCCAAGGCGGCCCAGCGCAGCCTCGCCCAGTCCCTGGGGCGCCACCTGGGGCCGGAGAACATCCACGTCGCCCTGATCATCATCGACGGGGTGGTGGCCACGCCGCGCACCCGGGAGATGATGCCCGACCGCCCCGACGAGGGCTTCCTGAGCCCCGACGTCATCGCCGAATCGGTCCATTTCCTGGCCCACCAGCCGCCCTCCGCCTGGACCTTCGAGCTGGACCTGCGCCCCTATACCGAGAACTGGTAGCCCGAACGGGAGATCGGCCATGACCCGCTCACCCCTTCGCCGCCCCTTGATCCACCTGGCCGCCTGCCTGCTGCTCGCCGCGCCCGGGGGGTCGGTCCAGGCCCGCGAGCTCGCCGCCGATAGGAAGGACTTCGTGGAGGTGGAGCTCGCCGGCATGGGCATAACCACCACCGGCGCGCCCGCGGCGCTTCTTCGCCCGCCGGACAGCGAGGAGGTGGTGCCCATCTTCATCGGGCACGGCCAGGCCCGCGCCATCGTCCAGGGCCTGCGGGAGGCCGATCCACCCCGGCCCATGACCCACGACCTGCTGAGTCACACCCTGAGGGCCCTGGAGACCCGGCTGGAGAGGGTCTACGTGGACGATGTGCGCGACGGCACCTTCTACGGCATGCTCGAGCTCGATGCGCCCGGTCGGCACGCACTACTGCGGGTGGACAGCCGGCCCAGCGACGCGCTGGCGTTGGCCCTGCGCACCGACGCCACCATCCTGGCGGCCCCCAGGGTCCTGGAGGCGGCACGCCGTCTGGATGTGGAGGGCATGGAGGAGCGCATCGCCAAGGCCGCCGGGATCACGGTAAACGCCGCCGGGGCCGAGCTGCGCGAGGCCATGGACCTACCCGACCGGGAGGGGGTGGTGGTCAGCGAGGCGCTGGGCCCGGCGCGGCGTGCGGGCCTTCGCTCCGGGGCCCTGATCACCGAGGTCAACGGCGAGACCCCAAGCTCGCCCGGCCGGTTCCGCGAGCTACTGCGGGCCACCCCGGCAGGCGAGAAGGCCCGGATTACCTTCTGGCAGGAAGGCGAAAGCCGGCGCATCGAGATCCCGCCCCGGCTGCCGGATACCCGGCAGTCGGGGCGGGAGGCGGGCGCCGTGTGACCGGCACCGGCGGGGTGAGCCGATGCCTTGAGGGGCGGGCCTAGCTGGCGTTTTCGGTCAGGCGGGCGTAGATCTCGTCCTTGAGATTGAGGCGCTCCTTCTTGAGCTCCTCCAGCGTCTCGTCGGCCACCGGCTCGCCCTTCTGCTCGTAGTGCTCCACCTTGGTGTTCACCTCGTCGTAGCGCTCCATGAGCTGGTGGAAATGCTCGTCCGCCATCTTCAGCTCGTGGATGCGGTCGCGGTAATCGGGGAATTCGTGGGCGAGGCCGTGATGCTCTCCCAGCATACGCAGCTCCTAATCGGGTTCGTGAAACGGTAGACCAACCGTGCCAGCTCGACCGGACCAAGGAAAGGGGCAATCTGGCCGCCTCACCCCCCCTCCAGGGGCACGAAGGCCACCGGCAGCACGCTGCGGCTGCTGACCTCGCCCGCGGCGTCCTTGCTCACTACCCGCAGATCCTGGCCCATGAGCCCCCGGCCCACCGGCACCACCATGTGCCCGCCAGGGGCAAGCTGCTCCAACAGCGCCTCGGGCAGCTCCGGGGCACCGGCGGTGACGATGATACCGTCGAAGGGGGCCGCTTCCGGCCAGCCGCGGTTGCCGTCGCCGATGCGCACGTGGACGTTGCTGTAGCCCAGGCGCTCGAGGCGTTGCGATGCCGCATCGCCCAGATCGGCCAGATACTCGATGGAGTAGACCTCGGCCACCAGCTCGGCCAGCACCGCCGCCTGATAACCGCATCCCGTGCCCACCTCCAGGATGCGGTCGCCGGGCTCGGGATCCAGCAGATCGCTCATCAGGGCCACGATGAAGGGCTGGGAGATGGTCTGGCCCTCGCCGATGGGGAGGGGCTCGTTGTCGTAGGCCCGATGGGCCAGATCCTCGGGGACAAACGCCTCCCGGGGCACGGCGCGCATGGCGCCCATGACCCGCTCGCTCAGCTCGGGCCGGCCGGTCTCGTCGCCGGTGTATCGGGCTTCGTGGGCGATCTCGCTCAGCAAACGCTCTTTGCGGTCCATAGGCTCCCCGGTATTGGCAGCGAGGCAGGTCTTTCTCCCATTAGGTAGGCACGCCTCCCCGGGGTCAAGGGCGGGGTGCGAGGAGGATGGGGACACGGCAGCGAGGGGAGGCCTTCGGTTTCGTTGACCCTGAGATCGAAGCCAGGTTAGACCTGTTTCAAATGTCCTGCGGCCAGGCAACGGCGGCGGGCCCAGGCAACCATCCCAGACGCCCGCGGCGGACACCCGGCCCAAAATGGGGGAAATCATGACCATCAAGGCGGGCGCCCGTCGGCTCGGCGGCGTGATCCTCCTGATCGCCGCCCCGGCAATGGCCCAGACCGAGGCCGAAACCGAGCCCGGGGTCGGGGAAGCGAATGCCCTGGACCGGGACATGGTCCGGCTCCGCGGCGAGCTGGACCAGCTGCGGGAGGACATGGAGGAGGCCCACCAGGCCGAGCCGGCCGTGGCGGACGGCATCAAGCTGGGCGGGGCCGTGCGCTTCAACTACGGCTACCGGGACTGGAACCAAGCGGACAAGGACAAGCTGGGCACCGCCGCCTTCGACACCTTCCGCATCAACGCCGACGGCCAGGTCAACGACGTCCTGCTGTCCGCGGAATTCCGCTGGTACCGCTACCAGAACGTGCTGCACCACGCCTGGGCGGGTTATAACGTCACCGACAACCTGCAGGCCCAGCTGGGCGTGTCCCGGGTGCCCTTCGGGGTCCTGCCCTACGCCTCCCACAGCTTCTGGTTCGGCCTGCCCTACTACGTGGGCCTGGAGGACGATTACGACTCCGGTCTGAAATTCGTCTACAGCCGGGGCAATTTCAGCCTGGACGCCGCCTTCTACAAAGGGGAGGAGTGGGGGGCCACAAGCACCGAGCGCTACTCCTACGATGTGGTAACCGACAGCACCAGGTTCCCCAACCAGACCAACGAGGAGAGCAACCAGTTCAACCTCCAGGCCCGCTACAAGCTGGACTATGACGGCGGCAGCACCGAGCTCGGTGTCTCCGGCCAGTACGGCCAGCTGTACAACACCGCTACCGAGGAAAACGGCGACCACTGGGCGGCCGCGGCCCACGCCAACATCTTCCTGGGCCGGTGGAACCTGATTCTCGAGGCGGGGCGCTACGCCTACAACCCCGAGAATCCCCCTGGCACCCCCGACGACTCGGTGCTCATGGGCGCCTACGCCGACGCCTTCCGGGTGGCGGCCGAGTCGGACTTTGTTGTGGCCAACCTGGCCTACGGCCTGCCGGTGGACTGGGGGCCGGTGTCCAAGATCACCTTCTACGAGAACTACAGCCGGCTGATCAAGGACGACGACCTCGAGGACTCCGAGCTCAATGTGGTGGGCACCATGCTCGGCGCCAACCCGCTGTACGTGTATGTTGACGTCATCACCGGCAAGAACATGCCCTATCAGGGCCCCCAATCGGCCGACCGCCTATTGTTTGACGGCAACCAAACCGATGATGATTACCATACACGCCTGAACATCAACGTCGGCTACTACTTCTAGCCCGCCACCCCGTTACGGGAGGTAGCCCGCATGGCCACCGAGATGCCCCGGTATGTGCTTCGCAGCCGGAGCGGCAAAGCGCTGTTCGACGTCAATCCCTACACCTTCTTCGGCGTCGCCGCGGTGGTGCTGCTCTTCGTCGTGGGCGGGCTGGCCTATGCCGCCGAGGCGGAGCGCTTCTTCGGCACGGTGCAGGCCACCATCGCCAACAACACCGGCTGGTTCTTCGTCCTCACCGTCAACGTCATCCTGGCCTTCGTCATCGGCCTGATCTTCACCCGCTGGGGGCGCATCCGGCTGGGCGGACCCGACGCCGAGCCGGAGTTCGGCCGCCTGTCGTGGTTCACCATGCTGTTTTCCGCCGGCATGGGCATCGGCCTGATGTTCTACGGCGTCGCCGAGCCCCTCTACCACCTCGACACCCCGCCGGTGCCCGGCATGGCCCCCGGCAGCAGCGAGGCCGCCCAGCACGGCATGGGCATCGCCTTCCTCCACTGGGGCCTGCATCCCTGGGGCATCTACGCCCTCATGGGCCTGACGCTGGCCTTCTACACCTTCAACCGCGGCCTGCCCCTGTCGCTGGCCTCGGCCTTCTACCCCTTCCTGGGCGACCGCATCTACGGCCCCATCGGGGTCATCATCGACATCCTCGCCTCCGTGGCCACCTTGTTCGGCGTCGCCACCTCCCTGGGCCTGGGGGTCCAGCAGCTCAACGGCGGCCTGAACTACGTCTTCGGGGTGGAAATGGCACCCTCGGTGCAGGTGGAGCTCATCGTGCTCATCACGGTGATCGCCACGGTCTCGGTGGTCACCGGCGTCCACCGGGGGGTGCGCCGGCTGAGCGAGACCAACCTGATCCTAGCGGGCCTGCTGACCCTGTTCGTGCTGGTGGTCGGCCCCTCCCTGTTCACCCTCAACGCCTTCGTGGAGAACCTGGGCTACTACCTGGACAACTTCTTCCGGCTGTCCAGCTGGAACGAGACCTACAGCGCCACCGACTGGCAGAACTCCTGGACGGTGTTCTACTGGGGCTGGTGGATCGCCTGGTCGCCCTTCGTGGGCATGTTCATCGCCCGCATCTCCCGGGGCCGGACCATGCGCGAGTTCATCCTGGGCGTGCTGCTGGCGCCCACGGTGGTGACCTTCCTGTGGTTCACGGTGTTCGGCGATACCGCGCTGCAGATCGAGCTGTTCGGCGTCGGCGGCCTGGTGGAGGCGGTCCAGGCCAACGTCGCCACGTCCCTGTTCGCCTTCCTGGAGCAGTTCCCCATGGCCCTGGTGTCGTCGGTGGTAAGCCTGATCCTGGTGGCGGTGTTCTTCGTCACCTCCTCCGACTCGGGCTCGCTGGTGATCGACATCATCACCTCCGGCGGCCAGACCGAGCCGCCCACCCCCCAGCGGGTGTTCTGGGCCGTCACCGAGGGCGTGGTGGCCATCGTGCTCCTGCTCGGAGGCGGCCTGGTGGCGCTGCAGACGGCGGCCATCACCGCCGGACTGCCGCTGGCGGTCCTGCTGCTGCTGGCCATGGTGGCCCTGGTTCGCGGCCTGCGGGCCTATGTCGCGGAGGAGCACCTGGACCTGCGACCCGAGGACGAGCTGGGAAGCCGCTGAGCCCCCTGCGGCGGCCTGAAGAGGAACAGGGACGGTCCGTTTCCCTCGCTGGGGGTGCTACGAGCCCTTCGGGGAGCCGGTGGGCGCTGCGGTGACTATCCCGCCGGCCTGGCCGCCCGCAAAAAGCCCCCACAGGAGTGGTGGGGGCAGGAAGCGACGCGGTGGCGCCCACCGTCCGGGCGCTGCCAGGAACCAGCCGGCTACCGGGCGATGGCGGCGTCGGTCAGGTTGTCCAGGGCACCGGTCATTTTCTCGATGATGGCATCGCGATCATCGATGCCATGGCGATCCGCGATGTACTGGGGATCGTTATAACCGAGCCACACCTGACCATCGGCATCCCTCCAGGCCAGGGCCTTCATCGGCAGGTCGATGCCGGCGGTCTGGGCGCTGGTGAAGAAGTGGCTGCCCACCTCGGGGTTGCCGAAGATGATCAGCTCGGTGGGCCGCAGGGAGATGCCAACATCCCGGGCGCCCTCGTGGTGGCTCCAGCGGGTCGCCACGTTGATTCCCTTCTCCTTAAGGACGTTCTCCAGCCGATCGATGGTCTTGGTGGCATTGAAGGGACTCTTTTTGACCACCAGGCCTTCCACGTCCCCGGCCTTCGCGCCGAAGGCGAGAAGCATCAGGACAACCATTGCAACGGTGCGTAACTTCACGTTTTTCCCCTTTCCGCTTGGGATGCCGGGCTCTAGTCCCTTCATAGCCTGAAGGCCAGCAAACCCCCGAATGGCAAGAAAACAATGGCGAGGGCGGTGGCAGACACCTTTACTGCCGCGCGTGATAAGCCGGGCTACCTTCCCCCTGCTGTTGCTTTTAAACAGGGATGAAACCGTGGCTGCAGAGGCTTCCTCGGAACCATGGCAATCGCCCCTACCACGGCAGCACCGAGCCGTCCGAATGCCAGAAGGTGCCGGTGTTTTGCAGATCAAGCTCGTCCATCCGCTCCACCAAACGCTGTGCCGCCTCTGCCGGGGTGATGTGGCCGCGGCCCTGGGTCATCCCCGTCTGCACGAAGCCGGGATGCAGAACGGCGACGGCGATACCGCGGGGCCGAAGGTCCACCGACAGGGACTTACCGGCGGCGTTCAGGGCCGCCTTGCTCATGCGGTAGCCGTAGCGGCCGCCGGAGTCGTTGTCGGCGATGGAGCCCATGCGCGAGGTCATCAGGCCCACCTTGGCCCCCTCGCCCATGTTGGGCAACAGGGCGTGGGTCACGCGCAGCGGGCCAAGGGTGTTGATCTCGAACTGCTGGCGCATGGTGTCGAAGTTCATGTCGGCCAGGTTCTCGTCGAGGAGGATGCCGGCGTTGTTGTACAGGACATCGACGCGCTCGCCGGCAAGCTCCTCGGCCAGACGCTGGACGTCATCGTCACGGGTGACGTCGATGCCCTCCCGGACCTCCAGACCCAGGGCTTGCAGCTCCCGGGAAGCCTTGCGGCACACCGGGATCACCCGCTCACCGCGCTGGTGCCAAAGGCGCGCCAGCTCCAGACCGATGCCACGGCTAGCCCCGGTGATGACGACGGTGGATGGCATGACTTTCTCCTCGAATGGGTTGGCTTATCGGGATCAGGGCTTGAGCCGGTAGCCGGTATGAAAGATCCACCAAACCACCGCGAGGCACAAGGCCAGGAACAACAGCACCATGCCCACGCTGACGGCCACGCTGACGTCGGCCAGCCCGTAGAAGCTCCAGCGGAAGCCGCTGACCAGGTACACCACTGGGTTGAACAGGGTAGCCTTCTGCCAAAAGGGCGGCAGCATGTCGATGCTGTAGAAGGTGCCGCCAAGGAAGGTCAGGGGCGTGAGCACCAGCAGCGGCACCAGTTGCAGCTTTTCGAAATTGTCGGCCCAGATGCCGATGATGAACCCGAACAGGCTGAACGACACCGCCGTCAGGCCCAGAAAAACCAGCATCCAGACCGGATGGGCGATTTCCAGCTCCACGAAGAAGCTGGCGGTGCCCAGAATGATGAGCCCGAGGACCACCGATTTGGTGGCGGCGGCGCCCACATAGCCGATGACGATCTCCCAGGCGGAAACGGGAGCCGACAGCAGCTCGTAGATGGTGCCAGTAAATCGGGGAAAGTAGATGGCGAACGAAGCGTTGGTAACGCTCTGGGTCAGCAGCATGAGCATGATCAGGCCCGGCACGATGAAAGAGCCGTAGCTGATGCCGCCCACCTCGGTGATGCGGGACCCGATGGCGGCTCCGAACACCACAAAATACAGCGACGTAGAGACCACCGGCGAAACGATGCTCTGCAGCAGTGTCCGGCCCGTGCGGGCCATCTCGAAAGCGTAAATGGCCCGGATTCCGCGGATATTCATTGCTTTTCCCGCACCAGACTAACGAAGATGTCCTCCAGCGAGCTCTGCTCGGTATGAAGATCGGTGAACCGAATGCCGGCCTGGCTAAGCTCCGTGAGCAGGGCCGCGATGTCCCGGCCCTGGCCATCCTGGTCGTAGGTGTAGATCAGCTCGTAGCCGTCGGCCGCTAGCTGGAGATCACCCGTGGCATCCAGGCCAGCCGGTAGGCTTTCCAGAGGTTCCGGCATGTACAAGGTAAGGCGCTTGCCGCCGAAGCGGCGCATGAGCTCGCCCTTGTCCTCCACCAGAACCAGCTCGCCCCGGTTGATGACCCCTACGCGGTCGGCCATGAGCTCGGCTTCCTCGATGTAGTGGGTGGTCAAGACGATGGTCACTCCGCTTTCACGCAGCGTGCGGACCAGCTGCCACATGTCCTGGCGGAGGTCGACGTCCACCCCCGCAGTGGGCTCGTCCAGGAACAGCACCCGCGGCTCGTGGGCCAGCGCCTTGGCGATCAGCAGACGCCGCTTCATGCCGCCGGAAAGCATCATGATGCGGCTGTTGCGCTTCTCCCAAAGCGCTAGGTCGCGCAGAACCTTCTCGATATGAGCCGGGTCGAGGGGCTTGCCGAACAGGCCACGGGTGAAGCTAACCGTGGCCCAAACAGTCTCGAAAGCGTCGGTGGTCAGCTCTTGGGGCACCAGGCCCACGTCAGCGCGGGCCGCGCGGAACGCGGCTACATTGTCGTGGCCGTTCACCCGGACCCAGCCCGAGCTGGCGTTGACCAGACCGCAGATTATGCTGATCAGCGTGGTCTTGCCGGCGCCGTTGGGCCCGAGCAACCCGAAGATCTCCCCCCGGGAGACCTCGAGATCGATGTCGCGCAGGGCCTCGAAGCCCGAGCCGAAAGTCTTGTTCAGGGCCGACACGGCGAGGGCTGGTGGCTCTTCCATCGGCCTGCGGCCAGGTGAGGGGATGTGGCTCATCGCGAGAGGTCTCCGGGGGTGCCATGGGGTAGCTGCAGATCGACAAGGCACAGCCTGCCATTCCGAAGGCGGCGCCAACAGTCCGACCATTAGGGGATAGCTCGGGCACCGAATGGAACGTTAGATTGGAGCCGTCACCCCGCGGCCAGCCACCCAGGGCGCACCCGGGCCGCTTGACCCCTTTAGCCGTCAAGCCCGACCATAAGCCGCCACCCTTCGCCCAGGAGAGACCAGGATGAGCAAGGACGAGAAGAAGCAGCACTTCGACGACATCTACGTCGCCGAGGATCCGGTGCCCTACAAGGAGCGCATCCTGGATGCGCTGTCTTACGTCTCCGACAACTTCAACCGCCAGACCTTCGACCGCCTGGTCCTGCCCTGGGCCCAGCAGAAGGCCGACCGGGGGCCGCTGAACTTCGTGGATCTGGCCGGGTGCTTCGGAAATACCACCATGGCCACCCTCAACGGCATGGCCTTTGAGGCCATCCGCCACAACTGGCGGGACCACGAGGCCGCCCAGAAGGTGGACCAACCCCGGCGCTTCGCCGCCCACGTCACCGGTATCGACATCTCCGCCAACGCCCTCGAGTACGGCGAATCCACCGGCATCTACGATGCCACCATCGAGGCCGACCTCAACAACCCCGAGCCCACCACCCGCCAGGCGGTGGCCAAGGCCTTGACCGAGGCGGATATCGTCATCTCCACCGCCGCCCTGGTCTATCTGGAGCCGACCGCGGTGGAAAAGCTGCTGGATGCCTTCGCCGCCGGCTCCGGCGAGGGTTACATGCTGGTTAACTTCCTCAATCCCTTTGCCCTAGCCGAAGCCGACGCCACCAAGCGTATGCTGCTGGACAAGCTGGCGTTCGTCGGCAGCATGGCCGCCCGCCACCGCCGCATGTCCGAGCTGGAGCAGGCCAATCATCCCGGCGAGGAGTGGGTGCTGCTGGAGATCTGGGTCCTTAAGCGCGAGGGCTAATGCCCCCACCCAAGCCGGAGAGGACACCTTGCAAGCCGGCCGGGAACCAGTCGGGGACGGAGAGGCTAGGAGGGAAAATACACGAACAGCCGCCCGGAGTTCTTCGAATCCTTGTCCACCCGGGCGTAGCGGGCCTTCATATCCGGGCGCTCCAAGAACTTGAGGACGCGCTTCTTAAGCTGACCGGAGCCCTTGCCGTGGATGATCTCCACCGTTTTGATGCGCTTGGCCTCCGCCTGGTCCATGACCCAGTTGAGCTCGGCCTCGATGGCGGCCCCGTCCCGGGCTATGGGATGCAAATCGAGCTTGAGCTTGGCCATGGCGTTACCTGCCCCCGAACCTCCCGGCCAGCCAATTGTACAGGGCGGCGAAAATGGCCCCGCCAATGAGCCCGTCCACCAACCCCCACAGCAGGCCGGCCACTGAGCCCGCCGAATTCAACGCATAGCCTGGATAGATCCGGCCGAGAAGGGTGGGGTCGCCGGAAGCCCCTTCCAGGGCAATCACTCACCATGTCCCCAAGAACAGCCCCACCCCCCAGACCAAGGCGCAAGCAACGCCGAAAGCGGCGATGTTGAGTCGCATGTCTTGCTCCCTTTTTGCCGGGTCAATGAACCGCTACCGTCCCCCTAATAGAAGTTGGAGCCATCAGCCTTTGGCCCTTATTCCCTCTCCCCGCAGGCCTCCCGAAGCGCTTGCCGGTCGGCATCGGTCAGGGAAGGACGCTCCGGGTTTGCGGATTCGTTCCGGTAAT
Organism: Thiohalorhabdus sp.; assembly: GCF_036628635.1. Classification (GTDB taxonomy): domain Bacteria; phylum Pseudomonadota; class Gammaproteobacteria; order Thiohalorhabdales; family Thiohalorhabdaceae; genus Thiohalorhabdus. The sequence continues at coordinate 24,315 of NZ_JAZKRM010000002.1, read as the reverse complement.
ACATCACGGCTCCGGGCGCCTCCACATGGCCGATGCCCAGCGCGTGACCCAGCTCATGGGCAAGGACGAAGCGCAGGCGGGCGGGACTGCCGAACTGACGGATGGTAATGGCCTCGCCCTGGTCACCCGCTCTTTGGTAGAGGCCCTGGTGGAGCTCCCGACCCGGCTGGACCAGCTCCTTGGCCTCGCGAACCTGGCGATTATAACGAAGAACCAAGGCGTTGGTCTGCACCGCGAACCGGTTAACCCGGGTCTTCAGGTCCTTGAGGCGTTGGCGCTGGTCCTGGAGCGCTTGCCGCCGCTTCTCCAATTCCTCCCGACGCGCATCCAGGGCCTCCAGCTCTTCCGGAGAGGGGTCCCCGCCAGCCTTGAGCCGACGCAGGCGCCTCTCGTAGCCTCGTTTATCCCGCTGAAAGTCATGGACCTTGTCCTCGAAGCCGCGGTTCTCCTGTTGGAACTGCTCGCGGACCGCCTCCAGGCGCTCCTCCATTTTTTCAATCCGCTTGCGCAGGGAGTCGGTGGTTTCTTCCAGCTCCTGAATACGTTCGGTGGCTTCCTGCAACCCCGTGTAGACCAGGCGGATGCGGAAATCGGCCCCGGGGCGGTGCACGAACAGCTCCTGGCCCGCCGCTTCCTCCCAGACACGAACGGCATCACGAATAGCGCTATGGAACTGTTGGGGGGAGAGATCGTAGCGGGGATCCACCTCACCAACGGCATAGGCGATGGGCTCCTCGCAGGCGGCGCCAACCCCATTTCCGGCCCCGAACAAGACAGGGACCAGAAGCGTGCGCAGGGCCAGGTGGCGCATTCGGGGTCCAATGGGATCAGGGGGTAAGGGAGCCCGCAACGCGAACGCCGGGGGCCGAGGGCATTTCCTACCTTTTACCACCCCAGGCCCGCCGGCCCAAACTGTGCCGCCGGATTAGCGGCGGAAGCGCGGTTGGTACAGATGGCAGTTACTCGCTTGCGGCTACCGGCCCGCACATAACCGTAAAACCCCGGGGGGCGGCGAGGTAAACCCCAGGGATGGGATCGCACTGGGCACTGGCAGCGCTAACCTGGGCTCTCGGTTAATCCATCAGGCCGTCCCAGCGTTTCCCAGCGGGTCAGCCCCAGTGAGCGGGATCGGGGGGCGTTGTCCATCAATGCCCGGCTGCAGATGAGAAAACCTGTTTACCCCACCATTTCAGCCAGAAGCCGGGCCGGGTAGGCGGCCTGGTGCCCTGGTGTGTGTCTGGCCACTCGGAGAGGGGTCAGACGGGGTCACCACTGACACGCCGCCCCGTAACCGGTTAAAACGGCATAACTGAGGCGGGGTCCCCCGGAGCTCCTGGTCCCCTACTCCGCTCCGGCCCTTCCGGTTCCGAGATTGTCAGGTGGGGTCTTGCAGGCGACCGGGGGTGAGGAAAGCCTTACCGACACCTTTAAGACGATCTGCAGCCCGGGCGCCACCGCCACCCACCCCAGGAGCCCGCTAACGGGTTCCCTGGTCTCAGCCGTCGAGCTCGGGGTAATGGCGAAAGATGCCGTCCTGGCTGAAGGGTATCCGGCGTTCGGAAGCGAGGTAGGCAGCGATATTGGGGAGCTCGCGCACCCATTCGTGCACCAGCGTAACCCGAGGGGTGTCGTATTCGGCGCGGGCCATGGCCTCGGGATAGGCGTAGCGCAGCCCTTCCACCACCTGGAAAACCGACAGATCGGCGTAGGTCCAGTCGTCGCCGGCGAGCCACACGCTATCGGGGTTGTCGGCCAGCACCCGCTCCAAATACCCAAGGTACTTGGGCAACCGGTGCTCCCGAAAGACCGCGGCCCGGCGAGCGGCTTCCGCCTTCTGGTCCTCATAGTACAGGGTCACACCGATCGGGTGGTGCGTATCGTGGATCTCGGCCACGAAGTCGGCGAGGGTGAGCTGAAGCTGATGGACCCAGAGGCGCCCCAGCTCGCCGGCCGGGGCTAGGCAGAGATGATCGCCAAGGTAGAGCAGGATATTGGCTGTCTGGGCGATGAGCCGGCCACCCACGTCGAGCACCGGCGGCGCGAAGGCGGGCGGTCCCTGATCCTCTCCCCACAGAATTCCGGAAACGGCGGCGAAGTCAGGGCCGTCCGGGCCTCGGCCCACGTCCTCGTAGACTGCGCCGGCTCCCTCCAGCGCCAATCGGACAAATTCGCCGCGGCCCTGGATGGTGGGCCAGTAGTAGAACTGGTACGTCATGGTTTTATCCTCTTTCCCGGCAGCCCGGATTGGCCAGCAGACGGTTCAAACGGTGGGGGCGGAACCCATTCACCATCCTGCCACCTTGTCGCACCACGCCAACAGACCCTCCCGCAAAGAGGCCCAGCCGAGGTAGCTAAGCACACCCTCCCCGGGTCCAGGACTTTGGCAGAGGCGCCCCGGGTTGTAGCGGCTATGCTCCTCGTAAAGAGACCCGCGGGAAGGCAAACGAAAGGAAGGACACCCAGTGCAACCGACCCCGGGATCCCCCGATAGCTCCCCAGTTCCGTTGAAAAGGCAACTGGGCCGAACGTTTTATTGTGAAAAAATAGAAAAATTTTTCACATATTCTTATTTCTTGATAATACAGCTTGCCCCTTGGCACTTGCTGAGGCTGGAACAGGCATGTTTTAGATCCGTCCAAATCTTCCAGTTTAATGGCCAAATGTGCTAGTTCAACGGCCATGGCAACTGTGAATCAGCCCATTTAGGCCGGCTCTGGCCAGAAAAAAGTAAAAATATAACCAAATACATATAAAGACTAATTGACACTGCCTATCTCACCTTGCAATGATCAAAAGGTCCCTTTGGCCTGATTTAAAGCTCAGCTTATATGATGGCCCTAAAAAGGGCGTTGGCCTTAAAAACCTTGGGAAGCCGGATACAACGGCGAGGGGTCTTAGAGAACGCATAGAACCGGGCTCCGGGAAATGCTACGTTTCTTATGACCCGGCTCCCGGATTCAGAGGCGCCCTGAGGATGGCCCTGCAGACCGGTGGGGCTAATTCCTCCAGTACCAAGGTTGGTTAAACGTCTATCCGGTTAAACCGGAGGAGTTGAGGCTTCGATGGGGAGGTTGAGCCGGAAGCCTTTTGGCTTCGGCTTTTTGGTTTCGGCTTTTTGGTTTCGGCTTTACCCAGGGACCACCCTGGTGGGCCATGACCGCTCCCTTGGAAGCTCATCGGGATTAGGCTTGTGTTTAACGATGGGCTCGGATGGCTCCAGTGCAGTCGTTCGCTGGATCGCTTAGCCTGTCTAGCTGCCAGTGGTCACGAGCCGGGAACGAATAGCATCCCCGATTGGCCCGATGGTTCCTGGCTCGAAACGCGGGAACCGGCGGCCCAGGAAACCGAAGCCACTGCCGATTTGCGGCGGACTCCCTTGGGCTGTCGGGACCCACAAACCGCCAAAGGAGAAGACCATGTCCACCACCCCACGGAGGCTGCGCGCCGCCGGCAAGTGGCTACTTTCCCTGCCTGCTGTGCTATTCCTGGCAGGGAACGTGAACGCCGGGGAAGCGTTTCCCCTCGGAACGAAGCAGGATCCGAAAGATATTCTGCTGGAGCTGAACGAAAAAGTAGACTCCGATTACCTGGATGCTCCCCAGAAGATTCTGTCGATGCCCAATAACCCCGCCTATTGGGATGCCGAGGACGGCAAGGAGCTGTTCAACCAAAAGCGGGGCCCCAAAAATGCTTCCTTGGCCAATTGCGATTTCGGCCAAGGCCCGGGGAAGCTCAAAGGGGCCTATGCCAAGATGCCGCGGTATTTCGAAGACACCGGTAGGGTCATGAATCCGGAAAGGCGCCTGGTGTACTGCATGAAGACGCTCCAGGGCTTTTCCGAGGATTCTAAGGCCGTACAAAACCGCGGCGAGCTCAAGCAGATGCTGACCTATATCGCCAGTCAGTCCAACGGCTACGAATGGGCCCCCTCCATGAACCATCCCATGGAGAAGGCGATGCGGGATGCTGGCGAAGCCATGTTCTACCGGCGCGCCGGCAAGCTGGATCAGAACTGCGCCACTTGCCACTACGAACCCGGAACAAATGTTCGGGCTTCCGCCATGCCCAGCGTCAAAATCCCCGAGGAATGGACCAAGGCCGTCTCGTGGCCCGCCTTCCGCCTCGGCAAGCGCGACATTCGCAGTCCCTACCAGCGCATGAGGGGCTGCTACTACCAGATGCGCAAGGGCCTGCTCCAACCGCGGACCGATGCCGCGGTCGCCATGCAAACCTTCTGGCTCGACGCGGCGCGCGGCCAGCCGGCGATCCTGCCCGACCTTAAGCGCTAACATTGGAGGGGAAAACGATGGGTTATCGTACTGTTACAGGGACAGGAATCGCGCTCCTCGCCGCAGGCTTCCTTTTCGCCACAGGCGGGTGCGCGGCCGGAGAGTCATCAGACATGAAAGCCGGGGAGTCCCACATGAAAAAGGACATCCCCAGGTCCCAATACACCGAGATGTCCTCCGAAAAACTGGCCGAGTATCTGATCTTTAACCGCGGCTTCAAGGTCGATCAGGAAATCCCGGAGAACCAGGGAGGCGGGACAACAGCCGACCGGATGAAGCAGGACCGGATTCAGGAGGCCTGCTCGCAGTTAAACGGGCAAGCTCCGGACTCCTCCACCGCCCAAAAGGTCCAAAAGATCGCCAAGAATAGCGTCCAATACCCCGAGGGCGGGGTTGAGCTGGGCGATTGGAAAGAGGGCCAAGCATTGGCCGAAGACGCCTACGGCTGGCGGGTCGCTCACAAGGTGGACGACCACAACAAGCGGGATCCCGGCGGCCTCTGCATGAACTGCCACGTGTTCGAATCCGATAAGAAGGGCCGTTCGGGGTCCATTGGTGTAGGCCTCGTGGGGTACGGCAACAAGCGGGGCCAGGGCGAGGAGACCCTCCGGTATACCTACCGGCAGATCTACAACTCCCACACCAATTACCCATGCGGGCACATGCCCCGTTTCGGTGCCAAAGGCCTCCTGACCCAGGAGCAGATCGGCGACCTAATGGCTTACCTCCTGGATCCGGAATCCCCGGTGAACCAGTAACCTAACGGGAGAACCGGCAGCTTCAATTGGCGGCCCCGGTGGCCCTCGGGCTCCGGGGCCCGCCTTTGTCGTTTCCGCACTGGTCCTAAGCGCGGAAACAACAAAGGCGGGCGTGCGTCGGCGGGCTCAAAAGAGGGCCATTTTCCCGAGGCCTTGAACCCCCTGGGGGACGGGTTCAGACTCCTAGTCGGCACCCGATTCGAGCGACATGCCCGCCGTGCATCCCCGGATCCGGGCTACAGGCAGATCGCCCGCCGGGGGACCGAAGGGTTCCATCCCTAGTCCCTTGATAACGAGATAGTCCAAAGGTGACCTTTTATGTGGCCAAGCGGGCCTAGCGGGTGGCGTAATAAGGCCAAGGCCGTGCTGACAGGTCGCCCCAACCAACCGCTTCCTTCCCAGCTCCCTGGCCCGGTAAAGGGCATCGTCCACCTGCTTGATTAAACCTTTTTGGGTTTTCCCCGAACGGTAGTCCGCGATACCAGCGCTTACAGCAATGGCACCGGCCCAAGGGGAAGGGGACTTGAGCCACCTTGGTACAAAGGTATTCCGCCAGGGTAATCGGCCCGGACCTCGGGCATGTCCTGGAGGAGGATCATAAACTCCTGCCGACTCCATCGGGCGAGGACGTCCGACCCCCAAATGCCGTCCTGAGCCAAGGCTTGCCAGCTCCATCTCCTATTCCAGAGGCAGCCCGAAATGATGGCGATGGGAAACGCCGGTCAGCTGGTCCCGGGTAGCCCGCCTGGCCAGCTCCGCTGCCAACCGGGGCCGATAGGTGATGTCCCTTAGCAGCAGAAAATAATGCGGCGTTCCCCTGGGTCTTGGGTCAACCTTGGTAAGGGATATCTACCAGGTTCGCATCTCTCCCCGTCTTGGCGCGGGAGCTGCAGTCCTCCCTGCCAATGGCCGTGGCGGGACACCTCGCGCCAAATGTTTCGGGGGGTGGGTAAGCGTCTGGATGCCTTGAAGGGCAAGGGCCACGAGCCCGGCCAGCTCAACCTCCCCGAACCCGCCAAGCTCCACCATGGCCGGGTTCACAAGCTAGATCCGGCCTCGCACATCGGTGATAAGGGCAGCCTGGCCGGTATGGAAGGCATGGGACAGCAGCTCCAGATCCGCCTTCTGATCGGTAATGTCGGTGTGGCTCTCCGGGAGCCAGCGAATGACCCCCTTAATATCACCCATCGGCGCCGGCTGAACCAGGAAATTACGGAACCGCCGGTCCTTATACACATGGTTGTGCTCCACCCCAAGGGTGCGGTCACTGGCGACCCCATCTTTCAGGGGACAGGGTCGGCGCCACCCTGGCAGGGTGTGCTCTGCCCCTGAGTTAGGCCATAGCAGGTTACCCCCACTCCGGACACTGGCCCGTAAAACGGCTTATCGGCTCGGCCTTGGCAGAAACAAAACAACCTTCGCCGGGTTATTTCCCCTTAACTCGGTTGCACCAGCCTTCCTTGGCCTATTTTGGAGCCCCTCCACCCGCTTGATTAGCCTTCGGATCCGGTAATCTGGCCGAAGCAGTTTAACCCCGCAGCCGACGGTCATGGTTCCCACCTCCGAGAATACGCCAGCCGCCAACACAGCCCTCAACCGTTCGGGCTAATCCCGGGGCCCCATGCCAGCCGGTTTCAGGGGCCACGTTCATGAAACACTCGCCTCCCCAACCTCCGGTCTGGTCGAACCCACGCAGGGCGTCCACCACCATCCGGTCCGGGAAAGCCCATTCAGGATTCAGCCGCCCACATCGTGGCCGGCACCGGTCATTAACCGCCTGGAAATGATCCACATCGAACATAATCAAGGCCACCTCGCGGTCATCCCGCTGGCTGCGCTCAACCTCCTTGCGGATCTGCTCCTCGAGACGCATACGGTTGGGTAAGCCGCTTAACCAGTCGGTTACTGCCCGGCGCTGTGCACCGGGGAGATGCACCAGTGGACCTAATACGAGCTACCTTCCTTGCGATAGTTGGTGGTCTGCTCCTCGATGGGCTCTCCTTTATCCAGAACTTGCCGGAGACGGTCCAATACCTTCTGGTCCATTTCGGGACCCTTGAGGAGCGGAACGTGGCCAACACCGGCTCGGTCTAGCTGTAGCCGGTCTGGCGCTCGAAGGCCGAATCGACCACGGCAGCGATCTGTTGGGCCTGCTACCGGCGCCCGCGGCGGTCAAAGCGCCCGCTACAGATCGCAGGCACCCCTGGCGCAGCGACGGCGGAACCGCCAGCGGGCATAGGGCCGGTAAAGCGCGTCCATCACCGCCATCACCCCGGGGACCGCCGCCGCCCAGGCCAGCCAGCGCCAATACGGCAGCTCCCGCCACACCGCCACGAACGCCGCCGCACCCACCTGCAAACGGCCTTCGCGGTCGAGGGCATGCAGCCGGGCCTGGGCATCGCGCAGACCGATTCCCTGCGCCGCCAGGGGCTCGGCGTCCGCAGTAATATCGTGCCACCGTACCTGCCCCGCACGGTCCAGGCGGCGGTAGAAGGCCACCTCGCGCCGGCAAATGGGGCAGCCACCGTCGTAGAACATCGTCGGGCGGCCATAGAGGGAGGGGTCAGGGGCGGTTGCCGTCATGAGGTGCTCCGTTCAATGGGAGGTCGAGCGCAGGGTGGGCTATTAAGCCTCTGCACTTCCTGCCCTTTGGAAGCTCCTCAGTCCCCATGGTTCCGCCGCGCACCCCGCGAACCTAAACGGGTGGCAAAATGGCCCAGTCGCGAGCCAGGCCAACGCTTCTGGCGGAGCCGTCATGGGCAAGACCACCGAGCCGGACATCCTGACCACTATCCGCGACAACCTGTGGCTAGCCACCGCCGCCAGCAAGTGCTGCCCTTCGGCTGCTTCCAGGCGACCGTCACGGCCCGGGAGGGCTCCGCGGCCCTGGCGGAGCCGGATTGGGCGACGGCAACCCCTACGCGCAGGACGCCGCACCAAGCAGCCAGCCTAAAGCGAGTCGAATCAACAAAACACGGGCGAGAGCTGCGCGTCCGGGCCGACTTGCTGCTGAAGGCAATCGTTTAGGGCCCGTGACGGCACCGGAGGGGGCTCCCCGGACCGCTACCGCTCCGGACCAGCCCTACCCGCTTTTAGGGGTTGAGCCCCTACCTGAAATGACGTTTTGAGGGCCGTGGGGTAAACTCCCCCACCGGTTTCCTACCCCTCCAGTTCAACGTTTCAGGAGCTTCTGCATGGCGTCGACTGACCCCGTGCGCATTCTGGTGGTGGATGATTCCGCCGTGGTGCGGTCGGTCCTCAAGGAATTCCTGGGCAGCGCCCCCGGGCTGGAAGTGGTCGGGGTGGCCCACAACGGCCGCCAGGGGCTGGCCATGGTCGAATCGCTCCAGCCCGACGCCGTGGTTTTGGATGTCCAGATGCCGAAGATGAACGGCACCGAGTTCCTGGAAGGGCTCCCGCCCCGCGAGCGCGACGATCTGGTAGTGGTGGTATTTACCTCGGCGTCCAAGGACAACGCCGAGATGACCATGGAATGCCTCTCTCTCGGGGCGGATGAGGTCGTCGCCAAGCCGGATCCGGGCCGGACCGGCCTGCGGGAGCCGCTGGAGGCCGCCGTGGAAGACCTCACCGAAACCATCCTTGGGCTGATCCGGGCCCGCGATCAAGGGACTGCGGCGGCCGATGAGGTCGCGGCGGAAACGCCCTCAGCAGAAGCGGGGGTGCTGGAGAGCTTCCACCCCGACCTGGTGGTCATCGGCAGCTCCACAGGGGGACGCCAGACCCTGGACGCCATCCTGGGTGCCATGCCCCAGGAGGGGAGCGTTCGGACGCCCCTGCTCATGGTCCACCATATCGCGCAGGGTTTCACCGCTCCCCTCACCGAAAGCCTGACAGCGCGCAGCCCCTTCCCCTGGCGCCAGGCCGCCGACGGCGAGAAGGTCCCCTTGGGCACCGGGCTGGTGGCCCCGGGCGATTTCCATCTGGGGTTGGCGCGAAGGGGCAACCGGCTTACGGTCGAATTGGACCAAGCACCCCGGGTCAATTCCTGCCGCCCGGCCGTGGATTACCTGTTCCAGTCCGCCGCAGCCCTACGGGGCACCAACATCCTGGCCATCGTCCTCACCGGCATGGGCCAGGACGGGCTGGCGGGTGCCCGTGCCATCCGCGACCAGGGCGGGATGGTCGTGGTCCAGGATGCCGCCAGCAGCACCATATGGGGCATGCCCGGGGCGGTCGTCGGCAAAGACCTGCAGCATGCCATCCTGACACCCGACGGCATTGCCGGGATCCTGGCCGGGGCCCTGTACGCCAGGACCGCCGGGTGACCCCTGTTGCCGCCCTCGCGGAGAGCCCCGGTCGGGCAGCCGGCCCTGAAACCGCATGACGCATCCATGAGCAGTCCCGACCTGAGCCCCTACTATTTCGACCTGCTGGCCCAGTTCCTGAGGAAAGAATCGGGCATCATCCTCAAGCCCGAGACCAGCTACTCCGTGCGCTTCAAGCTGCAGCCGCTGGCGCGGGGGTGGGGCTTCGAAGGACTCAACGACCTGGTCGAGCATATCCACCGCCGGCGTCATAACCCCGAGGTGGTGGCAGCCCTCCTTAACGCCCTGACCATCAAGGAAACCAGCTTCTTCCGGGACACCAAGCCCTTTGATGTACTGCGCCAGCGCATCCTTCCCGATCTGGCGGCCCAGCGAGGCACGCCCGATCTCAAGCTCTGGAGCGCGGCCTGCTCCACCGGTCAGGAGGCGGTTACCCTGGCGATCCTGCTGCAGCAGGTCCTGCCCCGGGAGCACGCCGACCGCAGTGTGGTGGTGGGGACGGATGTCAGCGAAGAGGCCCTGTCGCGGGCCAGGAAAGCCGTTTATTCGAAGCTGGAGGTGGAACGTGGCCTCTCCCCCGAGCTGCTGAGGCGGTTCTTCGAACCGGTAGCAGGGGGCTACCGGGCCTCCCCGGCCCTGCGGCGCTTGATCCGCTACCAGAGCCTGAACCTCGTGGATACGGACTTCCCGATGTCCCAATTTGATGTGGTGATGTGCCGCAACGTCCTGATCTACTTCGATGACAAGGGCAAGCGCGGGGCACTGGACAACATCTATCGGCGCATGGCCAGCGACGGTTACCTTTTCACCGGCGCCGGCGAGGACCCCCAGCGGCTGGATTCCCGCTTCCTGCGGGTGCTGGTGGACGGTCTCCAGTGCTTCCGCAAGGCCCCGGGCTAGGCGCGCAAAGGGCCCGGCAGTTGCGCTTCAGCGGGCGGGGAAGTACTCGGAGAGGTACTTCTCGCCGGAGTCGCACAACAGGGTGACCACCGTCTCCAGCTCCGGCCGGCGCCGGCGCAGGGTCTTGGCCGCCAGCAGATGGGCGCCCGAGCTGGGGCCCACGAAGCAGCCGTGGGCGGCGGCTATGCGCTTGATCTCGGCGATGGCGTCGTCGCTGGCTACGGTCACCAGCTCGTCGATCTCGTCGCGGTGGCGGGTGATGATCTCGGGCACGAAGCCGTCGGAGATCCCTTCCAGGTGGTGCCGGCCCACCCGGCCGGTGGCGATGGTAGGGGACTCGGCCGGCTCCACCGCCACGGTCAGGCAGTCGGGCTGGACCGCGCGGAAGGCCTGGCCCGCGCCGATAAGAGTCCCGCCGGTGCCCACCCCCATGACCAGGGCGTCCGGCACCCGCCCTTGGGGGAGCTGGGTCAAAATCTCCGGACCCAGCCAGTTGCGGTTCTCCTCCACGTTGCCCTCGGAGGCGAACTGGCGGGGGCAGAAGTAGCCGGGCCGCTGGCCCAGCTCTTCAGCATAGGCCAGGGCCTGGTTGACGTGGAAGTCGCCGATCTGGACCACCTCCGCGCCATAGGCCCGGGAGATGGCCACCCGCTCCGAACTGATGCCCTCGGGCAGGACCACCAGCATGCGGTAGCCCTTGACCGCCGCTACCTGGGCCAGGGCGTTACCGGTGTTGCCGCTGGTGGCCTCGACGATGGTGTCGCCGGGCTGCAGCCGGCCAGAGATCTCCGCCCGATCGATCAGGTAGCGGGCCAGCCGCGCCTTGACGGAGCCCGAGGGGTTGAGGAACTCCAGCTTGCACCAGATCCCCTCCAGCTCCACCAGGGGGGTGTTGCCGGTGGCGTCCAGCACGCTGGGCGCCTCGGCCGGGAGGCCGGGTAGCGACGGCGGGGTCGGGTTGGTCATGGGCGCCGGCCTCGTTGTCCGGGAAGGGGCTGCCTCCCCGCCTTTGTACCGCCGCCGAGCAGGGCCTGTCAGCCCATTTTGAGTGTTCGATCCCCCCGCAGCTAAACCGGCCTGCCCAGAGCGCTTTCCTGGAGCCTTGGAACCGATGGGGGACCGTTGCGGATCCATCACCCGCAACCGGACCGAGCGAGACGCCCGCTGTGCATCACCGGATCGGGGCCAAGCGCAGGTTTTGAGCCGCCCAACGGAAAAACCAAAGGGCTCTACTACTGGGTGACTATTTGACGGAATCGGCTGGGCCTTCTTCTTATATCTTGCCGCCACCACAAAAACCGGAAAAATCAAATAAATGGGGTCAGGCTAGGCAGCTCCAAAAATCCCAGGCTAGGCCCCAATGGCGAAGAAACCGTGCCTGGCTCATCCGGCAGGGATGGAAGGATCAGGTTACCCAAAGCCCTCATTCGTCGGCGCCTATCCTGGCCTCTAGGGCCCGAACGAGCGGCTTCATGGAATAGTTGGTCTCGGGGGCGATGCCGGGCCTGATGCCAAGCTCAGTAAGGGCCTCCGTTACCACCGGACCCACTGCAGCTACCCGGGTGGCAGCTAAAACCGCGGTCAGGGCTTGCTCGCCCCCGGCCTCACGAGCAACCCGGAACAGCCGCTGCACCTGCTTCCGGCTGGTGAAGGCAATCACTTCCACGGTCCCGTGCGCCAGCTTGTCCAGCAGACTCTTTACGCGATCGCTTTCGTCATCGGAGGCGTAGATGTACGGGGCCACCGGATCCGCCTCTGCCCCCGCCTCGTGCAGGAAGGCCATGAACCGCTCGTTGGGCTCGGTGCCATACAGCTGAACGCCTACCCGCTTTGCAGACAGATCCACCCCGGCCAGGGTCGTGATCAGGCCTTCAGTAGTGGCCTCGCCCGGGGCATGATCCGGCTTGAGGCCGAGTTGGCGTAGCTCCCGGGCCGGCTTGGGCCCGCGGGAGGCGACCGTCGAGCGGGCGAGGGCTGCAACCGAATCCTCGCGTAGGCCCATGGCCTCCGCCACGGGCAAAAGCCGGCGCAGCCCCTCCCCGGTGAAAAGCACCAGATGGTCCATGCGCCAGGCCGCCAGCCGTCTGATCCAGGCCCGAACCGCCCCCTACTCGGGATTGTCGTGGATGCTAACCAGCGGGTAGCGCACCGCCTCAGCGCCCCGTTCCTCCAGCATCCCCGCTAGCAGATCCAGCTCCCGGCTTTCGGGCAGGGCGATTCGCCGTCCCTTCAGGCTTCGACTCATGGCCGCCCTCCCCACCGGCTCATTGGACCGCAACGGGGGTAGTGGCTCCGCGGACCGCTTGGGCGGAGCACGTAAGATGCTGCCGGATACCCACCACCTCCCCGACGATGATCAGGGCCGGGGAGGTGGTTTCCAGCCGCTCAGCGGCCTCGCCCAGGTCCGCCAGGCTAGCGGTCTCCACTTGCTGGCGCGCCATGGTCCCCGCTACCACGATGGCCGCGGGGGTTTCCGCGGCTCGCCCATGCGCAAGCAGGCGATCGCGAATGGTCGCCAGCTGCCCGAGGCCCATGTAGAACACCGCGGTTCGATTGTCCTGCGCCAGCCCAGCCCAGTCATGATCCGGTTCCTCGCCACACCCATGGCCTGTAGCCATGGTCACCGATTCGGCGACGCCCCGGTGTGTCAAGGGGATGCCGGTCTCGGTAGGGCAGCCGCTGGCGGCGGTAATCCCCGACACTACCTCGCACGGAATGCCAGCGGCCGCCAAGACCCTGCTCAACGAGGCCTACCGGCAAGGCAGCACCGACAATCTGACGGTGCAGCTGATCCGGGTGGAAGCCCTCCCCCAGGACGACATCGATACCCACCAGCGGCGCCACACGGAGCTGCCGTTTCCACCGGAGCTGACCCCCGGCAGCCATCTAGACGGCTTCGAAATCCTGCGCGAGCTCCACACCAGCCATCGCAGCCACGTCTACCTCGCCCGGGACCTGCAGTCCGGCACCCGGGTAGCGCTCAAGACCCCCGGGCCCGAGCTGAAAAACGATCCCGCACTGCTTGATAAATTCCTGACCGAGGAGTGGATAGCACGCCGCATCACCAGTCCGCACGTCATCAAGGCCCCCCTGCCCGAGCGGCAGCGCAGCTACACCTACATCATCATGGAATTCGTGGAGGGCCAGACCCTGACCCAATGGATGCGGGACAACCCCCTTCCGCCGCTGGCGAAGGTCCGGGACCTGGTGGATCAGATCGCGCGCGGGCTGAGGAGCTTCCATCGCCAGGAGATGGTGCACCAGGACATCCGGCCGGATAATATCCTGATCGACGCGGCCGGCACCGCGCGCATCATCGACCTGGGGTCAACCAAGGTGGCCGGCCTCGCCGACGGCCTAGCCCTTGTGGCCGAGGATCGACTGCTGGGAAGCGAGCAGTATTCGGCCCCCGAATACTTCCTGGGGGCCGGTGGCTCGCCGCGATCGGATGGCTTCTCCCTGGGCGTAGTGACCTACCAGATGCTGACCGGCACCCTCCCCTACGGCACTCAGGTTCCCAAGGCCCGCAGCCGGGCCGCCCAGCACAAGCTGAAATACGATTCCGCCCTGAACCACAACCCCGCCTTACCGCTGTGGGTGGACGGCGTTTTGCGCCGGGCCGTTCACCCCAATCCCGTACGCCGCTACGCCGACGCGGACGAATTCGCCCACGACTTACGCCACCCCCGGCGGGAATTCCTTGATGCCGGCAAGTCGCCGGTATTGGAGCGCCATCCGGTACGATTCTGGCAGGTGGTCTCGGCGATCCTGGCCATCCTCCTCGGCCTGGCCCTCGCCTTGGATTGAGTCCCCCTTTCGCTAGCGCAAAAAAACCCAGCGGAGCGGACTCCGCCGGGCCGGAAGCAGGGCCTTTGCTAGAGGGAGAGTGGGGAAAGCCCCGCGGGATCGGCTACCAGATCTTATAGGGCAGGAATTTGCCGTTCATGGTCACCACCACGCGGTCGCCCTTGGGGTCCTCCTCGCGGTCCACATCCAGGGTGAAGTCGATGGCGGACATGATGCCGTCACCGAACTTTTCGTGGATGACCTCCTTCATGGAGGTGCCGTACACCTGCATGATCTCGTAGAAGCGATAGATCAGCGGGTCGGTGGGCACGGTCTGGTCGGTCCCCTTGTTGGGGCAGACCGCCAGGGCCGCCACCACCTCCCCGGAAAGGCCCAGGGCACCGGCCAGCTTCTCGCCGTACTCCTTCGGCATGCTGCACTGGCCCAGGGCAGCGGCGGTGACGAACACCGGGTTGAGCCCCACCTCGCCGGCAATCGCCTCCCACGTCATTCCCTTCTCGGCCTTGGCAGCCATGATGGTCTCGGTCATCGCCAGCTTGTCCATGGCGGCATCCTCTTGGTTGCGGCCGCCCATTGTCGGCAGGGCCGGCGGCCCTGTTAGGGACTGAAAGCGGCCAGACTCGCTAACTGGTCACCCCTCCCCTAAGCACCTTCTGTGCCAGAAACCGGAAACCCCCGCCAATACGGGAGAAATGGGGCTTTAGCGAGGTCTTGCCAAGACCCCGAGCCTTGCTCATTGCCCCAAATCTCCCCACACCAAGCCAACGCCGCACTCTTCTGGTGCACCTGTCACTTCCCGAAACCCGGCAAAACCAATCGGGTATCCTGTAGGTACCTCCGACCGAGGGCCGCCCCCCGGTTGCGTAAACATCCCGGGCGACTCCAGGTCTCCCAGGGCTTCTCAAAGCCTACCCGAGGTGCCATCTTGGTGCTCTACCGCGCAGGCCCTCCCCGTTCCATAGGGACCTCCCAGGCCTCGAAAACGGGGGCACGTCAACATCGACCACCGGCCACCCCGGCGGCGGCCCTAATGTTCAACCCTTCCAGGGACCCTGCCTTTCTGAGGATCAGGGTCCGTAACGGGAGGTTCATCCAACGGAAAGCCCATGCCAAGGCCGAGGGTCCTTTTCGCTGTCCACAACTGGGGGCTGGGCCACGCCACCCGAAGCCTGGCCCTGATCCGCGGGCTGGTGGAAAGGGGGCACGAGGTAACCGTCTTATCTAGCGGCAAGGCCCTGCGGTTTTTGGCCGATGAGCTGGGCGAGGCGTGCGAGCTCCTCGAGCTAGGCGATATTCCCCAGCCCGTCAGCCGCAACGGCGCGATCTTTTACGTCCGGCTCACCCTGTCCATGCCGCTGATCTTCTGGATCTTCCGGCGTGATCGGCGGTGGGCTCGACGGCTCTGCCGGGAAAAGGGCATCGATCTCATCGTCTCCGATACCCGCTTCGGCGTCCTGCTTCCCGAGGTTCCCAGTTATTTCATCACCCAATCCCTGCGCCAGATCATTCCGGGCAGGCCCTACCTTCTGGAAATGCTGGTGGAGGCGGCCCAACGGCGCATGCTCGCCCATGCCCGAAAAGTCTTCATCCCAGATAGCGCCGGGCCTGAGAACCTAACCGGCGACCTGAGCCACAATCTCCTCTGCGATTGGGGGGACCGTCCGGCCTACCTCGGGCCCTTAACCGCTGTGGTCCCGGAAAGCAAGGAGGAGGACCTGGACTGCTTCATCTCCATATCCGGCCCCGAGCCCCAGCGGACCATCCTGGCGGAACGGGTGCTCGACCAGGTGGAGGAAGTACCGGGCCAGGTCCTGGTCACCCTGGGCAAGCCGGATGCCGCTTGCCGCAGCCTGGCGGGGGGACGCATCCAGATCTACGGCTTTCTCGAACGGGAAGAGCAGGCGAAGGTAATGCAGCGTACTCGCTTGGTGGTCTGCCGCCCCGGCCTATCAACGCTGAGCGAGATCGCTGTCCTGGGCAAGCAGGCCCTTTTTATCCCAACCCCCGGGCAAAGCGAGCAGGGCTATCTGGCCCATTACCACTGGGAGCGGGGCGAGGCTTACATGGTGGATCAGCAAAAGCTCGACCTCCCCCGCGATAAGGCAGTAGCGGAAACTTATCCGGGCCTGACCGCCCCCAGCTCCAATCGGCACCCCGTTCGTGGCTTCCTGGACCACCTATCCAATTAACTTCGCACAGGTGATCCCAACTCGGTTCCCTGGAGAGGTAAAGGGAGCGGGCGTCCTATTATAGGAGCTCAACAGCCCAGAAGGGGTAGGATCAGGCTGGGGTAGCGGCGGAAGGCCTTAGGGGATTCCCGGATCAGCTCCAAGCCTTTGGGGACTCCCGGACCAGGATCTCTCTTTTTAGGAACCCTGCGCAGGTAACAAAACCTTGCGCGGTCCAGCCTATAAGGCCGGGCAGGGATAAATGGGGCAAGGCGCCAAACTTGGAGGGGCGGTTTACCGGAAGGTCAGGTGCCCTATAGATGCTGCCGTTACCATATCCCGGTTTGCTCCTTAGCCTGCGGCGACCGGTAACCGATCCTCGAATTGCGGGGCCGGGAGAATGCCACCACTCAATAAAAGGGAGTGTCCTATTCTAGCTTTCCTGACTTGAGTTGGCGGCAGGGTGCCAAAACCGGCGCTATTCATGGAGCTGTTAGTTGCTCCCGGCACGGCCCATCACCCTGAAGCTCTTGATGAAGGGGCTCGCCATTCGGGGGTCCTTGATCATCGCCCCATAGTCCCCCTCGTAGAACTTGAGCTTGCGGGAAGTGTAGGCCGTCCCCAAGCCCATCATCCCGGGCGGCTCCTTCATCCACTTTTCCCAGTTGTCCTTGGTCGCCCGGAGGTCCCAGTTGAGGGATTCCCCCTGGTAGGCCCCGGCATGAGTGACATAGCCTCCTTCGACATGAATGACCCCCTGGGGCTGATCTTCTCCGTCAAATCCATAACCGATCACCGAGTTAAAATCAATTTCGGCCAAGGCATCAGCAAGCTCGGGCTCGGCGTTCCAGGCCTCCTTGTACGCCTCGAACCATTCAGGGGAAAACAACTCAGCCATATCTTGCTCTCCGGAGTGGCGAAATTGCAGCTCTTTCCCTCAAAAGCCACGCCCTTGCCATCGGGTATTCCATGACCTTCCAAGAATGGCCCGTGGCCGAGCGTGGCAGACTGCCGTTGCCCTCGGGCTGGTCTGTAACTGCCTATTTTTAATAGGCTATGCCCTTTACCGCAGGGTTGCAAGGCGTTACTGGACCGCCCCCGCGGTTTCCTGGACACCAAGGTGGTTGTATGCAAGCGGCGGGTTCGGCTCCGGCCCCATGGCAAACGGAGTGGGTGTCCCCTAAGTACTGATACAGCCGAAGCAATAAGCCCCCGGGGTAACCAGGGAATGGAGCCAGCCCGCGAGATCGCTTCCGTCAACCGCCTGCCGCCATCTTCTGGACCGCGAAAAAGATCAAGGCCAGTAATGCCAGGCCCACGACTGCGCGCAGGGCCACATCCATCAGGTTGGCCAGAATGCCCAGGGAGAGCATTGCCAGGAACCCGATACCGAGGGCCCCGAGCCATAGCACCCCACCGGTGAGCCCCTGGGATTGCAGAAACCCCAGGCCGACCAAAAACCCGATCGTGAAAAGAACGAGCTTAAAGGCGCCGGGTAGGCACCGTTGGAGGGCATTGCCCCACATCAGATTATCCCCGTTACCAGGCGAGTCTTTCGTCGGGAATAAGCCCGAGCCGCCGCAACGGTTACACACTGGGAAGAGAATCAGTCCTCCTCCGAGTTTCCCGGTTCCGTTGCATGCCGGGCATTCCAATAGCGGACCCCCTTGCTTTCGCCCAGTTAAGCGGTTCCCGAATTCGCTGGCCTTGGGAGGTTTGGAATCCTGGCGACCGGGATTAGGGAGCTCGGATGGTCAGGGTGGATGATACGGAGGGGGTTTCCTTTAGCTCCCCCAGTGCTTCACTCAGACGATCTCCACCCCCTCGCACTTGTAGGCCCCGAGGTAGACCTGGTCACTGAGCATGCGCCCTTCCAAGTCGAAGCAGAAGGCGTAGGTTTCGGTTACGTCGCCGCACTCCACGCTCTTGAGGGCAACGAACTCCTCCGGGTGGCCGGGAATGGTCTTCAGGGTGGAGACGCCGCGTTCGGGGACCCGCTCGCCGATCTCCCGGACCTCGATGTCGCCGAAGGCCTCGTCGGCAATGAGGAGCGTGTGGCCACCGCGCTCGCGCTCGTCCACCGGCTCATCGAAGGGCTGGTAAGAGACCTTGCGGGGAAAGAAGTACCAGCGCTCGTGGAACGGGTGCCACTCCGCCGCCTCGTGTGTGAGGTAACCGCGGGCGGCGTCGATGCCCATGGCCTCGCGCATGGCCTGGTAACGCTCGTGCCAATTCACGCTGCGGATGCGGTAGTGGTCGTCGATGTATTTGACCCACTCCTCGGGTCCGGCGGCGATGCCATCGGCGCCACCGCCCACCTTGCCGTGGCTGCCCACCACTAGCTCGTTGCCCTGGAGCGTGGCCCACTCCGCCTTGAACCCCTTGAACACCTCGTCCCCGCTGCCGGTGATCAGGATCTGGCGCGGGATGAGCTGATGCTCGGCCCGAATCTCGCAGACCAGCCCGGTACGGTCGTCAAAGGCCAAAAGCTTGCCGCCGAATTGCACCAGCTCTGAGAACTCCGCCCCCCTTCCGCCTTCGGCGATCAGGCTGACGAGCTGGTGTTGACCCCCCTCCGCCACCGGTACTTCCTCGAGGGTATAGTGGGGCAGGCCCGTCTCCGGATCCGCCCGGCGGGACATGCGGTCGTAGCGCAGCAGGGAACGCCAGGCCACCTGCCCGTCGGCAAGCGTGACCTGCGACGCCTGGTCCTCGTCGGTAATGATGGCTAGGGAATAGTCGGCTGTGTCTGATCCGTAACGCTGCAGGCGACGGATATCGAGGTTTTCGTCGGTCATGGCGATCTTTCCCAGGGGGTAGGCAAGATAGTCGAAGACACCGCACTCCCGGCTGATCCCTGGTGCAGCACCAGGGCTTCGGGGTCGGGATTGCCCTGCAGGCGGAGACGGTAAAAGGTTAGCGTAGGCCCTTTGGGGGAGCAAAGAGGGCAAGACACCCCCTAGGCAAACGCAATGGGTGTCCTCTAGCTCACATATAGCTCACCATCGGCTTAGCCGGTCTGGCCGCTGGCGCACTCCAGGCAGAACAGAACCGTAGGTCGGCGCGCAGGCGGCCGGCGCCAATGGGCTCCTCGCAGTTCAGGCACTCGCCGTAGGTGCCCTCGTCCATCCGCAGGAGGGCGCCGCGGATGCGCTGCATCTCCTGCTGGACCCGGCGCTCGCTCCCCTGGGCCATTGCCTGCTGCTGGAGGACCTCCATGCGGGAAAGGCGGCCGGTGCCCGTCTGGTCCAGCCCCCCAGGGTAGCGCCGGCGAGCTCGCGGGCTACCTGGGCGGCCTTCAGCTCGGCTAGGCGGGTCGTCCGGCGCTCCGGCAGCGCTTCCATGTCGATTTCTTTTACCATGGCGGCAGGGTACCGCCGCCCGCCCGAGTGGAGGAAGAGTGGTATGGGTCAGGGCTCGTTTCTTGACCTCTGGCTCTGCTGCGGCGGCCTGGTAGCTGGAGGGCTTGGGCGCGCGGTGGCCACCGCCCTTCCTGACCACCATGGCCTTGCGGAAACGGCGTGGGTGGCCTTCCAGGTACCCCAGTGGTGCCCTCGCGGGCTGCGTTCTGCCGAGCTTTACGCAGATCGGGGACCGTTCCACCCTTGCTCTTCCCCCGACACACGGGATATCCCCCATGGCCGGCCTGAGCCACGACTTTCCCTTCGACCCCACCTATGGCTATTCCCTCGAGGACCTGCTCGCGGTCAAGCCCCCGGAACCTCCGCCGGATTTCGCCACTTTCTGGGAAGAGCGGTACGCCGAGGCCATGGGGGTCGATCCCGAGCCGACCCTGGACCGCAGCCGCTTTGCCCTGCCCCGGCACGAGGTCCTCGCGCTCGGCTATCGCTCCACCAATGGCTTTTCCATCCGCGGCTGGCTCTTGCGCCCCCTGCAAGCCCGCATCAACCGAGCCTTCATCCTCGGCCATGGCTACCAGGAGCTGCAGCGCCCCGATCACCACCTTCCGCTTGCCGACGCCGTCTATCTCGTGCCCTGTTTCCGCGGCCTGGGCCGCAGCCGGCGCGCCCCCATTTCGCCGGAGCCGGACTGGCACATCCTTCACGACATCGACAAGCCAGAGCGCTACATCCTCGGCGGCTGCGCGGCCGATGTCTGGACCGGGGTCAGCGCGCTTCTGGAGCTGTATCCGGAGGTGGCCGGGCGCATCGGCTACATGGGCATCAGCTTCGGCGGCGGTGTGGGGGCCCTGGCCATGCCCTGGGACACCCGCTTGGCGCGGGTCCATCTCAACATCCCCTCCCTCGGCCACCAGCCCTTGCGCTTGCGCCTGCCCACCGCCGGCAGTGCCGCGGCCCTGCAGCGTTACCGGGCGGAGCACGGCAATGTGCTGGCCACATTGTGCTACCACGATGCCGCCATTGCCGCCCGTTACATGGACCGGCCCGTCCACGTGGCCGCGGCCCGGTTTGATCCCATGGTGGCCCCGCCCGGCCAATTCGCCATCCACAACGCCCTCAAGGGCGACCGCCACCTCCGCGTTCTCGATGCCGGCCACTTCGACTATCCGCAGCGACCCCACCACCAGCAGGAGCTTATGGGTGAGCTGCGAGCTTTCTTTGAGCCCCTATGAATCGCGAGTACCACCAATGGCACAGCCCGGCGTTGGGCCGGACCATGGAATTGCTGGTATTCGGGCAAACCGGGGCCAAGGTCCTGATGATCCCCACCCGGGACGGCCGCTTTTTCGAGTACGAGGATCTGGGGCTCGTGGGCGCTCTCGCCCCGAAGATCGAGGCAGGTGAGCTACAGCTGTACTGTGTGGACAGCGTGGACGAGGAAAGTCTCTACTGCGGAGACTGCCATCCCGCTCACCGCATCCAGCGCCACGAGCAGTACCAGGAGCACCTGCTCAGCGAGGTTCTGCCGCTGATGGCAGCCAAGAACGGCCACACCTGCACCATCGCCCAGGGGTGCAGTCTCGGCGCCTACCACGCCGCCGACATCGCCTTCCGGCATCCCCAGCTGTTCCAGAAGCTAGCCGCCTTCTCCGGGCGGTTCGATCTCACCCTGAACGTGGAGCACTTCGGCGACCTTTTCGAGGGCTACTACGACGACACCGTCTACCGCCACACTCCGAGCCACTTTTTGCCAGACGAGCAGGACTCCCACCGACTGGCCGCCCTGCGGGCCATGGACATTGTCCTGGCTATCGGCCAAGAGGACCCGTTCCTCGCCAACAACCGTCAACTGAGCGCGGTGCTAACGGACAAGGGCATTCCCAACGAGCTCCACATTTGGCCGGGCCGCGCCCACCGGGGCGGATCCTGGCGCCGGATGGCACCGCTCTACATATAGACCCGACGGGTTTGGCCCGGCGCTTCTGGCGGAAATTGCTGGGTGGGGGGCGGTGGCAGGCTGGCAGGAAAGGACACCCGCCTGGTAAGCCGAGTCGCTGGCCTTGGGCTTCTGTACGGCTAATGAGGCCAAGCAGCCACCCGAACCTGTCAGGTCAAGAATTGCCCCCTTTGTCTCTACGCCGGTGTGCCAAACCTGCGCAGTCCGGCCGGGGCGGAGAAGGCCCTCCGTGCATTGACACCGGCCATTCCATTAGTAAGCTAACTTTTTACCCACCTAAATTGGAAGGCACAGGCATGAGCTTGAACCGATGGGAGTCACTGGGCTTTGTCATCAACCACCTCGCTCGCTTGCTCGCTACCGACCTTGCCGACCACCTCCGCCCGCATGAGGTCACCATCGGCCAATATCCCCTGCTTCTGGCCCTGTGGGAAGAGGAAGGCATCACCCAGACGGGTCTCTCCCTGCGGTTGAATATCGAGCCCGCTACCACTACCAACACCCTCAACCGCATGGAGCGCGACGGCCTAGTGGAACGCCAACCCGACCCGGATGACCAGCGCGGTAGCCGGATCTATCTCACGGACCACGGACGCGCGCTTGAGGAACCGGTCACCAAGGCAGCCCGGGCGGTCAACGCCCGCGCCCAACAGAACCTTTCGGCCGGCGAGGCGGTGGATCTGGGTCACATGCTGGCGAAGGTGAGGCGGGGGTTGGAGAAGGAATAGGGCCGGCGCCTAGCCTTTTCCATCCAAGCCAAGCTGAACCTTATTACTTAGCAGGCTTAGTTGGTTTTGCCGAAGAGCCGGCGAAGTGCTGGTGCCCAACCACCGAGTTGGTGCAAAAGGCGAGACCGGACCCCGAACCCCATGAAGGTTCAGCCACCGATCAGCGTCTTGGGGTGACCGTAGAAAACGTCTTGGTACCCTACATCTAGCGCTGCATGCGCCTGAACTCGACGATGGTCAGGATGATGCCAATGACCAGCATCAGGAAGACAAACGCGGCGATGCCGAGATGCAGACTATTTCCCATGGCCATGCTCTCCCCGCGCAGCCAGCGCCGCCAATTTGAAGTAGATGCCGAAGCACAGGATCGAGGGCACCCAGATCGCCGTGAACAGCCCCTGTTCGCGATAGCCGCCATACCAGAGCACTCCGGAAACCGCGAACGAGACAACCACGGCCAACAGAATGAACACATCAGACAACTTGAACATACGCCGCCTCCTTACTGATTTATCGCCGCCTTGATCGACCGGCCAGCACGCCTAAGCCTGGCCGAGGGCCGCGCTTGCCACCAGCAGGCAGAGGATTGCCACCGCCGCCGGCACCCGTAGGCCGCTCCAGCCCAGCAAGGCCACCATCGAGGGCGTCAGGCCCAGCGCCCCGGCCACCAGCCACCCTCCCAGCAGGGCCACCACCCCTAGACACGCTCCGGCCAGCCAAACGCGCCACCTCGCCAGACGTTCCCAGCGCGGCAAGACAACTACCGGTTCAGCCCCTTCGCGCCTGCTTTTACCACTCCGCTTTTTCATAATGGCTTTAGCTCCTGAATCTTAACTTTATATGTTTTGTTTTGTTTTTAAATAGCAACGTCGAGGTTACCCCCAGCGCAGGTGCCCGCGACCATCCTTCGGAGGCCGAAGGAGGCATCATAGAAACGGAACACGGCTAAGGGCTTTGGGCCCGGCTCGTCGCCCAGACCGCCGCGGAATATCGGCCTTAGGAGCATGACCCCGGCGAGTTGGGCAGACCCGACGATGCTCTCTCAGAGGAAAAGAAGGAGATACCCTTAAGGTTCCCAGAGAGCCCGCTCTGTCCGCATAACGCACGGGCTCGCTTGCCGTAGGAGTTCTAAAAGTGATGGCAGAACAGTGGGACCGGCAGGGGAGGTGGTTAAGAATCAAACGAAGAGGGGCTCCTTTAAGTGCTTAACCCGGACAGCACCGCCCTGCGCTTTAACGTTGCGCCTGGCCGGTGGTTGGTCACCTTAGCGCTTCATGCGGCGGGTCTCCTCGACCACGATCAGAATGAGGCCAATGATCATCATCAGGAAGACGAACGCGGCAATGCCGAGGAACGCGGCGATGCCGATTTGCAGACTATTTCCCATGGCCATGCTCTCCCGGCGCAGCCGGCGCCGCCAGTTCGAAGTAGATGCCGAAGCACAGGATCGCGGGGACCCAGATCGCGGTTAACAGCCCCTGTTCGCGATAACCGCCATACCAGAGCCATCCGGAAACCGCGGACGAGACGACCACGGCCAACAGAATGAACACATCAGACAACTTGAACAAACACCGCCTCCTTCCTAATCTATCGCCACCTTGGCCGACCGGCCGGCGCGCCTAAGCCTGGCCCAGGGCCGCGCTGGCCACCCGCAGATAGAGGATTGCCACCGCCGCCGGCACCCGTAGGGCGCCCAGCCCACCCCAAGGGACACCCGGACCACCAGGTGGAAGGGGTTGCTTACCACCGCGAAGCCGGCGACATCCACGGCAAAACCGAGGCCAACCGCTGAAGCCGATCGGCGATCCAGCCCCGTCTGTGTTCATAGCTCACCCAGTAACCGCATCCTGGCCGCACAAGAAACGAAGTACGGAGTGGCTATCCTATAGGTATCAACGCTTACCAAGAAGGGCTGGGTGGGGCAAACGGAGTGGGTGTCCTATAGGTTATAGGTTCGTGAGGAAACGGAGTGGGTGTCCTTTAGGTTGAGCTCCGAGTGGGTGTCCCTTAGGTTGCAGGCTTGGAGCCGCCCCAACGGACAACCGGCGCAGAAAAAG
>NZ_JAZKRM010000001.1:0-186176 GCF_036628635.1 Thiohalorhabdus sp. | reverse complement strand
CAGCGTTCAGCGTTCAGCGTTCAGCGTTCAGCGTTCAGCGTTCAGCGTTCAGCGTTCAGCGTTCAGCGTTCAGCGTTCAGCGTTCAGCGTTCAGCGTTCAGCGTTCAGCGTTCAGCGTTCAGCGTTCAGCGTATTAGAGCCAGGTTGCCCAAAAGTTCCCGTCTCCATCTAAGTGCCATCCCCCGAGCGGGGGGTCGTTGCCGTTACTGAGCACTTCAAACTGAGCACTTGTTGACCGTCCCTCAGTCTCCGATCGAAGCTAACCCCCATCCCCCCCCAGCAACCCCTCCAGCACCCCCTCATAGATCCCCGCCAGCTGTTCCAGATCTGCCGTTGCAACCCGCTCGTCCACCTGGTGGATGGTGTCGTTAAGGGGGCCGAACTCGGCCACCTGGACCCCGTAGGGGGCGATGAAGCGGCCGTCGGAGGTGCCGCCGCCGGTGGACAGGTGGGTATCCAGGCCGGTGGCCTCCCGGATGCTCTCGGTGAGGGCGTTGACCAGGGGGCCGGGCTCGGTGAGGAAGGGGGCGCCGCTGTGGTGCCAAGTCAGCTCGTACCGGAGACGGTGACGGTCCAGGATCTCCCGCACCTGCGCTTCCAGGTCGTCTCGGGTGCGCTCGGTGGCGTAACGGAAGTTGAACTGCACCTCCAGAGTACCGGGGATGACGTTGTGGGCCCCGGTTCCGGCCCGGACGTTGGGGATCTGGAAGCTGGTGGGCGGGAAGTAGGTGTTGCCGGCGTCCCATTCGGTGGCCACCAGCTCCTGGAGGGCGGGCAGGGCATGGTGGACGGGGTTGGCGGCCTTGTTGGGATAGGCCACGTGGCCCTGGGTGCCCAGCACCGTGAGCTCGCCGGTCAGCGATCCCCGCCGGCCGTTCTTCACGGTGTCGCCCAACTGCCCGCTGCAGGAGGGCTCGCCCACCAGGCAGTAGTCGGGCATTTCGCCGCGCTCGGCCAGGCGGCGCACCATCACTGGGGTGCCGTGGGTGGCGGGGCCTTCCTCGTCGCCGGTGATCAGCAGGGCGATGGAACCCCTGGGCTCGGGGTGGCGGGCCAGGAAGTGCTCCACAGCCACCGTGAAGGCGGCGATGGAGCCTTTCATGTCTGCAGCCCCGCGGCCGTAGAGATAGCCTTCCGAGACGGTGGGGGCGAAGGGCGGATGGGTCCAGTCCGCTTGGTTGCCCGTGGGTACCACGTCGGTATGGCCGGCGAAGGCCAACACCGGCCCCTCACTGCCGAAGCGGGCGTAAAGATTGGCCACGTCCGCCTCGCCCATGGCCTCCAGGTGGAATCCCAACGGGGCTAGGCGGTCGCGCAGGGGCGT
The DNA here is from genome assembly GCF_036628635.1 of Thiohalorhabdus sp. GTDB lineage: Bacteria > Pseudomonadota > Gammaproteobacteria > Thiohalorhabdales > Thiohalorhabdaceae > Thiohalorhabdus. The sequence continues at coordinate 184,852 of NZ_JAZKRM010000001.1, read as the reverse complement.
CTGGCCGGCCCCGTCGTCGGGTGTTACCGAGGGGATGGCGATGAGGTCGCTGGTGAGCTGGGTAACGGCGCTGGTCACCTCAGGCGTCCCGCAGCAGCTCGTTGACCGAGGTCTTGGCCCGCGTGCCGGCGTCAACCTGCTTGACGATCACCGCACAGTACAGGCTGTGGCTGGCGTCGGAGGCGGGCATGGTCCCCGGGACCACCACGGAGTTGGCCGGCACGCGGCCCTTGATCACCTCGCCGGTCTCTCGGTGAAGGATGCGGGTGGACTGGCCCAGGAACACCCCCATGGACAGCACCGAACCCTCCTCCACGATGACCCCTTCGGCCACCTCGGAGCGGGCCCCGATGAATACCTCGTCCTCGATGATCACCGGATTGGCCTGCAACGGTTCCAGGACGCCGCCAATGCCCGCGCCGCCGGAGATGTGGACGTTCTTGCCGATCTGGGCGCAGGAGCCGACGGTGGCCCAAGTGTCGACCATGGTGCCCTCGTCCACGTAGGCGCCGATATTGCAGTAGGAGGGCATGAGCACCGCCGAGGGCGCAACGTAGGTGCCGCGGCGCACGGCCGCCGGGGGCACCACGCGGGCGCCCTGGGCCTCAAAGTCGGACTGGCCGTACTCGGCGTACTTGAGCGGCACCTTGTCGTAGTAGTGGGTCTCACCGCCGCGCATGACGCGGTTGGAATAGACGCGGAAGGAGACCAGGACGGCCTTCTTTAGCCACTCGTTTACCGCCCAGTCGTCGCCCGACTTCTCAGCGACCCGGGCCTCACCCCGGTCGAGCAGGCCGATGGCTTTCTCGACGGCCCGGAAGGTCTCGGGATCGACGTTATCGGGATTGATCTCGGCGCGGCGCTCGAAGGCCGCCTCGATGGTCTGTTTCAGCTCTTCCATGGTCGGCTCCTAAAAAAGCAGCATTAAGTTGGAAGTAATTAAGTATTAAGTAAAGGCGAATCGCCGCTAAGCTCGGCGGTTTTGGGCTTAACTACTTAATACTTAACCACTTAAAACTCTTCCACCACCCGCCGCATCCGCCACGCCGCATCCACGCAACGCTCCAGCTCGTCGACAAGTGCGATCCGCACACGGTCGGTGGCCGGATTGCCGTTGCCGGTGTCGCGGCCCAGGTAGGCGCCGGGGAGGACCGTAATGCCCTCGCGGGCGTAGAGCTCCCGGGCGAAGGCCTCGCCGCCGCCGGGTACCCGCGGCCACAGGTAGAAGCCGCCGTCGGGTTCGGCCACCTCTAGCACCGGGCCCAGCACCTCCAGCACGGCGGCGAAGCGCTCGCGGTAGGCGGCGCGGTTGGCGCGGACGTGGGCCTCCTCGCCCCAGGCCGCGGCCGCCCCTGCCTGGAGGGGCAGGGGGCTGGCGTTGCCCTGGTAGGTGCGCAGCCTTAGGAAGCGCTCGATGATCTCGGGGTCCCCGGCCACGAACCCGGAGCGCAGACCCGGCAGATTGGAGCGCTTGGAAAGGCTGTGGAAGGCCAGGCAGCGCTCGAAACCCGTGCGCCCGGCGTTGCGGGCGGCCTCCAGGATGCCCGTTGGGGGTCGGCGCTCGTCCGGATAGATCTCCGAATAGCACTCGTCGGCGGCGATGACGAAATCGTAGGCGTCGGCCAGGGCGAACAGGTCGCGGTAGCCGGCCTCGTCCATGACCCCGCCGGTTGGGTTGGCCGGCGAGCCCACATAGACCAGCTCCAGGCGCCGCAGGGTGGCTTCCGGCAGGGCGGTAAAATCGGGCAGGGCGCCGGCGCCCCCGGCCGCTACGTAGACCGGCTCGGCGCCGGCCATGAAGGCGGCGCCCTCGTAGATCTGGTACAGGGGATTGGGCGTGGCCACAGCGGGGCTGTCCTTGCCCCCGACCACGGCCTGGGCGATGCCGAACAGGGCCTCACGGGTGCCGTTGACCGGGATGACGTTGCGCCCGGGCTCCAAGGCCCCATCGTCGAGGCCGAAGCGGCGGGTGGCCCAGTCGGCGCAGGCGGCCTGGAGCTCGGCGGTGCCGCCGGTCAGGGGATAGCGGGCGAAATCCGCCCGGTTGGCGTGGATGGCGTCGAGGACGAAGTCCGGCGGTGCCTGCTTGGGCTCGCCGATGCCCAGGTTGACAGGCTCGCGATGGCCTGGCTGCTCGATCCCCTCGAACAGGTCACGCAAGCGGGTGAAGGGGTAGGGATTCAGGCGCTGGAGATCGGGATTCATGGCGGTTAGGGACGGAGCTTTTCGGCGTAGCCGAGATAGTTGACGGCCACGTCGCGGCCCAGGTGGAAGCTGTTGGTCAGGGGGTTGTAGATCATGCCGCGGAACTCACGGGGGACCAGCCCGGCGTGGCGCAGATGGTCGCCCATCTCGCCCGGAGTGATGAAGCGATCCCAGTCGTGGGTCCCCCGTGGCAGCCAGCCCAGGATGTATTCGGCGCCCAGGATGGCCATAGCGTAGGACCGCAGGGTGCGGTTGAGGGTTGCCACGAACATCAGGCCGCCGGGGCGCAGCAGATTGGCGCACTGATCGATCAGCTCGCTCGGGTCGGGAACGTGCTCGAGCACCTCCATGCAGGTGATCACGTCGAAGGGCTCAGGACCCTCGGCGAGGAAGTCGCCGACTCCGACCTGGCGATAATCGATGTCCAGGCCGCTCACCCGAAGGTGGGTCCGGGCGGCTGCCACCGCGCCCTCGCCGGGTTCCAGGCCGGTGACCTCGGCCCCCGATTGGGCCAGGCCTTCGCTCAGCAGGCCGCCGCCGCAGCCCACGTCGAGCACGCACTTGCCGGTCAGGTCCACCACCGAACGGATGTAGTCCAGGCGTAGGGGCTGGATGCGGTGGAGGGGCTTGAACTCGCCTTCCGGATCCCACCAGCGGGCGGCCAGCTGCTCGAACTTGGCGATCTCTCCCGAGTCCACGGCGGGCATGGCGGGGCTCCTGGGCTGCCTTAGGGAGTCGGCGGGTAACCGGTGCCTCAGGATAGCCGGTCGGGGAGGCGCCGCAAAGGATAACAGGATCTCGGCCGGCGGCGGGCCGCCGGCCGACCCGGCCTCGGTCAGCCCTGCTTGGCGGTGCCGCAGGTGTCGGTGCCGATCAGATAGTAGGCCGGGCAGCGACGGAAGATGCCGGTGACCAACGGGATCAGTCCGATCCAGCCCCACCAGTTGGCGGCGGGCTCGATCACGGCAAAGGCGAGCAGCACGATGCCCACGATGATCCGGATGGCCATATCGGTGTTACCCACATTTTCCTTCATGGCGTCTCTCCCCTGAGTGGTTGCGGCCTAGCCAATAAAGCATAACCCCGAGGGATCCTCCGGGCCAAGCCGGTCCCCGTGGGACGGGATTCCCGCCGGGGTCCGGGAAAGGGAAAATGGTAATTGCGTTAAACGAAGGGCTCAAGCGCCAAAAAAGCCCAAGAAAGCGAGGTTTATTGACCCTTTCGACGGGGCCGGTTAGCATAGGTTTTTTGGATCCAAGTAGAGGGTTGGGCTTCCCATGGCCGATTTCGCCAAGGAAATGCTGCCGGTTAACCTCGAGGAGGAGATGCGCCAGTCGTACCTCGATTATGCCATGAGCGTGATCGTGGGACGGGCGCTCCCGGATGTGCGCGACGGCCTCAAACCGGTGCACCGGCGGGTGCTTTACGCCCAGCACACCCTCAACAACGACTGGAACAAGCCCTACAAGAAATCGGCCCGCGTGGTCGGCGACGTCATCGGTAAGTACCACCCCCACGGCGACGCCGCCGTCTACGACACCATCGTGCGCCTAGCCCAAGACTTCACCATGCGCTATCCGCTGGTGGATGGCCAGGGCAATTTCGGCTCCATCGATGGCGACAACGCCGCCGCCATGCGCTACACCGAGGTGCGCATGGCGCGGCTATCCCACGAGCTGCTCACCGATATCGACCGGGAGACGGTGGATTTCGTCCCCAACTACGACGGGGCCGAGACCGAGCCGGTGGTGCTGCCCTCGCGTGTGCCCAACCTGCTGGTCAATGGCGCCGCCGGCATCGCCGTGGGCATGGCCACCAACATCCCGCCCCATAACCTGGGCGAGGTGATCGACGGCTGCCTGGCCCTGATCGACGAGCCCGAGACCTCGGTAGAGGATCTCATGGGCCACATCCTGGGCCCGGATTTCCCCACCGCCGGTATCATCAACGGTTACAGCGGCATCCGCCAGGCCTACCGCACCGGGCGCGGCTCCATCCGCATCCGCGGGCGGGTGCGCACCGAGTCCGACAAGAAGGGCCGTTCGAGACTGGTGGTCCACGAGCTGCCCTACCAGGTGAACAAGGCCCGGCTGGTGGAGAAGATCGCCGAGCTAGTGCGGGACAAGAAGATCGACGGCATCGCCGATCTGCGCGACGAGTCGGACAAGGAGGGTATCCGAGTCGTCATCGAGATCAAGCGCGGCGAAGAGCCGGAGATCGTCCTCAACAACCTGTACAAACAGACCCAGGTGGAGTCGGTGTTCGGCATTACTGTGATCGCCCTCGATCAGGGGCAGCCCAAGACCCTCAATCTCAAGCAGGCGCTGGAGGCGTTCATCCTCCACCGCCGCGAGGTGGTCACCCGGCGCACCCTCTATGACCTGCGCCAGGCTCGTAGGCGCGCCCACACCCTGGAGGGCCTAGCCGTGGCACTGGCCAATCTGGATCCGGTGATCGACCTGATCCGCCAGTCCCCGGACCCGGGTACGGCCAAGGAGCGCCTGCAGGCGGAGGTATGGGAGCCCGGCGGCGTGGAGCACCTAGTGGAGCGTGCGGCCAAGTCGGGTGGCGTCCGCAACGAGGAGGGTCTGGGTCTGGTAGCCGGCGGTTACCGCCTGTCCCCGGAACAGGCCCAGTCCATCTTGGACATGCGCCTGCACCGCCTTACCGGTTTGGAGCGGGACAAGGTCATCTCGGAGTTCGAGGAGATTCTGGACAAGATCGACGACCTGCTCGACATCCTGCGTTCGGAGACCCGGCTGATGCGCGTGATTCGCGAGGAGCTCGTGGAGATCAAGGAGCGCTTCGCAGACGCCCGCCGCACGGAAATCCAGGAAGAGGCCACGGAGCTGACCCTGGAGGATCTGGTGGCCGAGGAGGACATGGTGGTCACTCTTACCCGCGCGGGCTACATCAAGCGCCAGCCGCTGTCGGGCTATCGGGCCCAGCGCCGCGGCGGCAAGGGCAAAGCGGCCACGGCCACCCGCGACGCCGAGGACTTCGTGGAGCGGCTGTTCGTGGCCTCCACACACCAGTACGTGCTGTGTTTCTCCGACGCCGGCAAGGTCTACTGGCTCAAGGTCTACGAGCTGCCCGAGGCTGGCCGCACCGCCCGCGGCAAAGCCATCGTCAACCTGCTCCCCCTGGGCAAGGACGAGCGCATTACCACGGTGCTGCCGGTGGACCGGTTCGAGGAGGGCCGCTATGTGGTAATGGCCACCTCCCAGGGCGTGGTCAAGCGGGTGGATTTGATGGACTTCTCGCGGCCGCGTAAGGCCGGCATCATCGCCATCAAGCTGGACGCCGGCGAATCGCTGGTGGGCTCGCGCATCACCAGCGGCGACGAAGAGCTTTTGATGGGCACCAGCAGCGGCAAGGCCATCCGCTTCCCCGAGCAGGATGTGCGCATCATGGGCCGCACCGCCCGGGGCGTGCGCGGCATCGCCATGGAGCGGGAAGACCGCCTGATCGCCCTGCAGGTGGTGCGTCCCGGGTGGGAGGTCCTGACCGTAACCGCCAACGGCTACGGCAAGCGCACCGAACTCGACGAATACCGGATCCAGAGCCGGGGCGGTCAGGGCGTGCGGACCATCCAGACCTCCCAGCGCAACGGCGATGTGGTCAGCCTGCGCCTGGTCCAACCGGACCAGGAGGTCATGCTGGTGACCTCCCAGGGCACGCTTATCCGGACCCCGGTGGAGGGCATCTCACGGCAGGGTCGGAACACCCAGGGCGTGCGCCTGATTGATCTGGCCAAGCAGGAACAAGTGGTCGGGGCCGAGCTGGTCGAAGAGTCCGGAGCCGAGACGGAGGCGGGTGAGTGAGCCACCCACGGCCGGTGGCTTAAACGAAAGCCGGTTTTCCGGTAGAATGCCTGCTTTCATTCATTTCGCGGAGAGGTCGATGAGCCGAGTATTCAATTTCAGCGCCGGTCCCGCCATGCTCCCCGAACCGGTGCTACGCAAGGCCGGTGAGGAGATCCTGGACTGGCATGGCTCGGGCATGTCGGTGATGGAGATGAGTCATCGGGGCCCGGAGTTCCAGTCCATCATCGATCACGCCGAGGCCGATCTCCGCGAATTGATGGCCATCCCGGACAACTACCACGTCCTGTTCCTGCAGGGCGGGGCCAGCAGCCAGTTCGCCGCGGTGCCGTTCAACCTCCTGCGCGACAAGGGCAAGGCCGACTACATCAACACCGGCAGCTGGTCCAAGAAAGCCATCGGCGAGGTCAAGCGCTACTGCGACGTGAATGTGGCCGCCACCGCCGAGAACGAGAACTTCACCTGGATCCCCAAGCAGGGTCAGCTGGACCTCGATCCGAGCGCGGCCTACTGCCACATGACCACCAACAACACCATCTTCGGCACCGAGTTCCACTACACCCCGGATACCGGGGATGTGCCGCTGGTGGCCGACATGTCCTCCGACATCCTGTCGCGGCCCATCGACGTCTCCCGGTTCGGCGTCATCTACGCCGGGGCCCAGAAGAACATCGGCCCCAGCGGGCTGACCATCATCATCGTGCGAGACGACCTGGTGGGCCACGCGGAGGACTGGTGCCCGACCATGCTGGACTACAAGACCCACGCCGACAGCGGGTCCATGTACAACACCCCGCCCACTTACGGCATCTACATTGCCGGCTTGGTGTTCCAGTGGCTCAAGGAGAACGGCGGCCTTTCGGCCATGGCGGGGACCAACCAGCGCAAGGCGAACAAGCTCTACCGCGCCATCGACGGCAGCGACTTCTACCAGTCCCCGGTGACCCCCGAAGATCGCAGCTACATGAACGTGCCCTTTACCCTGGTCAAGCCCGACCTCGACGCCACCTTCCTCGACGAGGCGGCCGCGCAGGGCCTGTCCACACTCAAGGGCCACCGTTCCGTGGGCGGCATGCGCGCTTCCATCTACAACGCCATGCCCGAAGAAGGCGTCGATGCCCTGATCGAATTCATGCATGAGTTTGAGAAGCGCAACGCCTGACCGCCCCGTACTGAATTCCCCGGAGAAAGGTAGCCAGCCCCATGCCCAAGGTTTTGATCAGCGACAAGATGTCGCCTCGAGCCGAGGCCGTGTTCCAGGAGCACGGCCTCGAAGTGGACGTTAAGACCGGCCTCTCCCCCGACGAGCTCGCCGCGATCATCGGCGAGTACGACGGCCTCGCCATCCGGTCGGCCACCAAGGCCACCAGGGAGATTATCGAGGCCGGCGACAATCTCAAGGTGATCGGCCGTGCCGGTATCGGTGTCGACAACGTCGACATCCCGACGGCTTCCCAGAAGGGCGTGATCGTCATGAACACGCCCCTGGGCAACACCGTGACCACCGCCGAGCACGCCCTGTCCCTCATGGTCTCCGCCGCCCGCAATGTTCCCCAGGCCTCCGCCTCGATGAAGGAAGGCCGGTGGGAGAAGAGCAAATGGGGCGGTGTCGAGCTCTACCAGAAGACCCTCGGCGTCATCGGCACCGGCAATATTGGCTCCCTGGTTATCGAGCGGGCCCACGGCCTGAAGATGCGGGTCATCGCCTACGATCCCTTTATCTCCAAAGAGCGCGCCGACGACCTGGGCGTGGAGCCGGTGGAGCTGGATGACCTGTACCAACGTGCCGATTTCATGACCATCCACACGCCCCTGACCAACGCCACTAAGCACATGGTGGACGATGCCGCCTTCGACCGGATGAAGGAAGGCGCCATCCTGGTGAATGCCTCGCGTGGGGGGGTGGTGGACGAGAACGCCCTGGATCGGGCCCTGACCGAGGGCAAGATCCGCGGCGCCGCCCTGGACGTGTTCGAGGAAGAGCCGGTCGGCGAGGACCACCCCCTGCTGCGCCACGACAATTTCATCGGCACGCCGCACCTGGGCGCCTCCACCGAGGAAGCCCAGGTCAACGTAGCGGTCCAAGTGGCCGAGCAGATCGCCGACTACCTCAACAAGGGCATCATCCAGAACGCGGTGAACATCCCCTCGGTGGAAGAGGAAGAAATGCCCCTGCTGCAGCCCTACCTCAACCTGGGCGAGCGGCTGGGCTCCATCTTGGGCCAGCTGGCCCAGGGCGGGCTCAAGAAGGTGGATATCGAGTATGCCGGCGAGGTCTCGGGGCTGAATCAAAAGCCCATCACCACCACCATCCTTAAGGGCGTACTCGACCCCATCCTGCCGGACTCGGTGAATCTGGTTAACGCGCCCCTGCTGGCCGAGCAGCGCGATATCAAGGTGTCCGAGACTACCCGCAAGCAGGCGGAGGAGTTCACCAGCCGTATCCGGGTCACCCTAGGAACCGAGAAGCGCTCCTGGACCATCGACGGCACCCTGGTGCACGGTACGCCCCGGGTAGTCGGGCTCGACGGCGTCGAGTTGGAGTTGGTCCCTGACGGCCGTCTGATCTACATGGCCAATCGCGATGAGCCGGGCCTGATCGGTCGCATCGGCACCGACCTGGGCGAGGCCGGGGTCAACATCGCGGGCTTCATGCTCGGACGCGAATCGCCCAAGGGTCAGGCAGTGTCCTTCATCAGCGTGGATCAGTCGGTCCCGCAGGACGTCCTCAAGCGAATCGCGCAGGAGGAGAATGTCCTCGAGGTTCGGGAAGTGATCCTTTAGCCGGCCCATGCCCAACAGGGCCTGCCCCCGAACGGGCCGGACCCTTGAGGTCCGGCCCGATTCGTGCAAGGCCATGGAAGCCGGCCCTTCGCCCGGGAGGAGTAGGCTCACGTGAGCGGAAAGGACAGCGACCATAGCGGCGAGGATCCCCGCCAGGCCGAGCTACGGGCCGAGATCGACCGCCTGGACCAGGAGATCCAGGCGCTGATCAACCGCCGGGCCGCCCAGGTCCTGGAGGTGGCCCGGCTCAAGGAGGCCAACGGCAGGCCCTTCTACCGGCCCGAGCGGGAGGCCCAGATTCTGGAGCGGGTTGCCGAGCGTAACCAAGGCCCCTTCCCCGCCGCCGACATGGTCCGCATCTTCCGGGAGATTATGTCGACCTGCCTGGCCCTTGAACGGCGCCTGCGGGTGGCCTACCTAGGCCCTGAAGCTTCCTTCACCCACGCCGCGGTGCATGTCCATTTCGGTCAGGCGGTGGAGGAGGTGCCCGTGGCCACCATCGGAGAGGTCTTCCGGGCGGTGGACGCCGCCAAGGCCGACTACGGGGTGGTGCCCATCGAGAACTCCACCGAGGGTGCGGTAAATGCCACCCTGGACGCCCTCCGGCAGTCGGCGCTGCAGATCTGCGGCGAAGTGGCTATGCGCGTTGAGCACCATCTGATGAGCCACGCCGAGTCCTTGGCGGCCGTGCACCGGCTCTACCTCCATCCCCAGACCCGCGCCCAGTGCCTTGAGTGGCTCACCCGACATATGGCCGGTGCGGAATGGGTGGAGGTGCCTTCCAACGCCGAGGCCGCGCGGCGCGCCGCCAACCAGCCCACCGCCGCCGGGGTGGCGGGCTCTGCAGCTGCCGAGCACTATGGCCTGCCCATCCTGTCGGCCGGCATCGAGGACGATCCGGAGAACACCACCCGCTTCGTGGTGGTGGGCAAGGAGGCCGCCGGCCCCTCGGGCCACGACAAGACCTCCGTCCTGGTTTCCGGGCCGAATCAGCCCGGTAGCCTGCTCCGGATGCTGGAGCCCTTTTCCGAGGCAGGCGTTAATCTGACCAAAATCGTCTCCCGCCCGGCTCCGGAGGCGCTGTGGGACTATGTGTTCTTCCTCGATCTGGAGGGGCACTGCACCGACGTTGCGGTCAGCCAGGCTTTGGAAGGCGTTCGGGCCAAGGGCGGGGCCGTTAAGGTGCTCGGTTGCTATCCCCGGGCGAGCTCCCCGTAAGCCTTTCTGGTCTCTCCCGGTTCTTAAGCCCTTAACCACGGATTCGAACGTGCAAGATTTCCCTCTATTTCAACGGGCCGCCATCATCGGGGTGGGCCTGATCGGCGGATCCCTGGGATGGGCCTTGCGCCATGGGGGCCTAGCTGGGGAGGTGGTCGGCGTGGAGCCGGATGCTACTACCCTCGACCGGGCCCGGCAGCGGGGGCTCGTCGATCGCGTGGCATCCGAACCGGGCGCGGGTGTGGCCGGGGCCGACTTGGTGGTGGTGGCCGTACCCGTGGGCAGCTTTGGGGAAGTGCTGGCCGGAATTGCACCCTCCATCGAAGCGGGGGCCCTGGTCACTGACGTGGGCAGCGTCAAGGCACCCGTGCAGGGCGAAGCCGAGCGCCTGCTGGGGGAGGGGCCGGCCTTTGTAGGCGGCCATCCCATCGCCGGCACCGAAGACTCCGGCGTGGAGGCCGCACTGGGGGATCTTTTCCGCGGCGCCTTGTGCGTGGTCACCGTCACCGAGACCACCCCGCACTGGGCCTTGGAGCGGCTAACCGCCCTGTGGCAGGCGGTGGGCAGCGAGGTGGTAACCATGGCGCCGCGGGAGCACGATCGGGTCCTGGCGGCCACCAGCCACCTTCCCCACATACTGGCTTACGCCCTGATCCAGACCTTTGCCGCGCTGCCCGAGCGGGACCCCCTGGAGCGTTTCGCCGCCGGGGGGTTCCGGGACCTGACCCGCATCGCCGGTAGCGATGCCGTCATGTGGCGGGATATCGCCCTTGCCAACCGCGACCCCCTTTTGGCCATGCTGGACGGTTATGAGCGACAGCTCAGGACCCTGAGGCGGGCCATCGAGAGCGGGGACGGCGAAGCCCTTGAGGCCTATTTCGGTGAGGCCCGCGCGGTGCGGCGGCGTCTGTCAGGCCGGAGGCAGGAATGAGTAGCCAAGCGGGTGAACGGCTGGTGGCCCGCGGCGGCCTCCCATGCGGTCGGGTCCGGGTGGCCGGGGACAAGTCCATCTCTCACCGCGCGGCCATGTTCGGCGCCCTTGCCGAAGGCGAGACCCGGATAACCGGCTTTTTGGCCGGTGAAGATTGCCTGGCCACCCTGACCGCCTTCCGGCGCATGGGAGTGGCTACCGAAGGCCCGGACACCGGGGGGAACCTCCGGATCGCGGGGGTGGGTTTGGACGGGCTCCAGCCTCCTGAAGAACCCCTAGCTATGGGCAACTCCGGGACCTCAATGCGGCTTCTGGCCGGGCTCCTAGCCGGCCAGCATTTCCCCACCGTGCTCACCGGCGATGCCAGTCTACGCAATCGGCCCATGAACCGGGTAGCGGAGCCGCTGACGCGGATGGGGGCCCGCATCCGGGCCGAAGGGGAGGGCGGCCGGCCGCCTCTGCGCATCGAGCCCGCGCCGGATCTGAAAGGCCGCCACCATGTCCTAGAGGTTGCCTCCGCCCAAGTGAAGTCCGCCCTTATGCTGGCTGGGCTTTACGCCGACGGCGAGACCTGCGTCACCGAGCCGGCCCCGACCCGGGATCACACCGAGCGCATGCTAGCCGCCTTCGGCTATCCCATTAGCCGGGACGGGGCCACGGTCTGCCTGGACGGCGGTGGTCGGCTTGGTGGTACGGATCTGGCCATCCCCGGCGACCTGTCCTCTGCCACCTTCTTCTTGGTGGCGGCGGCTATCATCCCGGGGGCCGAGCTCACCATCGAGGAGGTGGGGATCAATCCCACCCGGCGGGGGGGCCTGGACATTCTCCGGGCCATGGGCGCCGATATCCGGGAGGCCAATCCGCGCACCCTGGGCGGCGAGCCGGTTGCGGACCTAGAGGTCCGTGGCGGCCGCCTGCACGGCATCAATATTCCGACGCAGACGGTGCCCCTGGCCATCGACGAATTTCCGGCGCTGTTCGTGGCCGCCGCCGCTGCCGAGGGCCGCACGGTGCTGAGGGAGGCCGAGGAGCTGCGGGTCAAGGAGAGCGACCGCATTCAGGTCATGGCCTACGGGCTCCAGGCCCTCGGGGTGGCCGCCGAACCGCTGGCCGACGGCATCGTCATCGATGGGGGCGCCATGAGCGGGGGTAAGGTGGATGCCCACGGCGACCATCGGGTGGCCATGGCCTTTGCCGTGGCCTCCGTGGTGGCGGAGGGGCCGATCGAGGTGACGGGGGCCGAGGCCATCCGGACCTCTTTTCCCGACTTCCTGGATGTGGTCGAAAGGGCAGGGCTGCGGGTAGCCACCATTACGGAGGGCAGTAATCATGGCTGAAGGGGATCCACCCCCGGTGGTGACCATCGACGGCCCTAGCGGGACCGGCAAGGGCACGGTCGCCACCCTCCTGGCGCGGGAGCTGGGCTGGCACTATCTGGACAGTGGCGCCCTTTACCGCGCCGTGGGCTGGGCCGCGGTTCAGGGGGATATTCCCCTGGAGCCGATCCGGGCCGAGGATCTGAGCGACCTGGCCCGGAATTTGGCCGTGCGTTTCGAGCCCACCGGGGAAGGACCGGTGCGGGTCTTTGTGGACGATTGGGAGGTGACCGCGGAGCTGCGCAGCGGCAAGATCAGCGAGGCGGCCTCCCGCGTAGCGGCTATGCAACCGGTGCGTGACGGCCTGTTGGAGCTCCAGCACAATTTTCGCCAGGAGCCGGGCCTGGTTGCGGACGGCCGCGACATGGGCACTGTGGTATTCCCTGATACCCCGGCCAAGCTGTTTTTGACCGCCACCCCGGAGGAGCGGGCCCGGCGGCGCTACGAGCAGTTGAGGGATCAGGGGGTTGATGTTATGTTTGAACGGATAAAAGCGGAACTTGGCGACCGTGACGAGCGCGATGCCAAGCGAAATGCGGCACCGCTGCGCCCTTCAGAGGGCGCTTATGTTATTGATACAACGGATATCTCTATCGAGGAGGTGCTGGCCCAGGCCCACAGCTGGGTGCGTCAGCGCCTCCCGGAGCGGTTCCCGGACTAGGCGGCTTCCGGGGGCAGCGTGGACCGGCCGCCACATCGAAGCAAGGGACCGCGAGCCGCCACGAGCCCAGATAGGGCGCGGGTAACGCTCGACGTCGGAGCCGGCGTGTGGCCGGTTCCGGAAATTTTCACCAGGAGCTGCAAACCTTTATGGCTGACACCAACACCCAAGCCACCACCCCGGCCGCCGGCGAATCCGATTTCGCCACCCTGCTCGAGGAAAGCCTCCAGCAAGAGGACATCCAACAGGGCCAGATCGTCAATGGTGAAGTCGTTGCCATGGATGACAAGGAGGTCATCGTCAACGCCGGGCTCAAGTCTGAAGGCCTGGTCCCTCTCCCGGAGTTCATCGACGACAACGGCGAACTCGCCGTCGACGTCGGCGACCAGGTGGAGGTGGCGGTCGAGGCCGTCGATGACGGCTTCGGCGAGACCCGTCTGTCGCGCGCCAAGGCCCTGCGGGCCCGTGCCTGGAACGAGCTGGAGCAGGCCTACAACAACGACGAGGTGGTGCAGGGCGTGCTGACCGGCAAGGTCAAGGGCGGCTTCGTTGTCGACATTAACGGCATCCGCACCTTCCTGCCCGGCTCCCTGGTGGATGTACGGCCCGTTCGCGACGCTAGCTACCTAGAAGGCAAGAAACTCGACTTCAAGGTCATCAAGCTGGACCGCCGCCGCAACAACGCCGTTGTCTCCCGCCGGGCCGTGGTCGAGGAGGAGCGCAGCGCCGAGCGCAAAGCCCTCATGGACCGCCTCGAAGAAGGTCAAACCACCAAGGGCATCGTCAAGAACCTCACCGACTACGGTGCCTTCATCGATCTGGGTGGTCTCGACGGCCTGCTGCACATCACCGACATGGCTTGGAAGCGCGTGAATCACCCCTCCGAGATCGTCAACGTCGGCGACGAGGTCACGGTCAAGATTCTCAAATTTGACCGCGAGCGGGAACGCATTTCCCTGGGACTGAAGCAGCTCACTGAGGATCCCTGGGCCGATTTGCCGCGGCGCTATCCCGAGGGCAGCCGGGTCTGGGGCAAGGTCACCAATATTACCGATTACGGCTCCTTCGTGGAGCTGGAGGAAGGCGTGGAGGGGCTGGTCCATGTCTCCGAGATGGACTGGACCAACAAGAACGTCCACCCCTCCAAGGTGGTGCAGCCCGGTGACGAAGTCGAGGTCATGATCCTCGACATTGATGAGGAGCGGCGCCGGATCTCCCTGGGCATGAAGCAGTGCCAGTCCAATCCTTGGGAAGAGTTCGCCCAGACCCATGCCAAGGGCGATCGGGTGCAGGGTGTCATTAAGTCCATCACCGACTTCGGCATCTTCGTCGGTTTGCCCGGCGGCATCGACGGGCTGGTCCATCTATCCGACCTGTCCTGGAGCGAATCCGGTGAGGAAGCGGTCCGTCGCTACCAGAAGGGCGAAGAGGTGGAGGCTGTGGTGCTCTCCGTAGATCCCGAGCGCGAGCGCATCAGCCTCGGGATCAAGCAGCTCTCCGACGACCCCTTCAATAACTGGGTCGCCGAGCACGACAAGGGCAGCCTGGTGGAGGGCGAGGTGGTCGAGGTCGAGCCCAAAGGCGCCCGGGTCCATCTGGACACCGATGTCGAGGGCTACATCCGCGTCGCCGACATCTCTCAGGAGCACGTGGACGACGCCCGCAGTGCCCTCGTCGCCGGTCAAACCGTGGAGGCCATGGTCACCGGCGTGGATCGCCGCAACCGCCAGATCAACCTGTCTATGAAGGATAAGGAGAAGGGCGAGGAGCAGCAGGCGGTCAAGGAGCACCAGCAGCAGGACAGCACCGCTGCCAGTGGCACCACCAGCCTGGGGGATATCCTCAAAGAGCAGATGATGAAGAAAGACGAAGAGGATGAGGACTGAGCAAGACCCGGTGCCCCGGAGCTCCGGCTACAACCGGAAGGCCGCCTGGTTGACAGGCGGCCTTCTGTTTCTGATTGCCAGCGGTATGGTCGGGCTCCTTACCGGGGGCGACCAGGGTGTGGTTGCCGGGCAGCCCCATTTGGCCCGGGTGGAAATCGAGGGCCCCATCCTCCAGGCGGAGCCGCTGGTGAGGCTTCTAGAAGAGGCCCGCAAGCGGGAGGCTACCAAGGGGGTCTTGCTGCGGGTGGATAGCCCCGGCGGCGGGGTGGGTGCCTCTCAGGCCCTCTACGAGGCGGTTGAGCGCCTTTCGACGGAGAAGCCGGTGGCGGTCTCGCTGGGTAGCATGGGGGCCTCGGGGGGTTATATGGCCGCTTTGGGTGGGGACCGGTTGTTCGCCCTGGATAGTACCCTGGCCGGCTCCATCGGCGTCATCATGATGAGCAGCGGGGTTTACCCACTGCTGGAAGATGTTGGTATTGAACCTCGGATCATCAAGTCCGGCAAGCTCAAGGACGCCGGTACCCCCCTTAGGGAAATGACCGGCGCCGATCGGGCCTACCTCCAGTCCCTGGTGGACGAGCTTCATGACCACTTCGTCACCATGGTGGCCGAGGAACGAGACTTGACGGAGAGCGAGGTCCGGGAGCTAGCGGACGGCCGTTTGTTCTCCGGTCGCCAGGCGGCGGCTAATGGCCTGGTGGATGCCGTGGGCGGCAAGGCGGCGGCCGAGGCCTGGCTCCGGGAGGAAGCCGGTGTCTCTTCGGGTGCCCCCATTGAGGAGCTGGAACCGCCGCGTGAGTGGTTGGATTCGCTCCTTCCCCTCGGTATGGTCCGCTGGACCGGATGGCTGATGGCCCCGGAGCCCCGTTTCCGGTACCAGCACTCCGGCGCGGTGGCCCGTTGACCGAACACCACCCGAGAACCAATACAGGGAAGGCAATATGACCAAGTCCGAATTGATCGACCGGGTCTCCGAGCGGCTGGATGACTTGACCCGTAAGGATTCCGAAGTAGCCATAAACACCCTGTTCGACTACCTTAGCGAACAGCTTTCCCAAGGGCGGCGGGTGGAGCTGCGCGGCTTCGGTAGCTTTGGCACCAAATTTCGCGCCGCCCGTCGCGGTCGGAATCCCAAGACCGCTGAGACGGTGGATGTCCCCGCCAAGCAGGTGCCGTTCTTCCGGGCCGGAAAGAGCCTACGCAACCAAGTCGACCAGGGCTGAACCCTGGTTCCAGCGAGCCCCACAAAGGGTTAGCCGGTGAAACGTACCCTGAGCGGCATCCTTTTCCTATTGGTTTTCCTGATCGGGGTCAGCTTCGCCCTCCAGAACCCTCAGGAAGTGGCCATCAAGTATTACTTTGGCTTGGAGTGGGGGCCGTTCCCCGTCAGCCTGATCATCATCGGCGTCTTTCTTGTGGGTGCCATTGTGGGCGGCGTGGTAGCCAGCCTGCCGCTGCTCGCCCGATATCGAGAGAATCGCCGCCTCCGCCGACGCATGGAAGAAATGGAGCAAGAGCTGTCCCGGCTGCGCAAGCTTCCCCTTAAGGACGAGCCTTGAAGCGGCCCGCCGGCGAGGACCCGCCGCTGGTAGGGGTCGGACCCGGATCGGACTGGACCTTTAGAGGCTAGCACCATGGATAGCCTCTGGATTGCCGGTCTGGTCCTCGTGGGCCTGGGACTCGGCTACTTGGTGGGACGCTGGCGCGATCTCGAGCCCGAGACCGGGGACCGCTCCGAATCGGGCTCTCCTGCCTATTTCCGGGGCTTGTATCACCTTCTCAACGAACAGCCCGATCAGGCCATCGATGCCTTCCTGGATGTGGCCCGGGTAGAGCCCGAGACCGTCGATGCCCACTTAGCCCTGGGTAATTTATTCCGTCGGCGGGGGGAGGTGGACCGAGCGCTTCGCATTCACCAGAACCTCATTGCCCGTCCCAACCTTAGCCGCGACCAGCGCGACCACGCCATGTATCAGCTTGGTCTGGATTACCAGAAGGCCGGGCTTCTGGACAGGGCCCGGCAGGTTTTCGCCGAGCTGGTGGAAGGCAACAAGGAATACCTGCCGGCGCTGGAGGCGCTCACCGAGATCACGGAGCAGGAACGGGCGTGGCCGGAAGCCCTCAAGTGGCGTCAGGAGATTGCCCGGATCCGGGGCCAACGGGATACGGTGGCCGAGAGCCTGATCCAATGCGAGTTGGCTTCCGAGGCGCTTTCACGCAATGACTTGACCCGCGCCCAGCAGCACCTTCGCCGGGCCTTCCGCGCCGACCGCGGGTGCGTTCGCGCCAGTATCCTGGCCGGGCAGCTGCACGCCTTGAAGGGCAACGACCGCAAGGCTATCCGGGAATGGGAGCGCATTGGGCGGCAGGATCCCCAGCACCTGGTCTTGGTTCTGGACGAATTAGTTGCGGCCTACCACCGGCTGGGCGAGGAGGAGGCCCTGCGGCGCTTCCTGCGGGCTACCCTGGAGGAGGCGGCGCACCCCGCCTTGTTCGCTGCCCTGGTGGCCCACTTGGCCCTGGAACTGGGGGCCTCAGAGGCCCTCGGCTGGGTGGAAGAGGGATTGGCCCGCCACCCCGAGAGCGCCGAGCTGGTTTCCTCTTATCTGGGCATGTGGAAGGACCTGCGCGAGGGTTCCGGGGAGTGCCAAGAACTGCTCGGGGTTATTCAGCCCTACCTGGACCGCGCCTGTTCCCGGCAGTCCCGGTTCGCCTGTACCAATTGCGGCTTCACCAGCGGCCATATGCAGTGGAAGTGCCCGCAGTGCCGCCGGTGGGGCACCCTGCGCCTAAAGGCCGGTTGAAGGGAGGGGAGCCAGAGGTGAGCGAGCGGGCAAAAGGGAAGTCGGACGGTAACGGGCAGTCCTGGGAGGATCGCATCATTACGGCCCTGGACGCGCCGAGCTGGGACCAAGCCGAGTCCCTCCTGGACCGCCTGCCGGCGGCTAATCGGAGGGTCAAGGTGGGCAAGCAGCTGTTTACCCGGGAAGGCCCCGCGGCGGTCGCCAAATTGCGGGATGCCGGCCGGGAGGTCTTTCTCGACCTGAAATTCCACGACATCCCCAACACTGTGGCCGGGGCGGTAAACTCCGCCGCCGGGGTCGGCGCTTGGATGGTCAATGTTCATGCCAGCGGTGGCCCCTGCATGCTGGAGGCCGCGAGCGAGGCCTTAGCCGGATTCCGGGAGCGACCCTGGCTGATCGGGGTGACGGTTCTCACCAGCATGGACGCCGGTGAGCTCCGGGCCGTGGGGGTGTCGGACGATCCCGAGCACCAGGTGCGCCGCCTTGCCCGGTTGGCCCAGGAGGCCGGGCTTGACGGGGTGGTCGCCAGTCCCGTCGAGGTGCCTATCCTTCGGGAGGAGCTGGGTAGCGGGTTTTTGCTGGTAACTCCCGGAGTAAGGCCCGCGGGGGCCGCCGGCGACGACCAGCGTCGTACCGCCACGCCCGGGCAGGCCGTGGCCGAAGGCGCCGATTATCTGGTGATCGGCCGGCCTCTCACGGGCGCTGATGATCCCAAGGCCGCCTGGGACGCCATTGGGGCGGAGATTGGTGAGGGTCAAGGGGAGTGAGGCGTAGTGGCAAGGGCCAAGGCGTTATCGCAGATGGCCACAGATGAAAAACACCAGCAAAAGGCAAGGCTTGAGGGATACCGGCACGGCTTTACCTAAATCCAGATTCCGCTGGGCTCGCCATTCGCTGTTATTTGCCTCATGGGCGAACTAGGTTTGCCTTTATCCCCTCACGGCTCACTCCCAACCACCACGGAGGCTCCTTCGCCCATGACGGATGCTACCACCGACTACCTCGACCTCTATCGCGACAGCGGTGCCCTGCTGGAGGGGCATTTCCTGCTTTCCTCCGGGCTGCACAGCGACCGGTACCTGCAATCCGCCCTCGTTCTCCAGGATCCGGCCCGGGCGGAGCTCCTGTGCCGGGGACTTGCCGAGCGGCTGCCGCCGGGCATTGAATATGTGGTGGGACCCGCCCTGGGCGGCGTAGTGGTGGCCTATGAGCAGGCCCGCGCCCTTGGCGCGAAAGCCCAGTTCACCGAGCGCAAGGACGACGCCATGCAGCTGCGGCGCGGCTTTCACCTACCAGCGGGTGCTCGGACCCTAATCATGGACGATATCCTCACCACTGGGACCTCCATCCGGGAATGCTACGAGGCCCTTCAAGACACCGAGGCCGAATTCGTGGGCTGCGGTTGCCTGGTGGACCGCTCCAACGGCAGGGCCGATGTGGCGGGCCTGGACCTCTATCCCCTGGTACGGGTGGCGGTCCAGACCTGGGATCCCGCCGAATGCCCCAAGTGCACCGCGGGGGAGCCGTTGGAGAAACCGGGGAGCCGCAGCATCTGATACCGGTGCCGCCGCCTTGTTGGCCCTTTCCGGTTAGGCCTTTTCCGGTCTCTCAGTGAAGGCTTCCACCACACCGCACCAGGCGGCGGCCAGATTGGCCCGATTGTAGCCGCCGCCCCCGAGAGCCAAAAGCCGGCCGCCGGCAAACCGATCCGCCAGCTTGCGCAACCGACGGGCCGCGTGGGCATGCGCCTGCCAGGTGAAAGCCAGATTCGTCAGCGGGTCCCCGGCGATGCTGTCGGCGCCACACTGAAGCACCATGAACTGAGGTTTCGCGGTTTCCATTTGCGCCTCCACCTCGGGCCATACCCGGAAGAAAGCCGGGTCGTCGGCCCCCGGCTTCAGGGGGAGGTTCAGCTTGGTCCCTGCCGCCGCGCCAGTGCCGCGCTCATCGGCCTTGCCCGTGCCGGGGAACAGGGTGCGGCCGTCTTGGTGGATGTCGGCCGTCCAGACCCGCCCGTCGGCCTCGAAGCCGTAATGCACCCCGTCGCCATGATGGGCGTCGATGTCCACATAGCCCACGCGCTGAAGCCCATGGTCGCGAAGCAATGCCTCGATCACCACGCCGCAATCGTTGAACACGCAGAACCCGGAGGCATGGTCCCGGCGCGCGTGATGGAGGCCCCCGATGGGCACGAAGGCGCGCGCCCAGTCCTCTGCCATGATGCCTTCGGCGGCGGCCACCGCCGAACCGACCACGGTAGCCGCGGCCTCGTAAACCCCCGGGAAGGCGGGGGTGTCACCGAAGTCCAGGAATCCGCTGCCTTTTTCCGAGATACGCTGCACTTCCGCCACGTAACGGGGAGTGTGAAAGCACTCGATGGTCTGCCGCTGCGCCGTTTCCGGGTCCGCCTGGTGCACCCGGTCATCTAGGCCCCGGGTTAAAGCCTCGTCCCAAAAGGCCTTGAGCCTGTCCCGACCGAAAGGGTGGCCATGGCCGAAGCCATACCGGGCTAGGGCCTCTCCTTCGAAAACAGCCGTTTCCGTTCCTGGCATCCTATAAGCCTCCATCCGTGCGTTTTCCGGGTGCTGGGTCGAACCCGCGGCCCATTTTCGAGAGAAAATTGCTAACCTTATAAATTGACAGGTTTTTATATTGAGTGTTGCTTAAATGCGGGCAAGGGCCTTTTGTTGACACACTCTAAAGAAAGTGGCGAACTAAGCGAAAAGGGCGGGGTACCGATCGGGGTCAAGATTCCCGCCCTGCCAAGCGGAGGGAGGCACCGTTTTGAAGCTAAAAGAAGTCCTCAAACTGCCGGGCGTGGTGGCCGCGGCCAAGTTCACCCCGAAGGGAGAGCTCGACTCCTACAAGGGCGAGATTTCGGAGAAGGATGCGCGACTAGCTGCCCAAATGTGCGCCTCCAACTCCGTGCTCATGCAAACCCAGGCGCGGCTGTTCGCTGAGTACTCCCAACAGCCGGAGTGGCGCTCCTACCAAGGTTGGACCATGCTTGGCGCGCAAGTAGGCGTCATGGTGGTAGGGGACACCCTGTGCCTATTGGATCGCCAAGAGGCTTCGATTAACGATCTTATGGCCACCCTTGGCGACTAGCCCGGGGGCGCCCAGGCTGAGCAACCAACCGATTGGAAAATCTGACAGGAGGGTGGAGTAGATGGCATCGCTCGACCATTTGATGGAGCTCCCCGGCGCCATGGCGGCGGTCAATTTCAGTGAAAATGGCGAGGTCAGTGATTTTCGGGGCGACCTGACCGACGACTTAGCAGGCTTGGCGGGCCAAATGTGCGCCGCCAATATGGCCATTTTCCGAATGCAGGCGGACGGCTGGACTCGCCTTACCGGGCAAAAGGGCTTTTTGCCGGAGAAAGGCTTCTCTTTTATCGGATTGGACATTGCCGTGACCGCCATGAACCACCAAGCGGTTTTCATGAGCAAGGAAAATGCCGATTTTGATCGGGCCTTTGACGTTCTGGGAGGCTGAGGGAGCGCTGTACAAAGCGTAAGCAAACGCCTTGAACGGAGGAGGCCGGTCAAATGGCAAGCCTTGACGATTTGCTGCATGTTAAAGGGACCGTGGGGGCCATTCGGTACACCGGAGACGGGGCTCTAGCCGAGATGGTCGGTGACATACCCCAGGAATACGCCGATTTGGCCGCCGAGATGTCCAATGCTACCAGCCGCCTGATGCATCACGAGGCCGACCTGTTCGCCGCCTATTCGGGGATGGGGGGTTGGACCCCGCCTGAAGGTTGGGTTATGCGAGGGGACCAGCTCAGCGTCTGGAATATCGCCAATATCGCCTGTTTCGTGAAAAACGATGAGGTGTCCTTCAACGAGCTATCCCGGGCTGTGGCCTACCTGGCCCATCGTTAAATCCGCCAAACGGTGGCACCAATGGTCTGGGCCGGTCCTACTAGGGCCGGCCTTTCTTATGGGTCGGGCCGGAATCCTGATCCGAGGTCTGCCAAACCCGTCCCCGGGAGAAGAGGCCGGCGATGCGGGCGGTTGGAACTTGGTGCGGAAACTCTAAAAGAGGCGTTGGGATGCTGGTCTGGATCTGTTCCATGGTTTCCCCGCGCCATGCCAGCAGGGCCGTTTTTTTGTTTCCTTTCAGCTGAACCCGTAGGTCGAGTGTCTCGTAAAAGGTGATGTCGGGTTCACCACCGCCTACATCCCACTGGTGGCTCTCGATCCGGCAGCGGGTGATGGTTACATGTAGAGTGGCAGCCTGGCCCTTTTCAGCAACGGATTGCCCTGGGGGGACGAGCTCCAATGGGTTTAACCGGCCCGGCAGGGTTTGGACCAGATTGCGCTGCAGGTCCTTGCGGGCGTAGTGGCATACCCCCGGGTGAGATTGCTTGGCCGCATGGGCCAGCACCACAGGGGCCAGCCGGACACGGGCCACTTCCAGGGGGCGCCATGTCCCCGGCCCCTCGGGGGAGGTTGCACACCCGGCAAGCAGGAGCCCCCAGGCCACGAATAAACGCTTAAGGGGAAGAGCCATTCCGTGATCCTGCCGGCTCGATTAATCACCGCCTGCGCAGAGGGCGGTGAAAGGCTAGCCCGGAGTCCCCCAGCGGTCAGCCGCCCCGATTGGCTTGTTTGCTCTCCGTGGCCGGCATGGGCCCCGCCAGCAGGGAAGGGTCGAGCCGCTTGTCGAACCAATTGATCCGCCAGTCCAAGTGGGGCCCGGTACTGCGCCCGGTCGAGCCCACGCTGGCGATGACCTGTCCCTGGCTCACCTGACTGCCTTCCTGTACCTGTACCCGCCGAAGGTGAAGGAAGGAGGAAGAAACCCCGTGGCCATGGTCGAGGATAAGCGTGCCTCCGGAGAAATAAAGGTTTGGCTCCACCAGCTTGACGATACCCCCGGCTGGGGCCCGCACCGGTGTGCCGGCCGAGGCAGCGATGTCTATGCCGTAATGGGGCTGCCGGGGCTCACCGTTAAGTATCCGACGAGTGCCGTAAATCCCCGTTACCGGTCCTTTCACCGGCCAGATGAACTTGGCCCGGAACGCCTCAAGGGCGGAAAAGCCGGCGCGGGCCTGTCGTACCCGCTCCTGCTCCTGGCGGATTCGTTCCAGGGCCTCGTCATCCGGGTGGATTAAATTCTCGGAGAGGCCGTTGATGCGCTGGGTTTCATACCGGCGCTGGGTAACCTCTACCTCCCTTTGATGAAAGGTGCCGTCAGGCCTACGCCACGCAAGGGGCACCCGCTCCGGAGCCTGGCGCCCCAGACCCAGGGCGAAACGGCCCCGGGTACCGACGCGCACGGCCTGCCCGCCGAAATAGACCCTGCTCCCCGGCTCCACCTCCCCGATGATCAGGCCCCCTTGCCGGAAATCGCCGCTTAGCCGAGGCTCTTCGGCAAGAATCGGCCGGCTGACCAAGGCTGATAGCAAGGCCAGGGGAAGGGCAAAAGCGAGTAGGGCCTGCCGCATGACGAGATCGGCTCCTGGAAAATCCACGACCGGGCGCTGGCCCTGGCTGGGTGGGAGGCCAGCCGCTCCAACGCACCGCTTTTTTCCCAGGGAACCCTGGACCACACGCTTTATCAAGGGATCAAGGCCCTGTCATCCCGGTTGCAACCCCCTCGCCCCCGGGAGGTCCAAACTCCGAAGGGCCGGCTCCGGAAGAGGCCCGGATTCACAACCAGAACATGCGCCCGGTCTCGTGCAGGTGCCCCTGGTTGGGATGGTAGGGGACCATGCGTAAACGGTAGACCTGCAGGCCTGGCAGGGACGGTTCCAGATCCAGGTGGAACAGGGCCCGGTTGTCCTTATCCGTCTCTCCCGTGGGCGAAAGGCCATGGCGCTCCTTGACCGCCAGCTCGCCGTCCTCGTTCTCCACCCCCACCAGGCATTCCACCCGGACGTCCTCCGGTGACAGACCGGCCAAATCCGCGGCGACCGTGATGGGCACGGTTTCCCCGCTCTGGATGTCGGTGGGGGCCTCGTCCACCCGCTCCACGGTAACCTGGTCCCAGGCCTTGGTCACCCGGTGGCTCCATTCGGCTAGCTCCACGGCCGGGCGGCCATCGTCGCGCGCCAGCCGGCGGTGATGCCGGCAGGCCCGGCCGTAATAGTCCCGGACGTAGTCCATGAGCATCCGCTGGGCGTTGAACTGTGGCAGCACGGACTTGATGGCCGCCTTGGACATGGCTACCCACTCGCTGGAAAAGCCGTGACCGCTGCGGCGGTAATAGAGCGGGACCACTTGGTCTTCCAACAGCTCGTAGAGCTCGGTGGCCTCTTCCTGGTTACGATACTCGGCCTCCAGGTTCGGGTCGTGGGGGGTGATGGCCCAGCCGTTTTGGCCGTTGTAGCCCTCTCCCCACCAGCCGTCGGTGACCGAAAGGTTGAGCCCCCCGTTGATGCCCGACTTTTGGCCCGAGGTACCGCTTGCCTCTTTGGGGTATTCCGGAGTGTTGAGCCAGACATCAACGCCCGTGACCAGATTCCGGGCGAGCGCGATGTCGTAGCCCTCGAGCAGGATGATGCGACCCTCGAACTCGGGCCGCCGGGAGAAATCGTGGATCACCTGGATTAGGTGCTGGCCGGGCTTGTCGTTAGGGTGAGCCTTGCCGGCGAACAGTAAGACCACGGGCCGATTGGCGTCATTGAGCAGCCGGGCCAGCCGTTCAGGGTCGGAGAACAGTAGGGTGGCCCGCTTGTAGGTGGCGAATCGCCGGGCAAAGCCAACCGTGAGGATGTCGGTGCGGTCGGGCTGGAGGTAACTTGTCAATCGCTCCCGCTGGGCTTCGGTAACCCCCTGGCGGTGCAGCTGGCGGCTCAGGTGGTCGCGGACGGTGGCGAACATCTGGGATTTGAGGGTTTGCCGCATGCTCCAGAAGCTGTGGTCGGCAATGCGATCGATGCCTTCCCAGAAGGTCGGGTTGAGAAGCTCGCTGCGCCATTGGCCGCCGAAATGCATGTCAAATAAGCTCACCCATTCGCGCGCCAGGAAGGTGGGCACGTGGACACCATTGGTCACGTAACCGATGGGGTTTTCTTCGGGCGGTATATCCGGCCAGACGTAGCCTTCCACCCGCGAGGCAACATCGCCATGGATGCGGCTCACCCCGTTGCGGAAGCGGGAGGTCCGCAGGGCCAGGGCGGTCATATTGAAGCCTTCCTCGCCCGTGCCTCGGCCGAGGGCCATAAAACGCTCCAGATCGATGCCCAGGTCTTCCTCGACGAATTCGCCGAAATACACGGCCATGAGCTCGTCATCGAAGATGTCGTGCCCGGCAGCTACAGGGGTGTGGGTGGTGAACACGGTCCCCGCCGCGGTCAGCTCCAGGGCGGCGTCGAAAGGCATACCGGTGGCCACTTTCTCCCGGCACCGCTCCGGGCCCTGGAAGGCCGCATGACCTTCGTTCACATGCCAAACTGAGGGTTCCCGGTCCAGGGCGCGGAGGGCGCGGACACCTCCCATGCCCAGGACGATCTCCTGCTGGATGCGAAGGTTGTTGTCGCCGCCGTAGAGCTGATACGTGATGGCCCGGTCCTCGTCGCCGTTATCCGGGCAGTCCGTGTCGAGGAGATAGATGTCGACATCGCCCATGGTCCCCCACCAGATACGGACCTGTATGGACCTTCCGGGAAGCTCCACGGGGACACGGATTTCATTGCCGGCTTCGTCCCGGACGAGGTCGATGGGCAGGTCCTCAAAATCCGTCACCCGGTAATGGGCGACCTGTTGGCCGTCGACGTCGATGCTCTGGATGAAATAGCCCTGACGGTAAAGGAGACCCACAGCCACCATGGGCAAGTGCATGTCGCTGGCGGCCTTGACCAGATCGCCCGCCAAGATACCCAGGCCCCCCGAATACAGGGGCAGACTCTCGTGGAAGCCGAACTCGGCGCAGAAATAGGCGATAAGGTCCCTGTCCGGCGCCAGGTGCTCGCAGATCTCCTCCCGGACCGGCTCCTTGTGGTAGCTGTCCATGCTCGACAGCACCCGGTAATACTCCTCCAAAAACACCCGGTCCCGCGAGGCCTGCTCCAGGCGGGCCTGGCTGACCCGACGAAGGAACACCTTGGGATTTTGGACGCAGGAATCCCATAGGTCCGGATCGAGCTGCTTGAAAAGCCCGCGGATGCGGGGATCGGCGGTGTACTTCAGGTCATTTGCCAGATCCTTCAGGCGTTCCAGGCTCTCGGGCAGTCGGGGTTGGACTTCCAAGGTGTATCGGGTACCGGGCATAAACGGATCCTAGGTTCGGCGGTTAGAGATGCGGGAACGTAGTATTGGGCAAACGGCCAGTGAAGGGAATAGGCATTAGCCCCAGGATGGGACTACTTTTCGGGGGCCTGCCAGGTTAACGAGGGTTCCCGGACGGGCCAGCGGCCGCGGCCCAACCGGTCGCCATCCCGGAAGGCAAGCCAACCGTAGCTGCCGTAGTGGGGCAGCGGACGGGCCAGAGCGGCAAGGGCCTCGGGCCCGGTTACCCCGACTACCATCACCGTCTGGGAGCTTCCGGAGGGTCGGGTCAGGGCAACGCGGGCGTCTGCTTGCGGGGGCCAGTCAGGCAGTTCGCGCTTGGCCCCGAGGCGCTGCATCCGGTCAGCGAGCTTCTCCCTGGGGACCACCACGACCGAGACCTCGGCGGGGTTTACCGCCCCGGAAACCACCTGCGGCGGGCCGCCCCAAAGGCGCCGACCCACACGGTGGGCAGCTTCCCGCCCAGCCTCGGAGGCCAGGTCCGGAGCGAGGGCGATGGTACCCGCCTTGTCACGGGCCAGGAGAGCAGACAAGCGCGGCGGAATCGCCGCCGGTGTCAACCTCCGGAAGACGCGGAAATCGGGATCAACCCGCACCCGCACCGGCCGTTTACCGCCGGTATCAAGGCGCACCGTTTGGCGGGCTCCGGTAAGGGCCACGGTGCGTGTGCGGGTGCGGCCGTCGGCGAAGCGCATCCGGACGGGCAAGGCCAGGCGATAGGCCGGTTCCGGCTGGGTCAGGGTAACAGTGATCCCAGAATCCCCCCTCCGGACCCGGGACAGAGCGGGTCGGGGCGCGCCCTTGCGGTCCAGCCATTGCTCGAAGAAGGCGGTTAGATCCTCGCCGCTGACGGCTTCAAAGGCCTCTCTCAGATCCCTCCAGCCGGCGTAGCGGTAGCGGAATTCGTCGTAGAAACGGCGCAAGCCCTGGCGGAAAGGCCTCTCCCCTAGACGATTCCGGAGCATGATCCAAACGAAGGCCGCCTTGTTGTAGCCAAGGGTGCGCGAGGCACCGTCGATCCGGGCCCGGAACTCACGCAAGGCTGGGGCCTCGGCGTCGCCGTGGTAGCTGGCGAAGTCGGCCAGCCATTGCCGGCGCTGGTTCCGGGCGGCCTCATCCGAGCGGCTAAGGGCGAGCCGGTAGTCGGCGCCGTAGGTGGTCAGTCCCTCTGCCCAGTTGCCGCTGTTGGTGGCCACATAGACGCCGTTGCCCCACCAGTTGTGCAGGATTTCGTGGGGCAGGGAAGTTCGCGGTATGAACGGTAGGGGGAGGATGCGCCGCCCGATATAGGCGAGGCCGGGGAAGCCGAAGCCCGTGGGCCAGGGGCTGCTCACCAGGGTAAAGCGGGGGTGCGGGTAAGGACCATAGCGATCCTGGAATTCAGCCAGGTAGCCTTCGGTCGTCGCCAAGCGGTCTTCGGCCAGTCCGGTGAGCTCGGGATGGAGGAAGGCCTCGGCCGTTACCGGCCCCTTGCCCGGTCCCTGGTGCCGGCGGTAGGGCCCGCCGATTAGGGCGATTCCCGGAACCGGCTTGTTATAGCTAAACTCAACCTCCCGCCGGTTCTCTCCCACCTCGTGGGTCCGCCGTTCGCCCGCTGCGACGACCCGGTGGTCCGCAGGGCCGGTGACCCGTAGCTGATAGGTAAGCCGGTCCTCGCCCAGATTCGGCACCCAGGCGCCACCGGGAGGGAGGTAGGTACCCTGGGTGGCGACGCGGGGTGCAAACCCCTTAAGGATATCCCTGAAATCCGCCTGCTCCTGGCCCGGCGCCAAGCGGCCGCTGTAGCGTACGACTACCTCATGCTCCCCGGAATCCAGGGCACGCTTGCCCTGCCAGCGCCCCGGCCCCTCCGCGGCTTCCACCGTGTACGGTTGGCCGTCCACGATAACTCTCTCCGGCGCCAGGTCCGGATGGAGGGTGAAGCTTAGGGTGCCGGCCCCTTGCCACCGGATACGGTCCCGGGCTGTCAGATGGTTATCCGCCGGGCGAAGCTGGACCTCGAGGCGGTGGTGGGGCGGCTCCGCCATCGCCGGTAACGCGGCGAAGAGGGCAAGGATGGCGGTGAACGTGCAGCAGGTTCGCAACAGGTTCAGTCGCTTGTGGTTTCCTGATCCCCTTCATCCCCTTCGCGGTACCATTGGTCGTAGCAATCGAGACCGCAGAAGTACAGCACGTAATCGGCCCCTTCCATGCTCTGGGCCTCGGTATGGGGGACCTGGGACAGGCAGATCTCGCAGGCCACCTGCCCGGCAAAGGAATTGCTGGATTCATCCTGGCTCATCATTTCCTCCGAACCGCCTGGGGAGCTCGCTACCCCAGGGTAGCGCGCTGTCGCCCTGGAATCGAGACGGTGGCGGGATTCGTGGGTTATTCGTCCTCACCTCGGAGCTGGTGGGCCCGATGGGCGATGCGAAGCACCCCCAAGCCATATTCGGAGGAATAGTTGTAACGCATGAGTGCCCGGACAAAGGTGGCAACGTAGGTCACGTTGGGCATGTCGGCATTGGCGCGGTCGAAGCGGTGGACCGGCTGGCCGTCGGAGGTCTCGTCGGTGGCGAAGCTGGCGCTGCCGTCGTCGAAGCGTCGCCAGGCCACGACGATCTCGTCCAGATTGCTCAATCGAGCGAAGTCCAACATTGCCTCGGGCCAGCCGAACTTGTTGCGGATGAGGTTGGCCGTGGACAATACGGCATCCGTCAGCCGACTCAGATCGGGCGGCGAATCGTCGGCGCTGACGGCGTAATCCAGATGGACGGGCAGCCACTGGGGAATACCAATGGCACCGGCGTAGCTCGCCGGGAAGACGGTTTCTTCCAGGGCCAGGTCGTTGCGATAGGCGTGGATCACCAGGGCGATGAGCTGCTCCCGGGCCATTTGGATGAGGCGGGGAATGCGCCGCCTCAGGCGGGGGCTGGCGTCCTCGGTCACCTCGAGGCCGTCGTGGAGGCTGTTAAAGACCACGAAGGCGTCGTGGCCGAACCCGTCGTATTCGCCCAGGGCGCTCTCCTTGAGCAGGATGGCGCCGATTATCTCGCTTCGGATCCGGTACGCCGATTCCATGCGGCGGTAGAGATCCGCGTGTTCGCGCAGATGATCGGCGAGAGTCCGGGCCTCGGCCAGGTAGCGCTCGTTGGCCTCGCGCTCGGCGGCCTGGTGCTCGGGGATGCGGCCGACGTCGGTGCGCAGCTCGACAGCGCGATGATCCCGCTCCAGGGCCTTTTCGGAGGAGAAGGCGGCCTTGACCCGCGCTACGGGGACTCCGCGATTGATAAGGCGGCTGAAAAGGAGGCGGTAGCGCTCGGGGTGATCGAAACGCTTGGCCATGGCCTCGAGGTCTAGGGCAGCGGCCCCGGTTGGCAGGACCAGGGCAGCCATCAGAAGCAGTAGGAAAGGCGACAGACGCATGGTGTCTCCAGGACCCTTCGGGGGCAGCCGAGCGGGCCCGCACTTGCTAGGGTAGACAAGAGAAAAAATTCGAGTTTGAAGGATGCTCAGCATCGCCCTCACCAACCCACCCGTACCCACAACCCGGCGAGATACCGAGTCGGGCATCGAATGGAGCAAACATGCAGGGCCTAGCCGACTACCTGGCAGAGCATCGCGAGAGCGTGTATCTACTGCTTCGCCAACTGCTCGCCAGTGACCGGACCTTTCTGTTGCAGTCCGACCTGCATGACGAGCTCGACCGGTTCTGTGCCGAGGTGGACCCCGATATGGCAGATAGCCCTATGGGGCGCACGGTGGCGGTGGCCCAGGAAGCAGTCCTGGAGTCACCCTGGCTGGCCCTGTCCATCCGCCCCTCCCGGGCCCGCTGGCAATACCTGCGTTTCCATGCCGAGATGGTGGAATTAGAGGAGATCTCGGTCTCGGAGTTTCTGACCTTCAAAGAGCGCCAGGTCAAGGGCACCGACCCGGTTACCGATTGGACCCTGGAGTTCGATCTCGGTCCCTTCGCCCGCGAGTTCCCCAGGCTCCAGGAAGCCCGATCCATCGGCCGCGGCGTGGAATTCCTCAATCGGCGGTTATCCAGTCAACTGTTCCAGGATCTTAACAGCGGCGACCAGAGCCTGCTGGAGTTCCTGCGGGTTCATCACCACCAGGATCGCCAGCTGATGATGAACGACCGCCTGGGCAATGTCGCCGAGCTGCGGCGGGCCCTGCGGCAAGCGGAGGACCTGCTGGCTCGGAGCGACCAGAACGCCGGCTGGGAAGAGGTGGGCCACAGACTCCAGGAGCTGGGCTTCGAACCCGGCTGGGGCAGGGATGTGGCCCGCATGCGCGACACCCTCCACCTGCTCTCCGACATTCTGGAAGCCCCCGAGCCCAAGAACCTGGAACGCTTTCTGGGGCGCATCCCCATGATCTTCAGCCTGGCCGTGTTATCCCCCCACGGCTTCTTCGGCCAGGCCAACGTCCTGGGAAAGCCGGATACCGGGGGCCAGGTGGTCTACATCCTGGACCAGGTACGGGCCCTTGAGCGGGAAATGCGTCAGCGCATCCACGAGCAGGGCCTGGACATCACGCCCCAGATCCGGGTTTTAACCCGCCTCATTCCAGAAGCCGAAGGCACCACCTGCGACGAGCCGCGCGAGCACATCCTGCACACGGAAAACGCCCAAATTGTTCGGGTCCCGTTCCGGACCGAGAATGGCGAGATCGTGCCTCAGTGGGTCTCCCGGTTCGAGATCTGGCCCTACCTGGAACGGTTCGCGGTAGAGGCGGAGACCGACCTCCTCGCTGATCTCGGCGGGCGGCCCGACCTGGTCATCGGCAACTATTCTGACGGCAACCTGGTGGCCACCCTGCTGGCGCAGAGGCTCCAGGTTACCCAGTGCAACATCGCCCACGCCCTGGAAAAGACCAAATACCTGTACTCCGATTTGTACTGGCGAGACAACGATAGCCAGTACCATTTCTCGGCCCAGTTCACTGCGGACCTGATTGCCATGAATGCGGCCGACTTCATTATCACTTCTACCTACCAGGAGATCGCTGGAGACCGGGAAAGCCTGGGCCAGTACGAGAGCTACGAGGCCTTCACCATGCCCGGTCTCTACCGGGTAGTTAACGGCGTGGACGTATACGATCCCAAATTCAACATCGTCTCGCCCGGGGCCGACTCCGAGGTTTACTTCCCTCACGAAGAGACCGAGCACCGCCTGATGGGGCTGCACGGGGAGATCAAGGAGCTGATCTACGGCGGCGAGCGCCCGGATGCTCGTGGGGGGCTTCTGGATCCGCGCAAGCCGGTGCTGTTCAGCATGGCTCGGCTGGACCGGATCAAAAACATCACCGGCCTTGTGGCGTGGTACGGGCGCAGCCCACGCCTACGCCAGGCCGCCAATCTCCTGGTGATCGGCGGCCACATCGACCAGGCGGATTCCAACGACTGGGAGGAGCGGGCTCAGATCCAGCACATGCACGAGCTCTTCGATGCCTATGGGCTGGACGGCGAGGTGCGCTGGCTGGGTCGGCACCTGGACAAGAACCTGGCCGGCGAGCTCTACAGGCTGATCGCGGACAATCGGGGTGCGTTTGCCCAGCCGGCCCTGTTCGAGGCCTTCGGGCTCACGGTGATCGAGGCCATGACTTCGGGCCTGCCCACCTTTGCCACCGCATTTGGTGGGCCACTGGAGATCATCGAGGACGGCGTATCGGGTTTCCACATCGACCCCAACCACGGCGACGACAGCGCAGCCCATATGGCCGAATTCTTCGAGCGCTGCCAGGAGGACCCCGGCTACTGGGACCGTATTTCCCGGGGGGCTGTGGAACGGGTGCGGAGCCATTACACTTGGGAGCTCTACGCCGAGCGAATGATGACCTTGTCACGGATATACGGGTTCTGGAAGTATGTAACCAATCTGGAGCGGGACGAAACGCGCCGGTATCTGGAAATGTTTTACGGCCTTCAGTACCGGCCGCTCGCCCGCTCCATCGGTCAAGGCCGGGAAGCTTGCGGCTAAGTCGGTTACTTCGAGGGGGATGAGTTATGCCGCCCCCAAGGCGGCGGCTTGTTGCCCTTGTTGCGGTAGCCATGGGGGGTCGATCTTACCTGGGCCCGCCGAAGCCACGAACGATGGGTCGGATCCGTTGGTTCTGGGCCTGCTGCCCTTCGCCAGCCCGGGGACCGTGTTCAAGCGATTCGCATCTGTGCACGACTACCTGGAGACTCGGTGGATCGCCCCGTCCGGCTCGCCACCGAACCCGATTTCCCCACCTTCGTGAAGCGTACCGGGCGCCGTCGCAACGCCATGCTCCTTACGGCTCCCCATTTTATCCTAATGGCCCTGGTTCTGGCCGGTATTAGGTCGGGCCATCTACACCAAGCGCCTATGGGTGGTCATTATCGGGCGTTTGGGAGCGTCCCCTTCCGAGCCCGGCGACTCCCGGTGCCACAAGGTGACCACCGCCGCCGTCGGCCATCATTACCCTGATGGGGCGGCGGTATCTGGCGGAAAGTCACCCGGATGCCGATCTCTCCTATGAGGCCTACACGTCCCACAATTCGGCGGCCAGGGCCGTTCTGGGCGGGGATTCTGCCTGGCCGTCGCCTGCGTAAATGTTTGGAATCGCATGCGCCAAGTGGAGCCCGGGCTGGCCCGCTAGGACCGGACGGATCCCATTCCGGCTCTGGGCATCCTGTTTCGCAAGGATCTGGCCGGGGCCTGAGGGACCGCTTCACCAAGGCTGTGGTAACCATGCAAGACAACCCCGAAGGGCAACAGGATTTAGAGCAGATGGCCTATCCGGACTACCAGTCGGCGTAGGCGGCCACCATCGAACCGGGTCGGCCCTATCTCGACCAACT
Organism: Thiohalorhabdus sp.; assembly: GCF_036628635.1. Lineage (GTDB taxonomy): Bacteria > Pseudomonadota > Gammaproteobacteria > Thiohalorhabdales > Thiohalorhabdaceae > Thiohalorhabdus. The sequence continues at coordinate 152,111 of NZ_JAZKRM010000001.1, read as the reverse complement.
CCCGGCCGGGCGGCCCAAAGGGGCCGATCCCCCTTAGCCGGCCACCGCCCAGCCCCTTCCGGAGAGCTCGGCCGTCCGGGAGAAGCTCATGGCCATGCGCCGGTCACGGCGATCCAGCTGGTTCATAGTCGCCATTGCCGCCATCGAGGGATAACCCTCGGCGCCCTGGTCTGGAACCGCGTGCGCCGGATCAGCTCTTGCCACGCCGAGCTTCTTGAGGTAAGCACCCGCGAAGCCAATCGGCTGCTGGCCCACTCCGTGGCCCCGGAGCTGGCCGCCGAGGACCTGGCCCGGATCAGGGACGCCCTGGACCTGATTGGAGAGGAGGAAGACCGGGGAAACGCGGTGGTAACCAATGCCAGCGGCAACCGCATGGCCGCACTGGGAGCCCCGCCGGACCAATTCCAGGCCGACGATGGCTACCGCGCCGCCCGCGAGGACGGCGTCTACGACCTGGAAACCCAGGTCCCACTGTACGGCCAGCAACTGGGTAGGGTCCGGGCGGTCTACTCCATTGCCATTGCCGGGGTGGCGGTAGTCCTTTCCATCCTGCTGATCGCGCTGTTGGGGCTATGCTTTACCCGCAATCTACAGCGGCGGGAGCAGGGGGCCGAAGCCCTCGCCACCGGCGATCTCGATTACCGGATCCCCCCACCCGGGGCCATGACGAGTTCCCCGAGGTCGGGCGCAGCTTCAACCACATGGCCGAGCACCTGGCGCGTACCCGCAACTTGCTCGGAGGCAAGAATCAGGCCTGGTGCACCAGGCGCGCCATTTCCAGACCCTGATGGACAGTATCGAGTCGGTGATTATCGAGGCCGATGCGAGCACCTGGGAGCTTGCCTTCGTGAGCCAGGAGGCACTCAATCTGCTTGGCTACCTCGCCGAGCAGTGGTTCCGTCCCGGCTTCTGGGTGGGGCGGGTGCATCCGGCGGATCTCGGAGAATTCAAGCGCACCATGGCATGACACACCCGCGAAGCGGCGAACTTTACCCACGATTTCCGCACGTTGCATCACGATGGCCACGGGGTTTGGGTGCGTGCCATAGACACCATTGAATCGGGGGAGGGAGGGGACCTGGTGCTACGGGGCCTACTCCTGGACGTGACCCAGGAAAAACTGTCCGAAGAGCGCCTCGTGTACCTCGTCGGCCACGATCCCATGACGGGACTGTTCAACCCTGGCCACTTCCAGGAGGAGTTCGAACGCAACGTGGCGTACGCTAGCGGGTATGAGCATTCAGACGCCCTGATCATCCTGGGGCTGGACCAGTTCAAAGACATCAACGATACCCTGGGCCACCGGGCCGGTGCCAATTACCTGCACAGTGCGGCTTCGGCGATAACCGCGACGGTTTCGGATGTGGACGTGGTCGGGCGCCTGGGAAGCAAGGAGTTCGGAATCATTCGGCCCAAGACGGAACCCGGGCAGGTGGAGGGACTGGTGGCCAACCTCCACCAGCGCCTCACCGATCCCGACTTGATCCGCAGCGCCCGCCACGCCGATCCCGGTGACCGCCAGCGCGGGAGTGGCCCTATTCGCGACGGAGGGCGACCAGGACGACGGTCTCCTGGCCAAGGCCGATATCGCTCTGCATACCGCCAAGTATGCCGGCCGCAACCGGCACCCTATTTTCAGCCCCGGGGACGAGGCGCTCGGTCGCATGCGCGCCAAGATCCAGGGGGAGGAGCGCATTCGCCGAGCCCAGGAAGGGGACCGGCTCGTGCTCCATTACCAGCCGATTTGCCGCCTACCGGATCACAGTGTCAGCCATTTTCAAGTCCTAATTCGGATGGGCGGGGAGGACGGCGAGCTAGTGAGCCCCGCCGCCTTCCTGGACACCGCCGAACGGTTCGGCATGATCCGGTACATCGATCACTGGGTGGTGAACCACGCTCTGGCGGTTCAGGGACGCAGCCTCCGGGAGGAACGGCCGGTAAGCCTTGCGGTCAATCTTGCCGGCCTACATATCGGCCGCGGGGAGGTACTGGATAGGGTTACCAGGGCCCTGGAGGAATCCGGCGCTGACCCCAGGGCCCTGTGTTCGAAGTCACGAAACCGTCGCGGTGGAAAACATCGCGCAGGCACGTGATTTCCTCGACGCCTTGCGCCTTAGGGGCTGCGCTGTGGCGCTGGAGGACTGCGGCGTGGGCCTGTCCTCCTTCCACTACCTCAACAACCTCACGGTGGGCATGGTCAAGATGGCTGGTAGCTTCGTCCGGAGCCTCAAACGGGATGCCTACGATCGCACTTAGGTCCGCGCCATGAGCGAGATGGCGAGCAACCTAGGCATCGTTAGCGTCGCCGAGTTCGTGGAAAACGAAGCCATCCTACAGATCCTGCAAGACCTAGGGGTGGATCGGGCGCAGGGCTACTACCGGGTCCGGCGCGGGCCCGAGTTCTTCCCCGCCGATGACACCGCGGCCGGCCTTCAGACCTAATCGTCGTCGCTCATGTCCGGTTGCCAGCCCAGCTCCCGGGCCCGCTTTGTCGCCTCGCCGTGGATGCGCTCATGGCGTTCCCGCAGGTCCTCGGGGAGGTATTTGACAAGGTGGCCGTAGGGCTCCCAAGCCTCGGCCACCTGGTTGTAGAGATTCTCGAGGCGGCCGTAATCCCAGCCCTCGCAGGTTTCGGATTCGGGGAGGATCCCGAAAACCCAGGCATCGCGGATAAGACGCCCGGCATCGGTCATGCCGCCGTAACGGTCATTGTGTATCCCGGGATAGGTGGGGCGTTCCCGCGCCATGGACTCCTCCTGTGTTGAGGCGGGACAGTATACGGGCCCTACCCGGAACTGCGAAGTAGGGCGATGACACCGCCGCAACCCCCGGCCCCATATGGGAGGCAGTAAGATGGAACCGCTTCTGCGGCTTTACCCCGAGCCACCGGGCGAGTACCCCCTGGAAGGCCGCTTCCTCGACCACGACCTGCAGCGGTTCGGCCGCGCCGGCAGCCCCTTCGTCTACAGCAATTTCATTACCAGCCTGGACGGCCGGGTAGCCCGACCCCATCCGGCCACCGGCCGGCGTGCGGTGCCGGCCGATATCGCCAATCAACGGGATTGGCGCCTGTTTATGGAGCTGGTGGCCCAGGCCGACGTTTTGCTGGTCAGCGACCGGCTACTGAGAGCGGTGGCCGCTGGCCGCCATACCGCCCTGATCGATCTGGAAGCCACCGGCCTTGAGGATCTCGTCCAATGGCGCCGGGAGCGTGGCATGGTCCGCCAGCCGGCCCTGGCCACGGTCAGCCGCAACCTGGACCTTCCCGCCCCCGATCTGGCCGAGCGCTACACCCGCGGAATCCTGGTGATTACCTCCAGCGAGGCCCCCGAGGATCGTGTCGCGGCCCTGGAGCGTGGCGGAGTGGAGGTGGTCCTGGCCGGGCCCGGCCCCTACGTCGCGGCTGCGGATCTGGTTACGACCCTTACCCAGCGGGGCTATAATCGCATCTATTCCCTGGCCGGGCCGCGCATGTTGCATACCCTGGTCGCCGACGGCAGCTTGAACCGGCTTTACCTTACTGTGGCCCACAAGCTGGTCGGCGGGGAGGATTTCGATTCCCTGGTACGGGGATCGGGGCTAGCCCCCGCCCGGGGCTTCACGCCGGTGGAGCTCTATTGGGACCGGTGGGCGCCGAAAGGGGCAGGGCAGTTGATTGAGGTGCTTGATGCAGTGAGGGGTGAGGGGTAAAGGCGACAGCAAAAACGGGAGGCGTCATCTGCGGAGAGTCCCCCGCAGCCGTTACTCCTGACGCCTAACGGCTCACCCCCACTCACTTCCCTTTCTTGCTGTCCAGGACATCGGTGATGCGGCTGGCGATCTTGTCGGTCATGCCCGCCACGGCCAGGAGCTCGTCCTTGTCGGCGGCGAACACGGCCCGCGCGGTGCCGAAATGCCGGAGCAGGTCCCGCGCCAGCTCCGGGCTCACCCCCGGCAGGCCCTCCACCAGGAAGCGAATCGTTTCCCGGCGGGTTTCCGGCTTGGCCGGGCGCCACGATTCTTCCCCGGTGGCGGCGCCCTGCGCCCGCACCGCCAGGGCATAGACGAACATGGCCGAGTGCTCGGCCTCGGGAGTGTAGAGAACGGGTATGCCGAGGACCACGGTCAGGTAGGAGATGGCCCAGTGGACATCGAAAGGCGTCTGATGGAAGCGATGGGTAAAGAAATCGCCCTCCACCAGGAAGATAGGCCGGGAATACTGGGCCTTGAGACGGTTGGCGGTCTCGAACAGGTCCTGCTCCACCACAGCCAATATGAAGTCAGTCCCGGACTTGTAGTCCAACACGACCTCGTCGCTGAGGACGAAATCCCCGGCATCCAGGGCCTCGTAGGCCACAGTGGAGCCCTGGATCTGTTCCAGCCTCTCGGCCAGGCGGCCCTGCTGGGCGTTGTCGGCGATTATGTGGGCGGGGAGCCCGATATGGGGCATGGTGTCGCTCCTGACCCGGGTAAGGGAAGGTGATGTACCGCAAAAAGGCTACCAAATCACTGGGGCTCTGGGCCATTGGCTTCGCCTGGCGGGGTTTGACCGCCGGTATTCTGCTGACTGCAACTCTGGCCCTGCCAGCCGACCGGTTATGGGTGGGCCGTTTTTCCCAGGATGGGCTCGAAGCCTGGCAGGAGAAGGTCTTCGACGGCCATACCGCCTATCGGCTGGTAACCGAGGACGGCCGGGAGGTCGTGCGGGCCGACAGCAACGGTTCGGCCTCCGGGCTTTACCGGGAGATCAAGGTGGACCTCGACCGGACCCCGTATCTGGAGTGGTCCTGGAAGGTGGCCGCTGACCTGGGCAGCCCCGCAGAGCGCACCCGGGGCGGCGACGACTATCCGGCGCGGGTCTACGTGATCTTCTCGGGTGGGATCGCCTTCTGGCGAACGAAGACCATCAGCTATGTCTGGTCCAGTGCCCAGCCGCGGGGTACCACATGGAGCAGTGCGTATACCGATCAGGCCCGGATGGTTGCCGTCCGAGGCGAGGGCGCTGCAACCGGTCGCTGGCATCGCGAGCGCCGCGACGTGGCAGCCGACTACCGCGCATTGTTCGGAGGGGAGGCAGGGGAGGTCGATGCGGTCGCCGTGATGACCGACACCGACAATACCGGCAAGCGGGTGACCGCTTTCTACGGCGACATCCATTTTAGTCCCGGAACGGAGCCGTAGCTGATCCGATTTCGGCTAGCCGGCGGCCTCCTCCCATTCCTCGCTGGCGGCAAGCCAGGCGGCCTCCGTGTCTTCCAGCGCCTTTTTGACCTGGCCCTGCTCCTCGACCAGGCTCGCCAGTCGCTCCTTCTGGTCTTCGGCGTACAGGCCCGGATCGGCCAGGGTCTGGTCCAACCCTGCCTTGCGCCGGCTAAGCCGGTCCAGCTCCTTCTCGAGCCGCTGGATCTCCTTCTTGAGCGGCTGGAGCTGTTGCCGACGCTCGGCGGCTTCCCTGCGGCGCTGGCGGGGTTCCTCCCAGCTGGCCGGTTGCTGCTCCGCAGCGGGCTGCGGCCCCTGCTGGGGCGGTCGTTCGCGGGCAAGTAGCCACCGTTGGTAGTCCTCCAGGTCGCCGTCAAAGGCGTTTACCCCGCCGCCGTCCACCAGCCACAAGCGGTCGGTAACCGATCGCAGCAGGTGGCGGTCGTGGGAGACCGCCACCACGGCCCCGGTGTATTCCTGAAGGGCAAGGGTCAGGGCCCGCCGCATCTCCAGGTCCAGGTGGTTGGTGGGCTCGTCCAGCAGCAGCAGATTGGGCCGTCGGTAGACCAGCAGGGCCAGGGCCAGACGGGCCTTCTCTCCCCCGGAGAGCGGCTCCACCGCCGACAAGGCCAGGTCACCGGAGAAGCCAAAGCCGCCCAGGAAGTCCCGCAGCTGCTGCGGTTTGGCCGCGGGGTCAAGGCGCTTCAGGTGCTTCATGGGACTTGCCGTTGGGTCAAGATGGTCCACTTGGTGCTGGGCGAAATAGCCCACGGCCAAGCCCTGGTTGGGATTCCGAGATCCGGATTCGGGCTCGAGCTCACCGGAGAGAAGCCGGATCAGGGTGGACTTGCCGGCGCCGTTGGGCCCGAGCAGACCGAGGCGGTCGCCGGGGTATAGCTCCAGGTTGACGCCGCGAAGGATGGGCTCCTTGCCGTAGCCTGCCGCCACCCCCTTGAGGCCCAGCAAGGGCTGGGGCAGACGAGTCGGCTCGAGGAAGCTGAACTGGAAGGGGTCCTCGCCGTGGGCCGGAGCTACCTGCTCCATGCGCTCCAGGGCCTTGAGCCGGCTCTGGGCTTGACGGGCCTTGGAGGCCTGGGCCCGGAAGCGGTCCACGAAGCGCTGGATGCGAGCTATCTCCTTCTGCTGCTTCTCGTAGGCCGCCTGCCGTTGGGCCTGCTCCTCGGCGTACTGGGTCTCGAAATCCGAATAGCCCCCCTTGTAAAGGCGCAGATCGCCGCCACGGAAGTGGACGATGTGGCCCGCCACGGCGTCGAGGAAGTCCCGGTCGTGGGAAATCAGCAAAATGGTGCCGGGGTAGGCCGCCAGCCAATCCTGCAGGCGCAAAACGGCGTCCAGGTCCAGGTGGTTGGTGGGCTCGTCGAGCAGGAGCAGGTCGGCGCGGGCCATGAGAGTTCGCGCCAGATTCAGGCGGATGCGCCAGCCCCCGGAAAAGGCCGCCACCGGTCGCTCCTCCTCGCCCGGACCAAAGCCCAGGCCGTTCAGGAGACGGGCCGCCCGGGCCCGGGCGGTATAACCGTCGATGGCGTTGAGACGGCCGTGGAGCTCGCCCAGCCGAGAGCCGTCACCAGCGGCTTCGGCCTCCTCCAGCTCGGCCTCTAACCGCCGCAACTCGGTATCGCCGTCGAGGACGTACTCGATGGCGCGCTGATCGAGGGCGGGGACCTCCTGGGCCATCCAGGCCGCTTGCCAGTCCCGTGGCGTGGTAACGGAGCCGGTGTCGGTCTCCAGCTCCCCCCGAATAAGGGCGAACAAGCTGGATTTGCCGGTGCCGTTGGCCCCGACGATGCCCACCTTCTGACCAGCGTGGACGGAGAGATTGGCGCCATGAAGCAGCTCTTTGGCGCCCCGGCGCAGGGTAAGATTGGTCAATTGCAGCATGTGGGGGAGTCTAACAGGCGAGGCCAGCCAAGCCGATGCCCGCTAAACCGCTCTTCCGACCGAAGGGGATAGCTGACCCCGATCCGGGCTCAGTTGCCGAAAAGCACTCCGATGCCGAAATGGAAGCGGGGCTCCTGGCGGCGAGATTCCGCCTTGGGCCAGAGGTGGCTGTCCTCGATGCGCACAACCGGGTAGGTGTAGGTGGCCTCACCAACCCGCCCCGATTGCGTTCCGGTCAGGGTTCCGGCCACGGTGACCCGGCGTCCCTGGGCGTAGTCGGCGGTTTCCAGATAACCCTCCTTGACCGCCAGGAACCGGCGCTGGGGGGACTCGGTGGTGACCGGGTGCTGGCGTCCGTTCAGAGGATACCCCAGGATCTCCAACCGCGTGGTTTTTTCCCGGTTATGGGCGGCCACGATGACCCCGCCCCAAAGGACCCGGATGCCTTTCAGGCGGTCCATATCGGCAACCGCATCCTCGGGGGTGACGCTGAGCATGGTGTCGTTGGTATCGAAACGAGGCTGAGAAGCGCAAGCGGCCACCAGCAGGAGGGGAATTACGGCCAAGGCTAGACGCATCATCAGGGATACCAGTAGGGATGATGAGGTCCATAATAAGGGTACCAGTGGTCCCGATACCAGTAACGCGGTTTCGGACTTCGCTCCGGTTTGTCTTGGGGCCACAGATAGTGCTCCCGCACCTGCACCACCGGAAACCGGTAGGGGTAATCGCCGATGGGGTGGGTTTCGGGCTCGGCAAGCCTGCCGGTAACGGTAACCCGCCGCCCCTGGGAGTAGACGGCCGGGTCCAAAAAGCCCTCAACCTCGGCCAGGAAACGGCCGGCCGAGGCAGCTTCGGGACGAGGCCGCCCCTGGCTGGCCAGCGGCCGGGCGACCACCTCCAGGCGGGTATGTGCCTGTCGGTTATGGACCGCGGCGACGGTGCCACCCCACCGGATTTGGGCTCCCACATGGGCACCGGGCTCCTTTCGCACTTCGGCCGGCTCCGGTGACCTGGGTACCGGTTCCCGGATGGCCTCGGGAACCCTGCTGGCACAGCCGGCCACAAGGAGGGCTGTAGCCAGGCCCGCCAATACCCGGTTCACCATGGCTGCCTCCTCGCCGGGGGGCACCCCGGCGACCTGTTCCGTTTAGGCTCGAACCCCGTAGTCCCGCCCGGCTCCCGGCTCGATGATGGTCAACCCCTCCGGGAGGTCGAACTGGAGGGAATCCATCCGGGCGCCCAGGACCACGGCCCATCCGAGGTGGCGGGTATGGCCGTCGGGGGTAAACTCGAAGTTGTAGCGCCGCCTCAGGCGCACCCTTCCGGCCACGTCCCGTTCCACGCCCAGGCCGGAGAGCTCCACGGTCTCGTCCAGGAGCTCGACCCCAAGCTCCCGGCAGGCGCGCTTGGTGGCCCCCAGCGCCTGCTCCCGGGCGCGGAGACTGGTGGCCCAGAGGGCCAGGGTGGCGACGATTACGGCAAGGGCGATAGCTGTGGTCATTGGTCCAGGATAGGCCAATGTGGTCCGTTTGGGAGCCCCCGTTTCGTTGGTCACCGAGGGCAGTCCTGATAGATTGGAAGTCCGGCTTTCGAACTTGGAAGGAGCGACGCATGGCCAGTGAGGGATACCACGAGCCGGAAGGCCGACTCAGCGAAGAGGCCAAGGATATGCACCGGGCCATCGTTTCCCTGATGGAGGAGCTGGAGGCGGTGGATTGGTACCACCAGCGAGTGGAGGCGGCCCAGGATGATGAGCTCCGGGGGATCCTGGCCCACAACCGGGATGAGGAGAAGGAGCACGCGGCCATGGTTCTGGAGTGGATACGGCGGCGGGATCCCGATATGGATAAGGAGCTTCGAGAGCAGCTGTTTTCACAAGGGCCCATAACCGGGCATAACCACGATTGAAAGAAGGCCCTGGAGGGCGATCTCATGCGTATTTGCCTGGAGGATCGCTGCCTGGAGATCACGCGCGGTGACATCACTGCTCAACAAACGGACGCCGTGATCAATGCCGCCAACAAGGCCCTGGCGCCGGGAGGGGGGGTTGCCGGGGCCATTCATCGGGCGGCGGGTCCCAAGCTGTGGGAGGCCTGCCGGCCCCTGGGCGGTTGCGACACCGGGGAGGCCAAGATTACCAAGGGCTTCCAGCTCCCCGCGGATCACATCATCCATACCGTCGGCCCGGTCTATGGCGAGGATGAGTCCGCCGCCGAGCTTTTGGCCCGCTCTTACCGCGCCAGCCTCCACCTCGCCGACGACTATCAGCTAGGCTCGGTCGCCTTCCCGGCCCTATCCACCGGCGCCTTCGGCTATCCCTTGGAGGAGGCGGCGACCATCGCCGTGCCCACGCTGATGGCGACCCTGCCTCAGCTGGCTCATGTCCGGACCGCCCGGCTGGTCTTGCGCGGCCAGCGAGATTTCGATGTCCACGCCCAGATTGCCCGGGAGGAGGCCGAGGCCTCCGAGTGGGCGGTGGTTTCCGACACTTGAGCCCGCTGCTCCGCTAACGGGGGCCCGCAATGCCCTGTCGTCTCCACCCATCAATGGGAGCCCACATCGGATGGAACCTACAGTTACCCCCTTTTGGTCGCTCAGTTCTCCCGAGCCGATTGTTTGAACAGGGCGGGGTCGAGGTGGTGGCGGTTTAGCAGCTTGTAGAATTCGGTGCGATTGCGCTTCGCCAGCCGGGCTGCCTGGCTAACGTTACCGCCGCTCATCTGCAGAACCCGGATCAGATAGTCGCGCTCGAACTTGCTCCGGGCATCGGCAAAGGAGGGCAGGTCCTCGGGGTCCTCGTTGAGGGCCCGTTGGATCAGGTCCTCGGAGATGATTGGAGTGGGCGACAGAGTCACCACTTGCTCCACCACATTAAACAACTGGCGGACATTGCCCGGCCAGGGCGCCGAGACCAACCGTTCCATGGCCTCGGGAGCGAAGTCCTTGACCTCTTTGTCGTATTTCTCGGCGATCTGATGGAGAAAGTGACTGGCCAGCAAGGGAACATCCTCGCTGCGTTCGGATAGCGCCGGCAACTCCAGGGCCACCACATTGAGCCGGTAATAGAGGTCTTCCCGGAAGCGGCCCTCCGCCATTTCATCGGCTAGGTCGCAGTGGGTCGCGGTGATGATGCGAACATCCACGGGGGAGCCCTCGGTGGCGCCCACCGGGCGCACCAGGCGCTCCTGCAGGACCCGAAGCAGCTTGACCTGGAGGGCCAGCGGCATGTCGCCGATCTCGTCGAGGAACAGCGTGCCGCCGTCAGCGGTCTGGAACAAGCCCTTCTGGTCGGAGGTGGCCCCCGTGAAGGCGCCCTTCTTGTGGCCAAAGAGCTCGGACTCCAGCAGGGTTTCCGGAATAGCGCCGCAGTTGATGGCGACGAACGGTTTCCCGGCTCGCGGACTGGCCTTGTGGACGGCCTGTGCCAGGAGCTCCTTGCCCGTGCCGGAGTCGCCCTGGATGAACACGCTGGCATCGCTGTCCGCCACCATGCGCGCCCGACCGAGGACATCCTCCATGGCGGGGCTGCGCGTAATGATGTCGGAGCGCCACTCGGCCGCGGCATCCTCCTGCGGCGAAGGCTCGGAGCCGCCGGAGATGCTCAGGGCCTTTTCCAGCTGCTCCAACAGGGCGCTGCTGTCGAAAGGCTTGGTCAGGAAGCTGAATACGCCCCGCTTGGTGGCGGCAACGGCGTCCGGGATGGAGCCGTGAGCGGTAAGGATGATAACCGGCAGGGTGGGGTGCTGCTCCCGAATGTGATCGAACAGGGCCATGCCATCCATGCCGTCCATGCGCAGGTCGGTGATGACCAGATCGGGGCGCACGGCGGCAAGGTTGGCCAACGCTTCGTGGCCGCTTTCCACCGCGGCCACCTGGTACCCGGCGGATTTGAGACGGATGGAGAGCAGTCGCAACAGGCCGGGATCATCGTCCACCAGAAGGATGCGGTTGGAACGCTCCATGGCCATTACCAATGTTTAGGGGTCAGTTCCGCTGACGGATGCTGCGCTCGATATTCTTCAAAGCGTCGAGCTGTTTTTCCAGGGAATCGACCCGCTTTCTGAGTTTGTCACGCTCGTCTTCAACCGTGCGGTATCGCCGCGTGGCCCGAATTAGGTCTCGGGTCAGCTCATCCCGTTCGGCTTCCAGCTCTTCCCGCCGTTCCACCAACTGACCCCACTTGGAAACCAGTCGGTCTACCCGATTTTGCAGCCGAATCTGCCTGTCGAGCAACAGCGCCAGGTGGCCGAGGTAAGTATGGGCCTCGTCGCCGTTATTCAAACAAGGTTTTAGAACCTGACCCCCTTTCATCTCGCCAGCGGGACCGGATTCCGCCTGCATGACGAGCATGGCCAGACGAATTCGGTCGGGCTCGCACCGGTCTTCCCGCACCCAGTTGCGAAATCGCAGGTAGGTGGCCCGCCGGCTTTCGGGCTCCAGGGTCGCCGCATAATGGTAAAAGGCCAGCAGGTCGCCGGGCCCGTCGCCTGGGGGAGCCCTTCCAAGAGTAGCGCACGCCGTAAGGAGGGTCACCATCACCGTTGCCACGGCAGCCGGAGACGCCTTGCGGACCTTTGGGCTCAGGCGGCCACCCGGTCCTGCTCCATGGGTAAGGTTATCTGCACGTGGCCCCCCCCCGGTGCCCTTGACCGGTTACGACCCGGACGCTGCCCTCATGGGCAGTGACGTATTTCCGGGTGATGGACAGCCCCAGGCCAGAGCCGTTGACATGGCTTTCGCCCCGGTCCGGCCCCTGGAAGAAGGCATCGAAAACCCAGGGCGAATCTTGCTGCCTGATCCACGGGCCGCTGTCGTTGACATCGATCACCGCCTGGTTTTCCCGGCGTTTGGCGGTTATCCGGACGGAGCCTTGCTCCGGGGAGAACTTGATACCGTTGGCCATCAGATTGTCGATAACGGTCTTGAGCTTTTCCTCCTCGCCGGTAATCACCAGGTGGTCCACATCCAGTTCCAGGGCTAGCTCCTTGGCTATGATCGCTGGCTCATGGGATTCCACCACCTGCCGTACCAGAGCCAGCAGATCCACCTTGGCCAACCTGAGCTCGGGCGCCCCCTTTTGGACGTAGCTGAAGTTGACCAGATTCTCGATCAATTGCTGCAGCTGGGCGGTGCTTCGCCGGATGATGCGCACGATTTCCGACTGGTCCGAGTTAAACTCGCCCACCGAACGCTCGTCCATGAGCTCGGACCCCTCCCGGAAAGCCGTGAGGGGGGTTTTGAGCTCGTGCGAGACATGGCGCAAAAAGGGGGTATTTTCCTGCTCCAGCTCACCCAGCCGGCGCCGGAGCCAGTCGAGCCGATCCCCGACGTACTCCAGGTCCTGGGGGCCGGAAACCCGGACGGGCTGCCCGAAATCGCCCGCGCCGAACTGGCGGATGGAGTGGTCCACCTGGTGGATAGGACCGGCGATGAGGACCGTGAATACGCCGGCCGAGGCGAGGGAAAGGGGGATCAGAGAGGCGGCCAGCCAGAATAGCACCCGCTGATTGCGAGCAGCATCCCGGCGGAGGGTGTCCACCTCTTGATTGTTCAGGGCATTGCTGCGCCGGACAAGCTGTTCCGCCTTGGCATTTAGGCCCAGGAAGGTCGAAACCACCTCCCGCTGGTTGGCCGAGGTGGACTCCGCCGTCTGGAGGTGGTCGAAAAGGGCCTGTTCGGCCAGAACAAGCTCCCGGACCAGTCCGTATTGGGTGTCGCCGAGGGGCATGCCCTGGAGATCGGTCACGGTGGCTCGAAAGCGGTCATGGGCCTGTCGGAAGGCGGCGTGAAGGCCCTCATCTTGCAAAGCAGGTACTGCCGGCCGATGCGCTCCATGGTGGTGCTCTGACCGGTAACACGGTTTGCGTGCTCGGTTGCGCGCACCGCCTGATGCACCGCCTCCTTACTCTGGTCCGCCAGCCGACCCATGTGCACTGCACCGTAGACGAGAGCGGCGATCAGCGGCGCCGAGACCACGCCGAACCCATAAAGAATCAGCATGGGCAGGGATTTGGAGTGCTCGATACGAAAGGCCATGAGCCGCTTGTCCTCCCCCCTTGATTTGCCAGGATACCGGCAATCACCCCGCTGTCTGCTAGGGCAAAAACGGTAACCCCCATTGGCGCTAGCGACCGGAGCCCGCCGGCCCATTCATACCAGCCACCAAGCTCGACAGCCGGTTGGCCACCGGAATGCCATCAGCCGTGCTCGGATCCCTCGCCAGGAATCCGCAGGAGCTGGACGCTAAACCACCGGTCCGGGTCGGTCCATACCTCTTCCACCGTCCAGCCCGCCTCCTCTGCCAGGGCCTCGAACCCCGCCAAGGTGTATTTGTAGGAGCGCTCGGTGCGAAGGCTTTGGCCTAGGTCGAAGGGGATCTCCTGACCGCCAACGCGGACCGATTGCCGACGCAGGCTCAACAGGTGCATCTCGACGCAGCCCAGCTCCGCATTAAAGGTGGCCCGATGGACGAAGGCCTGCGGATCCAGGTCGGCCTCCAGCTCGTGCTGGAGGCGGGTAAGCAGGTTGCGATTGAAGGCCGCCGTAACCCCTTCGGGATCGTCATAGGCCCTTTCCAGGATGGCCGCGTCCTTGACCAGATCGACCCCGATCAGCAGCCCGCCGCCCGGTCCTACAAGATCGGCCAGCCGGGCCATAAAGGCCTGGGCATCGGGTGGATCGAAATTGCCGATAGTCGAGCCCGGAAAATAGAACAGGGTCCGGGCGAAGGGGGCTGCCGGGCGGGGCAGGGTGAAGGCTCGGGTATAATCGGCGCACAGCGGTACCACTTCCATATGGGGATACTGGGACCGGACGCGCTCGGCGGCATCCCCGAGGTGGTTCCGTGCGATCTCCACCGGGATGTAGGCGGCGGGTCGATCCAGGTGGTCCAGCAAGGCCCGGGTCTTATTGCTGCTGCCGCTGCCCAGCTCCACCACCAGGGCGTCGGGTCCGATCCGCTCCGCCATGGCTGGGCCCTGGGCTTCCAGTATGGCTAGCTCGGTTCGCGTGGGGTAATAGGCCTCCAGCTCGCAGATCCGATCGAAGAGCTCCGAGCCGCGCTGGTCGTAGAGGTATTTGGGCGACAGGGCGTAAGGGGCGCGGCTCAGGCCCGCCAGAACGTCGGCCAAGAACTCCTCGCGGTCCGGTACGGGGTCCGACTCGAATTCGGGGGAACGGGTCATGGCGCAGGTCTCGAAAGTGGCTTCCGGCGACTTCAGCCTGCCAGGGCCCGATGGAGCCGGTCCATGGCCTGGCGCAGGCTGTCCAGGTCGGTGGCGAAGGAAAGGCGCATGTAGCCCGGTGCGCCGAAGGCGCTGCCCGGGACCAGGGCCACACCGGCGGTATCCAGAAGATGGGTGGCAAGGGCCAGGTCGTCTTCCAGGCCCAAGGCCTTGAGGGCCTCATGGAAGGCGGGGAAAACGTAGAAGGCCCCCTCCGCCCGCCGGCAGGAGACATAGGGCAGGGTATTGAGGGCCTCTGCCACGTAATTGTGGCGCTCGCGGAAGGCATCCACCATGGGCTGGATCAGTGCGTCGTCGGCCTCTAAGGCGGCCAGGGCGGCGTGTTGGCTCACCGCCGCCGGATTGGAGGTGCTTTGCGACTGCAGCTTCTTCATGGCCCCGATCAGACCGCGCGGCCCACCGGCGTAGCCGATGCGCCAGCCTGTCATGGCGAAGGCCTTGGAGACGCCGTTGAGGACCACCGTACGCTGCTTGAGGTCCGGGGCCACGCTCAGGATATTGGCAAAGGGAAAGGCTCCGAGAAGGATCTTTTCGTAGATGTCGTCGGTCAGAATGACCAGCTGAGGTTGGTTGCGAATGACCGTCGCCAGGGCCTGCAGCTCGTCTTCGGTGTACACCGCACCGGTGGGGTTGGCCGGGCTGTTGAGGATCAGCAGCCGGCTGCGGTCGGAGAGGGCATTTTCCAGCTGGTGGGCGGTGATCTTGAACCCGGCGGTATCATCGGTGGGGATGGTCACCGGTTCGGCGCCGGCCAGCTTGACGATGTCCGGATAGCTAACCCAGTAAGGTCCCGGGATCACCGCCTCGTCGCCCTCCTGAAGCAGGGCCAGGGCGAGGTTAAATACCACCTGCTTGCCGCCGCAGGAGACCATGACCTCTTCCGGGGCGTAGCTCAGATCGTTATCCGCTCGGAACTTGTCGATAATGGCCCGCTTGAGGGCGGGGATGCCGTCCACCGGGGTATATTTGGTGTGCCCGGCCTCCGCCGCCTCAGCGGCCGCTCTCCGGATGGGCTCCGGTGTGGTGAAATCGGGCTCGCCCGCACCGAGGCCGATGATGTCCCGGCCCTGGTCCCGCAGCTCTGCAGCTCGGGCGGTAACGGCCAGGGTGGGCGAGGGCTGGATGCGCTGAACGCGGTCCGAAAGGCGAAGGTCCAAGGCGCGGCGACTCCGTGGGCAGGCATGGATTTCCGAGCCGCAAACCTAGCACAACTGCGCCCTAACCGCCATTTGGCAAGCCCCCTTAAGGACGGGTGGGCCGATGCCCGGTCGCCAAAAAAAGCCGATGAGGCCCAAGCGGCCGTGCCCATTCCGGGAACAGACCTGTACCCTGACAAGCCCGTTGTCCCTTAAAACTTAATACTTAAAACTGAAAACTTTCTTATCCATGCAAAGCAATCCCTTCCATCTCCAGAGTGCCTACGAGCCCAGCGGCGACCAGCCCACCGCCATCGAGGACCTGGTGACCGGATTCGAAGACGGCGAGGCCTTCCAGACCCTGCTGGGCGTTACCGGCTCGGGCAAGACCTACACCATGGCGCAGGTCATCGAGCGCCTGGGTCGGCCCGCGGTGATCATGGCCCCCAACAAGACCCTGGCCGCCCAGCTCTACGCCGAGTTCCGGGGGTTCTTCCCGGACAACGCCGTGGAGTACTTCGTCTCCTACTACGACTACTACCAGCCCGAGGCCTATGTCCCCTCTAGCGATACCTTCATCGAGAAGGACGCCTCCACCAACGAGCACATCGAGCAGATGCGGCTGTCGGCGACCAAGTCGCTGCTGGAGCGCGAGGACGCCATCATCGTGGCCTCGGTGTCCGCTATCTACGGTCTGGGCGACCCCAGCGCCTACCACGGCATGATCCTGCACCTGCGGGAAGGCGACCGGGTCGATCAGAAGGACGTCATCACCAAGCTCACCGAGATCCAGTACCAGCGCAACGAGACCGACCTGCGCCGCGGCACCTTCCGGGTGCGCGGCGATACCATCGAGGTGTTCCCGGCCGAGAACGAGGCCGAGGCGGTGCGCATCGAGATGTTCGACGACGAGGTGGACGGCCTGGCCACCTTCGATCCCCTCACCGGGGAGGTCACAGCCCGTCTGCCGCGCATCACGGTCTACCCCAAGACCCACTATGTGACCCCCAGGGCGAGGCTGTTGGAGGCCATCGAGCGGATTAAGGAAGAGCTCAAGGAGCGGCTGGAGTACCTGCGCTCGGAGAACCGTGAGCTTGAGGCCCAGCGCCTGGAGCAGCGCACCAAATTTGACATCGAGATGATGCAGGAACTGGGCTATTGCTCCGGCATCGAGAACTATTCACGCTACCTCTCCGGGCGCAACCCGGGCGAGCCGCCGCCGACGCTGCTGGACTACCTGCCCAATAACGCCCTCATGATCATCGACGAGTGCCACGTGACCATTCCCCAGATCGGGGGTATGTGCAAGGGCGACCTGTCGCGCAAACGAACCCTGGTGGACTACGGTTTCCGGCTGCCCTCCGCGCTGGACAACCGGCCGCTGAAATTCGAAGAGTTCGAGCGCCTCATGCCGCAGACGGTGTTCGTATCGGCCACGCCGGGTCCCTACGAGCGGGAGCACTCCGGCCAGGTTGCGGAGCAGATCGTGCGGCCCACCGGCCTAGTGGATCCGGCGGTGGAGGTGCGCCCGGCCACCAGCCAGGTGGAGGACCTGCTGTCGGAGGTCAACGAGCGTGTGGCGGCCGGCGAGCGCACCCTGGTGACGACCCTTACCAAGCGCATGGCCGAGGACCTGACCAGCTACCTGGAGGAGATGGGGGTGCGGGTGCGCTACATGCACTCCGATATCGATACTGTGGAGCGCTCGGAGATCATCCGGGACCTGCGGCTTGGCCGGTTCGATGTTTTGGTGGGGATCAACCTGCTGCGCGAGGGCCTGGATCTGCCCGAGGTCTCCCTGGTGGCCATCCTTGACGCCGACAAGGAGGGCTTCCTGCGCTCGGATCGCTCCCTGATCCAGACCATCGGCCGGGCTGCCCGCAACCTCCAGGGGACAGCCATCCTCTACGCCGACAACGAAACGGGCTCCATGCGCCGGGCCATCGATGAGACTGAACGCCGGCGCGATAAGCAGCAGGCCTACAATGAAGCCCACGGCATCACCCCGGAGACCGTGCAGAAGGAAATCGCGGATATTCTGGAGGGCGTCCCGGAGAAGGGCGGCTACACCGGCCCCGCCCCCAAGAAGACCGCGGAGGGCAAGGGGCCCTTCGATACCCTTTCGCCGGAGGAAGCGGATCGGGAGGTCAAACGCTTGCGCGACGAGATGTTCGAGAAGGCCCGCAATATGGAGTTCGAGGAAGCCGCCAAGCTCCGGGACCGGATCCAGGAACTGGAGACCCGGGCCCTGGGAGTGTGAAAACCGACCCAAGAAGCGGTGGCGGCGCAGCTATCGCCTTGGGCGTTAACCCAACAACCGGGAACCGATCATGACCGACCCAGCCCATCTGCGCATACTGGTTGTGTGTCTGGGCAACATCTGCCGCTCTCCCATGGCCCAGGGGATCCTGGCACGGAAGCTGGACGAGGCCGGATTGGGTGATCGGGTCCAGGTGGACAGCGCCGGAACCGGCGACTATCAGGTTGGCAAAGGGCCGGACGTCCGGGCCCGCATGTCGGCCGGCAGCCGCGGCTACGACCTCAGCCGCATGCGAGCACGGCAGGTGGAGGTGGTGGATTTCCGGCTCCACGACCTGATTCTCGCCACGGACCGCGGCAACCAGGCCGACCTGCAGGCATTGGCCCCGGATGCGGCGGACCGCCGCAAGGTTCGGCTTTTCCTGGAATACGCCTCCGGGAACCGTGACGAGGTGCCCGACCCCTATCAAGGCGATTGGTCGGATTTCGCCCTGGCCCTGGACCTCCTGGAAGCGGGAGCCGAAGGCCTGGTGGCGGCGATCCAGCGGGGGGATTGGGATCGCGGGGCCTCGGCCTAGGCGCCTGGGGCTCGGCGGCATGGGCTGCACCCCAGGATCCGGCTTCCTTGCTTCCCACCACGGCTTACGGGGGCAAGCAGCGTTTGGGCAGCCGTCGACACCGTGCCGGGCTGTAGGCTATCCTTGGCTGCCATCGAGCCAGCTAGGCTGTCCTTCATCAGGGACTTCCCGCCAATGGGAAGGTGGCGGAGGACGGCCTACCGGCTCCCCCTTGCCTAATCGGGCAACGACCCATTTGAGGGAGGCCCGCTAAAGCGCTCCCCCCTACCAATCTGGATCGGCTTGACTGAGGAGGGGTGGCAGAGTGGCCGAATGCGGCGGACTTGAAATCCGCTGACCCTTCGGGGTCCGGGGGTTCGAATCCCTCCCCCTCCGCCAATTTCCCGAACCGTTTCAGGGCACCAGGGGTAGGCCATGATCGAGGTGAACGCCGCAGGCGGTAACGAGTTCGAGGTTACGGTCAACCAGGGAGGTGCTCCGACCAAGCACCGGGTTGGCATGAGCCCTCAGCAGCAGGAGAAGCTATGCCCCGGTCGCTCCCCCGAGGAGTGTTTGGAGGCTGCCTTCCGCTTCCTGCTGGACCGTGAGCCAGCTCAGGCCATCCTGGGCCAATTCGATGTAATGGTGATCGCCAAGTATTTCCCGGAATTCGAGAGCAAGATCGGCGACTACCTGTAAAGCACACCCGTTACTCGCAAAAACGCCCCGGCCTGGAGCCGGGGCGTTTTTGCTCGAGGCGGGGAAAGCTCGAGAGCGAGGGCAGGCAGGGGTTACACCTCCACGTCGTGCTTCCAGAGGAAATTGCGGACCTCTTTTTGCTCCATTTCCTCGAGATAACTGAAGGGCCACATGGTGCTGGTATCGTCGACGCCGTCCTCGTAGGCCCGGCGCAGCGCCCACAGGTTGTTGTCGTGATCCCAGAATAACTCGATGAACGGCTCAGGCGGGGCGTGCTCATACTCTTCGGGCCACTCGCAGGTGTATTCCACCGGGGCTAGGCCGAACTCGTGGTACTGCTCGCGCGCCTCGGACTCCGGATAGGGGTTGTCGAACGGCATCCGGTCCCGGATGTGCTGGTTGATTTCCTCTTCGGTCGGGGTGGTCATGGCCGTGCCCTCCTTGGTTCGCCCCGATGGGGTGGACGGGTGAGTGATGGATGCGGGCCCTAAGTTCGGGGCGCCGGCCCGTGCCTTCAACCGGGCCTTGGGCGAAAAACCTTCCCATTAAGGTAACCCTCGGGCGGGTAGCCGGGAAAGCCCGCTCAGGCGGAGGCGCCGCTGGGCCTGCGGTGCTGGATGGCCAGGACCCCGGCCACCACGACCAGCAGGGTGCCCAGAACCGCCCACGGGCCGGGAACTTCCTCCCACCAGGCCCATCCCAGGGCCGCCGAGAAAAGCACCACGCTGTAGGTGAATGGACCCACCTGGGCGGCCGGGGCTAGGGCATAAGCTCGGGTCAGCAGGAGCTGGCCGCCGGTAGCGCTGGCCCCCATGCCGGCAAGAAGGCCCCATAGGGCCGGATCCGGTGTGCGCCAGGTCCACACCAGCGGCACTGCCGATATGATGGTGGAGATTACCCCAAAATAGAACACGATGCGGGTGGTGGGCTCGCTGTGGTGAAGGCGCCGGATGGTGACGAAGGAAACCGCCGCCAGCATACCCGCCGCCACCCCGATCAGGGCCGCCAGGTTGAGCCGCCCGCCGCCGGTGGGAAGGAACAGTCCTGGCTTGAGGATGAGGGCGATCCCCACAAACCCGATGGGAATAGCCCAGCGCAGCCTGCGCGGCACCGGCTCGCCCAGCCAAATGGCCGCGATAAACGGGATGAATAGCGGCGCCGAATAGTTGAGCAGGACGGCCGTTGCCAGCTCCAGGTGGCCCAGGGCAAAGAAGAAGCAGTACATGGCGGCGACACCGCTTAGGCCCCGGAAAAGGTGGAGGCCCGGCGCAGCGGTGGTCAGGCCCTGGAGCCCCCCGCGCATCAGCCACGGGCTTAGGGCGATCAGGCCCAGGGCGCTGCGGAAGAAGACCACCTCGGTATAGGGAAGCGCCGCCGAGGCCGCCTTGACGGTCGCCCCGGTCAGGGCAAACATGAAAGCGGAGGCGATGATCAGCGCCGCCGCCTGCTGAGGCCGATGGATCATGGATCGCTGCCGTTGGAGGCCGAAGAGGTGGGCGAGAGCGCTTTGTAAATGTACACCTACGCCGACCCAATCCCGGAATGGAGGAGACCCACATGGCCTACACGGTTAACTATTCGGTAATCCCGCTGACCCACGCCGATGGCCACGTGGGGGATTTGATCGCCCGGATCGTCGAGCGTATCGAGCAAAGCGGGCTGGATTACCGCCTTACCGCCATGGGCACGCAGATCGAGGGCGACCTCGACGCCATTTTCGAGCTCATCAAGGACTGTGAGCGCTTGGCCGAATCCGACAGCGAGCGTTTCTACACCGTGCTCACCATGGACTATCAGAAGGGGGCTACCGGTAGCCTCAGCGAAAAGGTGGAATCGGTGGACGAGCGCCTGGGCCATTCCACCCAGAAATAGGCCGATCCTTTGCCGCTGTCCGACGACGCCGACAAGGTTCGCCTGCTCCGGGAGGATGCCGAGGCCGGGGAGGCCCGAGCCCAGCGCCACCTGGCCAACCGTTATCTGCGCGGCAAAGGGGTCGAGGCGGATGCGGAACAGGCCGCACACTGGATGGGCCGGGCCGCCGAGGGTGGCCTGGCCACCGCCCAGCGCAGCTACGGCGAGTTCCTGGAGCAGGGCATCGGCATCGGCGTGGACACGGAAGCCGCCCGACGCTGGTACCGGCAAGCTGCCGAGCAGGGGGATCCCATGGCTCGGCAGCACCTGCAGCGCCTGAATGCGGCGGGTTAAGGCCGGAGTCACAGACGAGTCAAGGCCGCGGGGGCATGAACCCCCGGCCTCGGCCGCTTGCACCAACCCATCCCTTATCGGTTAACGCTCTAATGCCCAAGCTGGAAGCCCTGATCGGCAATACCCCCCTGTGTGAGCTGCGCCGGATCGGTCCCGCGGGCAAACCCGTCCGCCTGTTCATCAAGCTGGAAGGCGACAACCCGGCGGGTTCGGTCAAGGACCGTCCGGCACTGGCCATGATCCTGGGTGCCGAGGAGCGGAACGAGCTCTCGCCAGGGGACCGCATCATCGAGCCTACCTCGGGCAATACCGGCATCGCCCTGGCCATGGTTGCGGCGGTGCGCGGCTATGACCTGACCCTGGTGATGCCGGAAAACGCCAGCGAGGAGCGCAAGATGCTGATGCGGGCCTACGGCGCCCGGCTGGAGCTGACCCCCGCCGAGAAGAGCATGGAGGGGACCATCGACCGGGCCGGCGAGATGCTGGCCGATGATCCCGGGGCGGTGAAGCTCGACCAGTTCGCCAACCCCGACAATCCCCGGGCCCACTACGAGGGGACGGCCCCCGAGATCTGGCGCGATACCGGCGGCGAGATGACCCACTTCATCTCGGCCATGGGCACCACCGGGACCATCATGGGGTGCTCCCGATTCTTCAAGGAGACCGCCCCCGGGGTGCAAATTGTCGGGGCCCAGCCGGCGGAGGGCTCCCGGATTCCGGGCATCCGTGCCTGGCCCGAGGCCTATCTGCCCGGTATCTACGATCGCGACCGGGTGGACCGTATCCTGCGCGTGGAGCAATCCGAGGCCGAGGCCATGGCCCGCCGTTTGGCCCGCGAGGAAGGGCTGTTCCTTGGTCTTTCCGCCGGGGGGGCGGCTGTGGCCATGCAGAAGGTGGCCGAAGAGATCGGGCAGGGCACCCTGGTGGCGATCGGCTGCGACCGGGGGGACCGCTACCTGAGCACGGGCCTCTACGCCTGATTCCGAGGGCTTCGCAGCCGCCGGAAGGGCCCATGCCCCACACCCGAACCCTCCGGCCCTGGGTCAAGGGCCTGCTCCTGGCCCACCGCTACCTGGGGACCCTGCTGGCCCCGGTGTTCGCCGTGTGGTTCCTGTCGGGGTTGGTCACCGTCTTCGTGGCCTTCCCCGCCCACGACCGGCAGGACCGGATCGCTGCGGCGCCGCCGCCGCTGGCTGGCAAGGCCGCCGAGGTGGCGCCGGCCACTGCCTGGTCCCGGGGTGGCGGCGGGCCCGACCCCGATGCCGCGTGGGTGGTCCGCCGCTCCGACCGCCCGGTCTATAACTTCCAGACCCACGGCCGCTGGGGAAGCATCTTCGCCGACACCGGCGGGCGGGCCCCGCCCATCGGCCCGGCCGCCGCCGAGGATTTGGTAGCCGCCCGCACCGGTGCTGACAGCCCCCGCCATCTCGAGGGGCTGGAAGGGCCCGATCAGTGGACCTTCGACGCCCGGTACCGGGGCCATCGCCCCCTACACCGGGTGGCCCTGGAGGAGGGCCGCGGCACCGTGGCCTATCTCTCCGGACGCACCGGCGAGATCGTCCAGAAGGTGGCCCGGCCCGAGCGCTGGTGGGCCTACGCCGGCCCGGTGGCCCACCGCCTTTATCCCGCCTGGCTTCGCGCCAACCATGCCCTGTGGAAGGGCGTGGTGGTCACCCTGGCCGGCGCCGGGATCGTGGTGTGCCTGAGCGGTCTGGTCATCGGCCTGCTGGGGCTGATCCGGCGCCGGCCCTTGATCCCCTGGCGCTTCCACGGGGCCCAGGCCTGGCACCATTACCTCGGCCTGGTCTTCGGCCTGTTCGCTCTCGGGTGGAGCCTGAGCGGTATGCTGGCGGTGGACCCGTGGGGCTGGCCCGGTAATGGACCGGCCCTTCCCGAGGACCTGGCGCCCGGGGACGGGCTGGACCTGGCCGCCTTTACCCGCACGCCGTCGGAGGCTGTAACCGCCCTTAAGGGGAGCGGGTTGAGCCCCAGGGCCCTGGCGCTCGTCCAGGTCGGGGAGCGGCCCTGGTACGTGGCCCACGGCGCCGAAGGCGCCACCCGCCTGGTAGCCGCTCAAGGGCCGGTCGAGGTGCGAGGGCGGCTGGGCCGGGGCCCTCTGGTGGCCGCGGTAGAGCGCGTCTTGGGCCAAGGGGCGGTGGCCCGGGCGGAGTGGCTCCGCCGCCCTGACGCCTACTACTACCCGGGTCGCCGGGTCCGGCTGGGGGAGGAGCGCCTGCGCTGGCCGGTTCTGCGGGTCCGGCTGTACCGCCCGGAGGGCGCCCGGCTTTATCTCGACCCGCATACCGGGGAAGTGGCTCGGCGGGTGACCGACCCGCAGCGCTGGGACCGGTGGCTTCAGAGCGGTATCCATCACCTCGATCCGCCGGTACTGGCGGCGAACCGGGGATGGTGGTACGCCCTGGTCCTGGGGCTATTGGTGGGGGGCAGCCTGTTGGCCCTGAGCGGCCTTTATCTGGGCGGGCGATGGCTCCACGGTCGAGGGTATTAAAGGCGGATTCCCTGGCGCGGGTGAGAGCCGAGCTGGACGCCGTTGGTTTCGACGACCCCGAAACGGCCAGCCGGGTCCTGCTCGAGGTCCTGGAAAGCCGCATCACCGAAGGCGAGGCCGAGGAGGTCCGGCACATGCTCCCCGAGGAGATCCGGTAGCTGTGGCCGGGTTCCGCTGCCGGTTGAATGCGGGCCGGTTTCGGGGGCATCCTCCGTAAATCTTAGATCTCCGGGGTCGCCAGCCCTCCCCGAGCATGGGATAGTGGACGGCCGCCGGGCGGGCCGAGGGATCCCAGAAAGGACCCGATTCCCGAGCGCACAAGGTGCCCCATGCCCGTTGACGCCCCTGAGGTCACCCCGACCAGCGAACCAGTGACGGTGGTGGGCATCGGCGTCTCCGCCGGCTCCCTCGACCCATTGAGGGCGTTCCTCGCCGGCCTGCCGGCCGAGCCGGGGATGGCCTTCTTCGTCATCACCCACCATCCCCCCAGCCAGCCGAGTCTGCTGCCCGAGCTCCTGGCGGACCGGTCCCCGCTGCCGGTACGCGAGGCCATCGAGGGCCTGGCCGTGGCCGCGGACCACGTCTACGTGGCCCGCCCCGGTGGGGATTGGCTGCTCCGCGACGGCAAGCTGGTGCAGCAGACCCCGGAGGGGGAATCGGGGGCAGCGGCGGGGGCGGAAAAGAGCCCGGGTCCGCCCCATCCGGTGGACACCTTCTTCCGCTCCCTGGCCGCCGAGCAGGCATTCCGGTCCGTGGCCATCCTCCTGTCGGGAACGGGAAGCGACGGCACCCTGGGGATCAAGGTCATCCATTCCCAGGGCGGCATGGTCATGGCCCAGGACCCGGAAACCGCGGATTTCGACGGCATGCCGGCCAGGGCCATCGCCACCGGCATGGTGGATTACGCCCTCCACCCCCCCGGGGACATGCCCGCCGCGCTCGTCGCCTATGGGCGCACCGCCGCCGAGCAACGGACCGGGCCCGGCTAAGCGCCCCTGGCGGTCCCCGAGAGCACCCTCACCGAGATCCTGGATGTGGTCGGCGAGCGCACCGGGCAGGACTTCTCCGGCTACAAGCGCAGCACCCTGCTGAGGCGCCTGGAGCGGCGGATGACCGTCCATCGCCTGGAGGATCCGGCGGCGTACCTGGGCTACCTGCGGGACAATCCGGCCGAGAGCGATCTCCTGTTCAAGGAGATCCTCATCAGCGTCACCAACTTCTTCCGCGACCCCGAGGCGTGGGAGGTCCTCAGCCAGGACCCGCTGCGGGAACGGCTCGCCGCCGCTGCCGCCGGGGAGCGCGAATTCCGGGCCTGGGTGGTGGGCTGTGCCACCCGCGAGGAGGCCTACACCCTGGCCATCCTGGTACGGGAATGGCTGGACCGGTGGGGGTCCCCGCCCCCTGTGCGCATCTTCGCCACCGACGTGGACCAGGAGGCCATCGAGACGGCCCGTATCGGCCGCTATCCCAGCGGCATCGCCGAGGACGTCGGCCAGCAGCGCCTGACGCGGTTCTTCGTGGCCGAGAAGGGCGCCTATCGGGTCAGCCAGGCCCCCGCGACATGGTGGTCTTCGCCGAGCACAACGCCCTCCAGGACCCGCCGTTCACCTTCATGGACCTGGCCTCCTGCCGCAACCTCCTGATCTATCTGGAGCGGGACCTTCAAAACCGCCTGCTGCCGCTGTTCCGGTACGCCCTGCGGGAGCAGGGCGTCCTGTTCCTGGGACCCTCGGAGACCCCCGACGAGCTCACCGACGCCTTCCAGGGGGAGAACCGCGGCTGGCGTATCTACCGCAACAAGGCGCAGAAACAGGTCGGCCCCCTGCCGGAGATGCCCGTGCGCAAACGGGGCCAGGGCGCCACCGCCTTCCAGGGACCCGCGACGGCCCCCTCCGGCGGAGCCGGAGAGGCCTTCAGTCACAGCGTGGAGCGGCTTTTGGCCGTGCGCTTCGCGCCCCCGGCGGTGCTGGTCAATGACCGCGGCGAGGTCGTTTACATCCACGGCCGCACGGGGCAGTTCCTGGAGCCCGCCAGCGGACCGGCCCAGAACCAGCTGCTGGAGATGGCCCGACCCGGCCTGCGGGCGCCCTTGAGCCAGGCCCTGCGGGAGGTGGCCAGCGGCACCGCCGAGAGCGTGGAGCAGACCTGGAGGTCCAGACCAACGGCCGCAGCGAAGCAGTGCGGGTGGAGGTCCAGCGCATCCTCACGCCGCCGCCCCTGCGGGGCTTGCGGCTGGTGGCCTTCCGGCCATCGGAGCCGGGCGGGGAGGGCGCCGCCGCAGGCCACCCTCCGGAACCGGCGAGCGCGCCCGGAGAGTCCGCAGGGGCAGAGGCGGCTGAACCGGACAGCGGCGAGGCGGCGCGCCTGGAGCGGGAGCTGGAGACCACCCGCCTGGACAAGCAGGTGGCGGTGGAGGAGCCCCAGTCCCTGAACGAAGAGCTGCAGTCCATGAACGAGGAGCTGCAGAGCAGCAACGAGGAGCTGGAGGTCTCCAAGGAGGAGGTGGAGTCCCTCAACGAAGAGCTGCGCAGCGTCAACGTCGAGCTGGAGGCCCGGGTCAGCGAGCTCTCCGAGGCCAACGACGACCTCAAGAACCTCCTCGACAGCACCCAGATCGCCACCCTGTTCCTGGACGAGGACCTGCGGGTCAAGCGCTTTACCGAGACCGCCCGCAACCTGATCGCCCTGCGGGAAACCGACGTCGGCCGGCCGGTGTCGGAGATGAGCACCGATCTGCGCTACCAGGATCTGACCGCCGACGGCGAGGAGGTCCTACGGACCCTGAGCCCCAAGGAGGTGGAGGTCCAGACCCACGCCGGCCACTGGTACCTGCTCCGGATCCTCCCCTACCGGACCACCCAGAATGTCATCAAGGGGCTGGTCTGCACCTTCCAGGACATCCAGAGCGCCAAGCGCCTGGAGCGCGGCGAGGCCTTCTTCCGGGCCATCCTGGAGACGGTGCGGGAGCCGCTGCTGGTGCTGGACCCCGATCTGCGGGTGGTGTCCGCCAATGACAGCTTCTACCGGGCCTTCCCCCTGACCCCCGCGGCGGTGGAGGGCGCGTCCCTGTTCGAGCTGGGCGAGGGGCAATGGGACCACCCCGAGCTGCGCTCCCTGCTGGAGGAGGTTCTGCCGGCGCAGCAGAGCTTCCGGGATTTCGAGCTCGCCGCCGATTTCGGGGAGCAGGGGCCCGCGCGACTGCTCCTCAATGGCCGCAGGCTGGCGAAGGAGACCGAGGGCGAAACGATGATCCTGCTCGCCATGGACCTCGCCGAAGCACCCACCGGCACCCCAGGAGAAGCCGATCAATGACCAAGGATTCCAGCGGCGATCGTCCCTGGCTCGATCCCGATCTGCGGGAGAAGGGGCGGCGGCGGCTGAGGCGGAGCCATCCCCGCCTCGAGGACCTGGAAAGCGAGGAGACCCGGGAGCTTGTGGAGGACTTCGAGCTCCACCGAGCCGAGCTGTGGGTCCAGAACGAGGAGCTGCGCGAGGCCCAGGCGGAGCTTACCCGTACCCGGGATGCCTATCGCGACCTGTTCGAGCGGGCCCCGGTGGGCTACCTCATCCTCGACGGCAAGGGGCGCATCAAGCAGGCCAACCTGCGTACCGAGGACCTCCTGGACGCCCCCCGCACCCGGGTGGAGGGCGCCGACTTCGCCGATTTCGTGGCGCCGGCGGACCAGGACGCCTGGTTCCTGTTCCGGCGCTCGCTGGCTCCGGACATGGGCCGGCTGGTGGAGGAGCTGACCCTGGCGGACGGCGCCCCGGATCCGGAGCGCGTGGTGCGCATAGAGGCGGTGGTGGCCCCCGAAACCGATCCCGACGATCCGCGCTTCCGCTTCGCCCTGTTCGACGTCACCCAGCGCCGCCAGGCGGAGCGGGCCCTGCAGCGCGAGCGGGATCACCTGGAGAAGCGGGTGGCCGAGCGCACCCGCGAGCTGCGGGCGGCATGGGCCCAGCGCGAGCGGTTTCTGGAGAGCCTGGGCGAGGGCGTGATGGCGTTCGACCGGCAGGGACGGATCACCTTCGTCAATCCCATGGCCCT
Source organism: Thiohalorhabdus sp. (assembly GCF_036628635.1). Classification (GTDB taxonomy): domain Bacteria; phylum Pseudomonadota; class Gammaproteobacteria; order Thiohalorhabdales; family Thiohalorhabdaceae; genus Thiohalorhabdus. Next base: position 124,374 of record NZ_JAZKRM010000001.1, on the reverse strand, counting down.
GGAGCTGCTGGGCTACTAGTCGGCGGACCCGCTCTTGGGGCGAGACGCCTCCGAGGCCCTGGCACGCCCCCAGGACGAGGCGCCCCGAGGGGGCCGGGGTCTCTGGTCGGTGCGGGGCATCATCGAGTCGGGCTCCCCCAAGCTGGGTTACGAGGACCGGTTCTGCCGGGCCAATGACCAAACGCTGCCGGTGGAGGTCTTCGCCTCCCCCATGGAAGGCAATTACGGCGGCGTCGAGGGCGCCGTGCTCGCCTTCGCCGACATCACCGAGCGCCGGGAGCGGGAGCAGCAGGCCCGGTGGGACGGCGAGGCCATCCGCCAGGCCCTGGCCGATACCGGCCTGGCCCACTGGAGCTGGGACCTGATCAACGATCGTCACCACTGGTCGGAGGCGCTGTACCGGCTTCTGGGGCTGGAGCCCGGTTCCGTCCCGGCTTCCTTGGAGACCCTAAGCGAGCGGCTGCATCCCGACGACGCCGACACCTTCCGGGAGGCCGGGGAGCGTGCCCAAAAGGGCGAGGTCCCCCTCCTGCTGGATATCCGGGTCCAGCATCCCGACGGCGGCGAGCGCACCCTGGGGCTGCAGGGATCGGTGGGACGCAATCCCGACGGCGAGATCGTGCCCCTATCCGGCATCGCCCAGGATGTTACCGACGCCCCCGACCCGGGGCAGCCGATCAACCTGGAGGCGCTGACCCTGCGCGAGCGGGAGGTCCTGAGCAAGCTGGCCCGGGGCCTGACCACCAAGGAGGTGGCGCGGGGGTTGGGCGTGAGTCCCCGAACCGTGGAGGAGCACCGGGCCCGGATCATGGACAAGCTCCGGGTGCGCTCCTTCGCCGAGTTCATCCCACTGCCGCGCTAGCCTTCCCGGCAAGGACGCTCCGACCGGCTTGAAAACGCCCCGTATTTACCCGGATAGTCCGCCGGGCCCAATACGCACAATATAGGCAGGGTCACCAATAACCAGGGCGCAACGCCCAGGAGAGAGCGACCCATGCCATCCTTCGCCGCTTGCCGATGTCAGCCCGGTTCCCTTCGCCATCCCGGCACACCCGGGCCTTGCTGGGGGCGGGCAATGAGCAACCTGTTCGAGGTTAAGGGCTACCTCTTCCAGGGGGCCCGGCTGGTTTCCCTGGTACACCACCCCTTGCGCTGGAACCGGGACGGCTGGGGCCGGGCAACGGCCGAAGGCGAGCTGCTGATGTTGGCCGACAGGGGCGAAGGTCTGGAAGGCGAGGACCTGATCCTGCACACGGCCGATGGTTTGAGCCTAACGCTGGAGCTGGCGGGCAAGGCCGATGGCGGCTGGTGGGCCTTCCGCCGGCTCGCCCGCAAGGAGGCGGCCCATGGTCAGGGATAGACACAGCTGGAACCGGCACCTTCGCAACATCCGCAGCGCGCTGACCAAGCGCGATGCCCTAGCGAGCGCCGACGGCCCCGGGCTTTCCCCGGACTCCGAAGGGGAGGCCGATCGGGAGCGCCGGGCCTGGGCGGCCAAGGCCCGGGCCAACCTGAAGCGCCTGGCCCGGCTGGTCCGGGAGGCCTCGGACCGGGCCGGGGCCCGGGCGACCCTGCACCAGCTTCGCGGCTGGTACGACAACCCCGCTCCTGGGGGTCGGCGCCCTCGGCGCAACGGCCACAAATCATCCCAAACGTGACCGCCGACCGGACCCCGCCGGTGGGCACCGAGGAGAGCCGCAATGAGATCCATCCCCCCGAGGGCCGCCGGGAACCAGTCATGGGTCATGATCTTCCACGACGGCCTGCCGGTGGCGGTAAGCCCGGTGGCGGTTCGCCCAAGCCGGTTCCTTCAGCTGGCCGGTGATCCCCTGGGCTTCGAGCCCGACACCCGCCTGATCCTCCAATTGACTCCGGAAGGCACCGCCACCGGGAGCGGGGAGTGGCTTGCCGGGGTGGTGGAAGGCGCCGACCAGCCGCAGCTGCGCATCCGGCTGGATTCGGCAGCCCCGGCGTAGCCCTCGACCGCGGGGCTCGTTCGGGCTTCTCCCTCGCCGAAGTCGCCCCAGCCAAACGGGTCAATTCCGTCCCGCATGCCCAGAAATCCGAATCCAATCCAGTTCGGTCAGGAAGTACGGCCGGAATTCGGGCTCGGGTCCTTTGGGAGCGGGCATTGGCCGCGACAGGAAGGGCCTACAATACGTGTCGGGGCTGATAGCCCCTCCCACAAGCACCATCCTTGGATGAGGGGGATAGCCGACCTGGGAGTAAGTCTCCCCGCCTTGGTCGTCCGCGGCGCAGGCTGCCCTATTTCGGAAGGTCGCGTCTTCTCGGCCCCGATGCCCACCGGGGCCTTCCTTTGTTCCCAGGGCGGTGGTGGGGTAATCTCTCCGCACCGGCTGACCCGAGCCCCTTGGCGGGCACCGCCGGCCGGACCCCGGATGGCGGGGAAGCGACCACGGCAACCACGGGGACAGGCCCTTGAACGTCCTGGTGTTCGATATCGAGACCGCTCCCGACATCGAAGGCGGGGGCCGCCTGTACGGGCTCGAGGGCCTGTCCGACGCGGACACGGTCCGGGCCATGCAGGCCCGCAGGCGTCAGGAGACCGGGGGCCGGGAGTTCCTGCGCCACCACCTCCACCGGGTGGTGGCCATCTCCGTTGTCTTTCGCCACCCTCGCTTGGATGAGGGCATCAAGGTTTGGTCCCTGGGCGAGGCCGATAGCTCGGAGGCGGAGCTGATCCAGCACTTCTTCGACGGCCTGGAGCGCTATACCCCCACCCTGGTGTCCTGGAACGGCTCGGGCTTCGACCTGCCGGTGCTAAACTATCGCGCTCTCATCAACGGGGTGGTGGCCGGCCGCTACTGGGAAGAAGGCGGCGCCGACCGGGAGTTCCGCTTCAACAACTACCTCAACCGCTTCCACAAGCGCCACACTGACCTCATGGATGTCCTTTCCGGCTATCAGGGCGGGGCCTTCGCGCCCCTGGATGAGATCGCCGCGCTCACCGGTCTTCCCGGCAAGATGGGCATGGACGGCTCCCAGGTCCTGGAGGCCTGGCTGGCGGGGGATATCCAGGAGATCCGCGACTACTGCGAGACGGACGTGATCAACACCTACGGGGTCTATCTCCACTGGCTGGTGAACACGGGGAGCCTGGCCCCCGACGAGCTGACCGGCGAGCTCGATCTGCTTGCGGATTACCTTCGCAATAGCGCTCGGCCCCACCTGGAGGCCTTCCACCAGGCCTGGCGCGGCTCCCAAGGGGGCGGCGATGACGGCTGATCCGGGGACCGCCGAAGGCGTGGAGGCTGTCATCGAGGACCTCGACCACGAGGGCCGGGGTGTGGGCCGGGTGGCCGACAAGGTTGTCTTCATCGCCGGGGCCCTGCCCGGGGAGCGGGTGCGCTTCCGGTATACCAAGGGCGGCCGCCACTACGATCAGGGCGTGGTGGAGGCGATCCTGGCGGCCAGCCCGGACCGGGTGGAGCCGCCGTGTCCCGTTTTCGGGGTGTGCGGCGGCTGCTCCCTCCAGCACCTCGCCGGGGACGCCCAGATCGCCACCAAGGAGCGCTGGCTGCGGGACAATCTGGAGCGGGTGGCCGGCCTCGCTCCCGAGGCCTGGCTGCCCGCCCTGGACGGGCCGCAGTGGGGGTATCGGGCCAAGGCCCGCCTGAGCATCCGCCAGGTGCGTCGCAAGGGGGTCCTGGTGGGCTTCCGCGAGCGCGGCTCGAGCTTCGTCACCCAGATGGACGCCTGCCCCGTCCTGGAGCCGCGCCTGGACGCCTTGATCCAGCCCCTCAAGGAGCTGGTGGCGGGCATGAGCCGGCCCGACCGGGTGCCCCAGGCCGAGGTGGCAGCCACCGATGGCGACGCCGCCGTGGCCATCAGGCACCTGACGGAGCTCACCGAGGGCGACCGCGAGCGGCTGGCGGCCTTCCAGGCGCAGCACGGCGTGGTGGTGGAGACCCAGGCCGGGGGCCCGGAAACCGCCCGGCCCCTGGACCCCGATTGCCCCGCGGAGCTGTTATACGAGCTCCCCGATTCCGGGGTCACCCTGCGTTTCCGCAGCACCGACTTCGTCCAGGTCAACCGGGCCGTCAATCGCCAGCTGGTGGCGCGGGCGGTGGACCAGCTGGACCCCCGGCCCGGGGAACGGATCCTCGACCTGTTCTGCGGCATCGGCAATTTCGCCCTGCCGCTCGCCCGCGCCGGGGCCACCGTGGCAGGGCTGGAAGGGGAGGGCGCCCTGGTCGAGCGGGCCGGGACCAACGCCGCCGCCAACGGCCTCGCGGAGGGAACCGACTTCGCCACCGCCGACCTGGAGTCGGCCCGGCTGACCGATATCCCCGCCGTCCGAGGAAGCCACAAGGTCCTGCTCGATCCGCCGCGCTCGGGGGCGGTGGAGGCCGTCAAGCAGCTGGCGAGCGACCTGCGCCCCGAGCGCATCGTTTACATCTCCTGCAATCCGGCCACCCTCGCCCGCGACGCCGGTATCCTGGCGCACGCCGGGTACCGCCTCGCCACCGCCGGCATCGCCAACATGTTCCCCCATACCGGGCATGTGGAGTCCGTCGCCCGGTTCGAGCTCGATAGGGGCTCGCGGTGAGCGAACCATCCGTTCGCAATTTCAGCGACTGGCTGGCGCACCTCGATGCCCTGGTGGAGGCGGCGGAGGCCGGGCCGGTGGACCCTGTCATCGTGGATTACTTGCGGACCACCCGGGAACGGGTGGTCGTCCTGCGCGAGCGGATGGCGGAGGACCAACGGCTGGCGCCCCGTCACGAGACGAACGGCGAGGCGCGCCTGGTGGTCCACGGGCAGGCCCTATCGGTGCGCATCCGCGACCGCTCGGCCGGTGGCTTCGGGTTACTTGCCGGCGAGCCGGTGGATTCCGGAACCTACGCCCGACTGGACATTGACGGTGAGCAGGCGGGGGCGATCCACGAGGGGCTGGTGAGCCACTGCCAGGTCGAGGGTGACCGCTACCGTGTCGGCTTCGAGGTGGTTTCCTCCCTGCCTATCGGCTGAGCCGCGAGGACCGCATTTGGTGAACCCCAGAACCTCCGACCTGATCCGCGAGCTACGCCACCAGGGGCTGGTGACCGAGGCCCAGTTGGAGGCGGCGCGCACCCACGCCGGGAGCCACGGAGTGGCCGTGGAGGAGGCCCTTGTCGAAACCGGTGCCATCGGCGAAGACCGGTTGCTGCAAATCGCCGGGGATCTCTATGGCATCCCCGTTGCCGACCTCGACCAGATCCCCCTGGACGACCACCTGGTGTCGCTCGTTCCGGAGCGCACCGCCCGCCGCTACCTGGCCCTGCCGCTTTACCGGAAGGGCCACGAGATCTACGTGGCCATGGCCCAGGCCTGGGACGTCAGCCGCGTGGACGAGGTCCGCTTTTCCATCGGCCGATCCATCCAACCGGTTCTGGCCCCCCGGGAGCAGCTCCGGGAAAAACTGGATGAACTGTTCACACCGGATATACAGGGCGCTGAAAAGTCGGCCGCTTCGCCGGAAGAAACCGGCTTTCTCGAGGATGCCCTGAGCCACCTGGAGGGTGCGGAGTCGATGGGCGGGGAAAGCCAGGAAGGCGATGGCGACACCCAGCAGCTGCTGCGGGAGAGTTCGGCCTCGCCCATCGTCAAGATCGTTAACGACATATTTATCCGGGCCATCCACAAGGGGGCCTCGGACATCCACATGGAGCCCCAGGAAGCCAACGTCATCGTCCGCTACCGGGTTGACGGGGCCCTGCGAGAGGCCGTGGAGCTGCCCGGCAAGGCGCACAACGCCATCGTCTCGCGCATCAAGGTCCTGGCCGGGATGGACATCTCCGTTGCCCGGCGGCCCAAGACGGCCGCATCAAGCTCCATTACCGGGGCAACCCGCTGGCCCTCCGGGTGTCCACCCTGCCTACCTACTGGGGCTAGAAGGTGGTGATGCGCATCCTCGACCAATCGGGAGGCAGCCTGGAGCTGGCCAAGCTGGGCTTCCTGCGGGCGGAATACGAGGCGCTGGAAGGCATCATTCGCCAACCCCAGGGCATGCTCCTGGTGACCGGCCCCACCGGCTCCGGCAAGACCACCACCCTGTATTCGGTCCTGTCGGCCATCAACAAGGAAGACGTCAACATCGTCACCGAGGAGGACCCGGTCGAGTATCAGCTGGCCAAGATCAACCAGGTTCCGGTGAACCCCAAGGCGGGCATGACCTTCGCCGCCGGTTTGCGCTCCATCCTGCGTCAGGACCCCAACATCATCATGGTGGGCGAGATCCGCGACCAGGAGACCGCCGAGATCGCCCTGGAATCCGCCGAAACCGGCCACATGGTGTTCTCCACCCTGCACACCAACTCCGCCGTCGGGGCCGTAACCCGCTTTTTGGACATGGATGTCCCCGGCTACCTGCTGGCCTCGAGCCTGTCGGGGGTTCTGGCCCAGCGGCTTCTGCGGCGCAACTGCCCCGACTGCAGCGAGCCGGTGGAGGTGGGCCAGGGCCTGCGGGCCCGCTACAACATCCCCGACACGGTAACCTTCTACGAGGGCCAGGGCTGCCCAACCTGCGATGGCCAGGGGACCAAGGGGCGGATGGGGTTCTACGAGCTGCTGCTGTTGGACCGGGAGATCGCCGAAGGCATCAACAGCGGCGCCACCGAAGCGGAGCTGGTGGATCGGGCCCGGCGCAACGGCATGCACCTGATGTTCGAGGATGGCCTGATCAAGGCCATGCAGGGGAAGGTCTCCCTGACCGAGGTCCTCCGCGGCTTGGAGGTCCCTTCCGGGGTGGCCATCGACGGCGGGCGGCTGTGGGAAGAGGCCGACAAGACCTGGGCGGAAAGGGCAACCGCGCTGGTGGTTTCCGGGGAGGCGGGGCATGCGGAGATGGTCGCCTCCATCCTGCGCACCGGGGGTCTGGCGGTTTCGGTAACGGATTCGGGCCGCCAGGGCCTGGACCGGATCCGTCGACAAGCCCCCGCCTTGGTGGTGGCGGACAGGGACAGCTCCGACCTCGACGGCGTTGCCCTCGCGGAGTCCTTGCGGCGGGAGCCCGGCCTCCGGGAGGTGCCCCTTCTGCTTCTGGCCGATACCATGTCGGTCAGGGAGGAGACCCAGGCCCTGGCCGCCGGGGCCGACGATTTCCTGGCCAAACCCCTGGATCCCGAGCGATTGATGGCCCGGGTCCGGCGCCTACAACGCCGAGCTTCGGAAACCCCCACCTACCCTTGCCCACTCTCCGGGATGAGGGCAAAAGCCGGCGCCGGAGGGGGTGAATGCTACCGACGCCTTACGGGGCATGGCCATTGCCCGGGGCGCGGTTGAGGCCCGTCCGGAATAGGTTCGGAGGCCGTTCATGACCAAGCACGCCCCAGACGGGGAGAGCTGGCTCGGCCGGGTCGAGCGGGCCGGGAACCGCCTCCCCGATCCGGCTACCCTGTTCTTTTTCGCCCTCCTGGTGATCATGGCCCTGTCCCAGGTGGCCGAGGTCGCCGGGTGGTCGGTTACCAAGACGGTGGCGGGGGAGGACGGGGCCACCGCCGAAATGGTCGCCGCCCGCGGCCTGCTCGACAGCGACGGGGTGTGGTGGCTTCTGGCCCACTTGGTGGAGAACTTCGTCCAGTTTCCCCCGCTGGGCCTGGTCCTGGTAGCCATGCTGGGCATCGGCGTGGCCGAGCGCTCGGGGCTGCTTCCCGCCCTGATCGAGCGCTCCATGAACCGGGTGCCGGGGACCCTTGTGACCCCCATCCTGTTGCTGGTGGGCATCCTATCGTCGCTGACCCTGGACGCCGGCTACGTCGTGCTGCCACCCCTGGCCGCCGCCCTGTACGCCTCCCTGGGACGCTCGCCTCTGGCCGGCATCGCCGTTGCCTTCGCCGGTGTCTCCGCTGGCTTCTCCGCCAACCTGGTCATCACCGGCTTGGACCCTCTCCTAGCCGGGCTGTCCACTGCCGGGGCGCGTGTACTGGATGCCGACTACCAGGTAGCGGTCACCGCCAACTGGTGGTTCATGATCGCCTCTACCCTGCTCCTGCCCCTGGCCGGCTGGCTTATCACCGCCCGCTGGGTGGAACCGCGCCTGGGTACCCGGGGGCTGGACAGAGCGGGGGAGGTGGCGGCGGAGCGCAGTCACCGCACCGACCCGGACCGGGAGGGCCGGGCCTTGCGGGCGGCCGGCTGGGCCCTGCTGGCGTTGGCGGTGGGGCTAGTCCTGCTGATCGGCTGGCCCGGTGCGCCCCTTTACGGCACGGGTGAGCGCTTCGCCCGCTGGGTGGAGGCCATCGTCCCCATCCTGCTGATCCTCTTTTTGGTCCCGGGGATCGTCTACGGTGCGGTCGCCGGGGCCATCCGCTCCGACCGCGACGCCGCCGCCCTCATGGGCCGGACCATGGCAGACATGGGGCCGTATATCGTGCTGGCCTTCTTCGCCGCCCAGTTCATCGAGGCCTTCCGCTATTCCCATCTGGGCGAGATGCTGGCCATCGTGGGCGGCGATTTCCTGGCCGGGCTGGCCCTGCCGCCGGCGGTTCTGACCGTCGCCTTTGTCCTGGTGGTGCTGGTGGGCAATCTGTTCATCGGCTCGGCCTCGGCCAAATACGCCTTCTTCGCCCCCGTTTTCGTGCCCATGTTCATGCAGGCGGGGATCAGCCCGGAGCTGACCCAGGCCGCCTACCGGGTGGGCGATTCGGTGAGCAACGTCATCACCCCCCTCAATCCCTACATGGTCCTCATCCTGTCACTAATGCAGCGTTACCTTCCGCGAGGTGGCCTGGGGACCCTGGTGGCTACCATGCTGCCCTACAGCCTGGGTTTCCTGGCGGTCTGGCTGGTCTTGCTGAGCCTCTGGGTGATTGGCGGCTGGGCCCTCGGCCCGGCCGGGCCGCTGGTCTACACCGGGGCGGGCTAACCGGAACCACCTGCGGCAAACCCTCTTTCGCGGGGAAGGGCTGGCCCCAAGCCCAGCGCAAAACGGAAAACCGCCACTTGGCATCGGGCTCGGGTCCTTGTCTTCGGCGGGTTTTTCCCTGTAAAACGCGGTTGAATCCTTAGATAAGGGAGTAGCAAGACCACTCCCCAACCCCACCCGGAGCAGCTCACGCACCAAGCGCTCGGTTCCGATAAAAAGGGGGCTTTCCCGCCGGGATAGCCCCGACCAAAATAATCCTGGTTACTTCTCCGATGCCTACGATTACCCTGGCTGGCTTTCTGGAGCGCCTCTTTTCCGGGTCGGTAGGCCTTCGCCTCATCCGCTGGCTCGAGGCAGCGCTCGTGATCGTGCTGGCCGTGGCCGTGGCGGGGCTGACCTGGGAGCTCGCCCCTCGGCCCACGGGAGGCGCATCGGTATCCAAGGCGCCGTCGGCCCAGGGCTCGCAGCCAACCTCGGGAACAGGGTCCCAGGGCGCAGATACCGGGTCCCCGGCCAGGGGCCATCTGCCTGCCGCGCTCAAGAACCTTTTCGGCACCCCGCCGGTATCCCAGCCCGGATCGGAGCCGGCAACCGAGCCGGTACGGGAGACCCGTATGGAATTGACCCTGAAGGGCATCATCGCCACCCGCGGGGCAGGGACCAAGCTAGCCATCATCGCCCCGGCCAATGGCGAGGAAACCATCTATCACCCCGGAGACGAGGTGAACGGCCGGGCGAAAATCCTCCGTATCGAGGAGCGCCGGGTCGTCCTTCGCCGCAATGGCGTCACCGAGGTCCTCAAGCTGGAGGTTCCCGAGGTGGAGAAGGGCGAGGGGCGACGGGCCAATAGCCAGCGGAGCATCCGGCAAGTTAGCCAAAACCAGCGGGTGGTGCCGCAGGCCACCCTGCAGAAGAAGCTGGATAATCTGCCCAAGCTGCTGCGTCAGGCTAAGGCCGTACCGGCTAGCAGGAATGGTCAGAAGATCGGGTTCCGGGTAGTGAATATCCAGGAAGGAAGTGTTTTCGAAGACCTCGGCGTGAAAGAGGGTGACGTCATCCAGCGGGTCAACGGTCGGGATGTTCGCTCGCCGCGCCAGGCCTTGAAGGCCTACAAGGAGCTCAAAGGGTCCCGGCAGTTCCAGCTCGAGCTCCTACGGGACGGGCAATCCAGGACGCTGAGCTATGACGTTCAGTAAGCCAGACACACCCATCCGGCCAGGGAGAAACTTTGTGCGCCGCCTTATCTTGGTTGCCGTGGTCTACCTCGGCCTTACCCATGCCACCTCCCCGCTCGCCGCCAAGGTCAACTTCGACTTCCAGGATGCCGACCTGCGGGCCGTGATACAGGCGGTGGCGGAATTCACGGGGCGCAACTTCCTGGTGGATCCTCGGGTTGAGGGGAAGGTTACCGTCATCGCGCCCCAGGGCCTAAACGAGGATGAGGCCTTTCGGGTGTTCAAGTCCGTTCTGGAGACTAACGGCTATGTCCTCGCCCGGGGCGAGGGGGGGGTTGCCAAGATCATTCCCCAGCAGGAAGGCAAGTTCAATAGCCAGGAAAAGGCCGCCCCGGGAACCAGCATGGTCACCCGGGTCATCCACATGGACCACGTCTCCGCCCAGCGCCTTGTTCCCATCCTGCGCCCCCTTATACCCCCCTACGGCCATCTGGTGGCCTATCCAGACACCGAGTCGCTTATCATCACCGAAAGGTCCGCCCACATTCAGGAGATCGTGGGCATCGTCGAGCGCCTGGACCGGTCCACCGATGTAGGCGAGGTGGAGCTGATTTCCCTGGTTCACGCCAGTGCCGAAGACCTGGCCGAAAAGCTGACCAAGCTGTATAGCCAGAAGGGAGGTCAGAAAGCAAAAGGCGGGGGCGCCTTGACCATCATGGCCTACGGCCGCACTAACACCCTGGTGGTCCGGGCCGACGAGGCGACACGCAATGAGATCAAAAACCTGGCCCAGGACTTGGACACCCCCACCGGCGAGGGCGGGCAAACCCATGTGATCTATCTGGAAAACGCCGAGGCCAAGAGCCTGGTGGAGATCCTTCAGAATACCGTGGGGGGGCGAAAGGAAGGTGGCGGCGAGCAGGGCGGGGATAGGGTCACCCTCAAGGCCGATCCCCAGACCAACGCCCTGGTGGTGCGCGCTGGGAAAAACGATTTCCAGACCATCCAGAACGTGGTGGAAAAGCTCGATGTTCGCCGCCTGCAGGTCTATGTGGAAGCCCTCATCGCCGAGGTCTCCGCCGAAACCGCACGGGAGTTCGGTATCCAGTGGCAGGCCGCCAATGGCCTTCAAGGCAACAACCAGGGCGTCGTCGGCACCAGCAGCTTCTCTGTGGGTGACAGCATCCAGGGTGCCGCCCAGAACCCCTTGGGGCTGGGAGCTGGCCTCAGCGTGGGCTACGTGGACGGCACCCTGACCCTTCCGAACGGCACCAATGTGGCCAACGTCCTGGGTCTGGTCCGGGCTCTGGAGAGCCGCTCCGATGCCAACGTGCTTTCCACGCCCAACCTCCTCACCATGGACAACGAGGAGGCCGAGATCGTGGTGGGGCAGAACGTGCCCTTCGTGACCGGGAGCTTTTCCCAGAACAATCAGGGAACCAATGTCCAGAACCCCTTCCAGACCATCGAGCGCAAGGACGTGGGCCTGACCCTTCGGCTCAAGCCCCAGATCACCGAGGGCAGCGCCATCAAGCTGGATATTTACCAGGAGGTATCCAGTGTTACCCAGCAAGGCCAGGCCCAGGACATCGTTACCAACAAGCGCTCCCTGGACACCACGGTGGTGGCCGAGAATCAGCGCATGGTGGTCCTCGGCGGGTTGATCGAGGACGAAGTCAACAAAAGCGTCCAGGAGGTCCCCCTCCTGGGGCGGATTCCCCTGCTCGGTGCCCTGTTTCGCTACAAAAGCGTGGACCACCAGAAGACCAACCTCATGATCTTCCTGCGCCCGCAGATCATCCGGGGGCCGGCCGACCTGGACCAGGCCACCCGCGAGAAGTACAACTACCTGGAGGACCTGCGCGAGGTGCAGGGAATCGAGGAAGGAACCGGGGAGAAGCCGCCGCCGCTGGAGAAATGGGACCGGATCGTCCCGAAAGGCGAAACCGCCGGCCAGGCCCCGGAGGAGGGCGAGCCTTGACCGTGGCGCCACCCACCGCCATCTCCAACCAGGAATGGCAGCAGGCCCTGGAGGCCGCCGACGGTGATCCCGTGGGGGCGGCCCGGAGCCTCATCGACCAGGGGGTTATTTCGGAGGAGGACTGGGCCGCGGCCCGGGCCCGCCAGCTGGGCTGGGACTACGAGTCCAATCCCGACCTCACCCGCATGGATCCGCAGCTGGTGGGCCGGGTGGGCTTCGGCCAGGCCAGCCGGATGGGGGTCTTGCCGGCCTTCCGCGAAGACGGCGCCAGCGTGGTCTGGGTACGCCCCGATGTGCGCTGGGAGGTCCTCCAAGAGGTCCAGGCCGAGGTGGAAACCCCGGTTCGGATGGTGGTCCTTGCCGAGAAGGCCTTCAAGCGCGCCCTGCAGCAAGGATTCGAGCGCACCGAGGCCGCCGCGGAGGCAGTTGAGGATCTGGGCGAGGCCGTCGACCTGGAGGCGGCCTCCGCGGGGCTTCCGGAGACCGCCGACCTCCTGGAAAGCCAGGACGACGCCCCCATCATCCGCCTCCTCAACGCGGTCCTGACCCAAGCCATCGAGGAGCGCGCCTCCGACGTCCATATCGAGCCCTTCGAGACCCGGGTCCTGGTCCGCTACCGGGTCGACGGCGTGCTCCGCGATCTGGTGGAGACTCCGGCCTCCCTCGCCAATCGGCTGGCCGCCCGGGTCAAGGTCATGGCCCGGCTGAACATCGCCGAGCGCCGGGTTCCCCAGGACGGCCGCATCAGCCTCCGCATCGCCGGGCGCACCGTGGACGTGCGCGTCTCCACCCTGCCCACCCAGTACGGCGAGCGCGTGGTCATGCGGGTCCTGGAGAAGGAGCAGGGGCCGCTGACCCTGCCGGAGATCGGCATGGGCGACGACACCCTGGCCCGGTTCCGGGACCTGATCCGTTCCCCCTACGGCATCTTCCTGGTGACCGGGCCCACCGGCTCGGGCAAGACCACCACCCTCTACGCCGCCCTCCAGGAGGTCCGTAGCCCCGAGAGCAATCTCATCACCGTGGAGGATCCGGTGGAGTACGACCTGGAGGGCGTGGGCCAGATCCCAGTGAACACCAAAAGCGGCATGACCTTCGCCCGTGGCCTGCGCGCCATCCTGCGTCAGGATCCCGACGTCATCATGGTGGGCGAGATCCGCGATCTGGAAACCGCTCAGGTGTCAGTACAGTCCAGCCTAACCGGGCACCTGGTGTTCTCCACCCTGCACACCAACGACGCCGTTGGCTCCATCAACCGGCTAGTGGACATGGGGGTGGAGCCCTATCTGGTGGCTTCCAGCATGCTCGGGGCCATGGCCCAGCGCCTGGTACGGCGGCTTTGTCCCGATTGCCGCCAGGAGCACGAGCCCGACCCGGGGGAGCGCGAGCTCCTGGGCCTGGCGCCGGGTGAGGGCACCGTCGTCTACAAGCCGGTAGGCTGCAACCAATGCGACGGCAGCGGCTACCGCGGCCGGACCGGCATCTACGAGCTCATGGTGGTGGACGACCATCTTCGCCAGCTCATCCACGATGGCGGCGGCGAGCAGGCCCTGCGCCAGGGCGCAAGGGCCGGCGGCATGCAGTCCCTCCGGGAATCCGGTATCCAGCGGGTCCTGGAGGGGATAACCAGCCTGGAGGAAGTCCTGAGAGTGACCCAGGCCTGATATCAGGGCTTTGAAAAACGTCGTGAGGAAGGCCGTATGCAAGGCGCACACCTCGCAGCGACCGAGGCATATCATCCAGATAGGTGAGGGAGCGAGCAGTGCGCAACGCAGCAGACGGCCTCCGCAACAGTTTTTCATCGCCCTGATATGGCGGCCTTCGAATACCGCGCCCTAGACGCCAAGGGCCGCACCCGCAAGGGGGTGGCCACGGGCGACTCGCCCCGCCAGATCCGGTCCCAGCTCCGCAGCCAGGGGCTATACCCGGTCGACGTCCAGCCCGTAGCCGAAAAATCCAGCGCCACCGGTCGGCGGAGCCTCGGTGGTCGGGTTTCGGCCGCCGCGCTGGCCCTGATGACCCGTCAGCTGGCCACCCTGGTGCGCTCCGGCATGCCCCTGGAGGAGTCCCTACGGGCCCTGGAGGAGCAGGTCACCGGCAAGCGCCTCCACGCCGTGGTCGCCGGGGTGCGAGCCCAAATCACCGAGGGTGCTAGCTTTAGCGAGGCCCTGGCCCAGTTCCCGGGGACCTTTCCCGAGCTCTACCAGGCCATGGTGGAGGCGGGGGAGGCATCCGGCCGGTTGGAGGACGTCCTCGACCGCCTCGCCGACTACACCGAGCAGCGCCAGGCCATGCGCCAGAAGCTGGGCGCGGCCTTGATCTACCCCATCCTGGTGACCATCGTTGCATTGGCCGTGGTGGTGGCGCTGCTCACCTACGTGGTTCCCGAGGTGGTGCGGGTGTTCGAGCACACCGACCAGGCCCTGCCCGCGCTAACCCGGGGCCTAATCGCCACTAGCGACTTACTGCGGGCCTACTGGCCCCATCTGGTTACCGCGCTGGCGGCCGCGGCAGTGGCTGGGGCCCTTGCGCTCCGGCGGCCGGCCATCCGCTACCGCTGGCACGCCCTCATCCTGCGGCTACCGCTCATCGGCCACCTTGCCCGGACCATTAACGCGGCGCGCGTGGCGCGGACCCTGGCCATCCTGACCGAGAGCGGTGTGCCCCTGCTCGAGGCCCTCACTATCGGGGGCCGGGTGGTCCGCAACCGACCCATCCGGGAAGCGGTGGAGCAGGCCGCGGTCTCGGTCCGGGAAGGCGGCCGCCTGCACGGCGCCCTGGCCGCCTCCGGCCTCTTCCCGCCCCTGATGGTTCACATGATCTCGGCCGGGGAGGTTGGCGGCGAGCTGGAGGGCATGCTGGGCCGCGCCGCAACCCAGGAGGAGCGGGAGCTGGAGTCCACCGTCGCTGCCGCCACCGCCCTGCTGGAGCCCCTGCTTATCCTGGTCATGGGGGGCGTGGTCCTGGTCATCGTCCTCGCCATCCTGCTGCCCATCTTCGAGATGAACCAGCTGGTGGGTTAACCATCAAGGTCTGGTGGGGGTTGGTCTGCCATTCGTGGCGACCTTGGCGGTGCCTTCGGGCCCGGTCTGGATGCCTTCCAACAGGTGGCGGGCGTCACCTACGACGGCCGGCTGCTTGGGGCCTTTGCCGACTCCGAGCCCCAGCCGGCGATCGAGGGTATCCTCACCATGGATCTTACCTCGAGGCCAGGGAGCGGGTGGGCTGTCCGTTTCCCGTTGCCGGCCCGATCTACGCCGAACTCCCGAGATCCAGGGGGTCAGCGCCGGCCCCGGGCTGTTCTTCCCATCCGCCTCCTACGCTTTCTGAGCCCGGATCCGGCGCCCTTTAGCCGCTCCGCCCGCATGGGCGGGGCTTTTTTAATTCTGTAACATGGCTGGTACAGGGTACTCCGGCACATTGGCGATCCGACCGGCCCCGATCCGGCGCCGGTCAAGGGAGGTTTCGCAAGGGCATGGCCTGGCAACAGCAAGCAACGGCATTCCCCCCCCGCGCCCCCAACCGGCAGCGCGGCTTCACCCTCATCGAGCTCATGGTGGTGGTGGTCATCCTGGGCATCCTTGCCGCGGTGGTGGTGCCCAACGTCATGGAGCGGCCCGAGCAGGCCCGGATCACCGCCGCCAAGAACGACATCAAGGCCATCAAGTCGGCCCTGGACATGTACAAGCTGGACAACCACGGCTACCCCACTACCGACCAGGGGCTGGAAGCCCTGGTTGAGGAGCCCCGCACCGAGCCGCAACCGGCGAACTGGAGCCGGTATCTGGATAGCCTGCCCAAGGATCCCTGGGGCAATCCCTACCGCTACCTGAACCCCGGCAAGCGTGGCGATGTGGATGTGTTCAGTTTGGGGCCTGACAGTCAGCAGGGGACGGATGACGACATCGGCTCCTGGAACCTCTAGGAGGACCTCCCCTCTGCGGGGGTTTCTGGCCCCGAATGGATCCCGTTCGCTCGCGGGAGCCGGAGGCTTCACCCTCCTGGAGCTGCTGGTCGTGATGGCCATCGTGGGTGTGCTTGCCGGGCTGGTGGTACCTGCCCTGGGCGGCGGCGAGCAGCGCCGGCTCCGTGACGAGGCCGAGAAACTGGTGCTGCTGGTGAATCGGGCCCGCCAGGAGGCCGTGCTAGGCTCGCGGGGGTGGCGCCTGGTCCTCAGCCCCGCCGAATCCAGCTACCGCTTCCAGCGGCAGGCGGCCAACGGCGAATTCGCCGTGATCAAAGAGGGCCTGTTCGGCAAGACCCACGAGACCCCCGGGGTTTCCTGGAACGACCTGACCGTCAACGGCCAGCCCGCCCTCGAGGCCGGCGAGGTCCACCTTTTCCCCACCGGGGAGCAGGACAGCTTCCGGCTGACCCTGAGGGCCGGCGGCGAATCCCGGGTGATCAAGCTCGACGTGGTCGGCCGGGCCCGGCTGCAACGGAAGGGGGACGAACGGTGACGGGCCCGCGCGGCTTTACTCTGGTGGAGGTTCTGGCCGCCCTGGCGGTGGTGGCTTTCGCTCTCGCCGCCCTGTGGAAGGGGCTGGGGCAGGGCATCGCGGTCACCCAGGGCTTGCCCGAGCGCCTGGTGGCCCGCTGGGTGGCCGAGAACCGGTTGGTCCTGCGCCAGGCCCGCGGCGAGTGGCCCGAGGCCCGCACCTACGAGGGAACCACCCGCATGGGCGGTCGGGAATGGGCCTGGGAGGAGCAGATACGGACCACCGACGAGGAGGCCCTGCGTCGGGTTACCATCCAGGTGGGGCCCGATTCCGACGAGGGGAGCCAGGTCACGCTGGAGGGCTTTCTGAAGCGGCCCCGAGCGACCGGACCCGGGCAATCATGAGCCTGGTGGTTCGACCCAGACCCCGCCAAGAGGGCCTGACCCTCATCGAGCTTATCGTGGCCCTGGCCATTTTCGCCCTGGTGGCCACGGCCGCCTACACCGCCCTGGGCCAGGGCGTGGACATCCAGGACCGGCTGCAGCGCAAACGGGACTTCTGGCAGCGCCTGGAGCTGGCCTTCAGCACTATGGCTCGGGACCTGGAACAGGTCATCGCCCGGATTCCCCAGGTCACGGGGCGGCAATGGCGGGCCCCCTTCCACGCGCCGGCATCCCCCGATGCCGGTCTGGATGGGGTCCTGTTCCGTTTCAGCCGCGGGGGTTTGACCTCCTTCCGGGAAGGACCGGTGAGCCCTTATCAGCGGGTTAGCTACCGGCTCCCGGAGGATCGATTGGTCCGCGCCACCTGGCCGCGGGTGGACGGGCCCCGGGCCAGCGACACCCGGGAAGCCGAGCTCATCACCGGGGTTATAAAGGCCAAGGCCCGGTTCCTGGCGGAGGGCGGCAACCGCTGGCAGCAGGGTTGGCCGCCCCCGGGCCGAACCCTTAACGCTGGCGAAGCCTCCACAGGCCCCGGCCTGCCGGTGGCGGTGGAGCTGACCCTGACCTTTGAACAGCACGGCGAATTCCGGCGGGTCTTCCATGTGGGCATCCCGCGCTAGGGAGGGGGGCGTGGCCCTGATCACCGTCATGCTGGTTGTGGCGGTGCTCACCGCCATCGTCAGCCGCCTCACCCTGTCCAACCAGGTCTGGATCCGTCAGGTGGAAAGCGGTGCCAGTTTGGCCCAGGCCCGCCAGGTGGCCCGGGCGGCAGAGCACTGGATCGGCCTGCTCCTGGTCAAGGACACCAATGATCACGACGGTCATCAGGATCCCTGGGCCCGCCCCCTGCCGCCTTTCCCCGTGGGCTGGGGCGAGCTGGACGGCCGCATCGAGGACATGCAGGGGCGGTTCAATCTGAACAATCTGGTCACCCCGGACGGCGAGGTCGCCAAGGTCAGTCTGGAACGGTTCCGGCGGCTTCTGCGCATCCTCGAGCTCACCCCCGGGATCGCCGACGCCGCTGTGGACTGGGTCGATGCCGACGCCTTGCCCGCCGGTGGGGGCGGCGCGGAGGACAGCTACTACATGGGACGTCAACCGCCCTATAAAGCGGCCAACCGACCCTTCCACGGAGCCGAGGAACTGCGGCTGGTGAGGGGGGTGGATCAAGAGGCCTGGCAGCGTTTGCGGCCCCACGTCGCAGCGCTTCCCGAGGCTACCGGGGTCAACGTTAATACCGCCACCGCCGAGGTCCTGGCGGCCACCGTTCGGCCCTGGGGGAGCCCGCGCCAGGCCCTGGCCCGGGGGGAGGAATGGCGTCGGCGGACGGACCGGGAGCCTCTGGCCAGCCCGGAGGCCTTCACCGAGGCTGCGCTGCCCGGGGACCCGCAAGAGCCGGTCCAGGGGATAACCACTCAAACCCAGTTCTTTAGGGCCCACATTCGGGCCCAATTCGGCCAGGTCGATCACCGGCTTGCCACCATTTATCGGCGGGCCAATAATCGGGCCGAGGTCGTTCGCCACCGCAGGGAGATCCCCTAATTGGCCATAAGCGGGGAATATTGTTGGGTCTACCTGGGCGCGGACAGCGTCTACTGGGCCCGTCGCTATGGCAAGGAGTCCCAGCCCCGGGAGGAAGGGGTTGCCGCCACGCTCGAGGAAGCCCCCCTCTCTCCGGGGGCCCGCGTCGTGGCCTGCGTCCCCGGGCAGTCGGTGCGACTGCATTGGGTGGCGATCCCCGCCCGCAACCGCAAACGCTTGCTGGAGGCCCTGCCGTTCACGCTGGAGGAGGAGCTCCTGCAGGACCCGGGGGCCTACCACCTGGTTCCGCTCAAGGCGGTGCCCGGAATGCGCGAGCGGGCCGTCGCCGTGGCGGAGCACGAGCGAATGGCCGCCTGGTTCCAGCTGCTTACCGAGCGGGGGCTCCGGCCCCGGGCCCTCCTTCCGGACTATCTGGGGGTGGCACCCCCGAACCCCGGGACCTGGGTTCTGGACGCCACCCGCTCCCCCTTCCTCCTGCGCCGGCCGGAAGGATTCGGCGGAGCCAGCCTGCCGGGTGAGGTCGGGGATCGGCCCCCAGGGGCCTTATTGCTGGCGCTGGAAGAGGCTCGTGTGCCGCCCGAGATGCTCCAAGTGCGGGTGGCCTCGGAGGCGGATCGCCAACGCCTGGAAGCCTGGGAGCCCTGGCTGGAGCCCTTTGGAGTAACCACCGAAGTGGCCGAAGATACCCGCTCCCGGGAGGCCTGGTTGGCCAGGCAGCCCCTACCAGGGGGGCAGGCCAATCTCCTCACCGGCCCCTACACGTCCCGCGGGGACCCGCGGGTTTTGGCCCGCCGGCTCGCCCCGGCCGCCGGCCTGGCCCTGGCCCTTGTAGCCGTAGCCGCCGTCCAGTGGCTGCTGGAGGGTCAGCGCATCCGGGCCGAGCACCAGCGGCTGGAGGCGGCCATCGAGGAGACCTACCGGGATGCCTTCCCGGAGTCCCGCAATATCGTGGATCCGCGTTTCCAGATGGCGAACCGGCTAGAGAAGCTCCGCGAGGATCAGGGCGAAGCCTCTGGGAGGGCGGATCTGGTGGCCATTCTGCGCCGTGTGGCCCCGGCCCTGAACGGCGAGACGGATCGGCGTCTGAAATCCGTCACCTTCAACGGCCGGGCCCTGGTTATGGAGGTCTCGGTACCCGATTACGGCGCCCTGGAGGGGCTGGAGAATCGTCTGGGGCGCCTGGGCACCGTGGAGGTGGAGGAAGCCGAGCTCGTCGAGGGCCGGGTGGCCGGCCGCCTCCGCTTCGAGGGCGCGGCCTGAATGCTGGGGGCATGGTGGGCCGAACGGGCACCGCGGGAGAAGGCAGCGCTGGTGGCTGCCGGTCTGGCCATAGTGGCCACTATCGCCTATTGGGCCATCGCCCCGGTGGTGCAAGAGCGCAACCGCCTGGCCCGGGAGATCCCCGAGCTGCGCCAAGACCTCAGCTGGATGCAGGACCACCTGGAGGAGATCCGCCGTATGCGGGCCGAATCCGGGGGGAGCGGCCAATCCTCGAAAGCCAACCTGACCCCGGCGATGGTGGAGCAATCCCTGAACGGTGCCGGCCTGGCCGAGCAGCTGGAGGGTCTCCGGCCCGAGGGCGACGGCGTCCGCCTGGTTTTCGAGGAGGTCGCCTTTGCCGAACTGCTGGAATGGCTGGCGGCGTTCCGGCGCCGGAGCGCAGCGGTGGCGAAGGGGGCTCGCATCGAGCGGGTTGACGAGGCTCAGGGCCGGGTGCGGGCGCGCCTGACCCTGGCCCCACGGAGGGCGGAGGAGTGAGGCGGGGGGTGCGTCTTGGCCTGCTCGGTGCCGGCGTCTACCTGGTCGCCCTGGCGATTCAGGTTCCGGCGGCTTGGGTCGTCCACTGGGGGCAGGGGGCCATTCCGGAGGGCGTCACGGTGAGTGGCGTCCAGGGCTCCCTCTGGCATCCCACGATCGATCGATTCGCGGTGGATCTCCCCCGATCGGGACGCCTGCAAGGGGGCCCGCTGGAGGCCCGGATCGCCGTTTGGCAGCTGCTGCGTGGCCGCCTGGGGGCGGAGCTGGAGGCCGCGGCCCTGGGCGGGGAGGCCTCCGGCCGGGCGGCCATGGGGTGGGGCGGTAACTGGCGCGTTCCTCGGGCCGAGGCCAACCTCCCCCTGACCCGCCTGGGCGAGGTGGACCCCCGACTCGATTTCGGCCAGGGCGGCGCCCTGGAGGTGACCGCCGAGGGCCTGCGCGGGACCCGTTTTCCGGACGCCGGCAGCCTCCGGGGCACCCTCCGCGAATTCCGCCTGCCTAGTTTCGGCCCCGAGGGCTCCTACGGGACCTATCGCGGCGAGGCCGAGATCGGCGGGCCCGGGGACGTCCAGGGCCGGGTCAGTACCGCCAGCGCGCGCCTGTTGGGATTCCAAGGGGACTTTCAGGCCGATCTGGCCGCCGGAACCGCCCGGTTCGACGGCGAGGCCTGGGTGCCCGACGGCGCCCCAGCGGAGGCCCGGCAGGTGCTGGCCCTCTTCGGTGAGATCCAGGATGGCCGGACTGCCATCCGCTGGCAGGGCCGACTGCCCTAGGCCCATTGCGGGCCGTTCGGGGCTTGGGGCCTGGTCCGGATAGGCCCTTTTCGGCGACCCCAAACCGGTGAGCAAGGGAACGACAACATGGCGGGAGACAGCCCCTCCGGCGAGGATCCGGAATACCAGCGCCTCCAGGAGCTGCGGCGGGAGGTCAGCTACCACAACTACCGCTATTACGTCCTCAACGACCCCGAGATCCCGGACTCGGAGTTCGACCGGCTGTTCCGCGAGCTCCAGGCGATCGAGGCCGAGCATCCCGAATGGGTGACGCCGGATTCCCCCACCCAGCGGGTGGGCGCCGAGCCCCTCGACGAGCTCCCGGCGATCCGCCACGCCGTCCCCATGCTGTCCCTGCAGAACGGCTTCGAGGAGTCTGAGGCCTTTGATTTCGACCGGCGCATCCGGTCCATGCTGGGCACCGAGGAGCCGCTGGACTACTCCGTGGAGCCCAAGCTCGACGGCCTGGCGGTGACCCTGATCTACGAGGAAGGGCGCTTTATTCGCGGCGGCACCCGCGGCGACGGCACCCGGGGCGAGGAGGTGACCTCCAACCTCAAGACCATCCGCCAGATCCCCATGCAGCTGCTGGGCTCCAGCTGGCCGCAGACCCTGGAGGTACGCGGCGAGGTCTACATGCCCAAAGAGGGTTTCGCCGACCTCAACCGGCGCCGCCGCGAGGCCGGGCAGGACGAGTTCGCCAACCCCCGCAATGCCGCCGCCGGCAGCCTGCGCCAGCTCGACCCCCGGATCACCGCCGAGCGCCCCCTGGCGATCTCCATTTACGGCCTGGGCCAGGTCTCCGAGCCGGTGGGGGAGCGCCACAGCGAGGTGCTCCATCGGCTGTGGGACTGGGGCCTGCCCATGCTCAGGGAGATCCAGACCGCTCACGGCATCGACGAATGCGTGGCCATCTACAACGACCTCCTGGCGCGCCGCCACAACCTGCGCTACGAGGCCGACGGCGCCGTCTACAAGGTGGACCGCTACGACCTCCAGCGCCAGCTCGGTCATATCGCCCGCTCCCCGCGCTGGGCCCTGGCCCACAAATTCCCGCCCCTGGAGGAGATGACCCGCATCGAGCGCATCGAGGCCTCGGTCGGCCGCACGGGAAAGCTTACCCCCATCGCCTTCCTGGAGCCGGTCAACGTGGGCGGCGCCACGGTGTCCCGGGCCAGCCTCCACAACCAGGACGAGGTGGCGCGCAAGGACGCCCGCGCCGGGAACTGGGTCATGATCCGGCGGGCCGGCGACGTTATCCCCGAGGTGGTCAGCGTCATCACCGAAAAGCGCCCCGAGGGCACCCAACCTTACCGGCTGCCCGACCAGTGTCCGGTGTGCGGCGCCGACGTGGTCCGCCCGGAGGGCGAGGTCGACGCCTATTGCAGCGGCGGCCTGGCCTGCCCGGCCCAGCGCCACGGCGCCATCCTGCACTTCGCCAGCCGGGGTGCCCTGGATATCGAGGGGCTGGGGGAGAAGCTGACCATGCAATTGATCGAGACCGGGCTGGTGGCGACCCCGGCGGACCTGTTCCGCCTGACCCGGGAGCAGCTCCAGGGGCTGGAGCGCATGGCCGAGAAGTCGGCGGACAACCTAGTGCGGGCCCTGGAGACCAGCAAGCACCCCCCGCTGGATCGCTTCATCTACGGCCTGGGCATCGATCTTGTGGGCCAGGCCACCGCCCAGACCTTGGCCAACCGGCTGGGCAGCCTGGAGGCGATCCGCAATGCCGATCGCGACACCCTGGAGGCCCTCCCGGACATCGGCCCGGCGGTGGCCGACGCCATCGTCACCTTCTTCGCCCAACAGCGAAACCAGGCGGTGATCGACGATCTGCTGGCCCAGGGTGTGGTGCCCGAGGAGCCCGAGCGGGATACGGCCGAGGGCCCGGACCTGTCCGGGCTGCGCCTGGTGCTCACCGGGACCCTGGAGCGTTGGAGCCGGGAGGAGGCCGAGGAGGCCCTAGCGGCCCGGGGGGGCCGGGTAACCGGCTCGGTTTCCAGCCGGACGGACTACGTGGTCGCCGGGGCCGATCCCGGCTCCAAGCTCGACCAGGCCCGCGAGCAGGACGTTACCGTCCTGGACGAGGCGGGCCTGGAGCGGCTCCTGGAGCGGGGACCCGAATAGGCGCGGCAGCGCCAGGCCTGCTAGTATCGGACCCCACTACGGACAACCAAAAGGGCAGGGGGATCACCATGTTCCGACGGCTGCGCAAGGCGGCGGATGTCGCCCTGGGGGCGACGGTAAGCGGCTGGCAGCGTTTCCGCCACAACGCCGATCTCTACGCCGATACCGGCCGGGAGAGCCGGTCCCGCATCCGGGACCGGTTGGAGCGGGAGACCGAGGCCTGGCGGGAGACCGGGCGGGAGCAGCTGGCCCCCCTGGACGACCGCATCCGCGAGGAGCTGGAGCGAGCCCTGCGGCGGGCCCATCTGGTGACCCATTCGGAGCAGGCCGAGGCTGGCCGCCAGATGCGCCAGCTGCAGGCCCGGGTAGCCAATCTGGAGGCCCACGTGGCAACCCGGGGGAATGAAGACAGGCGCGGGGATGGCGACCGTTGAGCTTATTCGGCCAGGACGGACTACGCCAGGTCGGCCGACTGCGCGAAGTCCTCACGGTCTTTGCCCGCTACGGCTTCAGCGAGCTGATCCACCAGCTGCGGCTGGCGCGCTTCGTGCCCAAATGGGCGCGGCGCGCCGAGCACGGAGGCGCTCTGACCACCCCCGTGCGCGTAAGGCTGATCTGCGAGGAGCTGGGTCCCTCCTTCATCAAGATCGGCCAGATCCTGTCGACGCGGCCGGATCTTTTGCCCCCTGACTGGATCGAGGAGCTGTCCCGCCTGCAGGGCCGCCTGCCGCCCATCCCACAGGAGGCCATCGAGACGGCCCTGCGCGAATCCTGGGGCGATGCCGGCTGGCAGCGCCTGGCCCAGTTCGACCCGGAGCCCATCGCCACCGCCTCCATCGCGCAGGTCCACCGCGGCGTTCTGCCCACTGGCGAGGAGGTGGCGGTCAAGGTCCGCCGGCCGGGTATCCGGGAGCAGGTGGAGGTGGACCTGGCCATCCTCAAGCGCCTCGCCAAGCTTGCCGCCGACCACCTGACCGAAATCGCCCGCCACGATCCCGAGCGCATCGCCCAGGAGTTCTCCGAAAGCTTCCGGGCCGAGATGGACCTGTCCCAGGAAGGGCGAAACATCGACCGCTTCCGGGATAACTTCCGCAACCGCCGGGACGTCGTCTTCCCCTGGGTGTACTGGGAGTACTCCGACGAGTCGGTCCTGGTGACCGAGTTCGTCACCGGCCCCATGGCATTGACACCACCGGAAGAGCTCGACGAACGGGGCTACGACCGCCGCGCCTTGGCCCGCAGCGGCGCCCGCGCCTTCCTCAAGATGATCATCCGGGACGGCTTCTTCCACGCCGACCCGCATCCCTCCAACGTCATCTTCCCCGAGCCCGACCGGGTCTGCTTCATCGACTGCGGCATGGTGGGCCGGCTGCGCGCCAACCTGCGCGAGGACCTGCTGGACCTGTTGCTCGCCCTCATCGACCGCCGCAGCGACGACGCCGTCGACACCTTCCTGCGCATCGGCCGGCCGCCCGCCGATCTGGACCGGGACGAGCTGCTGCGCAACGCCGAGGCCTTCATCGAGCGCTACCACGGCATCCGCCTGGAGGAACTGCAGCTCGGCGAGATCCTGGTGGACTTTGTGCGCCTCATCCGCGAACACAACATCGCCCTGCCGCCGGACCTGGCCCTGCTGGCCAAGGCCCTGATCACGGTGGAGGGCCTGGGCCAGGTGCTGGACCCCGACTTCGACATGGTCTCCGAGGCCGAGCCCTACCTGCGCGGCGTCCTGCGCGCCCGCTATCGCCCCGACCGCCTGGCCCAGCGCGCCTGGGGCTTCGTGGGGGACAGCGGCACCGAGGCCCGGGCCATGTTCCGCGACCTGCGCCAGACCCTGCGGCGGCTGGGCGAGGGCAGGCCCATCGAGTTGGAGCTGCGCAATCAGGACCGCTTCGAGCAGGAGCTGGATCGGGCCAGCAACCGCATCGCCTTCGCCCTGGTGGTAGCCTCGCTCATCATCGGCTCCGCCACCCTGGTCCAGGCCGAGGCCGGCCCCGTGGTCTACGGCCTGCCCCTGTTCGGGCTGGTGGGCTTCGGCGTGGCCGCCTTCTTCGGAATGTGGCTGATCGTGGCGATCTTCCGGTCGGGGCGGTTGTGAATGGCTGGGGTCCCTTACCACTGCCCCGGTGGACGTGAATCCCGGATCCCCGCAGTCCGGAGGGTTTCGCAAGGAGCGCGCCCACGCCGGCCACCCGCCCGGCCCATCGGCTGAAGTGCCCATTCCAGCGGGGTCCGGCCCGCTCTAACCGCAACCAAGGAGCCCCATTTGGCCAACGAGGACCGTCAAACCGGCGCTACGGAGCGCCTGCACCGGCTTTTGGACCGCCTGCAGGGCCTCTACGGCCGCATCCGGGAATTCCTGAAGTTCCGCTGGGTCCCCGGCGGGGTCTGGACCAGCGCCATCGCGGCGGCGGTGTTCTTCCTTGTCCTGGTCATCCCCTTCGGACTATCGCTGTGGTGGGGCATGCAGCCGGATCGCTTCGACGTGGTGGCCAACGCCAAGGACATGGCCGAGCAACGCGGCCATCTCGGGGATGGCGAGCTGTCTGTGGGCTACGTCTCCGCGGCCACCCTGGACGAGCTTACCCGGTTCCTGCTCGACAAGCCGAGCGGCTACCTCACCAACGACATCCTGCCCCCGGGCGTGCTGATGGATAACATCCCGTCCTTCGAGACGGGCGTGGTCATCCAGGTGCGCGACTTCGCCGAGACCCTGCGCGACGACATGACGCGCTCGCAGACCCAGTCCCAGGAGGACCCGGACCTCGCAGTGGCCGACCCTCAGTTCAGCTTCGACTACGCCAAGTGGGGCGTGCTGTTCATCCCCTCCACCGAGAGCGAATACCGCAAGGGGCAAAAGCGCTTGCGGGCCTACATGGCCCGCCTCGCCGACGCCGGTAAGGGCCCCGACGGCCAGTTCTACGTCCGCGCCGACAACCTGCGGGACTGGCTCAAAACGGTGGAAATGCGCCTGGGTGACTACGCCCAGCGCCTGGCCGCCGCCCGCCCCGAGATCCGCGTCCAGCGCAACCTCGCCGGCGAGCCCGCCGGCACCCAGGCCAAGGCCGAGGCGGCCGAGGAGCGGTCCACCACCCCATGGATGGAAATCGACAACGTCTGGTGGGAGGCCCGGGGCAATAGCTGGGGCCTGCTGCACCTCCTCAAGGCTATCCGTCACGACTTCCGGCCGGTACTTGAAGACAAGAACGCCGTCCCCAGCCTCAACCACGTCATCCGCGAGCTGAGGAACAGCGTGCGCGAGAAGGACGCCTGGATGGTCTTGAACGGCGAGCCCTTCGGCCTGCTGGCCAACCACTCGCTGGTCATGTCGAGCTACCTGGCGCGCGCCAACGCGGCGGTGATCGATCTGCGGGAGCTGCTGCAGAAGGGCTGAGAGGGCCGAGGCGGGAAGAATGAGAGCATAAGGGAAGGGATAACCTACCCATTGGTACCTTAAAATCGACGGGTCCGTCATTGCAAGGCTGCCGCAAGATTTCAGCGGATTGACCTTAATCCTGGCCGTTTTGAAGGTATGCGGGCTCGGGCGGAGGTCCGGCCTGTTGCCTGATGCCCAAATAACCCGGCTGCCAGGAGCGGGGGGTCTTGCCCGATTTGTCTATCGGGTCTTTTGGCTGCGGTATAGCTTCCGGAATGAATCCGGCGAGAATCCCCGCATCTTGCGGTGCCCCACAAGGATCACTGGCACCCCGTCCTCGCCCATGCGTTTATAATCCCGGCGGCCCTTTTTACTATTCTCCACATCGTATTCGGTGAACGGGATGTTGTTCTTCTGGAAGTAGTTCCGGGCCTTATCGCAGTAGCCGCACCATTCGGCGCTGTACATGGTTACATGCGGCTTCCCGCCGTTGCCGTTGGGCCTCCGGTCCTCGAGCGAGGTTTCCCGAATCTTGGGGCTCTTGTATGAGCTCAGGGCTTTAGTCTCGACCTCTTTGGCTTGGTCCCCGCCGTTGGGCTTGTCGGAGTAGTGAACCCGGTCCGCCTCGTCCACCCATTTGTAGATTTCCGCCTCGGCGGTACCTGCAGCCAAAAAGGCCAGGGTGACGAGGAGTCCTGCCGCTAAGACAAAGTCCCTTGGTCCCTGTGGCATTCTTGCTCCCTCCTTTTTTCCAGGTTGGCTCGGCAGGGATATCCAGCAACCGGCCTCGGGCGCCTCGATGGCTGCCGGGGGAAGCCTGGGCCCCGGCCGACCGAGCTCCTCTTACCACGCGGGGAGCGGGCCGATTCGGAGAACCAGCCCCAGCGCCAATCCCCAATCGAAAAAGGCGCAGAACAGGGGATAGGCCTCGGGGATCTCCCTTACCGCACCCTCCCTCCCATGGTGGCCCAGATCCCAGAGCCCGTGCAGGACCAGGCCGGCTACGATCCACCAAGTGCTCAGCCACAGGCCCAGGACGGCCAGGGCGAAGAACGCCCCCGCCCCCAGCCCCTGCACCAGGACCTTCTCAGGCTTTCCAGAGGCCAGGCCGAAGCCCAGGTAGATGGCGGCGATCAGGGTCAACAGGTTGGCGGCCGCCGCCCGGGCCACTTCCTCGGTCAGGAAGGCGAGGACCCCGCCGATGGCCGCTCCTAGCAGCAGCCCGGCAGCCTGGCCTCGGACGGGGGGAGGGCTCATGCCGGTCCCTCCCACCGCGGCCGATCCGGGCGCTTCAATCTTTCGCCTGCCTGCGCAGGTGGTAGAGCAGCTCCAGGGCCTCGCGGGGGCTCAGCTCGTCCGGATCCAGTCCCCTAAGGCGCTCCACCACCGGATGCGGCGCGGCGCTGAACAGGTCCAGCTGGGGCGCCGGCTCGGGGCTTTCGGGCTCGTGGCTAGGGGTGACCGCGCCGGCCTCTAGCTCCTCCAGCAGGGTGCCGGCGCGCTCCAGGACCGGCTGGGGCAGGCCGGCCAGGGAGCCCACCTGGATGCCGTAGCTGCGATCGGCGGCCCCCTCCCGGACGGTGTGCAAAAACACCACCTGGTCGCCGTACTCCCGCGCCGCAACGTGTACGTTGGCGACGCCGTCGAGGCGGTCGGCGAGGTCGGTGAGCTCGAAATAGTGGGTGGCGAACAGGGCCCAGGGGCGGTTGTGGCCGGCCAAGCGCTCGGCGCTGGCCCAGGCCAGGGCGAGGCCGTCGAAGGTGGAGGTGCCGCGGCCGATCTCGTCCATGAGCACCAGCGAATCGGGGCCGGCGTTGTGCAGGATGTTGGCGGTCTCGGTCATCTCCACCATGAACGTGGACCGGCCCGAGGCCAGGTCGTCGCGGGCGCCGATGCGGGTGAAGATGCGGTCCACGGGCTTGAGGCGGGCCTCGGCGGCGGGGACGAAGCTGCCGGCGTGGGCCATGAGCACGATCAGGGCCACCTGGCGCATGTAGGTGGACTTGCCGCCCATGTTGGGGCCGGTGATGAGCAGCATGCGGCGGGCATCGTGAAGGGCGAGGTCGTTGGGCACGAAGGGTGCGCGGCTGGCGGTCTCCACCACCGGATGGCGGCCCTCGCGGATGGTCAGGGCGTCGTCGTCGCTCCATTCGGGCTGGACGTAGTCCAGGGCCTCGGCGCGCTCGGCGAAGTTGGCCAGAACGTCTACCTCGGCCACGCCCTGGGCCAGGGGCTGCAGGGTGGCCAGATCGGCGCGAAGGCCCTCGATGAGGGTCTCGAACAGGGCCTTCTCCCGCGCCAGGGAGCGCTCGGCGGCGGACAGGGCCTGCTCTTCGAAGCGCTTGAGCTCGGGGGTGACGAAGCGCTCGGCGTTTTTCAGGGTCTGCTTGCGGATGTAGCGCTCCGGCACCTTGTCCAGGCGCGACTTGGAGACCTCGATGTAGTAGCCGTGGACCTTGTTGTAGGCCACCTTGAGGGTATCGATGCCGGTGTGCTCGCGCTCCTCGGCCTCCAGCCGGGCCAGGTAGTCGCCGGCGTTGTCGCCCACGTCGCGCAGCTCGTCCAGCTCACCGTCGAAGCCGGCGCGGATGAAGCCGCCGTCGCGGGCGGTGGCGGGAGGCTGGTCCACCAGGGCGGCGGCGAGGTGATCCACCCATTCCCGCTGAGGCGGCAAGGCGGCCGCCAGCTCGCCCAGGCGGGGGCTGTCGTGACGGTTCAGGGCGGTCTGGAGCTCGGGCAGGACGGCAAGGGACTCCTGCAGCTGCTTGAGATCGCGGGGGTTGGCCGAGCCCAGGCCGACCCGAGTCAGGATGCGCTCCATGTCCCCGACCCGGTCCAGCAGCCCCTGCGGCTGCTGGAACCGGCCGCCGTCGAGCAGGGAGGCCACCGCCTGGTGGCGGCGCTTGAGGGCCTCGGGCCGGCGCAGGGGGCGGGTCAGCCACTGCCGCAGCAGCCGGGCGCCCATGGGGGTGACGGTGCGGTCCAGGACGCCCACCAGGTGGGTGCTGCCCTCGCCGGACAGGGTCCGGTCGATCTCCAGGTTGTGGCGGGTGGCGGCGTCCATGACCACCGTGTCCTCGCTGCGCTCCCGCACCAGGGAGCGCAGGTGGGGCAGCAGGCCCTTCTGGGTCTCGCGGGCGTAGATGAGCAGGGCGCCGCTGGCCTGGACGCCGGCCCCCAGGTCCTCGCAGCCGAAGCCGGAAAGGTCGCGGGTGCCGAACTGGTCGTTGAGGTACTCCCGGGCGGTATCGGGTTGGAAGGACCATTCCGGCCGGGTCTGGACCCGGGCCGGGTAGTCCGCCGGCACCCCCTCGGGCAGGGCGATGCCCTCGGGGACGAGGATCTCCGCCGGGTCTAGGCGGGTGAGCTCGCCGCCCAGGGCCTCGGCCGAGGTCGGCTCGGCCACGGTGAAGCGGGCGGTGGACAGGTCCAGGGCGGCCAGGCCCCAGGGACCGCCCTCTCGAGCCGGCGGCACCACGGCGGCGAGGAAGTTGTTGGCCCGTTCCTCCAGGAGGGTGGACTCGGTCAGGGTCCCCGGGGTCACCACGCGCACCACGCCCCGCTCCACCGGGCCCTTGGCCTGATCGGGATCCTCCAGCTGCTCGCAGATGGCCACCGATTCTCCCGAGCGCACCAAACGCGCCAGGTAGGGCTCCAGGTTGTGCACCGGCACCCCGGCCATGGGGATGGCCTCGCCGCCGCTCTCGCCGCGCTGGGTGAGGGTGATGTCGAGCAGGGACGCGGCGCGCCGGCCGTCGTCGTAGAACAGCTCGTAGAAATCGCCCATGCGGTAGAACAGCAGGATGTCCGGGTACTCCGCCTTGATGCGGAGGTACTGGGCGATCATGGGGGTGTGGGCGACCTGATTCATAAGGCGTTTTTGGGCCGGGAAGAATGGAAAAGGGAGAAACAGGGCCCGTAGGAGCGACACCCAGGCCGTGAGCCAGTGGTCATCGCGAGCACAGCGAAGCGATCTGCCGAACGAAGCCCAAACCGGCAGATTGCCGCGTCCCGCCACTAAGCCTGGCCGGATAACGGAGCTTTAGCCACGGTTTCGTAGGGGCTTAGTGGCGGGACTCGCAATGACAATCGCGGCGGGAGCCCCTCCCCGCCGCTTGTGCGGCCCACCGAAGGTTAGCATACTCGATCCGAGGGGGCCCTCTGAACCCGGGGAGCATGTGTGACCACCAGCGGCTGGCAGCATTTCGAGCACCAGGCCGACATCGGCCTGCGCGCCTGGGGACCGGATCTGGGGGCGGCCCTGGAGCAGGCGGGGCTGGCCCTGACGGCAGTGATCACCGAGCCGCAAAGGGTGGTGGGGCGGGAAGAGGTGGCCCTGTCCTGTGCCGCGGATGATCCCGAATTCCTGCTGGTGGAGTGGCTGGACACCCTGATCTATGCCATGGCCATCCGCCGCATGCTGTTCGCCGGCTTCGAGGTGGCGATCAGCGGCGCCGGCGGCACCTACCACCTGACCGCCACCGTGCTGGGCGAGCCGGTGGACCGGGATCGTCACCAGCCGGCGGTGGAGGTCAAGGGGGCCACGCTCACCGGCCTGCGGGCCGAACGGGGCGACGGCGGCTGGCTGCTGGAGTGCGTGGTGGATGTCTAGCCATTACTGCCCCCAAGGAGAACGGCCATGGAAGTGAGCCGGCTACGCCAGGAAGGGCCCTATCGCTGGGTCATGGATCCGGTGGGGGCCATGCGGACCCGGGGGGTGATCTACGGCGACGCGGATCTGCTCGGGGAGATGGACGAGCGGGTCCTCGAGCAGCTGGCCAACGTGGCCAGCCTGCCCGGGATCGTGGGCCCGGCCTACGCCATGCCCGATGCCCACTGGGGCTACGGCTTCCCCATCGGCGGGGTGGCCGCCTTCGACCCCGAAGCCGGCGGGGTGGTCTCCGCCGGCGGCGTGGGCTTCGACATTTCCTGCGGGGTGCGCACCCTGCATACCGGTGTGACCGCTGCGGACCTGGCGGGCAGGGAGGATGCCCTGGCGGACCAGCTCTTCCACCGCATCCCCGCGGGGGTGGGCAGCCGGGGCAAGATCCACCTGTCCGCTGCGGAGATGGACGACATGCTCGCCGGCGGCGCGCGGTGGGCGGTAGGCGAGGGTTACGGCCATCCGCACGACCTCAACCGCACCGAGGAGCTGGGGCAAATGGCCGGGGCCGACCCGGAGCAGGTCTCCGACAAGGCCAAGCAGCGCCAGAAGGACGAGATGGGCACCCTGGGCTCGGGCAACCATTACCTGGAGATCCAGCAGGTGGCGGCCATCCACGATGCCGAGACGGCGGCCGGGTTCGGCCTGCACGAGGGCGACCTGCTGGCCACCATCCACTGCGGATCCCGCGGGCTGGGCCACCAGATCGGCAGCGAGGCCCTGAAATCCATGGCCCGGTCCGCGAGCAAGCACGGCATCGATCTGCCCGACAATGAGCTGGCCTGCGCGCCCCTGACCTCGGCGGAAGGGCAGGCCTACCTGGGCGCCATGCGCGGCGCCATCAACTGCGCCCTGGCCAATAGGCAGATCATCACCCACCTGACCCGCCAAGCCTTCGCCGACGTGCTGCCCGAGGCCAATCTCAACCTGCTCTACGACGTCTCCCACAACACCTGCAAAGAGGAGACCCACAAGGTGGACGGCGCCGAGCGCCGCCTGTTCGTCCACCGCAAGGGAGCCACCCGCGCCTTGGAGGCTGGCAGCACCAACCTGACGCCGGCCCTGCGCGGGGTGGGCCAGCCGGTGCTAATTGGCGGCACGATGGGCACGGCGAGCTACATCCTTGTGGGCATGGCGGGCAACGACGCCCGCTCCTTTGGGAGCTCCTGCCACGGCGCAGGTCGGCGCATGAGCCGCAACCAAGCCCGCAAGCAGTGGCGGGGCGAGGAGGTATTGCGCGAGCTGCGCGACCGCGGCATGCGGGTGCGCAGCCCCTCCATGCGCGGCGTGGCCGAGGAGGCCCCGGAGGCCTACAAGGCGGTGGAGCAGGTGGTGGAGGCCGCCGAGGCCTCAGGCCTGTCGCAGCGGGTGGTCCGGCTGGTGCCCCGGATCACCATCAAGGGGTAGGGGATGGCAGGGGCCAAGGCGAGGGTCCCAGGGCCAGAACCTGGCTCAGCCCTGCTTAACCCGCTCCTCGTAGGTGCCATCGGCAGTGCTAACCCGGATGACGTCGCCGGCCTCGACGAACTGGGGCACCTGGACGGTGACGCCGGTCTCCAGGTGGGCGGGCTTGTAGGTGGCATCGGCGGTCTGGCCGGTTACCACCGGTTCAGCATCCACCACCTTTAGCTCCACCGCCTTGGGCAGCTCGACACCGATGGGTCGCTCGTTGTGGAACAGCACGTCGACTTCCAGGTTGGGCTGAAGGAATTCCGTGACGCCTTCCAGGGTCTCCTCGTCGAGGGCAATCTGCTCGAAGGTGCCCTGGTCCATGAAGATATAGTTGGCGCCGTCGTGGTACAGGAACTCCATCTTGCGCGGCTCGATATGGGCCTTCTCCACCTTCTCCTCGGAGCGGAACCGATTGGTGGTCTTGGTTCCCGTCTCAATGTTCTTGAGCTCGGTCTGCACGAAGGCACCGCCCTTACCCGGCTTGGTGTGCTCAGCCTTGAGGACCCGCCACAGGCCGCCCTCGTACTCGATGATGTTGCCCTTGCGGATTTGCAGTGCCTCGATCTTCATGATTCCCTTCTCGCGGTGGTGGAGGGGGGACGCCGCCGCGCCCCACGGTAAAGGTACGAGCGCCAGGGCCACCCCGCCGTAATCGGGAAAGCGACCCTTGTACCTAGAACGATGGAGCCGGCTTCCGGTCCAAGGGCATGCAAGCCCTTGAGGGATCCGGGTTTGTACCATATTTCCCAGCTAGCCCTTAACCCGCCGCAGCCAACGCAACCGAATCGTTAGGAGCAAACGGGCCATGAGCCAAGAGCAGGTCCGGCCGGTGGAGATCCGGCCGCATACCAAATCCAAGATCCTGGAGATCGAGTGGGAGGACGGCCACGTCTCCAAATACACCTACGAATACCTCCGGGTGGAGTGCCCTTGTGCCGACTGCAAGGGCCATACCCCCGACCAGGCCAAGACCATCACGGGCAAGGAGAACGTGGACATCACCAGCTTCGACCCCGTGGGCAACTACGCCATTCAGCTGAGCTTCGACGACGGCCACAATACCGGCATCTTCACCTGGGAGCATCTGCGTAACCTGGATACCTCCCCCCAGGAATGAGCGCGGTAGCCGGGAGGCGTAGGTAGGCCGGGGCGACCGGGCCGCGGGCGCTAGAAAGGAGGGGTCCGGGAGGCGTGATCCCACTCTACGACGACAATCCCACCAAACGAAGCCCGGTCGTTACCGTCGGGGTTATCGCAGCCTGCGTAGCGGTTTTTTTGTACCAGCTGACAATGGGCCCGCAGGCCTATAACTACTTTGTCCACTGGTTCGGTGTCATCCCTGGCATGGTCACCGGTGCGGTGTCATCGTACATACCCCAGTATGAGAGCCCGATCCCGGCCTCGCTGACCCTGGTAACCAGCCTTTTTCTGCACGGTGGGATTCTGCATCTCGCCGGCAACATGCTTTTCCTGTGGATCTTCGGCAACAATATCGAGGACGCTTTGGGCCCCGTTCGGTTCATCGCCTTCTATGTCCTCGCCGGGGTGGCGGCCGCGCTGGCCCACATCCTCCAGGCGCCGGCCTCGGAGGTCCCCATGATCGGCGCTTCCGGCGCCGTTTCCGGTGTGCTCGGGGCCTACCTGCTGCTTTATCCCAAGGCCCAGGTGGGGGTCCTTGTGCCCCTGGGGTTCATCCTGACGGTGGTCCGCCTGCCGGCGGTGGTGGTGCTGCTGATCTGGTTTGGATTCCAATTCCTCTCCAACGCCTTTAACGGGGGCGCCGAGGGCGGGGGAGTGGCCTACATGGCCCATATCGCCGGCTTCTTCGCGGGGATGGCCTTGAGTTTGATCTTCAAGCCGACCGGGATCCCCTTTTTCGGGGACGGCAGGCGCTAAGGCAAGGTCCCGTCCTTTGCCATCACCGGCCCTCGAGCCGAAATTTCATCCATGACCGCAACAGAAAAGCATAAGTCATTGATTCATATAATGCCTACCGGCCCTGGCGTCTACCGCATGGAAGACGCCTCGGGGGTGGTGGTCTACGTCGGCAAGGCCCGCAACATCCGGGCCCGCATCCGCAGCCATTTCCAGAACGCCGACACGGATCCCAAGGCCCGGGCCATGGTGGGCCAGATCGCCGACATCCAGGCCACGCTGACCCACACCGAGACCGAGGCCCTGCTCCTCGAGAGCAATCTCATCAAGCGCCACCGCCCGCGCTACAACGTTTTGCTGCGGGACGACAAGAGCTATCCCTACATCTTCTTGTCGCGCAACCACGATTATCCCCGGCTGGCGTTCCACCGCGGGCCGCAGAAGGAGAAAGGGCGCTACTTCGGCCCTTATCCCTCGGCCAGCGCGGTGCGCGAGACGCTCAAGCTCATGCAGCGCATCTTCCCGGTGCGTCAGTGCGAGGACACCTTCTTCGCCAACCGCACCCGGCCCTGCCTGCAATACCAGATCGAGCGCTGCAGCGGGCCGTGCACCGGGGAGGTCGGCTTTGGCACCTACCGGGAATTCGTGCGCCAGGCGGAGCTTTTCCTGGACGGCCGCAATGAGGAGCTGACGAACGAGCTCACCGAGCGCATGGAGGCGGCATCCACCAACATGCGCTTCGAGGAGGCGGCCCGGCTGCGGGACCAGATCCGGGCTATACGCCGGGTCCAGGAGAACCAGCACGTGTCCGGCGGAAGCGGCGACCACGATGTCATCGCCGTGCGCATGGAGGCCGGCCTGGCCTGCGTCCAGGTGTTCTTCATCCGGGGCGGGCGCAATCTGGGCAATCGTGGCTTCTTCCCCCAGCACACCGAAGGGGTGCCCCCGGAAGAGGTGCTCCAGGCCTTTTTGACCCAGTTCTACGACGACAAGCCGGTTCCGCCGAGCGTGGTGGTCAACCAGCCCCCGGCCGAGCAGCAGGCCCTGGCCGAGGCCCTGTCCGAGCGCATGGAGCGGAAGGTGACCATCACCCAGCCGCAGCGCGGCGAGAAGCGGCACTGGGTAGCCATGGCCGCGCACAATGCGGATAATGCCCTCCAGCGCCGAGTATCGGAGGAGGCCGGTCTGGCCGAGCGTTACCAGGCCCTAACCGACGCCCTGGGGCTGGAGGCGGTTCCCGAGCGCATGGAGTGCTTCGATATCTCTCATACCCGGGGCGAGGGGCCGGTGGGCTCCTGCGTGGTTTTCGACCGGGAAGGCCCCCGCAAGTCCGATTACCGACGCTTCAACGTCCGCGACGTGGAGCCCGGGGACGACTACGCCGCCATGGAGGAGGTGCTGACGCGGCGATACGGCCGCCTTAAGCGGGAAGAGGCCCAACTGCCGGACCTGGTCATCGTCGATGGCGGCCGCGGTCAGCTGAATGTGGCCGAACGGGCTTTCGAGGAGCTGCAGATCGAAGGGGTGGAGCTTCTGGGTGTGGCCAAGGGACCGGAGCGGCGCCCGGGGGAAGAGGATTTATGGCGCCCGGGGAAGGACCGTGCCTTCAGCCTCGATCCCTACTCCAAGGCCCTGCACCTGCTGCAGCAGATCCGGGATGAAGCCCACCGCTTCGCCGTTTCCGGGCACCGGCAGCGCCGCAGCAAGATCCGGCGGGAGTCCGCTCTGGACGGCATTCCGGGCGTGGGCGGCAAGCGCAAGAAGGCTTTGCTGCACCATTTCGGCGGTCTCAAGGGCATCCGGGCCGCCGGCACCGAGGACCTGCAGAAGGTGGAGGGGATAAGCCGCTCTCTGGCGGAGCGAATCTACGCGGAATTCCATGCAGGAGGGCAGGGGTGAACGACTAGGGTCCCTCCCCAGCCATCTCTTAGGAACGAATGGAGGCCGGGGTGACCTGGAACGTCCCGAACATCCTGACCCTGATCCGGATTGCGGCTATCCCCTTGTTGATGGGTGTGTTCCTGATCCCGGGCTGGACCGGCTATGTCACCAGCGCCGTGGTTTTCGTGCTGGCCGCCATCACCGATTGGGTGGACGGCTTCTGGGCACGGCGCTACGAGCAGACCAGCGCCTTCGGGGCCTTCCTCGACCCGGTGGCCGACAAGCTCATGGTAGCCACCGCCCTGGTCCTGCTGACCGCCGACGACCGGGCTCCGGCCATCCTCACCGTGATCATCATCGGCCGCGAGATCACCATCTCCGCGCTGCGGGAGTGGATGGCTGAGCTGGGCAAACGGGCCGCTGTGGCCGTCTCCTGGATGGGCAAGGTCAAGACGGCCCTGCAGATGGCCGCCATTGTCCTGCTGCTGCTTCACACGCGGGTCTTCGGCATCGACGCCCATTTCTGGGGCGTGGTCCTCCTTACCGCCGCCGCGATCCTGACCCTTTGGTCCATGATCCTCTACCTGCGGGCGGCGTTACCCATGCTTTTGGGCGCCGGGCCCGCCGAGGATTCCGCCAAGCCCGGCGCATCTTGACACCCCGGGCCGGTTTTGGGAAATTGTTGACCCTTAGCGGAAGTAGCTCAGTGGTAGAGCACAACCTTGCCAAGGTTGGGGTCGCGAGTTCGAATCTCGTCTTCCGCTCCAGACATTGCCCAGGTATACCCGCCAAAGGATACCGGGGCCTGGCTGAGATCGGCAGGGAAAGCCTAAGGCTTTCCCTTTTTCATCTCCGACCTACCGGCTGGGTGGCAGAGTGGCTATGCGACGGACTGCAAATCCGTTCCACAGGGGTTCGAATCCCCTCCCAGCCTCCATATCCGGCCGACAAAGCCCCAAAAAGCCCCGCGCTCTAGTCGCGGGGCTTTTTGCTGTTGCCGTCTTCGACGCCCGGGACTTTCTTTATCGCCCTCATAGCCGGTAATTTAGGCACCCTCAATCGCACCCGAAACCCGATCGCACCTGAAAGGGGCCAAAATGACCTCCCGCAAGCTATGGGCGATCCTCCTGGGCTCCGCTCCGACCCTAGCCGCCGGAGCCGAGGGAGATGCTCCGGAACCGTCCAGCCCGCGTTTGGGGTTTCATCTGGGCTTGGAGGCCTTTACCTGGAGCGAACAGGCGTCAAACCCGTCACGAGAGATCCTTGAGGAAGAAGGTCCCCGCTTTACCGGCGCGGTCACCTTCGACAATTACCTCCGGTCGGCCGAAGGTCCGGTCTATGCCCTGGAGGCCAGGGGTTATGCGGGGGAAATGGACTACGACGGCGAAACCCAGGGCGGAGTGCCGTTGAGAACGGAGGTTAGCTACAAAGGCGCCTTGGGCGAAGGCCAGGTCGGATACCGTTTCCTCCCCGATTGGGCGCGTTACAGTTTCGACGCCATGGCGGGGCTGGGCGGCGAGTACTGGTCCCGGGACATCCAGGATGGCTTTGCCGCCAACGGTACCCCTGTCCAGGGCGTCGAGGAACAATACACGGTGGTCTATGCGAAGGCCGGGCTGGGGGTTGCCGATCTAACCTTCGAGGAATGGTACGGCCGGCTGGAGGCGGGGGTGCGTTATCCGCTGGATGTGCACGAGGAGATTGACGCCTTCAATGCCGAATTAAGCCCGAACCCTGAGCCCAACTTCTACGCCGCCTACGAGTTGAGCAAGGTCACTTCAACGGGTACCCAGGTCGGTGTGACCCTTTACTATGACAGTTACCGCTTCGACCCCTCACCCGTCTCCTCAAGCAGCATCGGGGCCATCCTCCAACCCGAATCAGACATGGATGTGATCGGGCTGCGCCTTGGGGTTTTCCTGTAGGCCTTTGGCACGTGGGGACCGGAAAGGGTAGAAGGGTGGAAGGAAGTTTCCCTCAACCACCCGTTGGCTAAAGGAATCGACCATGGAAATCGCCATAACCGCCGTGTCCGCACTGGCCATCCTTATTCTAGGCGTTCTCCTCTACATGACCGCCCGGGGTGGCTGAGCCCGCCCCGAAAATCAACAGTCCCCACCCAGGCCCCGAACCAACTTTTCGGGGCCTTTATTCATCCCCCGTTTCGACCCTTTCCCTCGTACACCATCCCCAGCGGTTAATCCAAAGGCGCGACCCACCCGAGGAACAGGTATGAGACCTAACGTTCTTTATTTGTTCTCATTCAGACAAGAAGCCGAAATAGCCCGATAGCCAAGAAGATGGCACCGATCAGGGCCAGCGGCAGGATTTCGCCGCGAGGCCGCCGACGCCCCCACAGGTTAGCCGCGCTGACCTCCAGAATGAGACCGAACACCACAGCGGCGACGGCAACGGGGCTAGCAGGCATGGTTCCTCCGAAGGGCCCGATGAAAAACGGGGCGTTGTACTGGGCCGGAACTAGGGGGAGGGGGATCTGGTGGCCGGGGCGGGACTCGAACCCGCACGGAGGGTAGCCCTCCAGCAGATTTTAAGTCTGCGGCGTCTACCAATTCCGCCACCCGGCCAAGTTCCCTGTTCGGGAAGGGATAATGGTACCACGGCCCAAGCCAAGGCAAATGGCCTGGCTCCAGACGGCAAAGCCCCAGGGTAGCGGGGCGTTGATCATACAAACTCACCCGATCCGCTGGTTTTCCAAAAAATGATTTCGGCGCTTGGGCGAAACCCCGTGGTAGGGGCCGCTCACACCGGTTTCGGATACTATTTAACATAATAAACATTATGCGCAATCCAGGCTGCCTTGGTTCGGGCCCGGGCCCCGGCATAACCCCGGGCCTATCGACTACTCGATGACGGTATCCACGGGTTCGGCCTGGCGGGTCTGCTCCAGCCACTGCTCGTGCTCACGTTCAGCGTCGCGGCTGGGCTCGGCCGGCAGGAAGCGGTCCAGGATCACGCAGCCCACCAGATCCCCGGTGACGTTGAGACTGGTCCGGAAGCGCTCGAGGACCTGGTCCAGGCCGATGATCATGGCCAGCCCGGTTAGCGGCACCCCGGCGCTGGCGCTCACTGGCAGGTCCATCTGGAACATCTGGGCCATGAAGATGGTGGCCAGCCCCTGATACAGGGCGGTCCCCCCCCATGTTCACCGTCGCCCCCAGGGGCACCACCAATTGCGCCAGGGAGGGCCTAACCCGCAGGTTCCCCTCGGCGGTGCGCACCGTTACCGCCATGGTCGCCGCCGAGCTGTTGGTAGAAAACGCCAGC
Source organism: Thiohalorhabdus sp. (assembly GCF_036628635.1). Lineage (GTDB taxonomy): Bacteria > Pseudomonadota > Gammaproteobacteria > Thiohalorhabdales > Thiohalorhabdaceae > Thiohalorhabdus. Next base: position 84,738 of record NZ_JAZKRM010000001.1, on the reverse strand, counting down.
AGGAAAGTTTCCGGATGTGGCCAAAGAACCGGAGGGGATTGCGAGCGCCCAAAAACGCCACCAGAACCAGATAGGCCGCCTGCAACAGGGCCATGCCAAAGACGACGGCCCCAGCGTAAACCCCCAACCCCGCCAGAACCTGGGGCCGGTCTTGATCATCGCCTGGGCCAAGAGCCCGAACACGGCTACTGGGGCGAAGGTCATGGCCACCCCCACCACCGACATGGTCACCGATTGGACCGATCCGAACAGATCTACCAGCGGCTTGGCCGAGCGCGGCTCCAGGCTGAGTAGACCCAGGCCAAGGACGATGGCGAAGATCACGATCTGCAGCATATCGCCTTCGGCGATAGCCCCCATGGGGTTGGTGGGCAAGAGCTCAACGATCTGTCCGGGAATCTCCTGGATGGCCGAGCCTTCCTGGCCTTCGCCCCCAGGGACCGGCAGGGATTCCGTGGGCAGCTCCAACGCATCCCCCGGGGGCGACCCGCCTTGGGTCACCGCCGCCATGTCCACATAGTTACCGGGTTTGAACGCCATACCCACCGAGATGCCGATGATGAGCGCTAGGACGGCGGCGCCGAGGAAGTAGACGCCCAGCCAGATGCCGGTGCTCTTGAGCTGCTGCACGTCGGTGGCTGCCGTTACTCCTCGAATGATGGAGGCAAGGATCAAAGGCACCACAATCATCTGGATGAAACCAAGGAACAGGTGGCCGGGCAGCGCAATCCACTCCCCCATGGCCAGGGCCGTTCCCCGCCCTACCCAGCCGGTATCGGGATTCAGCGCGATGCCCACCGCCACCCCCAGCACCATGCCGACTAGGACCTGTGAAGCCAGAGACGGCCCTCAATCAATCGGCTCAGAGGCCCGGTGAGGACCTTCAGGCTGCGCGGATGGAGATAGCCCAGCGAGGCGAACAGATTGTTGATCATCCTGAAAGCGTCCTTTCCGTGGTCGGTCCGGTCTTCGGGAGCGTGGCATGGGGCGGCTCGGAGGGGGAATGGGTCAGGGAGGTGGCAATGATCCGGCCAAGCTGTTTGGATGGGCGGTTTGCCCAGGTCATACAGGAACCCTCATGAAATTCCAAAGCTGGTATCTGGTCGGGTATTCAACTTGGTGGTTACCGGCTTCACGGTTATCAAGGCCCTGCAGATTCCGGGCACCTTTCTGGCCGGCCTGGCCGGGCTGCTCCTTATCTGGTCCCTGGAAGGCATCAACTCCACCTCCCGCCCCTGCCCGGCGGCCACCTAGCCCCTACCGGTGCGGGGCATTGGTCAAAGCGCGCCCATGAACATTGCCAATCCCTCTCAGGAAAGCGTGGAAGCCCTGGCCGCCGAAGAATTCCCGGTGGCAGGGCGCCACGTCTACCTCAATCACGCCGCCGTTAGCCCCTGGCCCGAACGGGCCCGCCGGGCCATGCGGGCCTTCGCCGACGGCGTCACCGAGGACGGCTCCCTCCACTTCCCCGACTGGCAGGCCAAGGACGCCGAGCTCCGGCAGCGCCTGCAGCGGCTGGTGAACGCCGAGTCCACCGACCACATCGCCCTCGTTCCCAATACCTCGGCCGGTCTGTCGCTGGTGGCCAGTGGCGTCAAATGGCAGCCGGGGGACAATGTGGTGATCACCGATTCGGAGTTCCCCAGTAACCGTATGGTCTGGGAGGCGCTGGCCGATCGGGGAGTGAAAGTTCGGGAGGCCGCCTGCACCCCGGCCGGGTCGGCGGACTGCGAAGGCAGCGTTCTGGGGCTAGTGGACCAGCGGACGCGGGTGGTCAGCGTCAGCAGCGTCCAGTGGGGAACTGGGCTGGCCCTGGATATTGGTCGGATCGGGCGGGAGCTGGCCGGTACCCCCACGGCATTCTGCGTGGACGCCATCCAGAGCCTGGGGGCCTGGCCTCTGGACGTGCGCGCCATCGGGGCCGATTTCGTCGCCGCCGACGGGCATAAATGGATGCTGGGCCCGGAAGGTCTGGGGGTGTTCTACTGCGCACCGGAGTGGCTCGAAGAGCTTCAGCTGCGCCAGTGGGGCTGGCACATGGCAGAGCCCCTCGGGGATTTCGAGGCCCGCGACTGGCGGCCGGCGGCCACGGCCCGCCGCTTCGAGCCCGGCACCCCCAACACCCCGGCCAACCACGCCCTGGAGGCGAGCCTGGCGGTGCTCCAGGAGGCGGGAATCGCCAACGTGGCCGAGCGCATTGCGGTCCGGGTGGAGCACCTGATTCAGGGTCTGAACCGGTTACCGGAGGTGGCCTTCCTGTCTCCCACTGACCCCGCCCGGCGCGCCGGCATCGTCACTGCCCGTTTCGGCGACCGGACCGAGGCGGTCTATGAGGCCCTTCGGAGGAATAACGTTCAGGTGCTGCCGCGGGCGGGCGGCATCCGCTTCGCCCCGCACTTCTACAATTCGCTTCATGGCCTGGACCACGCCCTCAATGTGGCCGCGGACGCCCTACGGCGCTAGTGTCCCGCCCCAGGAGTGCGTGGGACTTCTGTGAGAAGGGATAGTGGGCGCCGCAAGGAAGCGCGACGCCGGGCGGCCTGCCTGCCCGTCAAGGAGCGCTGACGCCGCGCCGTCCGCTATCCCGGCTCGCCCGAAGGGAGCGTCTGAGCCGGCCCAGCGCTGCGTTGCGCCTCCTCGACGTAGGTTCCCAACCACGCCCCCTCGGCGTGCCTTGCTCTGGACCGGCTCAGATCGCTCAGAACCCCTACGCACTCCTGAGGCTGGACACTAGGCCCTGCCCCACCCTTCCCCGCCTTCCCTATAGGGGAACCCGGAGGCCGTCATAACCCGGCTCCATGCTCTGCGAAAGCTCCTCGGCCAGGCCGGAATACGCAACCTCGTGAGTGAAGTGGGTGAAGACGGTACGCTTGGCGCCGATGCGCTCGGCCGTTGCCACCGCCTCCTCCACGCGCATGTGGGTGGGATGGTCGCGGTAGCGCAGGCAGTCGAGGATCAGGACGTCCAGCCCCTCCAAGAGCTCCAGGGAAGCTTCAGTAATGGTCTTGGCGTCGGTGATGTAGGCGAGATCGTTGAAGCGGTAGCCGTAGATGGTCCAGCGCCCGTGCTCTACGGGGATGGGAGTGACGCGCAGCCCGCCCCAGGCGAAGGGCTCGGTAAGGGGCCTGGCTTCCAGCACCGGGATGTACCAGCCCTTCTCCGGCGGGGGTGGCTCCCCGAAGCAGTAATGGAAGCGCTGCTCGGCGGCCTCCAGCACGGAAGGCTTTCCGTAAACCGGGATCACCTGCTCCTGCAGGCCGTTGAAGGCCCGCATGTCGTCGATGCCGTTGATGTGGTCGGCGTGGGTATGGGTCAGGAAGACGGCGTCGACCCGGTCCAGGCCCTCGCGCAGGGCCTGGTGGCGAAGGTCGGTGCTGGTATCCACCAGAAGGGACTCGCCGGCATCGCCGCGCAACCATAGCGAGGCCCGGGTGCGCCGGTCCTTGGGGTCACTGGAGGTGCACACCGGGCACCGGCAGCCGATGACCGGCGTGCCCGCGCTGGAGCCGGAACCGAGGATGACCGCTTCCATGGTCGGAATCTCAGGCCGGTTGGAGGCCGAACAGGCGCAGGAAGTTGGTGGTGGTGGTTTCCGCCAAATCCCCCAGGGCATCCCCGCGCTCCTCGGCAACCCTTTCGGCGGTGTAGCGGACGAAGGCGGGCTGATTGGTCTTGCCCCGATAGGGCTCGGGCGCCAGGTAGGGGCTGTCGGTCTCCACCAGTAGCCGGTCCGCCGGCACCTGCCGGGCCACTTCCCTCAGCTCCGGGGCGTTCTTGAAGGTCACGATTCCCGAGAAGCTGATGTAAAACCCGGCGTCCATCGCCGCCCGGGCGGTTTCCCAGTCCTCGGCGAAGCAGTGCATTACCCCGGTAACCCCCTGCTCACCCGCCTCCCGCACCAGGGCCACGGTATCCTCCCGGGCGGCCCGGGAATGCACGATCAGGGGCCGGCCCAGCTGACGGGCCGCCTCGATGTGGGTACGGAACCGCACCTTCTGGGTCTCGGGGGCCACCTGGTGGCGGTAGAAGTCGAGCCCGGTTTCACCGATGCCGACCACCTTGGAGTGGTCCGACAGCGCCACGAGCCGATCGACGGTAGGCTCTTCCACATCGGCGTAATTGGGATGGACGCCTGCAGTGGCAAAGATCTCCGGGTCGCTCTCGGCCACCGCCCGTACCTGGGCGAAATCCTCCAGGCATACGGAGATGTTCAACAGATAGCGCACCCCGAAATCCCGCGCCTTGCTTACGATCCCCTCACGCCGGTCGGGATAATCGGGAAAATCGATATGGCAATGGCTATCGGCCAACTCGATATTGGCGGTTTCGCTCACTTCCCTAACCTTCCCCGGGCTCGGCAACTTTCTGGAATACGGGCTCCGGCTTGGCCACCCGGAGCACATCGGGCCGGGCACCCCACCGGCCGTCACGGTCCAGCTGGGCCCCCTCGATGGGATAGCCCATCTGCTCCAGCATCCGCTCGCAGGCCACCGGCATGACCGGCCATAGATGAAGGGTGGCTACGCGCACCGTCTCCACCAGATTGGCCAGGGCCACCCCCAGCCGGTCGGTCTCGCCCTCCCTGTTGAGGATCCAGGGAGCCGTTTCGTCCACGTAAAGATTGCCCCTGCGGACCACCTCGAAAACGGCCTCCAGGGCGCGGTGGAAGCGAAGCCGGTCCATGTGGTGCTCGAAGGTGGCCGGGAGGCCGTCTACATGGGCCTTGAGGTCGGCGTCCGGATCCTGTTCCACGGCCGGGAGCCGAACCTCTTCGCCCCGGTACTTGCGCTGCATGGACAGGGTGCGGTTGAGCAGGTTGCCCAGGTCGTTGGCCAGCTCCTCGTTGGCCCGGCGGACCATGGCGGCATCCGTAAAGTCGCCGTCCTGGCCAAACGGCACCTCGCGCAGCAGAAAATAGCGCACCTGATCGGCGCCGTAATAATCGACGAGCTCGAAGGGGTCGAGGACATTGCCCTTGGATTTGGACATCTTCTGCCCTTCCTTTGTCCACCAGCCGTGGGCGAAGATCTGGTTCGGCAGCTCCAAACCGGCGGCCATGAGCAGGGCCGGCCAATAGACAGCGTGGAAGCGCAGGATATCCTTGCCGATCAGGTGGAGGTCGGCCGGCCAGTAAATCTGGAAAAGTTGTTCATATTCAGATCCGTAACCGAGGGCGCTGATGTAGTTGGTGAGAGCGTCGATCCAGACGTAGATAACGTGGTCGGGATCCTCCGGAACCGCCACCCCCCAGGTGAAGGTGGTGCGGCTGATCGACAGGTCGTGCAAGCCCTGGTCCAGGAAGCTCAGGATCTCGTTGCGGAAATTCTCCGGTTGGATGAATTCGGGGTTGTCTCGGATGTGACGCTGGAGGGCCTCCTGATAGGCGGAAAGCCGGAAAAAATAGCTCTCCTCCTGGACCCGTTCCAGGGGATCGCCGGTTTCGGCATCACACCCGTCCACCACCTGGCTAGCGGGCACGTAGGCCTCGTCGCTGACGTTGTACCACCCCTCGTAGACCCCTTTGTAGATGGCTTCATTGTGCCGCAGTAGGGCCCAGACCTTGCGCACACCGGCGGCGTGACGGTCCTCGGTGGTCCGGATGAAGTCGTCGTAGTTGATCTCGAGCTTGTGCCACAGGGCCTGGTAACGCTGAACCACCTGGTCGGCCAGGGCCTGGGGCTCGATCCCCTGCTGCTGGGCGGATCGCTCCACCTTCATGCCATGTTCGTCGGTGCCGGTGAGGAAATACACATCCCGGCCAAGCAGGCGCTGATAGCGGGCGACGGCATCGGCGGCAACGGTCGTATAGGCATGGCCGATATGGGGGACGTCGTTGACGTAATAGATCGGGGTTGTTAGGTAAAACGTTTTGCCGTAAGGGTTTTCGCCCATTAGCGGATGGCCCTTGCCTGGTTGACTGGGTTGAGGCGGCCCGGTATCGGCTAATGCCTAGAGGCGGGCACCGGGATGCGGGCGGGTCCGTCATTGCCCCGGGATCCGCAACCGCCACAGCCATCCGACTTTCCGTCCCCGCCGTAGCCGTCTTGCTCGTGGCGCAAGCAGCACTTGAGGCGGCCGCACATCCCGGTGGAGCTGCTGGAATTGGGCTCGATCCCCTGCTCCCGAGCCATCTTGACGTTGATGGGAGGGAATTCGCTCATATGCTCGCTGCAGCAAAGGGTCTTGCCGCACGGACCGAGCCCACCCACCAGGGCGGCCTCGTCCCGGACTCCGATCTGGCGCATCTCTACCCGGATGTGGAATTCGCGGGCGAGGATACGCACCAGCTCCCGAAAATCCACCCGGTGAGGCGCCGTGAAATAAAAGGTGCCCCGGCTGCCGTCAAAATCCAGCCGCACCAGGGACACCTTCATCTCCAGCTCCAGGGCGCGGGCCTTGCGACGGGCGAAGCGCAGGGCCTCCTTTTCACGGGCCCGCAAGGACTCCCGCCACTGCTCGTCGCGGCTGGTCAGCCGCCGGACCACCCGCTGCACCCGCCCCGGAAAGGGCAAGTGGCTATTCGCCACCTCCCCGATGACCACATCGGCCACCTCGGTGCCTGTATCGGTCTCCACCAGCACCCGGTCGCGGGCATTTATGCTGTCATCTTCCACCGTCATGACGAAGACAGCGTCGGAGTTCTCGGTACGGATTCCGATTTGTTTGGTCATAGTCGGCTATCCGCTCGGTGTCAGCCTGCCCCGCCCGATTGTTGGGCACCGCCGGTGCCTTGGGGCGCTGGGCTGGAAGGGTAAGGCCGCCGGGTGATCAGGCGCGCCGCCAGGTCAACAGGAACTCCTCCACCGCAAGCCGGGTGCTAAGGGGCCCGTGAACCGCATCGGCAAGCTCGTCGGCTGCCCGCAGCAGGCTATCCAGGGCCGTGAAATCCCGTTCGCTTGCCTGCCCCCGCAACGCTTTTTCCCGATCCGGATTGGCCAAAAACGGGCCGCCGGCCTGACCGCTCAGAACTCTAACACGGGCCATATCGCGGAGCCAGGCGAGCAGATGGGGCAGCCAAGTGGCCGGGTCCGCATCCGCCCAGCCCGCAGCCACCTCCAATACCGATTCTCCCCCCGCCGTCCGGGCCGCCGCAAGGCCTTCCACCACCGCCTCCCGCTCCCCAACCAGATCCCGATCGGCCAGCGCTCGGGCCCAGCCCGGCGCGCCGGCGCTCAACCGCGCCGCCAATTCGGCCTGCCCGGAGGGGTGACCGCAGTGCTCCGTAAGCCAGGCCGCCACCTTTCCCGCGGCCACGGGGTGGAAGCCCGCTGTCTGGCAGCGGCTGCGAATGGTGGCCGGGAGGCGGTCGGGGCGATGGCTGATCAGCAGGAAATGGACCACCCCCGGCGGCTCCTCCAGAAGCTTGAGCAGGGCATTGGCGGCATACGCGTTCAAGGCCTCGGCGGGGTCCATAAGGATCACCCGCCGCCCGCTCTCTTGGGGGGTTAGGCTGCTCTGGCGATTGACCTCCCGCACCTGGTCGATGCGGATCTCTTCGCCAGGGCCCACGGTCACCTCGGTATAGTCCGGAGCGGTCCCGGCGGCGAAACGGCGACAGGGACCGCAGGCCCCGCAAGGCTCGGATGCAGGTCCCTGGACGCATAGGAGCCGATTGGCCACCCGTCGGGCGGCAGTGTGCTTGCCGCTTCCCTTGAGACCGGCTAGGAGCAGGCCCTGAGGCACCTGGTTGCGCCCCAGAGCCCTCTCCAGCAGGCCAATGGCGCCTTCCTGCCCGATCAGCCCCCACTCCGACATGTCAGGCCCCGCCCCGCCAATCCGCGATCTCCCGGTACAGCCATTCATCAAGGGCCCGGACCACCTCGCTCCAGTCGCGGCCCGCGTCGATTGCGTGGAAGCGTTCGGGCGCAGCCATGGCACGCTCCCGGTAGGCTGCCTGCACGCCTTCCAGGAAAGCCAGGCCCTCGGCCTCGAAGCGATCATTGGACCGCCCTTCCCCAGACCGGCGACGCAGCCCTTCCTCTGGTGAAAGATTGAACAGCAAGGTGCAGTCGGGCTGGAAGCCTCCATGGACCCACTCCTCCAGGACCCGGATGCGGGCGGCGGGGACGCCCCGCCCGCCCCCCTGATAGGCGTAGGTGGCGTCGGTGAAGCGGTCGCAGATCACCCACTGCCCGGCTTCCAGGGCGGGCCGGATGGTGACGCCAAGGTGCTGGGCTCGGGCGGCAAACACCAGCAGTGTCTCGGCGTCCTCGCAGGGGGGTTCCCCCTCGCTGCCCTTTAGTAGGTCCCGAATGGCCTCGGCCAGCTCCGTTCCCCCGGGCTCCCGGGTGGCCACTGCTTCAATGCCCGCTTCCCGCAGTCGCTCGCCCAGGTGATCCACGGCGGTGGTCTTGCCGGCGCCGTCGATGCCCTCGACGGTGATGAACCGGCCGCGCACTGGGGCCATCATTGCCCTCCTAGCTGAAAGCGTTGAACCGCCCGGTTATGCTCGGCCAGGGTCTCGGAGAAGACGTGGCTACCGTCGCCACTGGAGACGAAATACCGGTAGTCGGTGTCGGCCGGTTGGCAGGCCGCCCGGATGGCCGCCCGGCCGGGGTTGGCGATGGGCGTGGGCGGCAGACCGGTCTGGGTATAGGTATTGTAGGGGGTCGGGCGGCGCAGGTCCTGGTGCTGAAGGTTGCCGTCGAAGGCATTGCCCAGGCCGTAGATCACCGTGGGATCGGTCTGCAGGCGCATGCCCTGACGCAGGCGGTTCACGAAAACCCCGGCGATCAGTGCCCGTTCCGACGGGGCAGCGGTTTCCTTTTCCACAATGGAAGCCAGGATCAGCGCCTGGTAGGCATCGTCCAGGGGCAGGTCCTCGGCTCGGTTGCCCCATTCCTTCTCGAGGACACTGCGCATGCGCTCATGGGCCTGGGTCAGAATGGACTTGGCCCGGCGGCCCCTGGAGAAGCGGTAGGTCTCCGGGAAAAACCACCCCTCGGCGCTATCGTGACCCCGCTCGGCCAGCCCCAGAAGGGCCACAAGCTCCTGATCCTCGGGACCATCGGGAAGGTCCTGGGTGGCTAGGCTTTCGCTTTCCCGAAGGCGGGTTAGGAAATCCCTCACGGTGCGACCCTCGGGCAGCGTAAGGGAATGCATGATGACATCGCCGCTCACCAGCTGGTTAAGCAAGCCCAGCGGCTTGGTCTGCGGGCTGAGGCGGTATTCGCCGGCGTGAATTTGGGCAGTTACCCCCAGAACCCGGCCTAGAACCTTGAGCGCCAGGATGTCGCCGGGATTCACCCAACCCTTATCGGCCAGACGCTGGATCACCCGGTTGTAGCCCGCCCCTTCGGGAACTTCCAGGATCCCTTTCTCCGCCAGGGCCATGGGGCTGGTGGCGACCTGATAAACATGCCGGCCGGCCAAGCCGAGGGCTACCAAGCCCAGCACCAGCGCCAGAAACAGCCAACGCTTCCACTCCCGGAGGGGGTTAGGCATAGATGGCTTCCAGGGCCTGCTGAAGCTTGTGGGTTACCGGGCCGGGGGCGCTAAAGGGGCGATCATCGAAGCTTGCCACCGGCCAGATCCCCACCAGAGAATTGGTCAGAAACAGCTCGTCGGCCTCCCCAAGATCCGCCGGGCTCAGCGCCGCCAGCTGCGACCTACCGTTAGGTTCATCGGCGATCTCCAAAACCCGCCGGCGGGTGATACCCGGCAGGCCCGACCCGGTGAGATCCGGGGTTACCACCCGGCCGTCAAAGACGGCGAAGACGTTGGTCACCGTCCCCTCCACCACATAGCCCCGCTGATCGCAGAGCAGGCCCTCGGCAACGCCGGGGTCCTGCCACTCCATGCGGGCCACGATGTGGTTGATCTGGTTCATGCTCTTGATCCGGCCGTCCAGGGCGCCTCCGCTGACCTGGTGGGTGGTGCAGGTGATAGTCCGGATCCCATGACGCCACCACCCCGGCGGGTGGTCTGGCCAGGCAAGGCGCATGATTACCCGGGTGGGCTTGGGCCGCTCCGGCGGTGCCAGGCCGCGGCCGCCGCGACCGCGGCTGTAAAGGACCTTGATAACGGCGTTGGTGTCGGTCCCCAGCTCTCCGGCCAGATCGTCAATGTCGGCGGCTAGGTCCCCGGCATCGGGAGCCGGAATCCCAAGCAGCTCGGCACCCTCCCCCAGGCGGTCCATGTGGGCCTCGAGCTCGCGCACCCGGCCACCGACCACCGCCAGGGTCTCGAAGACTCCATCGCCGTACTGGAAGCCGCGGTCGAAAACCGAAACGGAAGCGGCTTCCGGGTCCTTGCGCTGGCCATCGATGGTAACCGCGGGGATGGGCATAAGGCTGTGCGGGCTCAGTCGTCCCCTAGGGCGCTCAGGAGGCCCCGGGCCTTGGCCCGGGTTTCCTCCAGCTCGCGCTCGGGTACGGAATCGGCGACGATCCCGGCGCCGGTAAGAAACTCCAAATGGGATCCCGTCTGTACCAGGGTACGGATGAGGATATTCACATCCAAGCTGCCATCGTAGCACAGATAGCCCATGGAGCCGGTGTAGGGGCCCCGCGGCCGGGGCTCGAGCTCATGGATGATCTGCATGCAGCGGACCTTGGGGCACCCGGTTATGGTGCCTCCGGGAAACAGCGCCCGAAGCGCCTCCTCCGACCCCCGACCAGGCGCCAAACGGCCCCCGACATTGGAGGTGATGTGGTGGACGTGGGCGTATGTCTCCAGGGCCATGAGCTCGTCCACCTCGACGCTACCGGGGACACAGACCCGGCCCAGGTCATTGCGCTCGAGGTCGATAAGCATGACGTGCTCAGCACGCTCCTTGGGATTGCCCTTTAGCTCCAGGGACAGACGACGGTCTTCGGCCTCGGAGCGGGACCGGGGTCGGGTCCCCGCAATAGGCCGGGTCTCGGCCGTGTCCCCCCGCACCCGCACCAGGCGCTCGGGGGAGCTGGAGACGATAGCGGTTCCATCGGGAAGCCGGGCGATTCCGGCGAAGGGCGCGGGATTGGCTCGACGCAGGCGATCGTACACACTGGCCGGATCGGGCGGCTCTTGGGCCTGAACGGCCCAGGCGCGGGCCAGGTTAACCTGGAAGACATCACCGGCGTGGATGTACTCGCGCGCCCGGCGCACCCCTTCCAGGTAGGCCTCGGGGGCAGCCTCCCGGGGTCGGGGGAGCTGTAGGGGGTGAGCCTGAAACGGCTTCTCGGAAGCGGCCTCGGCCCAGTGGGCCACCGCCTCGCAGCGGGCGGGGGCCTCATCGGCGCCGCTGAAGGCCATGGCCGTCCGGGTGTGGTGATCCCGGATCACCCCGGACACTACCTCCACCGCCACCGCCACAGGGCCCACCGGCTCGCCCTTGGGCCCGGGCACAGGCTCTAGGTGCCCGGCCAGCTCGTAGCCCAGATAAACGAAGAAACCGCCCCAGAAAGGGCCCGGGAAGCCTTTGGGAGGCCCCCTCTCGCATTGAGCCCGGAGCTCGCCCAGAACCTCGAGGAAGTCTCCGGCCACGGCCCGGCCATCCAGATCCAGGCGGCCGTCGGCATGGCCGGTCAAGGTCCGAACAGGGTCCCCGAGCAGGAGGTCGTAGCGGGCCGTGCCGGGGCGAGGCCCTTCCCGCGGGAGCGCGCTCTCCAGGAGGAAGGGAAAAGAATGGGGAGCTTCCCCGTGGAGCCTAAGCGGATCGGGGAAGGTGTCCAGATGACGCCAATGAACTCCCGGAGTCACACCCGTTTGAGCACCAGCGTGGCGTTGGTACCGCCGAACCCGAAGGAGTTGTTCAGCGCCGCGTCAGCCTGCATGCTGCGGGCTTCCTCTGGAACATAATCCAGATCGCAATCGGGATCGGAGTGGTCGAGGTTGATTGTGGGCGGGATCAGGCCGTGGTGCAGGGCCAAGGCGGTCACGATGCCTTCCACCCCGCCAGCGGCCCCCAGCATGTGCCCCACCATGGACTTGGTGGAGCTTACGGCAAGTCGGTTGGCGTGGTCGCCGAATACGCTCTTGATGGCCTGGGTCTCCACCTTGTCACCATGCGGGGTGGACGTTCCGTGGGCATTAACGTAGCCGATGTCGCCGGGGTCCAGCTCGGCGTCGGCGATGGCGTGGCGCATGCAGCGGGCGGCGCCTTCGCCGTCCTCGCTCGGGGCGGTCATGTGGTAGGCGTCGGCGCTCATGCCGTAGCCACCAACCTCGGCGTAGATGCGGGCCCCCCGGGCAATGGCCGCCTCGCGCTCTTCCAGGACCATGACGCCGGCGCCTTCCCCCAGGACGAAGCCTTCGCGCTCCCGGTCGAAGGGTCGGCTGGCCCGCTCGGGCTCCTTGTTCCGAGTGGATAGCGCCTTGGAGGCGGCGAACCCGCCCATGGCCAGCGGTGAAACGCAGGCCTCGGTACCCCCGGCCACCATGGCGTCGGCATCGCCGTACTGGATCAGGCGGGCGGCGTCACCGATGGCGTGCGTGCCGGTGGCGCAGGCGGTCACGGTGGCCACATTGGGCCCCTTGGCGCCGTACATGATGGAGACATGGCCCGAGACCATGTTGATGATCGAGGCCGGAATGAAGAAGGGCGAGATCTTGCGCGGGCCGCCGTTGAGATAGCCCTCGTGGGCCTTTTCGATAAAGGGCAGACCGCCGATGCCGGAGCCGATGGCCACGCCCACCCGTTCGGCGTTGTCATCGGTGATGGCCAGGCCCGAATCGTCCAGGGCCATGGCAGCGGCACCGATGCCGTAATGGATGAAGGTGTCCATCTTGCGGACATCCTTCTTGGCGATGTAATCGACGGGGTCGAATCCACGGACCTCGCCGGCGATCCGGGAGGGGAAATCGGAGGCATCGAAGCGGGTGATGGTATCGATCCCGTTCTTGCCCGAAGCGATGGCCTCCCAGCTATCGGCCGTGTTGTTACCCACGGGGGTGACCATCCCCACACCGGTTATGACCACGCGACGTTTCAAAACTCGCCCCTATGCCTGAATAAGTAGCGGCACCCGCGCTACGACGTGGTACCGCCAAAGGGCCGGAAGCACCTCCCGGCGAAACCCGTTCGGGAAGAGGCAGGCAACCGTGCCCTCGCCCCTTTGCCGCCCGTCGGGCCGAGCCCTCGCGAATGCCCCTGCGAAGCCTCGACCCAGGTCGGGCCATGCAAGACGCGCCAACCTTGGCTGCATGCCCGGCCCAGACGGGGCAACCACAGCCCGACGGGGGCGAACCGCTTGCCGATTAGCCTTCCTGGTTATTATTGATGTAGTTGATGGCTTCCTGGACGGTGGTGATCTTCTCCGCCTCCTCGTCGGGAATCTCGCATCCGAACTCTTCCTCGAGCGCCATCACCAGCTCGACAGTATCCAGCGAGTCGGCCCCCAAATCGTCCACGAAAGAGGCCTCGGTGGCGATCTCCTCCTCACCCAGGCCCAGTTGTTCGGATACGATCTTCTTCACGCGAGCGTCGATGTCGCTCATTGCTTACTTTTCCTCCTTCAAGGGTGTCGCAAAGCCCGGACTAGTTACCACATTTACCGGACCGGCTCAATCAAGGCAGCGAACCTGTCGCCCATAGGCGTCACCACAGGCCCAACGCCGGTATTCAGGTCATGTACAGGCCGCCGTTGACGTGCAGGGTGGATCCGGTGATGTAACCGCCGCCGGGGCCAGCGAGGAAGGCAACGGTCTCGGCAATTTCCCCGGGCTCGCCCAGCCGGCCGAGGGGTACCTGATCCAGCAGGGCTCGGCGCTGCTCCTCGGGAAGCTCCCGAGTCATGTCCGTCTCGATGAATCCCGGGGCCACTGCGTTGACCGTGATTCCACGGGGCCCGAGCTCGCGGGCCGTTGACTTGGTCAAGCCCAGGATGCCCGCCTTAGCGGCGGCGTAATTGGCCTGGCCGGCGTTGCCCATGGCCGCCACCACCGAGGCGACATTGATGATCCGGCCACCGCGGGCTTTCATCATGGGCCGGGCCACGGCACGGGTCAGCCGAAAGACCGAGGACAGGTTGGTATCGATCACCGCATCCCAGTCTTCGTCCTGCATCCGCATGAGCAGGCCATCGCGGGTGATCCCGGCATTGTTGACGAGGATGCTCGGGTTGCCCAGCTCGTCCTGGACCGATTGGAGAAAGGGGTCGATGGCACCGGGATCGGAGACGTCGAGGACGAAGCCGCGGGCGGTGCAGCCTCCCTCGGCCAGCTCCGACCGGGTGCGCTCGGCCCCTTCCTCGCTGGTGGCGGTGGCGGCGATGGTGGCACCCAGGGTCCCCAGGCGCTCGGCAATGGCCCGGCCGATGCCGCGGCTGGCGCCGGTGACGATGGCGACCTGACCGTCGAGCATGCTTTCCCCCCCGTTCATTGGACGGCTCCAAGCGCATCGTCGAGACTCTTGGCATCCCCCACCGACAGGCAGGGCATGCGGCGGTCGATCCGTTTGTTGAGACCGCACAGGACCTTGCCGGGGCCCATCTCCACCACCTGCTTGACGCCGCTGTTGCGCATGCGGTCGATGGTCTGGGTCCACTGGACGGGATTGGCCAGCTGGCGGACCAGGGCATCGGCGATGCTCTCCGGGGCATCGGGAGCCGCCACGTCCACATTGTTGATCACCGGTATGGCCGGTGTGTGGAGGCTAACCTCGCCCAGGCGCTCAGCCAACCGGTCGGCTGCTGGCTGCATGAGCGGCGAATGGGAAGGTATAGATACTGGCAGGTCCACGGTGCGCTTGGCCCCGGAGGCCTGGGCTCCCCGGAGGACACCCTCCACCGCCTCGACATCGCCGGCGACCACCACTTGGCCCGGGGCATTGAAGTTGACCGCCCGAACCACGCCGCCGCTGTGCTGGTTGGCGCAAAGTTGCTGCACGGTGGCATCCTCGAGGCCGAGGATGGCGGCCATCTTGCCCTGACCGGCCGGCACGGCTTCCTGCATGAAGCGGGCCCGGTCCGCCACCAGCCGGACGCCTTCCCGGAATTCGAGGCTGCCGGCGGCAACCAGGGCGGTGTATTCGCCCACGCTATGTCCCGCCATAGAGGCGGGATTAGGCCCACCCCGGGCCTGCCACAGGCCATAGGCCGCGACACCGGCCGTAAGCAAGGCGGGCTGGGTGTTTTCGGTACGGTTGAGCTCCTCTTCCGGGCCGTTGCGGATCAGCTCGCCCAGATCGCGGCCGAGGGCCTCCGAGGCGGCCTCCACCGTGGCGGTCACCGCCCCCTCGGTATCCGGGTAGGCGTCGAGCATGCCCACGGCCTGGGAGCCCTGGCCGGGGAAGACAATCGCGAATTCACTCATGGCCTTTGCGGCGCCCCTTGGGTAGAAGGAATTACCAGCGAAGCAGGGCCGAGCCCCAGGTGAAGCCGCCGCCGAAGGCCTCCAGCAGTACCAGGTCGCCGGGGCGGATGCTGCCCCGGCGCACGCC
Source organism: Thiohalorhabdus sp. (assembly GCF_036628635.1). Taxonomy (GTDB): domain Bacteria; phylum Pseudomonadota; class Gammaproteobacteria; order Thiohalorhabdales; family Thiohalorhabdaceae; genus Thiohalorhabdus. The sequence goes on along the minus strand of NZ_JAZKRM010000001.1, from coordinate 69,377 downwards.
CTCGTCCAGGGCCAGGGGCACGGAGGCGGCGGAGGTGTTGCCGTGGCGGTCCACCGTGACCACCACCCGGTCCATGGAGACCCCCAGCTTCTTGGCGGTGGCCTGGATGATGCGGGTGTTGGCCTGGTGGGGCACCAGCCAGTCCACCTCGCCGTGGTCCAGGCCGTTGGCGGCCAGGGTCTCCTCCACCACCTGCCCCAGCGTGTTCACCGCCACCCGGAACACCTCGTTGCCCTTCATATGGATGGTGCTTTCCGGGTCCTCGGCGTCCCAGCCGGTGGCCACACCCTTGGGCACGGTTAACAGGGATTCCTGGCTGCCATCGGCGTGGAGGTGGGTGGACAGGATGCCTTGCTGATCCGTTAGGTCGGCCTCCAGAACCACCGCCCCGGCGCCGTCGCCGAACAGCACGCAGGTGGTGCGGTCTTCCCAGTTGACGATGCGCGACAGGGTCTCCGCCCCCACCACCAAAGCGCAGCGGGCGGCGCCGGTGCGCAGCATGCTGTCCGCGGTTGCCAGGGCGTACACGAAGCCGGTGCAGACGGCCTGGACGTCAAAGGCCGGCGGCCCGGCCACACCCAGCCGACCCTGAAGAAGGCAGGCGGTGGAAGGAAAGACGCGGTCGGGGGTTGTGGTGGCGACAATGATGAGGTCGATCTCGGATGCCTTGCGGCCGGCGGCATCCAGGGCGCGGCGGGCGGCAGGTTCGGCCAGGTCCACGGTGGCCTGGTCATCGGCGGCGATGCGGCGCTCCTTGATCCCCGTGCGGGCCGTGATCCACTCGTCGCTGGTATCCACCAGCGCTTCGAGATCCTGATTGGTCAATACCCGCTCGGGCAGGCAGCTACCGGTCCCCGTAATCTTCCCGCGCGCCATACCCGTTCCTTCCCCGTTCTACTCCGCCACCTCGAGCAGGTCCTGGAGCTCGTGGGTGATGCGGTGGTTGACGTTGTTGCGCGCTTCGGAGGCCGCCACTTCGATGGCCTTGGAGAAGGCGTGGGCGTCGGCGCTGCCGTGGCTTTTGACCACAATTCCGTTGAGGCCCAGCAACATGGCCCCGTTGTATTCGCGATGATCCACCCGCCGCTTGAAGTCCTTGAGGACCCGTGAGGCCAGAAATGCCGCGGTCTTTGCCATCCAGGAGGCCGAGAACGCCTGCCGCAGGAAATGGGCGATAAGCTCGGCGGTTCCTTCGGAGGTCTTGAGGGCCACATTGCCCACAAAGCCGTCAGCGACGATAACGTCGCATTTGCCGGTAAAGATGTCCCGGCCCTCGACATTGCCAAAGTAGTTTAGCTGGCTGTCGCGCAGGAGCTGGCCGGCCACCTTAACCACATCGTTGCCCTTGATGTTCTCCTCGCCGATGTTGAGGAGCCCGATGGAGGGCTTTTCGACGCCGTAGACGGCGCGGGTGGCCACCTCCCCCATGACGGCGAACTGGAACAGGTGGTCCGAATTGCAGTCCACATTGGCCCCCAGGTCCAGCATTAGCACCCGGCTATCCCGCGTGGGCAGAAAGGTGGCGATGGCGGGCCGATCGATGCCCGGTAAGGTCTTGAGGATAAACCGCGATACGGCCATCAGGGCACCGGTGTTCCCGGCGCTTACCACGCCCTCCACATCGCCGCTCTTGGCCAGCTTGTTGGCCACATGCAGGGAGGAGTCGCGTTTGTTGCGCATGGCCTGGGCAACGTCGTCGTCGGCGGCTACCACCTGGCTGGCCGCCCGAACTGCGATGCGGGGATGGTTTTCCAGGCCATGTTGGGCCAGCGCCGGATTGATGGCCTCTTCCAACCCCACCAGATCCAGCTCCAGATCGGGCTGGCGCTCAACAACGGCGGCGGCGGCAGGAACCACTACGGAGGGGCCATGGTCGCCGCCCATGGCATCCAGCGCTATGCGCATTCGATCCCCCGGGATGCCGGTCTGTCGGGAAGGGTGCCCGTACCGCTGGGCTGCAGCGGTAAACGGCTCAATCTTCCTCGGCGACCGCAATCACCTGGCGTTCCCGGTAAGTGCCGCAACTGGCGCAAACGTGATGGGGGCGCTTGCGCTCCCCGCATTCGGGGCAGATGCCTAGATTGGTGGGAGTGACGCCGTGATGGGCGCGGCGCTTATCGCGGCGGGATTTGGAGGTCTTCTTCTTGGGTACGGCCATTTATAAGCTCCCGGGAAAACCGTTGACTTGGAACCGCCGGCCGTGGCCGGCGGCTACTTATTCGTTCGTTTTCAGCTGCGCCAGGATATCGAAGGGATTCTCACGGCGGGGCTGAACGCAGCCGCATTCTGCCTCGTTGCGGTCGGTTCCGCAAATGGGACACAGCCCCTTGCACGCCTCTGAGCACATGGGACTGTGTGGCAGAGCGAGCAGCCATTCATCCTCCAGCGCGGTAATCAGGTCAAACCAGCCCTCGGGGGCTTCTACCTGCTCGTCGGCGTGGTCCATGACCCACACCTCCCCCTTCTGGGAGGGGTCCCGGTAGACCGCCCGCTCCGGGTTGGGATCGATGGACAGGAACAGCTCCTGGGGATGGGCCCGCTCGAACTCGGCCCGACAGTATTCGCATTCCAGGGCGACCCCCCCGGTCACCCGGCCGGTGAGGAGGTAGACATCGCTCTCCCGGACCAGGTGGAGGTCCACCTCCACGGGCCACTCAACCCCGCTCACCTCCCCCAGCCGTGCCAGCCTGGCTGGAGCAATGGCCCCTTTCAGGGACAGACCCTCTTCGGGGACCTGGTCCAACCGGATGACCGATTCACGCAACTCACGCATAAGCTTTTAAGTATACCCTTTTACTGAGGACCCTTCCAAGGCCGTAACCCCCAGATGGTCCATTACTTCCCAAAAATCCCCGGCCCACGCCGTGGGCTCTCCCGTTGCCAGCCGGTTATCGCCGTGAACCCCGTAGGTGACCGCGATCCGTGGCATGTCCAAACGGCGCGCCATTTCCATGTCAAAGCCGGTGTCGCCGACAAAAACGGCCTGCTGCGGCGAAAGGCCAAAGTCGGCAAGAAGCTCACGGAGCATGCGGGGATCGGGCTTGGAGGCGGTTTCGTCGGCACACCGGGTGGCGTGGAAGGCCCCGTGCATGCCCCGCTCGGCAATCAGCCGATCCAGGCCGCGCCGGGACTTGCCGGTAGCTACCGCCAGGTGGTGGCCCTCGTCCCGGAGGTAGTCCAGGCCCTCGCTCACGCCCGGAAAAAACGGCATATCGGCGGCGCCGAAGCTCTGGAAGCGCCGGCCATAAACCGCACGCAACTGCTCGCGATCGCTCTCGCCGGCCTCTGGTACCAGGGCACGGATGGCCTCGTCCAGGCCCAAGCCAATTACCTGTTGACACGCCTCGCCCGGAAGCGGATCGAACCCCGCCTCAGAAAGGGCCGCTTGCATGGTTTCCACGATCACGTGGCGGCTATCCACCAGCGTGCCATCCCAATCAAAGATAACCAGTTCCGTTCCGCTTAGATCGGTACCGGCCCTGGGATAGAAGCTTTCCATGGTCCTCGGGTTGTCTTTGTTGAAGCTGATCGATCGGGAGGCCGCGCAGGCCTCGCGGCTTTTACAGCTGGTCCAGAAGGGTCTTGAGCTCCCTGGGCAAAGACGCGCTGACTTCCACCTTGCCCCCGCCGTTCGGATGGGGGACCCCCACCTCGGCGCTGTGCAGGAACATGCGGTCCAGTCCCAGCTTTTTCAAATCGGCGTTGGCCTCGGGGTCACCGTATAGGGGGTCGCCGGCCAGGGGGTGGCCCAGGTACTGGGCATGGACCCGGATCTGATGGGTCCGCCCGGTTTTCGGCTCCGCACGCACCAGGGTATACCCGCGAAAGATCCGCAGCGTCAGGAACCGGGAGCTGGCCTCCTGGCCGCCTCTCGGATCGGGAACCACGGCGCGCTGCCCTTCCCGTTCCGGGCCCCGGCGCAGGGGAACGTCCACCAGACGCTCACCTTGGGCCCAGGCGCCCACCAAAAGCCCCAGATAGGCCTTGGTCACCCGGTCTTCCCGGAAAGCCGCCTGCAGAGCACGTGTGGGCCCTTTCCCTTTTCCGACCACGAGGCAGCCGGAAGTTCCCCGGTCCAGCCGGTGGGCGAGGCCCCAGGCGACATCCGACCGGGCCGCTCTCAGGGCCTCTATGACCCCATAGGAAATGCCGCTGCCGCTGTGGACCGCCATTCCGGCGGGCTTGTTCAGAACCGCCATGGCCTCGTCCTCAAAAAGGAAGGCCCCGAGCACCTGTTCCTGGGCCTTCTGCGGGGCGCCCCCGCCTCCTTGCCGCATGGCCACGGGCGGGATGCGGACCCGGTCGCCCGCCTCCAGCCGGTCGCCGGGCCGGCATCGGGACCCGTTAATGCGCACCTCGCCCCTGCGCAGCATGCGGTAGATGCGCGAACGCGGGACACCTTTGAGCTGCCCCATCAAGAAGTTATCAATGCGCTGCCCGACATTGCCGCCAACCACGGTGACCCACTCAGGGCCGTCACCGCCCCCCTTTCCGACTTTCGACTGGCTCTGAGACATGAATTTCTGGCCGCTCGCTGGGTCGAATCGGGCAAGGCCGGCACGAATTGAAGTAATTGCGCCGGTCGGCTACCATACCAGCAAGTGTAAACCTGCGGGTTTTCGGGGTTCTACAGCCCCGGAGCGCGTACGCATCCAAGCGGATCGGCGTGAAAGGCCGCCGATCCCCCGGAATCCAGCGAACCCGTTCCGATGCCCGCCCCAGGGGCGCATCGATTCGCTCTAACGTCCGGCCTTCCGCCGCTTCCCTTGGGTCGGGGGGGCTCCGACCAAGCCACCGGTATCAGCGGCGACCGCGCTCAGAGCCCGCGAACCCGAACAAGGCGGCCCGCCACCTGCGGGCTACCCCATTTTCGAGCTGCCGGCCATTTGCCGACAGCCACCATCTATTGGCCGTGTGCGGCCATAGGAGCCGAACTCTCAAAATGAAACGCATGCTCATCAACGCCACCAACCCGGAGGAGCTTCGGGTAGCGGTGGTGGAGGGCCAGAAGCTTCTCAACCTAGACATCGAAAACGCCGCCTACCAGCAGAAAAAAGGCAATATCTACAAGGGCCGTGTCACCCGGATCGAAGCCAGCCTTCAGGCGGCCTTCGTCGAGTACGGGGGTGACCGCCAGGGCTTTTTGCCCATCAAGGAGGTAGCGCGCGAATACTATCCCCAGGATGAGCAAGGCAAAACAACCTCGCCTCGCAAGGTTCGGATCCAGGACGTCCTCTCAGAAGGTCAAGAGCTGATCATCCAGGTGGACAAGGAGGAGCGCGGCACCAAGGGCGCCGCCCTGACCACCCTGCCCTCGCTCGCTGGCCGCTACCTGGTGCTCATGCCCAACAATCCCCGTGCCGGCGGGGTCTCTCGGCGCATCGAGGGCGATGACCGCAAGGAGATGCGGGACGCCCTCAACGAGCTGGAGGTCCCCGATGCCATGGGAGTGATCATCCGGACCGCCGGCATCGGCAAGGACGCCGATCAGCTCCAGCGCGACCTCGACCACCTCCTGCAGCTGTGGCGCTCCATTTCCGAGCAGGCCGAGAACAAGCGGGCGCCCCTCCTGGTTTACCAGGAGGGCGACACCGTTATCCGCGCCCTGCGGGACAACTTCGAGGAGGATATCGGCGAGATCCTGGTGGACGACCAGGGCGTGGCGGACACGGCCCGGCAGTTCATGCAGGCGATCATGCCGGAGTGCGCCAACCGGGTGAAGTATTACAAGGACTCCATCCCGCTGTTCTCCCGCTTCCAGATCGAGCACCAGATCGACACCGCCTACAGCCGCGAGGTCCCCATGGAGGGAGGCGGCGCACTGGTCATCGATCCCACCGAGGCATTGGTCTCCATCGACATCAACTCCGCCAAGGCCACCAAGGGCCAGGACCTGGAGGAAACCGCCCTCCAGACCAACCTCGAGGCAGCGGAAGAGATCCCCCGGCAGCTACGCCTGCGGGACGTGGGCGGCCTGATCGTCATCGACTTCATCGACATGAAGCGCAAGCGCAACATCCAGGCGGTAGAAGACAAGCTGCGCGAGGCGGTCAAGGTCGACCGGGCTCGTATCAAGGTAGGCAAGATCTCCCGCTTCGGCCTGCTGGAGATGTCGCGGCAACGACTGCGCCCCTCCCTGGGCGAGGCAACGCACACCACCTGTCCCCGGTGCTCCGGCCAAGGCCGAATCCGCACCGTGGAATCCTCGGCCCTGCACATCCTGCGTGTCCTGGAGGAGGAAACGCTCAAGGAGAACACCGCCTTTATCGACGTCCGGGTCCCCGTGGAGGTGGGCTCCTACCTCCTCAACGAGAAACGGCCTGCTCTCGCCAGTCTCGAGGAGCGCTATGAGGTCCGTCTCACCATCATCCCGGATCCCAACCTCCTAACCCCGGACTACACCTTGGAGCGGGGTCGTAGCCGGGACAGCGAGGCCCAGGGCGGTCGGACGGCGAGCTACCAGCAGATCCCGGCCGCCGAGCCATCGGCAAGCCCTCGGAGCGAGCCGGAGCCCGAACCGGTCGCCGAGGTTGGGGAGCCCCTCTCCCCCACCGCGGTGGCCCCCAAGCCCGATCAGCCGGAATCCGCGCCCGCCGCCTCCCCCGGAGAGAAGACCGCTGGTTTGGCAGGTGGCGAAGCCAAGACCCCGTTTCTGAAGCGGATCCTTAGCGCCCTGTTCGGCGAACATGCCTCCCGCGAGGCTTCCGGAGTGGCCAGTGAGGAAAGCGCAGCGCCTGAGCCCGCTACTGCGGCCAAGGAGAAAGCCCAAGCCGCTGAGGCCGCCCCCCCCAAAGAGGCCAAGGCCGAGGGCAGGACCGAGGGCGAATCCGCTTCCGGCGGCAGCCGCTCGGGCGGCAACCGCAGGCGCCGCTCCGGGGGCAGCCGCGGCAGCCGCGGCGGTTCCCGGGGCGGTGGCGGCAAATCCGGCTCCCAGGGCAAGTCCCAGGAGGCCGGTCAGAAGGGTCAGGAACAGCCCCAGCAGGAACAGAAGACTGAAAAGGCCGAAAAGAAGGAAGGCGGCGGCCAGCAGGCCCAGCAGCCGAAGAAAGAGCAGCCCAAGCAGGAGCAAAAGGCCGAAAGCCAGTCCCAGGGCGAGGAGAAATCCCAGGCCAAGAACGAGGGCGGCGGGCAGGCCAAGTCCGGCGGCGGCCGGCGCCGCTCCGGGGGCGGCCGGGGTCGCGGCGGTCAGGGCAACGGCCAGGGACAGAAGGCCGCCTCCCAGCAGGAAGCCAAACAGCAGGAAAGCAAGCAAGCGGATCAGCAGCAGACGCAGAAAGCTGAGAAGGCCGCCAGCGCCCCCAAGAAGGAAGCCGAAGGGGCGGAGAAGACCCAGACCAAGGGCGGTGACGAAGGCGGCAACAAGGGCGGCTCCGGCAAGAAGGGCGGATCTTCCGGGGGCCGAGGCCGCTCGGGAGGCGGCCAAAGCGGCAAGCAGGCATCCAGCGGCAAGGGCGGCTCCCAGGAACGAGTGACCCCGCCCAAGCCCTCCACCGAGGCCATCGAGGTGCCCGCCCACACCGCCGATTTCTTCGATGAAGAGGCACAGCCGGTCACCCAGGGCAACAAGCAAACCCAGACCGAGGATTCCACCAGCGAATCCTGAACCGGCTGCCACCGGCGAAACGGCAACAAGGCCCGGGCCCGCAAAGGTCCGGGCCTTGTTGCGGATTGGAGACGTAAAATGGGAGACGTAAAAAAACCCCGCCGAAATCGGCGGGGTTGGATCAGGCGAAAGAGGTCGGCTTACGCGGGATGAACCTCGCTAGCCTTTTCGCCCTTGGGGCCGGCCTCGCTCTCGAAGGTCACGTTTTGGCCCTCGGTGAGGCTCTTGAAGCCATCCTGCTGGATAGCCGAGAAGTGGACGAACACGTCGTCGCCGCCGTCCTCGGGCGCGATGAACCCGAAGCCCTTGGCGTCGTTGAACCACTTAACCGTGCCGTTACGCATACAGCTAACTCCTAAACAAAAAAGGCAACGAACGTGCTTGTCGCGGACCGCCCACCTCGGCTCGACTCAACCGCTTTGGCGAAAACCTATGTGGCTCGCCCGGCTCCTGGGCCCTAGGGCGTGAAAACCACGTCAAACACAACCACTGAACAGGGATTATACACAACCTGCGCGCTCTACCAACCCCCGTTACTTCGTGATGAAGCGGGCGACACGCCGTAGGGGGTCATCCCTACGCGGAAGCCACAACGGTTGGAAAGGTCTTCGCCCAGGCTGAGCTAAATTGGCCAGCTCGGCGGGTAAAAAAGGCAGGGCAAAACGCCCTGCCTTTACGGCTTCGGCAATCGACCCCATAGGGACGGTACGAAGCCGTTAACGGGGTATCGCTAGGGGCTTTCGGACAGCGGTGCTTGCTAGCGATAGCCGCCCCGGCGCGGGGGCCCTGCGGGATACCCGGGCGGCCCGTAACCCCGACGGGGCGGCGCGTAACCCCGGCGAGGGGGACCGTAGCCCCGCGGGGGCCCGTAACCCGGACCGGGGGGACCGTAACGCCCCGGCCTAGCGGCGCCGTAATAGGCGGGCGGCGGATAATCATCGTAGGAATCGTCATCCCCCCAGGGCATCCAGTCGCTCCAATTATCTTCGTCGTGGTAGTAACCCGGTGGCGGGCCATAACCCGGCCCGTAGGGCCCATAACCATAAGCGTAGGGATGCTCTTCCCAGGGCTCTTCGTCTTCCCAGGGCATGTCACAGACCGCCAAGGCCGGCCTAAACAACAGCCCGGCAGCGAGGGCGCCAAGCAAGGCCCGTTCGATCATCCTGGGCATGGCTTTTCCTCCTTTTGGGGCGCTTTGGGGCGCTGAACCGAACCTCCTTTCCCTACATAGATAAGGGCTTTTCCAGGTGTCAAGGTTCTACCCTCCTGGAAGGCACTGGTTGAAGGCCCAGGACGCGCCCGGTGGCCAGGCGCAAGGATTGACCATTGGCCCAGCCAACAAGCCACCGAGAAAGCCTTCGCCGCCTCTCGCCGCAAAGTTGATGCTCATCCGCCATCCTGTCCCCCGTTTCCCCTTGGCCGGGATGGCGGTCTGCCCTCGGGGTATCCCATCTGGAAGCCCGCTAGGCACCCCCGCCTTCCGTATCCCCCTTGGCTGGAACCCTTCGGTGGATCCGTTCGTGTGATATGGAAAACCTGATCGCACCGATAGGCCCCACCATGTCCGGATTCTCCGTTCCCGTCTTTCTGCGTACAGCCGCCGCCACCGCCCTTTTTGGGAGCGTTCTGGCCCTTCCTGGGTGCGGCTCCAGCGACGGCGGCAATGACGGCGCCACCACTGGCACCCTGAGCCTTGGGGTTACCGACGCCCCGGTTGACGAGGCCGACAAGGTGGTCGTCCGCTTCGATGCTGTGGAGATCAAGCCCGCCGACGGCGAGTCGCGAACCTTCACCTTCGATTCGGCCCAATCCATCGACCTGCTCGCCCAGCAGGGCGAGAACAGCGCCAGTCTGCTTGTTAGCGAAGAGGTGGCCGCCGGCGACTACAACTGGATCCGCCTGCACATTACCGCCAACCAGAGTCCCACCGATTCCTACATCGATATCGCTGCCAGCCGGCACTCCCTGTTCATCCCCAGCGCCAAGAATACCGGTCTGAAGCTGGTTCGGGGCTTCACCGTGCCCGCCAACGGCACCGCCGACTTCACCGTCGACTTCGACCTCCGCAAGTCCCTGGTAAAACCGGGGCAATCAGGCAACCATTACATCCTCAAACCCGCCATGCGGCTGGTGGACAACTCCGAGGTTGGCCACATCGCTACGGATGTAACCATCATCACTACCTGCCACACGCCTGCGATCTACGTCTTCGACGCCGTCGAGGTGACCCCCGACGACCTGGATACCGGCACCGATCAAGACACCGACCCGGTTACCACCGCCAATCTCGCCGACGCAGATGGTGATGGCACCCACACCAGTACCGCCGGCTTCCTTACTGCCGGCACCTATACCGTGGCCTTTACCTGCGAGGCGGCCAACGACGTCAGCGACGCCAACGACAACCTGGCCTTCGAGGGTGCCAAAGACGTGGAGGTCCAGGCCCACCAGACCGCGACCTACAGCCACAGCGTCCAGTAGCTTGACCATGGCCTGACTCTCCCTTCTGTTGGGGAGTGACCGGCCCCGGCCCAGTCTTTTTTGGATTTTTCGACGGGGCCAACGGGGGTTGGGAGGGCCAGCGGCATATTCCCGACCGCCCATGCCCCGTTGCCAAGCTGCAAAAAAGCCCCGACCTTTTAGGCCGGGGCTTTTGGGAGTCCAGCAGGTCAAAACGCAGGGAATTCATAGGCCGGAAAGGGGGCCATGAGACCCCCCCTTGAACTATCTGGCTCCCCGGGGCGGATTCGAACCACCGACAAGTCGATTAACAGTCGACTGCTCTACCACTGAGCTACCGGGGAAAAGAATTTCGGGAAGGTACTGGAGGGCTCGGACCCTGTCAATGGCCGACCCCGGGGGCAGAGGCTTTCGTGGCGACGGTTCTATTCCCCGCCTTCTTCCGGGGTTTTGGCCGGTGGCCGGCCGGTCTGGATTCGTTCCAGGCTATCGAAGGCCCCGCGGAAGCGGCGCTCGTTGGCCCAGGCCAGATTTTGCAAGGCCGCCCGCACGACCTCGCTGCGGGTGGGGGTAGTCAGCCCCATCCGGTTGGCCAGGTCCCGGATGTGGTCGATGAGGGCCTCATCGCTATTAGGGAGGGTAAAGGTGCACCGCTTCACCCGTGAGCCACGGCGTTTATCGGGCATTAAGAGCCTCATTGCGCTTTCCGAAAAACAGGATGAATGGTTCATAACTTTTCATGAAACCCCATTCATCCGGCCCAATCAAGCCCCAACTGCCTGGTGCGGCCGTAAAGGTCGTTCAGGTGGCGCAACCCGTGGGCCAGGTCCGGGTCCAGCCAGTCCCATTGGAACCGCCATTGCCAGTTGCCCTCGATCGTCGCCGGCTGGTTCATGCGGTGGTCGCCGTCCAGGCCCAGACAGTCCTGCATGGGCAGGATGGCACAGTGGGCCACCGAGGCCAGGGCCGCCCGGATCAGGGGCCAGGGTATAGCCTCCCCGGGGAGGCCTAGATAATCCAGGACCTGTTCCCGCTGCGCCTGGGTGAGCTCTTCCTCCCACCAGCCGCGGGTGGTGTTATTGTCGTGAGTGCCAGTGTAGGCCACGAAGTCACGCCCGTGGTTGTGAGGAAGGAAGGGATTGGTGCTGTCGTCGCCGAAAGCGAACTGCAGCACCTTCATGCCGGGCAGCCCGAAGCGCTCGCGCAGCTCGGTGACCTCGGGGGTGATGACGCCCAGGTCCTCGGCCACCAGCGGCAGCTCACCGAAGGCGTCCGCCACCGCCTCCAGGAAATCGGCACCCGGCCCCGCTACCCAGCGACCTTCGGTGGCCTCACCGTGGTAAGGAATTTCCCAAAAGGCCTGGAAGCCCCGGAAATGGTCCAGGCGGATCCAGTCGAACAGCTCGAGCTGGGTCCGGATCCGGTCGATCCACCAGCCGTAGCCGTCCGTGGCCAGGCGCTCCCATCGGAAATGGGGATTGCCCCACCACTGCCCCGTCTCGGAGAAATAGTCGGGCGGCACCCCGGCCACCGTTTCCGGCTGCCCCGACTCGTCGAGGGCGAAGTACTCCCGGTGGGCCCAGACCTCTGCGCTGTCGTGGGCCACGAAGATGGGGATGTCGCCGAAAAGCAAGATCCCGCGGTCGTTGGCGTAGGCCCTGATCCCTTGCCACTGGCGGAAAACCACCCACTGGGCGAAGCGGTGATGGGCGATAGCGCCGGCCAGACGGTCTCGAGCGGCACCTAGAGCCGTCACGTGGCGATCGCGAACGGCCTCGGGCCACTGCCACCAGGGCCCGCCCAGCTCACCCCGAAGGGCCATGAACAGGGCATAGTCCTCCAGCCAACTGGCGTGCTCCTGGCAAAAGGCCTCGAAGTCCTGCCAGTCCCCTTCTCCCCCGCGCTCCCGGAATCCCCTGTGGGCCCGCTCCACCAGGTCGAGGCGATAGGCCTCGGTGGACTCGACTTGCCCTAGAGTGGGAATGTTGTCGAGCCAGCCGGCCTCCCGCAGGGCGCGCGGATCGATCAGGGTCCGGTTGCCGGCGTGGGCCGACAGGCTGTGATAAGGCGATCCCTCATCGTGGGTCGGCCCCAGCGGCAGCGTCTGCCACACGGAAAAACCCGAATCGGCCAGGAAATCGACGAAACGGAAGGCGTCGGGGCCCAAATCGCCGTTGCCCGGTCCGCCGGGCAGCGACGTGGGATGGAGGAGGATCCCTGCGCGCCTGCGGGCCAGGGGATCGGCACGGCTGTCATCCGAGCTCATTCGGCCTCCTGACCCGGCTGCATGACGCCGCCGTGGGTGGGGTGGCCGCTGCCATGGGCGAAGGTGTGGGCCAGGTATTCGGGGGGATCGATCCCGATCAGCCGATAGAGACGGGACAGGTGAAGCCGATAGAGCCGCTCGAAATCCCGGACCACCTCCGCGGGATTGTAATCGCCGAACCACCAGAACCAGTCCGAGCCCTCGCAGATGGCGAGCTGCTGGGTGGCCGCTTCCAGGTCCGGGCCGCTCAGGCCTTCGGCGATGGCTCGGTCGTAGGCCTCCTTGGCTGCCACCAGGATGTCCCAGCCCCGGTTCTTGTCCTTGTCGCCGATCCAGGTGGATAGCGTGCCGTAGACCCAGCTACCGGCGACCAGGCTGGGCAGGGAATTAACCGCCACCCCGTTGTCCAGGGCACCGCTGAAGGTGGTGAGCTCGATGTCCGGATGTGCGGCCAGCTGGCTGTAGAGCCCCTTCAGGAAGGGATGGCCGTTCTCGGGGTAGTGCTCCCAGGCGTTCTCGCCATCGAGGATGATGGGCACCACCGGATCCGGGTGGTCGGCGGTGCTCTCCCGGATGGCTTCCAGCCTGCTGATCAGGTCGCCGACGGCGTCCTCGGCGTGCCAGCTGGAGTATTGGAAGCCGATGAGATCGGAGAGCTCGTCGTCGCGGAAGAAGCATGCGGTCCCCTCCTCCCCCAGCCGGTAGGGGTGGCAAAGGCTGGCACCGACATCGGGGCCGTAGCGCTGGTAAGCCTCGCCCAGGCTCTGACCCAGCACCCCCTCGCCCGTGGCCGCCCAGTCAAAGCCGTATTCCGAAAACAGCCGCAGGGTGGGCTCGCTGACCGCGCCCTCGGCAGGCCAGCAACCCCGGGGCGAAAAGCCGAAATAGTTTTGGAAGACCGCCCGGCCGCGCTCGATGTGCCAGCGCAGACGTTCCTCGCCACTGGGGTAATGACCGGACTCGGGCAGAGGGGTTTCCGGCAGGGATTCCCGGGCGCTGGCGAAATCCTGCAAAAGCGGGCCGATGGGATGGGCATAGGGGTTCATGGACAGCTCGATCCGGCCCTGGTTGGCCAGTCCCTGGTAGCGCTCCGGCAGCCCCTCCAGAAGCTCGGCGATAATGGACAGCAGATGGCGGCGGTCCTCGATGGTGAACCCGGCGGCCTTCTCCTGAAGCCCACGAACCCTTGGGTCCTCTCGGCGGACGGTCTCGCCCATCCAGGCCAGGTGGTACCAGGTCAGGATATCGGCGATGAACTGGTCATCCATGTACATCATGGCCGCCGGCTCTTCCTCCAGCCAGTCGACCATGCGGGCCAATCGGTGGAAGGCAGGGAAGCGCTCGATGAGGTGCTGACGATTGGCCCGGACGCAATCCCGGACCAGAGCCAGGCGCTCGTCGTCCCCGGCCGGCGGGGTTGGATTGTCCAGTGCGGCCAGCAGCGGGTCCTGGATGGGGCTTCCATCGGCCAGATGCCTGCGGATCTGGGCTGCGTAATCGGCGAGCTGCTCCAGCAGGACCGGGGCGAAGTTGACCACCGCCCGGGCTTCGGGGACCGCCGCCAGGTGGGCGGCCATGTCCACGTAGTCCTTGATGGCGTGCAGGTAAGTCCAGGGAAGCTGGTAGGTTTCGGAAACCGGGTCCATGTACTGGGGCTGATGCATGTGCCAGCACAGCACCACCCGGAGGGGGCGATTAACGGACATGGTGGATCTGCAATCCCAACATTTCGGGAGTGATCAGGACGACGCCACCCGGGGAGACATCGAAGCGCTGGCGATCTTTCTCCGGATCCACGCCGATCTCCATGCCTTCGGGGATGCGGCAGCCGCGATCGAGGACGGCCTTTTGAACATGGGCGCCAGCACCGATCTCCACGTCCGGCAGAATCACCGAATCCAGCACCTGGGCACGGGACTGGACCGTGACGTTGGAGAACAACACCGAGTTCCGGACATAACCGCCGGAGATGATGCAGCCGCCGGAGACCATGGAGTCCACCGCCATGCCCCGGCGGTCGGCGTCGTCGAACACGAACTTGGCGGGAGGCAGCTGCTCCTGATAGGTCCAGATGGGCCACTCGGTGTCGTAGATGTTGAGCTCGGGGGTGACCCCAGTTAGCTCTAGGTTGGCCGACCAGAAGGCGTCAACCGTGCCCACGTCGCGCCAGTAGCCCTGCTCACCGGTGCGGGGATCGCGGTAGGGATAGGCCATGACCCGGCTATTCTCGATCACCGCGGGAATGATGTCCTTGCCGAAATCGTGGTCGGAAAACCCATCGTCGGCGTCCTTGGTGAGCTGATCGAACAGGAACTCGGTCTTGAACACATAAATGCCCATGGAGGCCAGCGCAACATCGGTGCGCCCCGGCACCGGATCCGGCTCCTCCGGCTTCTCCTCGAAGTTCACCACCTGGCCCCCGTCGGTCATGGTCATGATACCGAAGGCCTTGGCCCGGTCCACCGGGACGTCCAGGCAGGCCACCGTCATGTCGGCGTCGTGCTCCACGTGGTAGGCGATCATGGGGCCGTAGTCCATCTTGTAGATATGGTCCCCTGCCAGGATGAGCACGTACTCGGGGTTATGGGAGCGGATGATATCCAGGTTCTGATAGACCGCGTCGGCGGTGCCCTGATACCAGGAGGTGGTGATCCGCTGCTGGGCCGGCAGCAGCTCCACGAACTCGTTGAATTCGCCCCGAAGGAAGTTCCAGCCCTTCTGGATGTGCCGGATCAGCGAGTGCGCCTTGTACTGCGTCAGCACCCCGATCTGGCGGATACCCGAATTGATGCAGTTGGAAAGCGGGAAATCCACGATCCGGAACTTGCCCCCGAACGGTGTCGCCGGCTTGGCTCGCCACAGGGTCAGCTTGCCCAGGCGGGATCCCCGGCCGCCGGCAAGGATCAGGGCCAGAGTCTCCTTGGTCAGGAGGCTGACGAAGCGGGGGTTCTGAGCCGCCTCCTGGAAGACCTCCGGCGTTTTTTCCCGCTCTCGCATGCTCATTCGCTCCCTTTATGAGGACAGGCCAAGGGTTCATTATTCCTTTAGTAGGTCCATTAGGCCAGTTGGAGCGAGGCTGTCAAAGCCCTCGCCCGACGGACAGGACGACGCCCAACGGTAGTGACAGGAATCCCGATGCCCCAATCGAGCACACAGATCGCGCCCGACCTTCACGCTCTTACTGAAGGCAGGCTCTCCGACCCGTTTGCCGTCCTCGGCCATCACCTCGAGGGGCCTGAAAGCGTGGTCCGCACCTTCTTGCCGGGGGCCACCGAGGTCACCCTGGAAGATCTCGACAAGCCCCTGGAGCGCTTGCCCGAAACCGATCTGTTCGAGCTGCGCGACTCCCTGGACGAGCTGCCTCAGCATTACCGCTTAACCTGGGTGGACATCCACGGCCAGCGGCACAGCACCTATGATCCCTATACCTTCGAGCCGCAGCTGTCCGACTACGATCTTCACTTGTTCGGCGAAGGACGCCACTGGCACGCCTACCGCTTCCTGGGCGCACGACCCCACCAGGCGGCCGGCATTGACGGCGTCCTCTTCGCCGTATGGGCCCCCAACGCCAGACGGGTCAGCGTGATCGGCCATTTCAACCAGTGGGACGGCCGTCGCCATCCCATGCGGGTCCGCGGCGAAAGCGGCGTGTGGGAGCTGTTCATTCCCGATCTGGAAGCGGGCGAGCTGTACAAATTCGAGATTCGCAACGGCGCAACCGGCGAGATTCAGACCAAAACCGACCCCTACGGCCGCAAGTTCGAGATACGGCCCCAGACCGCGGCCATGGTCGAGCCCAATTCCGATTACGGCTGGGAAGACGGCAACTGGATGGAGCGGCGCCCCCATTGGGACTGGCTGCACGCCCCCATAAGCGTCTACGAGGTGCACCTGGGCGCCTGGTGCCGCGCCGAGGACGGCGACTTCCTGGGCTACCGGGAGATCGCCGAGCGGCTGGCGGCCTACGCGGCGGGCCTGGGGTTCACCCATGTGGAGCTGATGCCGGTTACCGAGCACCCCCTGGACGCCTCCTGGGGCTATCAGACCACCGGCTTCTACGCCCCCACGACCCGCTTCGGCGACCCGGACGATTTCCGCTACTTCGTGGACATCTGCCACCGCCACGGGCTCGGCGTGCTGCTGGACTGGGTACCGGGCCATTTCCCCAAGGACGCCCACGCCCTCGCCCGCTTCGACGGCACCGCCCTGTACGAGCACGCCGACCCCCGCCAGGGCGAGCACCGCGACTGGGGCACCCTGATCTTCAACTACGGCCGTCCCGAGGTCCGCAACTTCCTCCTTTCGTCCGCCCTTTACTGGCTGGAGGAGTTCCACCTCGACGGCCTGCGGGTGGACGCCGTGGCCTCCATGCTCTACCTGAACTACTCCCGGGAAGAGGGAGAGTGGATCCCCAACATCTACGGCGGCGCCGAGAACCTGGAGGCCATCGACTTCCTGCGCGAATTCAACCGGGTGGTCCACGAGCGCCACCCCGGCGCCCTGGTGGTGGCGGAGGAGTCCACCTCCTGGCCGCAGGTGACCCGCCCCACCTACGTGGGCGGGCTGGGCTTCTCCATGAAGTGGAACATGGGCTGGATGCACGACACCCTGGCGTACATGGCCCTGGATCCGGTCTTCCGCCACTACCATCACGACCAGCTCACCTTCGGTTTGCTCTACGCCTTCAACGAGAACTTCGTCCTCCCCTTCAGCCACGACGAGGTGGTTCACGGCAAGGGCTCCATGATCCGCAAGATGCCGGGCGACGAGTGGCAGCGCTTCGCCAACCTGCGGGTGCTGTACACCTTCATGTACGCCTACCCCGGCAAAAAGCTCCTGTTCATGGGTAACGAGCTCGGCCAGTACAGCGAATTCAGCGAAGAGCGCCAGCTGGACTGGGAAGTCCTGGACAGCGACTTCCATAGCGGGCTGGTCAACCTGGTGGGCGAGCTCAACCGCCTCTACCGGGAGGACCCGGCCTTGCACAGCCAGGATTTCGATGCGGCCGGCTTCGACTGGATCGACCCCCACGATTCCGACCAGTCAACGCTGTCCTTCCTGCGCTTTGATCAGGCCGGCAACCCGGTGGTGGCGGCCTTCAATTTTACCCCGGTACCGCGGGAGCAATTCCGCCTAGGGGTGCCCCAGGGCGGCCATTACGCCGAAGTATTCAATTCCGACTCGGCTTTCTACGGCGGCTCCAATTTGGGCAATCTGGGCGGCGTCCCCGCCAAGGACCGGGAATGGATGGGCCGTCCCTATGCTATCGAGGTCACCCTACCGCCCCTGGCCGGGGTCATCCTGAGGCCGGAATAAGGAAAAGTATTAAGTTTTAAGTAGTTAAGGGTTAAGGACAAACCAAAGCGGCAAAGCTCCAGCCAAGGCAGGCCTGGAGCCGGTGCCGTTGACGTTACTGAAAACTTGAAACTGAACACTGAAAACTTTCTTCCATGCTCAAGATCCTGTTCGTCAGCAGCGAAGTTCATCCCTTCATCAAGACCGGTGGCCTGGCCGATGTGTCGGCCAGCCTGCCGCACGCCCTGGCCGAACTCGGCCACGACGTCCGCATCCTCATGCCCGGCTACGCCGATGCCCTGGAACAGGCCACCGACGCCGCCGCGGAGCCGGACTGGACCAGTCCCCTGGAGGGTGGCCCCACCCGCCTGCTCCGCACCCCTCTGCCGGAAAGCGGGGTGCCCGTTTGGATGCTGGAGTCCGCCGGGTTTAGCGACCGGCCGGGAAACCCCTACCTGGGGGCCGACGGCCATCCCCATCCCGACAACGCCTTCCGCTTCGACCTGCTGGGTCGGGCGGCTACCGCTATCGCCGGCGATCGGGGTGGCCTGGAGTGGCAGCCCGATGTGGTCCATTGCAACGACTGGCAGACCGGCCTGGTCCCGGTGCGCATGCTCCAGCACCGGGCTCCCGGGGCCACCGTTTACACCATCCACAACTTGGCCTATCAGGGCCTGTTTCCCGCCGAAACCTTCCAGGCCCTGGGCCTGCCCGATTGGCTGTGGACCATGGACGGTCTGGAGTTCCACGGCCAGATGTCGTTCATGAAGGGGGGAGCCGCCTTCGCCGATCGACTGACCACCGTTTCCCCGAGCTATGCCGCCGAAATCCGGACGTTAGCCCACGGGTGGGGACTTGAGGGGCTTTTCAACCAGCGGGCCGAGCATCTGGTAGGCATCCTGAACGGCATCGACCGGCGCTACTGGGATCCGCAAACGGATCCCTATCTGTACGCCCCTTACAGCCGGCAGGACCTCAGTGGCAAGGCGGTCAACAAGGCCCGCGTTCAGGCGGAGCTGGGCCTGCCTGAAGCCCCAGAGAAACCGCTGGTGGCGGTGATTACCCGGCTCGCCGACCAGAAGGGCATCGACCTGATCCTCAACGCCCTCCCCGACCTACGGAGCCGGGGGCTTCAGGTCGCCATCCTGGGCAAGGGGGACCGAACCTACGAGCGCTCCCTGGAGGCGGTGGCCCGCCATCATCCGGAGCAGATCGGCTTACACCTGGGGTTCGATGAGGGCCTGGCCCACCGCCTGGAGGCCGGTGCCGACATGCTGCTCATGCCGTCGCGGTTCGAGCCATGCGGCCTCAACCAGCTCTACAGCCTGGCCTACGGCACCATTCCCGTGGTCCGGGCCGTCGGTGGCCTGGCGGACTCGGTGGAGGACGCCACGCCGCAGGCGGTTGCCTCGGGGCGGGCAACGGGCATCAGCTTCACCGGGGAAACCCCCGCCGCGCTGGTCACCGCAGTGGAGCGGGCCCTGGCCCTTTACGCTGAGCCCGAAACCTGGCGCCGGGTCCAGGCCACCGGCATGGCTCAGGACTTCACCTGGGAGCGCAGCGCCGCCCGCTACGTGGAAGTCTACGAGGCCGCCCTCGCCGATCAGAAGCGGGTTTAAGGGCGCCGCAACAGGGAATCGCCCCTGTTACTAAGGAGAACAAAGGTCTTGTCAGGGTCCTGCCCGGGGGTGGTGGCAAACCGCTCCGGGGACCGCGGCCCAGTTACGCCGGCCTAAAGGGCTACGCGGGGGCGCCGAAGGCGCATAACCAAGCCCATCGGGCATCCTCCAGTCGCTCATTGCCAGGTCTGAGGACTTTACTTCTGCTCCTTTTTGTAGCTGCCGCCTTTGGAGGCGAGGCCCGGGTCCGGGGGTGTGGCTTCAGTCGGTGTCCGGATAACCGGCCTGGATGGCCACCAGAACCACCGCAAGGGGGCCAAACCCCTTTCCCCCGGTAGAATAGCTCCCTTTTCGCCACTACCGGGAGGACGTTGTGGTCCAGGTCATGATCCAGATGGCGGCCCTGATCGGCCTGGGGGTCGTGTGGCGCTGGCTCCAGCCCGGGGGCCTGGACGCCGATCGGGCCCGTTACGCCGTGGCCACCCTGGTCTATTACCTGCTGTTGCCGGCCCTGATCCTGTCCGTGCTTTGGGAGGCGCCGCTGGGCCTAGAGACGGGCCGGATCGCCCTTTCAGCGGCGGCCGGGGTGGTCGCCGTCCTGGGCCTGACCTGGCTGGTGCTGCGGCCGGTGGGGGTGAGCCGGCGCCTGCAGGGGACCCTGCTGCTCGCCGCCGCCTGGCCCAATGCCACCTACCTGGGACTCCCCGTTCTGGAGGCCACCTACGGCGAATGGGCCCGCCGCATCGCCATCCAGTACGACCTGTTTGCCTGCCTGCCCCTGCTCATGACCGTGGGCGTGCTCATCGCCCGCCACCACGGCAACGCGGGTGACCCGGAGAACCCCCTGCTCACCCTGGTCAAGGTCCCACCCTTGTGGGCCGCCGCACTGGCCGCGACCCTTAACGTGGGCGGGGTCGCTCCCCCTCCGCCCTTGGCCGATCTGCTGGCCGACATCGGCGACAGCGTCCCGGCCCTCATGCTGCTGGCCCTGGGCATGGGTCTGACCTGGGGCGACTGGCGCTGGTCCCTGGTACCCGCGGCGGGCCTGGTGGTGGTGCTGCAGCTGGCGGTTCAGCCAGCCCTGGTGGCCGGCCTGGGAGCCTGGTCGGGCCTAACCGGGGAGCCCTGGCAGGCGGTAGCCCTGGAGGCGGCCATGCCCACCATGATCCTGGGAGTGGTGCTGTGCGACCGCTACGGCCTGGACACCGGGCTCTACGCCAAGGCGGTGACCCTGTCCACGGTCCTGAGCCTGGCCACCCTGCCCGCCTGGTTCCGGATCCTGGCATGACCCGGCTGCTGCTTGATGTCTCCGGCCACGGCTTCGGCCACCTGGTCCAGTCGGCTCCGGTGGTCAATGAGCTGGCAAGGGCGGTGCCCGGTCTGACCCTCACCGTGCGGACCAACCTGCCGGCCCACCTGTTGGACGAGCGTCTGGAAGTCGCCTACGACCGGGTGGCGGAAGCGCCGGATCCGGGACTGGCGATGACCGACGCCCTGACCGTGGACCGCGCCGGCAGCTTCGCCCGCTACCAGGCCTTCCACCACCAATGGCTGCAGTCGATAGCGGCCGAAGCCCGGTGGCTTAGCCAACGGGAATTCGATCTGGTATTGGCCGACGTACCCTACCGCAGCCTGGCCGGCGCAACCGCCTCCGGCATTCCCGCAGTGGCCTTGTGCTCGCTGAACTGGGGCGGGGTATTCCACCACTACCTCGGCGACCGCTCCGGGGCCGACGCCATCCATAAACAGATCCGGGACGCCTACCGGAAGGCCCGTTTGTTCATACAGCCCGAGCCACACATGCCCATGCGCGACCTGATCAACCGTCAAGAGGTCGGCCCCGTCGCCCCGAGGCCGCCAGAGGGCATCAGCGCCCTGCGGCAACGGCTCGCCGGCGACCGCCGATTGGGGCTGGTAACCCTCGGCGGGATCCCGTTTCCCCTGACGCCGAGCGACTGGCGGGAAGATCCGGAGACCCTGTGGCTGGTAGATGGGGCCGGCCCCGGTCGCCCCGACCAACGCGACCTGCATGAGGCCGATGCCGCCCCGCTGGACCTCCTTGCGGCTAGCGACATCGTCGTGACCAAGCCAGGTTACGGGACCTTCGTCGAGGCCGCCTGCCAGGGCGTGGATGTCCTTTACCTACCCCGCGGCGACTGGCCGGAGGAGCTCTATCTGATGGACTGGATCCACCGCCATACCCGTGCCGGAAGGCTGTCGTGGCGGGACTTGGTGGCGGGCCGCTTCGGCCCGATGTACGAGGCATTGGGCACCCTGCCCCGGCCCGAGCGGCCTTGCTGCGACGGCGCCCGGGAGGCGGCGGCAAAGCTGATGGAACAGCTGGCCTAGCGGCTTCCGGCGCCCGGAGGTCGATTCAGGGGGACGGTCAAGCCCCGCTCCTGGTCCTCCCGGCGAACCCTTAAGCGCAGGCATCCGCCCCACTGGTGTCGGCGAATGCGGTAGATCAGCTCGGTGGCATCGCTCACCTCGCGGCCGTCCACCGCCGTAATGCGGTCGCCCGCCTCCAGGCCGGCCTTGGCTCCGGGGAATGCATCCTCGAGACCGACAACCGAGATTCCCGGCCCGCCATCGGGGTTTCCCAGACGGGCGCCGATGCGTACCGGATCCGGGGCCCGGTCGGGGGCCACCGGCCAGGCATAGGCCGCGGCCCCGGGCTCCGGCTGCCCCCCCTCAGGGTCGAATGGCAGCACGGTACGCACCTCCAGGTCCGGCGCGCGGTTATGAAGCTGATGGGGGATGCCGTAGCCGTCCCGGATGTGGCCACTGCCGGCAAGGCCAATCACCACGGCGTCGCCATGGGCCCGCCGCAGGTCCAGCAAGGCCCCCGCCATAGCCGCGTCCCACGCCCTCTGGGCGGCAATGAAATGCTCCGCTTTTCGGCCCTCGGCGTGGCGGGCCAGGCTTTCCCGCAGGCTCTCGGCGTAGGCCTCGGGGGCCGCGGCGACCGGCCCGATGCGCTGCCGCTGTTCTTCGCCCAAACCGGCCATACCTTCCCGAGCAATGCGGGAGATCCACTCCCGGGGGACATTCATCCCGGTCAATGGCAGCCAATGGTGACGGACCGTCTCCAGAATGGGGCGGTAGAGCTCAGGGGCCACCCGCCAGTTATCGAACCAGTCCACCGCTGTCAGGAATGTGGGCCAGTCCGGGAACTGGCCGCGCCGCCAGTCGGACAGGACCGCATTCTTGGCCGCGGGGAAGGCCTCCATGCCCACTGCCACCGGGCGACGGGCCAGCAGACCGGTTATCACCTCCCGCTGAGCCCGGTGCTGGGCAAAATCGTCGTGGCGCTCACCCACCAGGACCACGTCGGCCTCGGCAAGTCGGGCAACCATGGCGGCGAAGGGAACCCTTTCCCCCGTTTCCAGTCGAATTATTTGGCCCTCCCCCAGCGCGGGCGCGCTTGCCGCCAGCAGTCCAAGGGCGGCGGTTAGAAGGGCAATCCGGGGAATTCGTGGCTGTCGCATGCCTGTTCCTTTCAACGCGGCGGCCGCCGGGCCGCCGGACTTGAATACCCGGCCCTGTCGGGGCAGAATCCGCTTAGGCTGTCCCGCAAGGGTAGCTCCCCAACATGATCCCGTAGACGGAGGCGAACGCAACCATGCCGAACACCCAGAGTCATAGCGCGGTTTCCCAGCAGCCGACTGGCGTGCTGACGCAGAACAAGGTGCTGCGCAATACTTACACGCTGCTGGCCATGACCCTTCTATTCAGCGGGGCGACGGCTGGCGTATCCATGGCCATGGAGCTGCCCCATCCGGGCATGATCCTAACCTTGGTGGGCTACTTCGGGCTGTTGTTCCTGACCAACGCCCTGCGCAACAGCGCCTGGGGCATTGCCGCCGTGTTCGCCCTGACCGGCTTCATGGGACTGACCCTGGGCCCGATCCTTTCCCAGTACATCACCGCCTTCAGCAACGGCTCGCAGATCGTGCTCACGGCCTTCGGCGGCACCGGCGCCATCTTCCTGGGCCTGTCGGCCTACGCCGTGACCACCAAGAAGGACTTCAGCTTCCTCGGCGGTTTCCTCATGGTTGGCATCCTGGTGGCCTTCCTGGCCGGCCTGGGTGCCTTCTTCTTCCAGATGCCGGTGCTGTCGCTGGTGGTATCCGCCGCCTTCGTGCTGCTGATGTCCGGCCTCATCCTGTGGGAGACCTCCAACATCATCCACGGCGGCGAGACGAACTACATCATGGCAACGGTGTCGCTTTACGTGGCCATCTTCAACCTGTTCGTCAGCCTCCTGCACCTGCTCGCGGCCTTCGCTGGCGAGCGGTAACCGGGCCGTTCAGGCTTTCCAGGCCCCATCGGTGGATGGGGCCTTTTTTTGTTTTGATTTAAGGGAAATCAAACCGGGGGTGCCCACGCCGAATGGGCCTTTACTTAATACTTAACTACTTAAAACTCCCAGGAGTCCAACTGTGGGCATGTGGCAGCAGATCGCCCTGGCCGCCATCGCCGTGGCCGTCATCTTCCTGTTCGGCCCGGGCGCCAAGCGCATGGCCGAGAACAGCCCCTCAGGTACCGGCCAAGACTGGTGGACCTTTGCCAAGCTGATCGGCGGGGTGATCCTGGTCATCCTGCTGATGATCCTTTTCCTACGCCAATAGGAGGGAGCCGTGGCCGACGAGGATTACGTCTTCATCTATCTGAGCGCCAGCCCGTTCAAGAACCCCGAGCGCTGCGCCACCCCGTTCTACATGGCCAATGTCGCCGCCACCATGGAGATGCGGGCGGTCATGGCCCTGCAGATGGAAGCGGTGAACCTTCTCAAGGGCGGGGTTGCCGACGAGCTCACCGCCGTGGATGGCGGCAAGACCTCGCTGGCCTTCATCCGCGAGGCCGCCGAGGCTGGCGCCGAGTTCTACGCCTGCTCCGGCTCCCTGGCCGCCCAGGGCATCGGCGAGGATGAGCTTATCCCCGAGTGCGCCGGCGTGGTCGGCGGCATGTGGATGCTGGAGGAGTCCATGGAAGCCGACCTGGTCATCTCCTACTGACTGACCAATCGGGCCACCCAGGCCATGGCCAGCCAAAAGGCGGTGCGCACCGCCAGGGCGACCACGGTGCGGATCTCGAAGGCGCCGCCGTTTAGGACATGGACGCCGAAGGCGGCGTAAACCGCCAGGGTCGCCCCGGCAAGGGCCAGCGCCAGGCGCAGGGCCCAGCGGGCCCGCAGGAACAGGCCCCCTGCCCCGATCAGGTAGGCGAAGCCGGCAGCAAAGTTGAACCAGACCACGAAGGGCAGGTAGGCGCCCGCCGCCTGCCGGGCGGCTTCCGGGCCGAACAAGACGCCGCCCCCGGCCTGCAGGGTGACCGCCCCGAACGCCGCCGCCGCCAGCGCCGCCAGCCAGGCCAGGCCTTGCCGAGCGACCTCGCCCATACACCTCCCTTACTGGCGCCCGAGCCGGTCGGGCCCTCAGTCGGCCGAAATCCGCTCCCGTCCACCTAGGTAGGGCCGAAGCGCCGTCGGCACGGTCACGGCGCCGTCGGCGGCCTGGAAGTTCTCCAGGATGGCCAAAAGGGCTCGACCGATGGCCACCCCGGAGCCGTTAAGGGTGTGCACTAGCCGCGGCTTCTCCCCTCCCTGGGCGCGGAAGCGCGCGCCCATGCGGCGGGCCTGGAAGTCGTGGCACCAAGAAACCGAGCTGATCTCGCGGTAGGCGTTCTGCCCAGGGAGCCACACCTCCAGATCAAAGGTCCGCCGGGCGGCGAACCCCAGGTCACCGGTGCATAGCTCCACCACCCGGTAGGGCAGCTCCAGGCGCTGGAGAACCATTTCGGCATGACCGCACAGCTCCTCCCAGGCGGGCAGGCCGTGGTCGGGATGGACCATCTGGACCAGCTCCACCTTGTCGAACTGGTGCTGGCGGATCATGCCGCGGGTGTCCTTGCCGTAAGAACCGGCCTCCCGCCGGAAGCAGGGGGTCCAGGCCACGTAACGGGCCGGAAGCTCGGCGGCGTCGGCGATGGAATCCCGTTGTAGGTTGGTCAGGGGCACCTCGGCGGTGGGGATGAGGTAGTAACCGTCCTCCCGAGTCTGGAACAGGTCATCACCGAACTTGGGCAGTTGCCCGGTGCCCTCCAGGGTCTCGCCACGGGCCAGCAGCGGCGGGGCGATCTCCGTATAGCCGTGCTCAGTGGCGTGGAGGTCCATCATGAACTGGCCAAGGGCCCTCGACAGGCGCGCGCCCAGTCCACGCAGGACGGTAAACCGCGATCCGGCTAGGCTGACTCCCGCTTCGGCGTCGAGCAGCCCCAGCGAATCGCCGATGGCCACATGGTCCTGGGGTGTGAAACCGAAAGACGGCAGCTCCCCCACCCTGCGGATCTCGACGTTGGCGGTGTCGTCCTCGCCCACCGGAACCTCGGGAGCGGGCAGGTTGGGCATCTCCCAGAGCCAGGCGTCGAGTTCCGCCCGGGTGCCTTCGTATTCCTCCTGGACCTCCTCGAGCTCAGTGCCGATCTCCTCGGCGCGGGCCTTGCGGGACTCGGCCGTTTCCTCGTCACCGGCCTTCTTGGCCTCGCCGACGGCCTTGGAGATCTCTTTGCGCTCCGCTTGAAGGGTTTCCATCCGGGTCTGCTGCGTCTTGCGCCGGTCCTCCAGGTAACGCCAGCGGTCGACATCCAGCTGGTAGCCTCGCCGGGCCAGGGCTGCGGCCACTCCCTCGGGATCGTGGCGGAGGAGTTGGGGATCAAGCATGGGGCCTCGGACTTCCTTGTGGATCGGTGGGCTCGGGAGCCCGCAAGGGTAAACCATTACCACCCCGACGCGGAACGCCGAGCCGAAGAGAGGATTAGGTTTTATCAGAAATCGGTGATATTATGCGGTTAGCGTTTGAAAGGGCGCCTCTTATTCGGGGCTGCCCGGCGTACCCGCGAAGTCCTTCCTGCCCGCGTTCTTGGCTGGTACCCCCAAACCGACGGCGGTGCCGCCCTGCCTTTTCCCGGGGCCGATCATCGCACCCATCCCGTCGCTGCCCGAAGCCCGGCTTCCGGCGGCCACGGGTCCCTTGATCGTTATCCCGGGAACCATCCGGGACCAGTCAGGAGCTTTCATGTCCTTTTCCGAGCTCGGCCTTTCGGCCGACATCCTGAGCGCCGTTGCCTCCCAGGGCTACTCCGAACCGACCTCCATTCAGGCCCAGGCTATCCCCGCGGTGCTTTCCGGGTCCGACGTCATGGCCACCGCCCAGACCGGCACCGGCAAGACCGCGGCCTTCACCCTGCCCCTGCTGCAGAAACTGGGCGAAAACCGCAGCAGCGGCAAGCCGCGTGTTCTGGTGCTGACCCCCACCCGCGAGCTAGCTGGCCAGGTGGTCGATAGCGTCGCCACCTACGGTGGCCACATGCGCCTGCGCACCACCGCCGTCTACGGCGGCATGCCCATCGGCAAGCAGATCGGCACCCTCAAGAAGGGGGTGGACGTTCTCGTGGCCACCCCGGGCCGTCTCATCGACCACCTGGAGCGGGGCACGGTGGATCTGTCACAGGTAGAGACCGTGGTCCTGGACGAGGCCGACCGCATGCTCGACATGGGCTTCATCCAGCCCATCGAGCGCATCCTGGCCAGCCTGCGCGGGCGCCGCCAGACCCTGCTGTTCTCGGCCACCTTCAACGGCCCCGTGCGCAAGCTGGCCGAGCGCTTCCTGAGCGATCCCCAGCGCATCGAGCTGGCCACCCCCGGCGGCGCCACCGACAATGTGGAGCAGGCCGCCTACCTGGTGGACGGCAACCGCAAGCGGGCCCTGCTGAGCCACCTCATGAGCGAGGAGGAGTGGGGCCAGGTGCTGGTGTTCACCCGGACCAAGCGCGGCGCCGATAAGCTCGCCGAGCAGCTGGAGCGCGACGGCATCAGCTCCACCGCCATCCACGGCGACAAGACCCAGGGCGCCCGCACCAAGGCCCTGTCGGCGTTCAAGCGCAGCTCGGTGCAGGCCCTGGTGGCCACCGACGTCGCCGCCCGGGGCCTGGACATCGATCGCCTGCCCCACGTGGTCAACTACGACCTGCCCGACAACGCCGACGACTACGTTCACCGCATCGGCCGCACCGGCCGGGCCGGAGCCCAGGGCCGGGCGGTGTCCCTGGTTAGCGGCGACGAGCGGAATCAGCTCTCCGCCATCGAGCGGGTGGTCAAGGACCGCATCCCCACCACCACCCACGAGGCCTTCGTGCCCACCCAGACCGGGGCCAATCGCTCCAAGCAGGGCGGGCCCAACCGGGGCAGTAAGGGCGGCGGTGGCCGCGGCAACGGCGGCAACCGGGGCCAGCGCCCCAACCGCTGACAGGCTTCCAGCCTGACCCTCAAGCCCCCGGCTCCGGCCGGGGGCTTTTTTGCGCCCTACCCCGGGGACTCCTTATCCTCAGGTGTCCATTGACGACACTCCGGAAGCCCCATGGACCCAATGCCCATCGACCAGCTCCGCGAGGAATTTCGCCAGGCCCTGGGGTCGGGCCACGTGGTGGTGGAGGCCCCCACCGGCAGTGGCAAGTCCACCCGCCTGCCCCTGTGGTGCGCCGAGGGCGGGCCGGTGCTCATCATCGAGCCCCGGCGCATGGCGGCTCGCTCCCTGGCCCGCTACGTGGCCGAGCTCGACGGTGGCGAGGTGGGCGGCCGGGTAGGCTACGCCGTCCGCTTCGAGGCCCGGCACGGCCCGGAAACCGAGATTGCCTTCGTCACCCCGGGGGTGGCGCTGCGCTGGCTGGCCGCTGACGGTCTGGGGGGTTACGCCACCGTGGTCCTGGACGAATTCCACGAGCGCCGCTGGGACACCGATCTGCTCGCCGCCCTGCTCCGGACCCGCGGGGACCACCACCTGGTGATCACCTCGGCCACGGTGGAGGGCCCGCGCCTGGCCCGCTACCTGGGCGGGACCCGCCTCCAGGCGGAGGGTCGCAGCTATTTCGTGGACACCACCTATGCCGGCGAGCCTTCCCTGCCCAGCACGAAGGATCTGGACAAGCGGGTGGCCAAGGCCGTCCGCCAGATCCTCAAGGAGGCCAGTGAGGGCGACCTGCTGGTGTTCCTCCCCGGCCGCAGCGAGATCCGCGCCGCCGAGAGCGCCCTGGCCGACCTCGATGCCGAGGTCCTGCCCCTGCACGCCGGCACCGATCCCGCGATCCAGGACCGGGCGCTGCGAACCGCGAAGCATCGCCGGGTGATTCTGGCCACCAACGTCGCCGAGACCTCCCTGACCCTGCCGGGCGTCCGGGTGGTGATCGACTCGGGCCTGGAGCGGCGCACCCACCACCGCGGCGGCCGGACCGTGCTCGGCCTGCAGGCAATCTCCCAGGCCGCCGCCGACCAGCGCGCCGGCCGCGCCGGGCGCGTCGGGCCCGGCCGGTGCCTGCGGCTGTGGGCGCGCGAGGCCCGCCTGGAGGAGCACACGCCCCCCGAGGTAGCGCGCGAGGAGCTGGACGATCTCCTCCTGGCCGCGGCCGCCAGCGCCGCGCCGGTTACCGAGCTGGCGTTCCCCGATCCCCTTCCGGACCACGCCCTGGAGCGGGCCTGGAACCGTCTGCGGGCCATGGCAGCCATCGACGAGGCGGGCTACCTCACCAACCATGGCCGCCGGCTGTTCCCCCTGCCCCTGGATCCGCTTCTGGCCCACCTGATCACCGCCATGCCGGATACGGATACCACCACGGCCATGGCCGACCTGGCGGCGGCCCTGACCGTGGACAGGCCGCTGCTGCCGCCCATACGCAAGGAGGAGGCGGCCGAGGCACTGGCCGACTGGGCCCCCGAGCCCGACGACGCCGCCACCCTGATCCGGCTGGTGCGGGCCAACCCCCCCAAGGCGGTGCCCATCCACAAGGCGGCGATGGACGAAGCCCGGCGCATCGCCGACCAGGTCCGCACTGCCCTCGACCTCCCGCCCCGGGATCCCGGCGCCGAGCTGCCCCGTCAGGGCCTGCTGGCGGCAGCAATCGCCGCCGCTCCCCCGCTGGCCTTCGTGCGCCGGGCCAAGCGCCGCGGGGCCCTGGGCAACGAGGGTAGCGAGGTGCGTCCGTCGGAGGAGTCGCGCTTCCCCGAGGACGCCGAGGCGGCGGTGGTCTTCGACCAGCACGCCGTTCCCGGCAAGGGCATAACCGCCACGGTCAACCTGGCCACCTGCATGGCCCCGGTGGCACTGGCGACCCTGGCGGAGCAGGGGCTGGGGGCCCTGGAGTACGCCGAGCCCGCATGGGACGGCGAGCGGGTCACCGTCACCACCCGGCGGGTCTACGCCGGACGCACCCTGACCGCCGAGGCCACCGAGCCCAAGGGGGCGGCCCTAAGGGAGGTCCTGGCCGATCTGATCCTGGCCGGCAAGGCCTTTGGGGGACTGGGGGAAAACCTTCTTGAGGAAACCGAGGCCTGGAACGTCTACGTCCTGCTGGGCTACGGCGAGGGGGAGCCGGTGGAGGACACCCGGGGCTGGTTGGTGACACGCCTGGCCGACCTGGGCGTGGCGCAGCCCGAGGACGTGGCCCTGGTGGAGGCGGCCGACTTGGCGTTCGAGGGCATCCCCGATTGGGAGCGGGCCCGTTTCGACCGCCATTTCCCCCGGCGGCTCAACCTGGAGGGCATCGAGGCGGTGGTCCACTACGAGCCGCGGCACCGGCGGGTGACCGTGGAGAAGGTGGGCGGGCGCCGCACCACCGTGCCCCAGCGCAAGGAGCTGCCCGCCTGGCAGGGCTGGCGGATCCAGTACCGGGACGACTCGCGCCTGGTGCCGGTTTCCTGAAACTAGCGGGGAGGGGCTCCGAACGGGGGTGAGCGCTTACGTTCTCTTTTTGTTCTTATCTATCCAAGTCACCCCTTGCTGGGCGACGGCCCCGGTTGCGGTGTTGCTCACCAAGCACACTCTGCGCAGGTGGTCGGTACACGGTGCCCTCCTTGATCATGTAGGCGGGCACATTGGGCTTGGCGCCGTAGACGAAGCGGGCCTCCATGTTGCCGGAGGCGTTCAGCTCGGCAATGGGGTTCAGCTGGTCCTTGTACAGGGAGCCCTGCACCAGGGTGCCATTGACCTTCTTGCCAACGCGGCGGTTTTTGCCGTCGATGACGTAGTCGATGGTCTTGTCCGAGGCCAGCTCGACATGGCGCAGGTTGTCCAGGGCCGCGTAGTTGTAGCTCGTGGTACCGGCGGGGCCCGTCTCGGATTCGAGGTCGCCGGCCTGGTTGTAGGTGTAGGTGGTGCTGCCGTAGCGTGTGAGCCGGTTCCCGCTTCGCGCTACCGCTAGCTTTTCTTGATTGGCGGGACGGAGCAGAGGTCCTGGGCGTCGTAGTCGGCGGTGACCGTCCCCGACGGCGTTTCCACCTTGGTCCGGTTGCCGTGGGCGTCATAGGTGTAGTCGATGGTCGCCGACGGACCTCCGGAGGCCTCGTCAACAAGATTCCTCGAAAACTGTCATGTCAAGACTTGCCCCTTTTTTGACAGGCCCAGCTCTCGGGCACGGCGGGCGTATTTGGCGACAACGCCCTTGGATACCTGGCAGGCCCTGGCCACCTGGTCGTGGCTCAGGCCGGCCTCGAACTTCAGACGGAAGATCGCGCGGGCTTGGCGCATGGATAACCTCTTGCCCTCGGCCATCGACCCCTCCGTTTCCAGAGAAAAAGGGGCCCATAGTCCTTGTTGGGGTTATCCCGCGCCACCGCCGGGGTTATGGCACCGTGACCGCGGATTCTGGAACCGTGACCGGCGTTATGGCGCCAGGCCGGAATCGGTCACGGTGGAGCATAATCCGCACCTCCCGGGCCTGGTCCACCGAAAGCTCCACGGCATAGGTGTGGCCGGAGGTGGCCGGCAGCTCGCCCGGCATGGCCTCCGGGCCGCGCTCGCCGACGGTGTACGCGGTGGCCCGGAAGTCCAACCGGTTTAGGGCCTCGGTGGAGCCGTCGGGCATGATCATCTCCGCCGTCACCCCGGCGGGGAAAAGCACCGTCGCTTGGCGGGCGCCATCGGCGTCCGATTCGCCCGGACCACGCGCCACCTGCAGCCGGTCTTGGTTCAGATCCACCAACGTGGCCTTTTCGGCCTGCTCGATCAGGGCCACGTCGGGGGCCCACGCGTAGTCCTGCCAGGGGACGTCTACCTTGCGCTGGGCCGGGAGGCGGCCAGCCCGCTCGTAGCTCACGGTCAGGGTGCCGCCACCGTTGACGGCAAGGTCGAATTTGCCGTCGGCGCGGGTTCGGGTCCGGCCGTACTCGGGGTGGCCTTTGATCGTCACCTCGACACCTGGCAGGGGCTCGCCCTGGCGATCGGTTACCCGACCGCGGATCACGGCGGCCCGCCGCGGCTCAATGGTGTCGGGATTGACGCCACGCTGGATGGGGCTGGCGCCGGTGTAAAGGAAGCGGGTGGCGGCGTAGATGTTGGTGGCCACGCCGGGCGTCACTTTGGGGGCGACGGTGGCCGGATCCGGGGGAACGGTCTGGACTTCCTCCACATCGCTGTCGTTGCCGGCGCGGTCGACGGCCTTCACCTGGAGGTTGTCCCCGGACTGGGCCGCGATCTCGGCCTGGAACCGGCCTTGGTCGTCGGCGGCGACGCGCACGGTCTCGCCGGTTCGGGTGTTGGTGATTTCTACGGTGGCGTTGGCCTCAACACTGCCCTTGCCGCCGGTGACGATGGCGGTGCCGTCTGCGACATCCACCGCGATCTCGCCGGCGGTCGGGGGCTGCGGGGGGCCGTGTCGCGGATGAGGGTCCAGGTGCGGCTGGTGTGGGGTTGCCGGCCCGATCAATGGCGGCGAGGGCAATGGAGTGCTCGCCGTCAGTGGGGAGGGCTTTGGTGTGGGCGAAGCCGTGCTGGGGCCCCAGGTCGACCGTGTTACCGCCCACAGTGAATTCGGCCACACCGCTGACGTTGTCGGTGACGGTGCCGCGCAGGGTGGCTTCGGGCTGGTTGGTGTAGGCCCCGTTGGCGGGCTCGTCCACGGTGATGACCGGCGGGTTGGCGTCGACGGTTATGGCCACCTCGGCTGCCTCGGAGGTGTTGCCGGCGTGGTCCGCGACCGTCGCCTTTAGAGTGATCCGGCCTTCCGGTAGGGGATTCTCCGGGGTGCAGGTGGCGGTGCCGTCGCCATGGTCGCAGGCAGTCACCGCCGGGTCCCCATCGACGGTGACGCTGAGGGTGTCGGGATCGACGCCGCTGCCGAGGTCGCTGTAGCTGAGGACCAGCTCGGGGGCGCGGGTGGCGCGGACGGAGTCGGTCCCGGGGCCTCGACGGTGAGCTCGGGCGGGGTGACGTCACTGAACAGGGCCAGGGCCCACACCCGGCCCGGCTGGCCGGCACCCCCGTAGTCTTTGCGGTGGGTCACTTCCCCGGAGCGCGCCACCCGCGCAAGGCCCTGGACGGACGCCGCCAACACCGAGCCGTCGGTGGGGTTGGCAGCCAAGTCTTGGATGCCCCCCGTGGCGGGGGAAGGGCCGCAGCTCAAGGCGCACCGGGCCGTTGGTGGCCAGGTGGCGCAGGGTGGGCTCTCCGGCCAGCCACAGCCCGCCCTGGCCATCGGCGGCCAGCCGCTCGCCCGCCTCGAGCTCGCTGCGGTAGGCCACCGTCCCGTCCGGGGCCAGGCGCAGGAGCCGCTCCTCGCCGGCAACCCACTGGGCTTCCAGGTCGGGGGCATAGGCCAGGGCCTCGGCCTTCAGGTCGGCCCGATCTTCCAGGTCGATGCCGGCGGCACGGCTGCCGTCCGCCGCAAAGGCCACCAGGCGCTCTTCCTGGGCCACCCACAGGCGGTTGCGGTAGGTATCCGCGGCGACGCCCTCGGCTTCTTCGTCCAGCTCTAGCCGCCATTGGACAGCCCCATTGCGGGCAACGCGTACCAGGGTCTCGTCCAGGACGACCCAGACCCCGCCGTCGCCGGGACTGACCGCCATGGGGACACCCTGGCCGGGGCCTTCCCGGTCGTGCCCTACGGAGCGGCCGCGATCCCCTTCCTCCTCGGGGCGGCTTCCATGACCCCTGCCCCGCTCTTCCTCGGCCGCCCTGTCTTCCTCTTCGGTCAGGTCCGTTGTTGTCCTCTGGTCCCCTTCCGGGGTGAAGGACTTCAAGGCTCGGCCGTAAGTCCAGAGGGTGCCGCACCGGGGATCGGTGGCTACGGCGCGCACGGGCGCTTCGGCCAGCTCGAGCAGGAGCGAGCCGTCGGCTGCCCGGAGCTTGACGACCCCGTGGCTCTGGGCGGCCCAGAGGGCGTTGGGATTGGGATTGCTTGCCGAGGAGTCGGATTCGGCAGCGTTCGGACCCGGCGGTGGTGACGCCGATGGCGGGAAGGACGCACACAAGGCCGACTAAAACCAGGTTAATTGCAGAACGCAGCGAAGCGACACGATTCCGCACGGAGCCCCCCTTTCTCGCGGCCTCCGCCCGGAACGAACAGAAACCGCCCCCTTTTACCTTGAGCTCTTGCATCAGCACCCCTTTCGGGTGTCAAAGCAGGGCCGACACCATTTACACCCATGACTGTTCGAATAGGTGCCCGGGTAATGGCATCAAGCCGGCAGGGGCTGGGAACCAATCCACCTGACCACTTTGAGGCGCTCAGGCACTCCCAGTGGCACCAGGCTGCCCGCCGGCCCCGGCTTATGGCTGAAGCTTGGGGGTGTTCCGTTTGCACCAGCGCCTACCGCAGCCCCTGACAAAACTTGCGGAGGGGTTAGGAGGCGCCAAGGCTAGGCGGCTAGCCGGGCGCCGATTGCCGGGCTCGTTTGGGCAAACTCAGGAGGTAAACGGTTCTCCGACGGTATAAGCTTCGATCCGGGTTGGCTACGATTCTCTCTGGACTCGCCGCGTCCCTGTAACCGGACCACCGCCCTGTCCGCTCCGCTAGTAAGCGCTTACGTTCTTATTTTGTTCTCATCCAGCCCCGTTACCCTGCCCCCGGCGCTTGCGCCGCAACGCTTCGATTTGCTCGCCCACCCGGCCCTCTAGACCGCGGTCGGTGGGGCGGTAGTAAGTACGGTCGGCCAGGGCGTCCGGCAGGTAGGTCTGTTCGGGGGCCACACCACCCTCATGGTTGTGGTCGTACTGGTAGCCCTTGCCGTAGCCCAGCTCCTTCATCAGCCGGGTGGGGGCGTTGCGGATGTGGTAGGGCACCTCCAGGCTGCCGCTGACTTCCACGTCGGCGACCGCCTCGTTGTAGGCGGCGTAGACGGCATTGGACTTGGGGGCGATGGCCAGGTAGATGGCAGCCTGGGCCAGGACCAGCTCGCCTTCGGGGCTGCCCAGAAAGTCGAAGGCGGCCTTGGCGTTGAGGGTCACTTCCAGGGCCCGGGGGTCGGCGTTGCCCACGTCCTCGCTGGCGATGCGCACCAGCCGGCGGGCCAGGTACAGAGGCTCGTCGCCGCCGTCGAGCATGCGCGTCAGCCAGTAGACCGCGCCGTCGGGGTCGGAGCCGCGGATGGCCTTGTGGAGGGCGGAGATCAGATCAAAGTGCTGGTCGCCGGCCTTGTCGTAGCGCCGAACCCGGCCGCCGACCACAGCCTCCACCGTCCCCCGGCCCACGCTGACCACCTCGTTCTCCGCGGTACGGGTCGTCTCCACCGCCAGCTCCAGGAAGGTCAGAGCCCGGCGGGCGTCGCCGTCGGCGGCCGCCGCCATCAGGTCGAGCTCCTCGTCGCCGATGACCACCCGCCAGGTCCCAAACCCCTGCTGCTCGTCGGCTAGGGCCCGGTCAAGGAGCCCGCGCAGGGCCGCCGCATCCAGGGCCTTGAGGACGTAGACCCGGCAGCGGGAGAGCAGCGCGGCGTTGAGCTCGAAGGAGGGGTTCTCGGTGGTGGCGCCGATGAGGGTGACGGTGCCGTCCTCCACCGCCGGCAGGAAGCCGTCGAGCTGGGCCCTGTTGAAGCGGTGGACCTCGTCCACGAAAAGCACCGCGGGCCGGCCGTGCTCGTCGCGCTCGCGGCGGGCGGTATCGATGGCGGCGCGGATGTCCTTGACCCCAGAGAACACGGCGGAGATCTGGTGGAAGGCATAGCCGGTACGCTCGGCGATGATGCGCGCCAGGGTGGTCTTGCCGGTGCCGGGCGGGCCCCAAAGCACCATGGAATGCAGGCGATCGGCCTCCACGGCCCGCCGCAGGGGCATGCCGGGACCCAGGAGGTGGTCCTGGCCCGCCAGCTCCTCCAGGTTCCGGGGGCGGAGCCGGTCGGCCAGGGGCCGCCCCGCCTCCTCTCCTTCCGCCGCGAACAGATCGCCCTCGGACACCGGTCCTACCAGTCGGAATAGCCCACCGAGAACATCAGAAACTGCGCGGTGGTGCGGTTGCGGCCGTCGTAATCGGAGATCGCGGCGCCGTCCACGTCCCGTGAAGGCTGGATGGCGAAACCGAAACCCAGGTTAAAGCGCAGGAGGTCGGTCTCCCAACCGCCCCCCAGGGTCACCATGTGGCGCTGGCCGCTGGCCGAGCGAGGGTCAAAAGTTCGGTCATCCTTGGGACCGTCGTCGTAGGAATAGCCGAAGCGCACCGAAACCTTGTCGGACAGCCGAACCATGGACCCGAGGCGATACCCCATGGTGTCGCTCCAGTCCTTCGCCGCGTCGACGCCTTCCAGACCCTGGTAATCGCTCCAGCTGGTGCGGACCGCGTCGAGATGGATGGACCAG
The DNA here is from genome assembly GCF_036628635.1 of Thiohalorhabdus sp. Classification (GTDB taxonomy): domain Bacteria; phylum Pseudomonadota; class Gammaproteobacteria; order Thiohalorhabdales; family Thiohalorhabdaceae; genus Thiohalorhabdus. The sequence continues at coordinate 33,518 of NZ_JAZKRM010000001.1, read as the reverse complement.
CGCAGGTTGGGACGCCACTTGAAGCCGATACGCGCCCTGGCGGGCAGATGGAAAGCGTTGCCGGGCAGGTTATCCCCTTCCATCTCCAGGTCGGTGCCCGTCTTGTAGGTGGCGGCCAGGGCCCAGCCCTCGCGCCAGAACATGAGCCCGGCGGTGCCGCCCCAGCCATCGCCGTCGCCGGTCCGCTTCGTCCCCACCGAGGAATACTCGAAATCCAGGGCGTTGTAGTAATCCGCTCCCAGGGAAACCGCCAGATCGGGCCGGAGCTTGTAGGCGACTGTCGGGTTCACGTCGATCAGGTCCAGCTCGGTGCGGGTGGCTGCCCCTTGTTGACTGAAGTCGCCCTTCCAGTCGCTGTCCATGCGGAAGGGCCGGTTGACGGCCAGGCCCGTCCCCCAGGAGGCAGCCGGCCCCTTGTAGGTGCCATACAGATCATGGGTGTAGAGGTTGGTCTCTGGTCGGGAAGTCCCACCACCGGATTCCAGCTTGCCGTAACGGCGCATGAAACCGGCCGCCACATGAGTGCCCTCCTGGAAGACCAGGGCCGAGGGGTTATAGGCCATGCTGGAGGGGTGCTCGGTATCCGCCCCCATGGCATTGGCCAGGCCCAGTCCGGCGGTGGACATGGTGAAACGCTGGAAGCCGATGGCCTCGACGGGGGCTGCGAAGCCCAGGAGGCCGGCCGCGGCGACCGCGAGAGCCAGATGGGAAAGATCGCGGCCGGAACAAAGTGGTTGTGGCATGGATCGCCTATGGATTGGTGCTGCCTCCGCTACGCAGGACATCGGTTCCCGCGGGCGCCTCGAAATGGAAACGCTCCGCCTTTAGGTCGGGATTGAGCCGGATGTCCACGAAACGGATGCGGGTTCGGTTGCCAAAGGAATCGGTAAACTGGAGGCGCCGGACCTGGACAGGGTTCTCGGCCAGCCCCACCCGGGCCTTCCGGAAGCCGGCCGACTTGGGGTTGCGGGGCTCCAAAGCCACCCAGGCCAGCCCTTCCGTGACACCTTGATCCCGGACATGAAAATGCTCGCCCAGCTCGCCGCCACCGGCGAGCACCCGGCTCGGGGTATGCCCCATCCCCCCTCGATAGGAGCGCACGGTCACCTGCTCCATCTGGGGATCGAAGAATTTGACCGTTCGCCCGTCGGCCACGATCAGCTGTTCGTAGGGGCGCTTGTAGTCCCAACGGAAGTGATCGGGGCGCTGGATCCAGACCGTGCCGCCGCTTCGCTCCTGGACCTTGCCTGCGGGGCCCTCCACCTTCTGCCGAAACTGGGCCTTCAGGGTCTGGGTTTCCCGGTAAAAGGCGGACAGACGGTCTTCGCCTTCCCCGGCGGAAACCGGCGGCGGCAAGATGAGGCCTAGCAGCCCCAAAATACCGGCCCAGGAGGTCAGGCGAGCGCGATTGGCGGAATAGCCCACGATGGTTCCGTTCAAGGTTGGTTGGGATCAGCCGTCGGCGGGGGGTGGCGCCAGCACTTCGCGGCTGCCATTGGATTGCTGGGGCCCCACAACCCCTGCCTGCTCCATGGCGTCGATCAACCGGGCCGCCCGATTATAGCCCACGCGTAGGCGCCTTTGCACATTGGATATGGAAGCACGGCGGGATTCGGTAACGATGCGGACGGCCTGGTCGTAAAGGGGATCGGACTCGGCGTCACCGGCTTCCCCCGCCTCGCTGCCAAGGGCACCGGCATCGTCAGGCTCGGCGAGCACCTTCTCGTCGTACTCGGGAGCCCCCGCAGCCCTGAGGTGGCCGACCACCCGCTCGACTTCCTGGTCATCCACGAAACAACCGTGGACCCGCTGCGGCGCCCCGAAAGAGGCCGGGAAAAACAGCATGTCGCCTTTGCCCAGGAGCTGCTCGGCACCCCCCTGATCGAGAATGGTCCTGGAATCCACCCGCTGGTTTACCTGGAAGGCAATACGGGCCGGAATATTGGCCTTGATCAATCCGGTGAGCACATCCACCGATGGCCGCTGGGTCGCCAGGATGAGATGGATGCCGGCGGCTCGGGCCTTTTGCGCCAGGCGGGTGATGGATTCCTCCACCTGTTTGCCGGCCACCATCATGAGGTCGGCCAGCTCGTCCACCACCACCACGATCCAGGGCTGTGGCGCCAGGCCATCCCCTTCGTGGATCCCGTCGGGCGAAGGACCACGCAAGGGCTCACCGGCAGCAGCCGCTTCCCGAACGCGCTGATTGTAGGCGGCCAGGGAACGCACCCCAACGTGCGCCATGAGCTGGAAGCGGCGCTCCATCTCGGCGATGCACCACTTGAAGGCATTGGCGGCCTCGCCCATGTCGGTGACCACCGGCGCGAGCAGGTGCGGGATGCCGTCGTAGACGGACAGCTCCAGCATCTTGGGATCCACCAGGATGAGGCGGACCTCTTCGGACGAGGCCTTATACAGCAGCGACAACAGCATGGCGTTGATGCCCACCGACTTGCCGGCGCCGGTGGTGCCGGCCACCAGCAGATGGGGCATGCTTCCCAGATCGGCGACTACGGGCTGGCCGGCTATATCGGTGCCCAGGGCCAGGGTCAACGGCGAGACCGAGTCCTTGAAGGCTGGCGATTCCAAGATCTCCCGGATGCCAACCATGTGTCGCTTGGTCCGGGGCACCTCCAGGCCGATAACGGGCTTGCCGGGCAGGTTTTCCACCACCCGCACGCTGCGCACCGCCAGGGAACGGGCCAGGTCCTTGGCCAGGTTGGTTACCTTGCTGACCTTGGTCCCGGGAGCCAGCTCCAGCTCGAACCGGGTAACCACCGGACCCGAGTGATACGTCACCACCTTGGCGGTAATGTTGAAGTCCGCCAGGCGCTGTTCCAGCAGTCGGGCCTGCTCCTCCAGCCCATCCTCTTGCTGCTCAGTCCCGTTATCGGCCGGTGTATCCAGGAGCCCCAGGGGAGGAAACGGCGAATCCCCTGGTTCCGGTTCCTCCTTGGGCGGGATTACCGGCTCAGGGGGCTGCGCTGGCTTGGGGACCGGAGCCGGAGGAGGCTCCTCGGCCCACGGCGGAGGATCGGCGTCGGGAAAAGAAGCCGCCTCCAACGGCGGCCCGACATCGGGTACAGGATCGACCGATCCTCGCGGGAAGGAGAATTTGAGGAACCGGGAGGGACGAAGCCGAGGCAGATTCCACCGGAGACGCCGGGTCAGCTTTTGAAGAAAGCCTCCCAGGCCGGCTATGGCGGCCCCGACCGCCCTGACCGCCAGGACGGCTTGGCGGCCAATGCTTTCCATCAGCTCCAGCCAGGGCCGCCCGGTGGCAGCGGCCAAACCGACCACCAGCACCCCGCCTAGAACGAGCCCCGAACCGGCTTGGTGCAAATAGGGAACCATGAAGCGACCCAGCAAGGCTCCCAGGATGCCTCCGGCACCGGTATGGCCCAGCCAGACCGGGACCTCGGCCGGAAGGATCCGGAGCAGCCCCGAAAGGCCCACCAGAACCGCAAGCAACCCGCCCCAACGGGCGAGTCCCCGCTGCGGACCCCAGCTACCGTGCAGGTGGCGCAGTCCTTGAATGCCAACCCCCACCACCAGCACATAGCCCGCGAACCCTAGGAAGCTCAGTAGCACATCCGCCAGGTAGGCACCCACGGGGCCACCGGCGTTGTGGGTACGATGGCTCGCCGCCAGCGACCAACCGGGATCGCCCGGATGGAAGGTAAAAAGGGCCAGCAAGGCGAAGCCGACCGCCACCAAGAGCCCGATGGCAAGGGTTTCCCTCAAAAGTGATAGGCGCATACCAGCCCAGACCAGAGCGGCCCGGGTGCTGTCCCGGGCCGGATTTGACGAGGGGGCCGAAGGCCCGGTTTAGGCATAGAGCTTTTCAAGCCGGTCCTGGATCTCTTCGATGAGGTTGCCGGATTGCAGGTCCATCTTGTTGAGAAACCCGTCGGCCCCAAGCTTTTGGGCGGTATCACGGTCCTCCTGGCTGTCGCGGGAGGTGACCATAAACACCGGGACCCCCCGGTAGCGATTGTCGTCGCGCAATTTGCGCACGAGGTCGTAGCCATCCATACGGGGCATCTCCACGTCCGAAATGACGACCTCGGGGAGGCGCACCTCCATGCGATCGAGGGCATCCAGCCCGTCCACAGCGGTATCCACGTCCATGCCGGCATTTTCCAGGACCGCTTTTTCCATCTGGCGTGCTAGAGGGGAGTCCTCCACCAAAAGCACCTTTAGCCCGTGGAGCCCAACACCCCCTTCGCCTTCTTCGGCCTGAAGGGTCAGCGGCGCGGTCCGCTCCATCTCCTTGATACCGGTGGGCTCAAGCAGCAGCTGAACCTCGCCGCTACCCGCAATCGTGGTACCGATCAGGCCCTGAATGGCGCGCCGCCGGAGGTAATTGGTGACATCCTTGACCACCGCCTGGGTCTCCTCCATGACCTCATTGACAACTAAGCCGATGTGGCCTTCGAGGTGACGGACCACAACCAAGCGAAGGGATCGGGCGTCCTCGATGGCCCCCTCGCCCAGGTTGAACAGCTCGCTTAGCCAGGTGGCGGGAACCTGGCTGCCCTCGAATTCGAAGATCCGCTGTCCCCGCCGTTCGGTGAGGCCGGCCTGGTTGAGGGCCATGATGCGCTCCACCTGGTTGGCCAGGACACCAAAGACCTCGCCCTCGACCCGGAACTTGAGTACCCGCTGGACAGCGGTGGAAACGGGAATGTTAAGGGTGAAGGAGGTGCCACTGCCCACCTCGGAATCCACCTGGATCGAACCGGTCATGCGCTGGACCGCTTCGCGGACGGCGTCCATGCCAATACCCCGGCCCGAGATCTGGCTCACCTCGTCCTTGGTAGAAAAGCCCGGCCGAAACAGCATCTGAAGGAGATCATAGGGCAGCATGTTCTCGGCTTCGTTGGCGGTGGTGACACCGGTGCGAATAGCGGTCTCACGAACCTTTTCGTAATCGATGCCGCGGCCGTCGTCATGAACCTTAATGGCCACCTCGCCGCCGACATGGTCAGCCGTTACCCAAATGTGCCCTACCGGGTCCTTACCGGCGGCCTCGCGCTCCTCGGGGTCCTCGATGCCGTGGGAAATCGAGTTGGTCACCAGATGCACCAGCGGCTCGAGCAAAGCATCCACGTTCTTCCGTTCCAGCTCGATGTCACTGCCCTCGATATGGAGCTCCACTCGTTTCTGGAACCGCTGCGCCAAGTCCCTGGCCGACCGAGGCAGAACGGAAAAGATGGTGCTCAGGGGCGAAACTTGAAGGTCCATCACGCGCTGATGGATCTGATCGTAGAGGGCGTGCCGTGCGGATACGTCGTATTCGGTCTCCTGCCGGAACTGGCTAATGGCGTGGTTGAGCTGGGCCAGCTGCTGGGACATCTTGTCACGCTGAGCAACGAGCGGCCCGGTCTCGGGAAGGATATTCTCGAACCACTCCCACTGCCGGCGCAGCTGATGGAAATCGGTCTCGATCTTGTCGAGCTCTTCGCGCCGATCCTCCTGAGTGGCCCGATCCATAGCCAGACCGACGACACCGTCCGAAAGCCGTTCGAGCCGCTCCGCGCTGACTCGCAGGCTGGCCTGGCCGGATGCGGACTTGCGCTTATCGGTCCCTTCGACCGTTCTACTCTGTGCTTCCCCGCCTTTTGGCCCGGTTCTCCTGCTGTCACTGGCGCCGGAGTCCGGCGCGCCCCCACTTCCTTTGGACTCGGTCCGAGGAGGGGCGGCTGAGGGGCTGCCAGTCTGCTGGGTGCTTTCTGGTTCCGCCGCTTCGAGTTTGCCCTTCCAATAGCCGGCATCGATACGAGGGCGCTCCGCCTCCTGGACTTGGTCGGCGCTATCGCTCAAGGCATCGTGCAGGCCGAACAGCGCTTCGATGCCGGCCTTGTCCAGGCTCCCGGATCGTAGGTAACCCAGGCCATCCTCCAGGACCTGCGCGCCCTCCCCCAGATCGTTTAGCCCCAGCATGTTGGCCGACCCTTTTAGGCTGTGTGCACGCTGGGCCATCTGGTCCAGGGTTTCACCGCTCACCTGGCCCTGCTCGGCTTGAAGCAGGCCGTCCTGGATGACCGTCAGGTTCTCACGGGCCTCGGCCTGGAAACCGTCCAAAAAGGCGGAGACGTCCATTTCGGACCCCCCGCTTTCGGACCGCTGCTGCTTTTGCTTGGGCGTGCTTTCTCCGGTGGCTACCGCCGGGGGCTCCTCGGTCTGGAAACCGGTTGGTTCAGGGTCGCTTGCAAAGGCCTCCCCACCCTCCCGGGCAGGTGATTCGGTATCAAGGCCTTCTGCACCCCCTACCGACGACCCGTTTTCTGAAAACCGGGATGCTTGGTCCTGTGCGGTACTACGGGCCGGCGACTGCCTGTCTTCGAGGCCTTCGGCTTCGCCGGGGCCCTCGGAATCGGTGTTCGGGCCAAGCGCGTCAGAAGCCGCGGGGGCAAGAGGCGAAACAGGCTTATCCTCCGGGGTGCTCTGCCGTCCCTGGGGCTCGGGTTCCTCCTGGTCGGGGATCATTCCAAACCGATCGAGAAGGCCCCATGCCTGCCGGATCCGCTCGCGGTCCAAAGGCCGGGCATCGGACTGATCCGCCTCGGCAAGCCGTTTCCGGACCCGATCAACCAGGCCTTGCAGCAGGTCCCGAAGGGATGCTGGAAGTTCTTCGGCCATGGGAGAGCCCAGGACAGTCGCTACCAGCTTGAGGGCCTCAGCGGCATCGGTCAGCTCCGAATCCTCGAAGGAGCCCGCTACCGATTCAAGCTCGGCAGCAACCCCCTCGCCACCTTCCTGATTGGCGAGGACCGAATCCAATCGGTCCAGGACCGGTTCGCCCTGCTCCTGGAGGTTCGCAATCTTGGCCTCCGCATCGGCTTTACGCGGACCACGTCCAAGCTCGTGGTCAAGCTCGGGCGGAACGGGCGGCTCTTCCGGGGCCGCATCGCCCCGGGCCCTTTCTTCCTCGCCAGAGCCCATCGCCCCGTCGCCATCCGGCACACCCAGTTGGGGATCCGGGTCAAGCGCTTCTTCACCGCCTAGTCCAGACGGTATTTCGCCTTCGGCGCCCTGTTGGGCCGATTCACCGGATTCGGGCTCTGCACCGGGACCCTCCGCTTCCAACGCAGGCTGCTCCGGATCCGGGGTCGGAGGCTCGGGCGTGGTATCGGCGGCTTCCTCCCCGGGGCCCTCGGTGTCCACCGGCAAATCACCACCTGTCTCGGGAGATCCGGGAGAGTGGAGGTTTTCCAAGCGGTGCCGCTGGTCCTCGGGATCGAGCTGGGGGGCCTCCGGATCATCCGCCTGCTGGATCCGGCCCCGTAGTCCGTCCATGAGCTCGAACATGAAATCGATATGCCCCTGACCCGGAACCACCGTGCCGTCCCGCAAATAGGCAAAGGTGTCCTCCAGGACGTGGGCGGATTCCCCGATGTCCCTGAGCTGTAGCATGTTAGCGGAGCCCTTCACCGAATGGGCATCGCGCCGCAGTTTCTCCAGCTGCTCGGCATCCATTCGACCCTTCTCGAGCTCCACCAGAGTGGACTCGATGGCCTGAAGCCGTTCTTCGGCCTCCTCCTGGAAACCGGTGATGAAGGCGGAGAAATCAAACCCGGACGACATGTCGGGCCTCCTTTTTGCCTCTCAATAATAGAGGCTCGGCCGCTGGCCCCCTTCGGGGGGGAGCCGCTGGCAAGGTTACAGCTCGGTGCTCATGCGATCGGAAACCTCGTTCAAGCGATAAGCGATCTCCTTGGACCGCTGGAGCCCCTGCGCGCTCTCCTGGAGCTTGGCGGAGATATCCTCGAGCTCCTGACGGACCTCGGCCGTGGAGGCATCCTGCTCCTCAGTGGAGGTGGCGATCTGCTGGGTAGCCTGGGCAGTCCGGTCGGTCATCTCAAGGATGCCCGACAGCGCCTGACCCGCCTGCTTGGTCATGTCCACGCCCTGCTCCACCGCTTCCACGCCGGATTCGGTAGCCTCGATGGAGGATTGGGTGGAGGAGCGTACCTCCTGCATCAACCGGTTGGCCTCGTCGGTGAACTCGCGGGTGCGCTCGGCAAGCCGGCGTACCTCGGCGGCCACCACACCGAAGCGCTGACCGTATTCACCCGCGGCTGCCGACTCGATAGCGGCGTTGAGGGCTAGCATGTGGGTCTCGTCGGCGATCTCATCAATGGAGGCCACGGCCTCGGCAATCTGCTGGGCCTTGGAACCGGTATGGCTGATCTTGTTGTTCATGTCGCGGACGTTATTGCGAATATCCTCCATGGAACGCACCACTTTTTCCACGTCTTTGGCGCCGTTGCGGGCCGTCTCCCGGGTCTGACGGGCCACCTCGTCCACAGACGCCGACGATTGGGCGATATCCCGTGAGACGCTACTCATCTGCTCCATGGATTGGGTCATGGTGCCCATCGCCTGTTCCTGCTCGGCGGCGAACTGCACCTGGCTCTCCACCGATTCCAGGATGGAGGAGGACTCCTCCTGCACCCTGGAACGGATGTCGTTAACCGTGCGGCGGATCCAGCCAACCAAGAGGAAGGTCATGGGCACCGCGACCAGGATGGCGATCCCGGTCACGCCCAGGGTCACCACTTTGGCGAACTGGGATTGCTGCTGGGCTTCGCTGCGAAGTTCCTGGGACCGGCTAGTAAGGAACTGCCGCAGCTGGTCGCTTTTCTCCTTGGCCAGATAGACCAGGGACTCGGCGATGGTAGCCATGGATTCCTCGGTGGCCGTCACCGATTCGGCCTGGAAAACTTGGGAGCCCGTGGAGCCGACGTTCTCCATGAGGTCCTGGATTTCATTGAGCCGGGTCTGGGCTTGCTCAGGGAGATCGGGGATGTCCTCGACCTCGCCCATGGCCTGCCGGACATTGGCGAGTTGCTCTTCAAAGTCCTGCTGGTGCTGTTCGTCCTGGGATTGAAGATAGCCGTTGAGTGCGGGCAGCAAACCAACCATGCCCAGCTGCATCTGGACCACCGACTCGGCATCCCGGTTGGCTTCCGAATAGCGCTCCACCAACTGAGCCTGCCGGTCCTGCACCACGTAAGTGACAGCGATGATGAGCACCCAGAGCGCCAGGATAGCGCTGATACCCAGGAGAATTCGTTGCCGGATATTAAGCGTGGGCATGCAGAATCCCTTTTTTGGTAGGCCTTGACTCTGCCTTTTTCTGGCCCGGTGCCGCAGGTGGCTACCGGAGCCGACAGAACGGAAAAATCAGGGGGACGCTTATTTCAGTAACCGTTCCACCGAGAGGTTCACAACCGGCTGACCCCGCCATCTGAAAACCCCGGAGGCATAGGCGCGCACCCCGGGGGGCAATTCCACCTCCATAGAGTCCAAAGCCAAGGGCTCAACCGTGACAATGTCCTCGACGGTGTCCACTACCAATCCAACCTGTTCCTCCTCGTCGTTGACCAGGTAGAAACGGCGGGGCTGCTCGGCGGGGGAAAGCCCCAGGAGATGCCCAAGATCGAGCACCGTCAGGATATGGCCCTGGATGTGGGTCAGTCCCAGGACCGTTTCCGGGGCCATGGGCACCCGGGTCAAGGGGACTGCCTCCATGGTACCTGCGGAACGCCCCAAGGGAACGGCGAAATACCAGCCCTGCAGGCCGATAATGGTGTACCGGCCCTCCTGGCCAGCAACCTGCGCATACCGGTCGCTAGCGCCCGCTTCGGCCATTAGGAGACCACCTGATCGGGCAGATCATCGTCCTCGCCTTCGCCCATCCCCTGGCCGCCGGTGTAGAAGCGCTGGTAGGTAGTCAGCGTCTTCTTGACCCGGGCAGTCAAGGTCATGGGCTCAATTGGCTTGTTGATGAAGTCGTCGGCCCCGTGAGCCAGAACACCGGCCTCGGTTTCCTCCCCCTCCTGGGAGGTGAGGACAACCACAGGGATATGGACCATGCCGGGGTCGTCCTTGATCTTCTGAACCAGTTCGTCGCCGTTCATGTTGGGCATTTCCATATCGGTCAGGACCAAATCGGGCAGCTCCTTGTAGGCGGTCTCCAGCCCTTCCCGACCGTCTTCCGCGCTGATCACCTTGTACCCCTCACTTTCCAGCACGAACCGGGTCATATCCCGAATGGTGCGGGAATCGTCCACCACCAATACCGTATTGGGCTCGTCGGCCTCGCGCTTCTTCTTGCGCTTGGCGGTAAGACCGCGCTCGTCCCAGGGCAAATCGGCCTGCTCGAGGAGACGCTCGGCATCCACCCGAGCCCCGACTGGGGCCCCCACTACCTGAATGACGTCGTTGATATCCACCGCGCCTCGCATGGCTTTGATCAGACCATCCTCGAACATGAGGTTCATGCCCGCCTTGCGCGCAGCGTCCATCAGCTCACCCTCGGTGGCGCCGCGATTGATGCCTTCAATGACCTCCTTGTCGGGCACTAGCAGCTCGTAGACCCCCATACGGCCCTTCTTGCCCATGCCATCGCAGGTGGAGCACCCCTGTCCCCGGTAAAAGGTGACCTCGTTTGGGATGTTGTACTTCTTGCGCAGCCCTTCGCCGATGTCCACGGGCTCGCTGCAGTCCGGACAGTTGCGGCGCAGAAGCCGCTGGGCCAGGACCCCGGAAAGGCTGGAAGCGATCAGATAGGAGGGCACTTCCATATCTACCAATCGGGTGACGGCTCCGGCGGCGGAAGTGGTGTGGAGGGTGGAGAACACCATGTGCCCAGTTTCGGCGGCCTCGAAAGCGATTTCGCCGGTTTCCTGGTCCCGGATCTCACCCACCATGATCACGTTGGGATCCTGGCGCAAAATGGAGCGCAGCCCGGCAGCAAAGGTCATGCCCGCCTTGGGATTCACCGGCACCTGGTTGATGCCCGAAAGTTGGTATTCCACCGGATCTTCAACGGTGACGATGTTGATCTGGTCCGTATTAATTGCGGATAGAACCGAATACAGGGTGGTCGTCTTACCCGAACCGGTGGGTCCGGTCACTAGCATCATGCCCTGCGGTGAGCTCATGATGTTCTCGATCTGCTCGCGCTCGCCGCGCAGAAAGCCCAGCACGTCCAGATCAAGGCTGGCTCCGGATTGATCGAGTATACGCATCACCACCTTCTCGCCCCAGAAGGTGGGCAGGGTGGAAACGCGGACATCCAGGTTGCGGTCCTTGATCCTCAGCTTGATCCGGCCGTCCTGGGGACGCCGGCTATCCGAGATGTCCAACCCCCCCAACACCTTGAGCCGGGAGATGACCGGATTCTGGGTCTTTTTGGGCAGGCGACGAATAACCTGAAGGACGCCGTCGATGCGGAACCGGGCTACCAGCCCGGATTCGGTGGACTCGATGTGGATATCGGATGCGCCCTTCTGGACAGCCCGGAGCAGCAGCTCGTTGACCAGCTTGACGATCGGCGAAGAATTGCTCTGATCGGCCAGATCGGCGTCCGAACTGCCCACGTCATCCTGGTCCTGGTCGACCCCGGCCTCAACCTCGATATCCTCGAGCACTTCGGACAAGCCCGAGTCGTCGACACCCAAGCCTTCCTCGGCCGAGCCGTAGACATCCGCCAATTTGGCGGCAATGCCCTTTTGGGAAGCATAAACGGTCTGAACCGGCCTGCCGACGTGGAAGCGGAGCTCGTCCACCAAACGAATGTTGTGGGCGTTCCGCATGGCCAGAACCACTGAGCCGCGGCGCTGTCCAAGGGGTAACACCTTGTACTTGGTGGCGATCTCGTAAGGAAGGAGGTTGGCCGCGTCGGGCTTGATGGTCAGATCATCCAGATCGACCATGGGGACATGGTGAATCTCCGAGAGGATTTGCAGGAGGTCCTCTTCCCGCACGTACCCCTGGTCGATGAGAAAATCTTCGAAGGCTTGTTTGGCTTGACCGGCTTGGCTCCAGGCCTCGTCCAGCGCTCCCTGGTCAATTAATCCGTGGGTGACCAGTTTTTCCCCCAGATCCGGCCTTTTGGTCTTCTTTTCTGCTTCCATAGGCCCCACCGTCCCCTTTCGCACTCCCGCGGCCAAACGAGAAACCAGCCGAGCCGCCTGCGGCAGCCCTTCGCGCTTCTAGGCGGGTTGTTTCCCCAGGGAAGCGGCCACCGCTGGATGATCAATTCGTCCGCCATAAACATTCAAGGCTGCATTCATCTCTGGTTCCTGGGCCAGGGCTTCTTTCGGAGCGTTAAGCGGCATTCTTGCCAACTTTTCCACGTAAGGCAACAGACGGGCCGAAAGCGATTTGGATGCGCTTCGGGGCACCGCTGCCGGCATGTTGGTGACGGCGAAATGGATCACTCCTTCGGCCACATAGGTCGGCTCCGTGTAATCGGTGGGCCGGGTGGTTTCCACGCACCCCCCCTGATCCACCGCCACATCAGCGATTACCGAGCCCGCGCTCATGGCCGCTACCATATCGCGAGTAACCACCGTGGGCGCTCGAGCTCCGGCGGTGAGTACGGCCCCCACGATGGCATCGGCCCGGGCCACGCGTTCGCCGACCAGGTCGCGGTAGGGATAGAGACCGGTGATCTGGCCCGGCCCATAGGTGGCTAGGTGGTCCGCCCGGTCAAGGTCGAGATCGAACACATCTACCCGAGCACCGACCGAAGACAGCAGGTGGGCGGCATGGCTTCCCACTTCCCCGGCCCCCATGACCACCACCGAGCCGCGGTCGGTCCCCGGTGAGCCACCGAGCATGAGTCCCCGGCCGCCGTTGGGGGCGTGAAGAAGGGTGTTGGCGTACTGCGCAGCAACCCTGCCGGCGATGGCACTCATGGGGGCCAGAAGGGGTAGGTTGCCGTCCTTGGTTTCCAGCGTCTCAAAGGCAAAAGCCGCCACCCCCCGCTCGCACAGGAAATCCGCTAGCTCGGGAACAGCGGCGAGGTGCAGGAAGCTAAACAGGACGTGGTCGGAACGGTAGTAACCATATTCCTCGGGAATAGGCTCCTTGACCTTGACGATTAGCCGGCTCGCGGCGTAAAGATCGCCCGTATCGGCCACCACCTCCGCGCCGGCCTGCCGGTAGGCTTCGTCGCCGTAGCCGCTGGCCTCGCCGGCTCCGGTTTCCACCCGGACGGCGTGCCCGGCCCTAACCAGCTCGGCTACCGCCTCCGGCACCAGAGCCACTCGCCCTTCCCGGGGCTTGCGCTCCTTGGGAATACCGATATCAACGCTCTCTTCGCTCACTGCCACTCCGCTATAACGGTTCGCACTTTCCAGACCCGGGCCATCCGGGCGGGTTTCCCGCCCCTGGGCTCCATGAAAGGGGCGGCGCCGTCCGCCGCTCAAAAGCCTACGGAGCGCCCTGAGACGACCCCGTCCTAGGGGCTGCCGGGCTTGAACCGGCCGTTATCGGACAACGGGGCTCAACTTTACGCTATGGGAAGTGCGTAGTATGTTCTGATTGCCCGCTCGGCGGCACTTTAACGCGCTACCCCGGGCGGGCCAAGCAATGCCTCCACCCTATCTTTTTGGAGCCTAGTAGGATGCCCGAAAGCCAGCATCATCGCCTGATCATCCTGGGATCCGGGCCGGCCGGCTACACCGCCGCCATCTACGCGGCCCGGGCCAACCTTGAGCCGGTGCTCATCCAAGGCATGGAGCCGGGGGGGCAGCTCATGACCACCACCGACGTGGACAATTGGCCGGGTGAGCCCGAGGGCGTTCAGGGCCCGGACCTGATGGACAAGATGAAGCGTCAGGCAGAACGCTTCGAGACCCGGATCATCTTCGATCACATCAATGATACGGACCTGAGCCAGCGCCCTTTCACCCTTAGCGGCGATCAGGGAAGCTACACCTGCGACGCTCTAATCATTTCGACCGGCGCTTCCGCCATGTACCTGGGCCTGCCTTCGGAGGAGGCGTTCATGGGCAAGGGTGTTTCCGCCTGCGCCACCTGCGACGGCTTCTTCTACAAAGGTCAGGACGTCATCGTGGTGGGCGGCGGGGATTCCGCCGTGGAGGAGGCGCTTTTCCTAGCGAATATCGCCAACCACGTGACCGTGGTCCATCGCCGGGGCGAGTTCCGGGCCGAGCGGATCATGCAGGAGAAGCTGTTCGCAAAGCCCAACATCGACGTCCTGTGGCACACCGAGCTCGACGAGGTTCTGGGCGATCAGACCGGGGTCACCGGCGCCCGGCTCAAGAACAACAACAGCGGCGAGACCCAGGACATGGCCGTCACCGGAGTATTCATCGCCATCGGCCACAGGCCCAACACCGACATCTTCGGTGACCCCCTGGACATGGACCGGCCTGGCTACATCAATACTGCCGCCGACAGCACCGCCACCAACATCCCCGGGGTTTTCGCCGCCGGCGACGTCCAGGACCGGACCTTCCGGCAGGCGGTAACCGCGGCGGGGACCGGTTGCATGGCGGCCATGGAGGCCGACAAATGGCTGGAGAAAAACACCTAGACGGCCGGCCGGAAGGAGATCTCGACCCGGAGGAGCAGGCCGCTTTCCGGGAGGCCGTGGCGGACGTCCAGCCCCTGCGCACCAACCGGGTAATACCCGACCAACCGGCACCGGAGCCGGTGGCGGCCAGCCGCCAGCAGGAAACGGAGCAGGCGCGGCTGGACCTCGCCACCGGCGCCGCCGACCCCGTACCCGAGGAGACCGGCGAAGAGGTCTTCTGGTGCCGGGATGGGCTGCAGGCCAAGGTCAAGCGCCGCCTTCGCGCCGGCCACATGCCGGTGGAGGGCGCTATTGACCTCCACGGTATGCGGGTCGAGGAGGCCCGCGAAGCCCTAGGCACCTTCTTGCACGGCGCCCTCGGCCGCAGTTGGCGCTGCGTTCGGGTAGTTCACGGCAAAGGCCGGGGCTCCCCCGGCGGCGAAGGCATTTTGCGCCGCAAGATCCAAGGCTGGTTGAGCCAGCGCAAGGAGGTGCTGGCGTTCGCCTCCTGCCCGGCTCGCGACGGCGGCAACGGCGCCGTTTATGTCTTACTGAGCCGTCGTTCGCTCCGTTCCTAGCCCTGCTCGGGCGCTGCAAAAGCCCTTTTTAACCCCCTGGCCGTAGCGCAGGGCTCAGGTCCGGCACGGCCGGAATACACCAAACGAAGGGCAGGGCTTCGCGGAGCGGTTTAGCTCCGGTGTCGGGGCGGTGCTTTGACAAACCCCAGGCCTTCGAAGCAACCCGACCCTTTGCTTTTGCCGTCTTCTAGATAAGCGCCGGCAGGTCGTTTGGCAGCGCCCTGGCGGCCCCCGGCCCAACCCCTGTTTTCGGATGAACCGAGCAAGGAGCAACCAATGGCCCTAATTCGTCCCATCGCGGGCCTACGTCCCGCCGCCGGACAGGCTGAGGAGGTAGTCGCTCCCCCCTACGACGTGCTCGATTCGGAGGAGGCAAGGGAGCGGGCCGCGGGCCGGCCATGGAGCTTCCTCCACATTTCCAAGCCGGAAATCGACCTCCCGCAGGGCACCGATCCTTACGCCGACGAGGTTTACGCCAAGGCAGCCGAAAACCTGGAGCGCATGAAGGAAGAAGGCGTCCTGGTCTGCGACGAGGGGGCGCGCTACTATGCCTATCGCATCACCATGGGGGAGCATGTCCAGACCGGTCTCGTTGTTGGGGCCTCGGTGGCAGCCTACGACGACAACCGCATCCGCCGCCACGAGTACACCCGCCCGGCCAAGGAGGATGATCGCGTCCGCCAGATCGAGGCGCTTAACGCCGAAACCGGTCCCGCCCTGCTCGCCTATCCCACCGCACCGGACGTGGATGCCCTGATCGCCGAGGCGGTCCGGGGCGAGCCGGATATGGACGTGACCGCCGACGACGGTGTCCGTCACCAGGTCTGGATCGTAGCCGACGCGGACCTAAACCGCCGGATTACCAAGGCCTTCGACGCTTTCCCCGCCCTTTACGTAGCCGACGGCCATCACCGATCTGCAGCCGCTTCCCGGCTCGCCGCCAAGCGCCGCGAGCAGGCCGCCAATCCCACCGGTGAGGAAAGCTACGAGTACTTCCTGGCCGTGGTCTTCCCCCACCATGAGATGCAGATCCTGGACTACAACCGAGTAGCACAGGACCTGAACGGCCTGAGCCCCCAGGCCTTCCTGGACCGGGTGGGCGAAACCTTCCCCGTGGAGCCCGCCGAAGAGCAGGTACGGCCTCAGCAATCGGGTGAATTCGGCATGTACCTGAAGGGGGACTGGTACCGCCTGACCCTTCCGGCGAACCTTGTCCCTTCGGACCCGGTGGCCCGGCTCGATGTGAGCCTGCTGGCCGATTACCTCATCGAGCCCATCCTGGGCATAAGCGATCCCCGTACCGATGACCGTATCGACTTCGTTGGCGGCATTCGCGGCCTTGGCGAGCTGGAGCACCGCGTGGACAGCGGCGAAATGGCGGTGGCCTTCGCCCTCCACCCCACCAGCATGGAGGATCTCATGGCCGTGGCGGAGGCAGGCGAAGTGATGCCACCCAAATCCACCTGGTTCGAGCCCAAGCTGGCCGATGGGCTGGTCTCCCACGTGCTGGACTGAGGCCTCAATCGGCCCGGATCACCTCCCGCACTACCGCCGTGGCGAAGGCCCCGGCCGTAAGGGAAAAGGTCACTCGGACCCCGCTAGGCTCCAGACGCCAGCCCCCCTCGTCCACGGTCAGCCGGGTGGCGCGGCGGTGCGCGTCCACACCGGCGGTGATGGAACCTTCCACCAGGTTCCCGTCATCGGCCAGGATGGCCTCCTCCAAGTCCCGAACCCCGCCTTCCGGGATCAGCCCGTCCCGGCCGGGAAGGGGACCGCTGGGATGGAGGATTCCCCGTTCCCAGCGGTTGTGCTCGATCTCGGGGTCGGCAATCACGAAGCCGCTGGCCTTGCCGTGGAACAGCGCCACCTCCCCGGGCAGCAGCCGGTCCCAGGTCCCCGCCTTTACCCGTGCCGCCAGCACCCGGTTGAACAGGTAGGAACGGGCAGCGGACAGATACAGTCCGCGCCGGTGCCGGTCCCCGGCTTTCCCACCGGCGAATAGGTGTCTGGCCCCGTCCAGGTTGGCGCCTCCGCGCCCGAAGCGCTGGGGGCCGAAGTAGTTGGGCACCCCCCTGCGCATCGCTCGCTCGAATTTTGCGGCCACCGTCCAGCGGGCCCGGGGCGGTACCCGCAGCAGCAGGCGAAAGCGGTTGCCGGCCAGGGCCCCCCGCTTGAGCTTTTTGCGGGCTCGGTCCGCGGACTCCACCGCCCACCCCTTCCCCGACCAGTTGCGGGGGTCCACGCTTAGACGGTCCGCAGGCAGGGTGAAGTGCTGCACCGCCAGGGCATGGCGGTCCTTGAGACCGGCGAAGCCCACATCCCGCGGACGGCACCCCGCCAAGCGGGCCAGATCCCTGGCGACAAGATCGGTGTTGATCCCGATCTTGCGCACCCGCAACAGGAAATGGTTGCCCTCTCCCTCCGGAGCGAAGGTCAGGTTTTCGGAAACCTCGAAGTCCTCCGGGTGGACCCGGAAGGCCCCCACCGGCCGAAAGCCCGGATGGGCCACTGGCCAGGGGTCGTTGGGCAGCTCCCCTGGCGCGGGCCTGGGAGCCGATGCCGACCCCCTGCCGGAGGCCGTCAAGGGGCCTGTGCCGCTGGCTTTAGTAAGACCATGGCCAGGGCGGCGATGCCTTCGCCCCGCCCGGTCCAGCCCATGCGCTCGGAGGTTGTTGCCTTGACGTTGACCCGCTCCTCGCCGATGCCCAGTTCGGCGGCAATAACCGCCTCCATGTCCGGGATAAAGGGCGCCAGCTTGGGTTTCTGCGCAACAACGGTAAGGTCCGCGTTGGCCACGGACCAACCGTCGCCGGCCACCATGGCTGAAGTCTCGCGAACGAACTCCCGGCTGTCCCGGTCGGCGTGGGCGGGATCGGTGTCCGGGAAACGGCGCCCCAGGTCGCCGTGGCCCGAGGCCCCCAACAGGGCGTCGCATAGGGCGTGGAGCACGACATCGGCGTCGCTGTGGCCAGCCAGCCCGTAATCGGCGAGTATTCGGACACCGCCTAGGATAAGGGGGCGATCCTGGGCGAAGGTGTGGGCGTCGAAGCCCTGGCCGATACGCATCACTGCCCCTCAAGCACGGTGGCGGCCAGGGCCAAGTCTTCGGGCTGGGTGATCTTGAGGTTGTCCTCCCGGCCGGGGACCACCCGGACACGGTAACCGGCCTGCTCCATCACCATGGCCTCATCGGTGGCCGGGGCATCCCCGGCCAAGGCCCGGTCCAGGGCCCCCGCCAGCTTGTGCGCGGCAAACACCTGCGGCGTCTGGGCCCGCCACAGGGGCTTGCGGTCCACGGTGGCCTCGATCTGGCCGTCGCCGTCGACACGCTTGAGCGTGTCCGCTACGGGCACCGCCAGGATGGCGCCGTCGGCTTCACGGGCGGCCCCCACGACGGCGTCCATCTCCAGGGTTCCGATGCACGGTCGTACCGCGTCGTGCACAAGCACCAGATCCTCCGGCCCCAGGTTGTCCAGTGCCTTCATGCCGTTGGCTACGGACTCCTGGCGCTCGCCACCCCCGGGAACGGCAGCCAGGACCTTCTCCCTGCCCGCCAAGCGCTCCCGCACCCCCGGCCAGAACGGGTCGTCGTCCCGGATCACGGGCTGGACCGCATGCACCGCGGGATGGTCCGCCAAGCGAGTCAGGCTGTGCTCGAGAATGGTGCGACCGGCAAGCTCCAGATACTGCTTGGGGTGCTCACCGCCCATGCGCTGGCCGATCCCCGCGGCGGGTACCACGGCCCATACTCGACCCGAAAAGGAATCCGGCAAGGGCTACCGTCCTTGGCTGCGATCAAAGGGAACCAGAGTTCCCGAGTATAGCCTAAAAACCCGCATTGTGCTTACCCCAAGCTTGCGGGAAAATAGGGCGCCCTCGGCCCCCGGGGCCTAGACCTGGGGGCCGTTCCGTATTCCTGTCTGCGAAACGACATTGAGCGAAGAAGCCGTACCATCCATGCCCCGCGAATGCTCCATCCAGCTTCCCCTGCCGGAAGGGGGTTGCGCCCGCGTCTGGGGAAATCTCCAGGGTAGCGCCGGGCCTCTTGCCCTATTGGGGGCCTATCACCGCCACAACGGCCCCTTGCTGGTGGTATGCAACGACATCCCCCACATGCAGCGGGTGGAAGCCGCCCTTCGCTTCTTCGGCGGCGAGGGGCTGGAATCGGAGCTGCACCTGTTTCCCCACGGGGAGACCCTGCCCTACGACACCTTCGCACCGCACGCGGAGCTGGTTAACCAGCGCCTAACCACCCTTTATCACCTCCACAACGGTGGCGGCGGCGTCGTCCTGGCCCCCTGGGCGGCCCTCTCCCAGGCCCTGCCGCCCCCGGAGTTCCTGGACCGGTTCGCCCTGTGGTTGCAGGTTGGCCAGAGCCTGGATCCGGAATCCTTCCGGGAGCGCTTGGACCGCGCCGGTTACCAGGTGGTGTCCCAAGTAACCGAGCCGGGCGAGTTCGCCGTGCGCGGTGGCCTGGTAGACCTGTACCCAGCCGGCAGCGAGCAGCCGGTTCGCATCGACCTGTTCGATGACGAGATCGACAGCATCCGCTATTTCGACCCAGAGACCCAGCTGACCACCGGCCAGGTGGACGAGGTCCGCCTGCTCCCGGCCCGCGAGGTCCCCCTGGACGAGGAAGGCATCGCCCATTTTCGCTCGGCCTTTCGGGCCCGCTTCGAGGGGGATCCGAAAAGCATCCCCCTTTACCGGGACGTCTCCCAGGGCCTAGCCCCCGGGGGCATCGAATACTATCTGCCCCTGTTCTTCGAGCGTACCGCTACTCTTACGGATTACCTCCCCGGGGCGGTCTTGATCGGCCTCCCCGGGGACCGAGCGGAGGTCGCCGAGGCCTGGGACCGGGAGGTGCGCGAGCGCTACCAGGTACGCTCCCGGGACCCCCTGCGCCCGGTGTTGCCGCCGGAGGAGCTGTTTTTGGATCGGGCCACGGTGGAGGATCGGCTAGCCGGCTTCTCCCGGGTGGAGATGAGCGCTGAGCCCACCGGCGACGCCGAGGCCGACGCGGCGGTTACGCCCCCCGAGGCCTTCCCGGCCGCCCGCGAGCGACATACGGCCATTGATCAGCTGGCCAGCTTCCTGGGCCCGGAGCCGAACCACCCCACCCTGCTGGTTGCCGAGAGCGCCGGCCGCCGGGAAACCCTGCGCGAGCTTCTGGGCGAGCGCCGCCTGATCCCCCGCGATGTCGAGGACTGGGAGGCCTTCTGCCGTCAACGGCCGAATCTGGCCCTCACCGTTGGCAACATGGAAAACGGGCTGGCTATGGCGGATCCGGGCCTCCGTGTCGTGCCCGAGGCCCAGATCTTCGGGGGCCGCGCGCCCCGCCGCGAGGTCCGCGAGCGCCGGCGGGATCCCGAGGCCGTCATCCGCAATCTGGGGGAGCTAGAGATCGGCTCGCCGGTGGTCCACGAGGACCACGGCGTCGGCCGCTACCAGGGCCTGACCCGTCTGCCCTCCGGCGAGGGCTTTGACAGCGACTACCTGGTGCTTGAATACGCCGGCGGCGACAAGCTCTACGTGCCCGTTGACGCCCTCGACCGCATCAGCCGCTACACCGGCTCCTCCGAAGAGGGCGCGCCGCTGCACAGGCTCGGTGGCGACCAGTGGCGCAAGGCCAAGGCACGCGCCCGCCAGAAGGCCCGCGACACCGCCGCCGAGCTGCTCGAGCTTTACGCCAAGCGGGCGGCCAAGGAGGGCTTCGCCTTCCCTGAGCCAGACCATGCCTACCACGAGTTCGCCGCCGACTTCCCGTTTGAGGAGACCCCGGACCAGGAGCGGGCCATCGAGGAGGTCCTGGCCTCCATGCAGGCGCCCCAGCCCATGGACCGGCTGGTCTGCGGCGACGTCGGCTTCGGCAAGACCGAGGTGGCCATGCGAGCAGCCTTCCTGGCGGTGAACGCCGGCAAGCAGGTGCTGCTGCTCACCCCCACTACCCTGCTCGCCCAGCAGCATACCGACAGCCTGCGCGACCGCTTCGCCAACTATCCCGTACGCATCGAGCAGCTGTCGCGGATGCAGACCACCAAGGAAGTCAACAAGGCCCTGGAGGGCATCCAGCAGGGCACGGTGGACATCGCCGTGGGGACCCACCGCTTGCTGCAAAAGGATGTCCGCTTCAACGACCTGGGCCTGGTGATCCTGGACGAGGAGCACCGCTTCGGCGTCCGCCAGAAGGAGCGACTCAAGCAGTGGCGGGCCGAGGTGGACATGCTCACCCTTACCGCCACGCCTATACCCCGCACCCTCAACATGACCATGGCGGGCATCCGCGAGATCTCCATCATCGCTACTCCGCCCGACGAGCGCCTGGCGGTGAAGACCTTCGTCTCCGAGTGGGACGACGCCCTCATCCGCGAGGCGGTCCTGCGCGAGATCCGCCGCGGCGGTCAGGTGTATTTCCTGCACAACGAGGTGCGCACCATCGAGCGCGCCCGCGATCAGTTGGAGAAGCTGGTGCCTGAGGCCACCATCCGCGTGGCCCACGGCCAGCTGCGCGAGCGCGAGCTCGAGGACGTCATGGCCGACTTCTACCATCAGCGCTTCAATGTCCTGGTGACCACCACCATCATCGAGTCGGGTATTGATATTCCCAGCGCCAACACTATCGTCATCAACCGCGCCGACCGCTTCGGGCTGGCCCAGCTGCACCAGCTGCGCGGCCGGGTGGGCCGCTCCAGCCACCGGGCCTACGCCTATCTGCTGGTGAATAGCCGCCAGGCCCTGACCAACGATGCCGAGAAGCGCCTGGAGACCATCGAGTCCCTGGAGGACCTGGGCGTGGGCTTCCTCATCGCCAACCACGACCTGGAGATCCGTGGTGCCGGGGAGATCCTGGGCGAGGGCCAGAGCGGCCACATCGATTCGGTGGGCTTCGAGACCTACGTGGAGCTGTTGAACGAGGCCATCGAGGACCTCAAGGCTGGCCGCGGCGTGGACGTGGAGACGGAGCCGGAAGAGGAAGAGACCAGCACCCAGGTCCACCTCCACCTGCCCACCCTCATTCCCGAGGACTATCTGCCCGACGTCCACGAGCGCCTGGTGCTGTACAAGCGCATCGCCTCGGCGGCCTCCCGCGAGGACATCCAGGGCCTGCAGGAGGAGATGGTGGACCGCTTCGGGCGCCTGCCCGAGTCCACCGCCAACCTATTGGAGGTGGCCCGGCTCAAGCTACGGGCCCGCCCCCTGGGCATCGAGCGCCTGGAGGGCGGCCCCGTGGGCGGCCGCGTGGTGTTCTCCCACAAGCCCCATATCGATCCGCAAAGGCTGGTCGGGCTCCTCCAGACCGATCCCCAGACCTACGGCCTCAACGGCAATCGCGAGCTGCGCATCAAGGCCGACTGGGCCCGGGCCGCCGATCGCTTCGCCGGCATTGGTCGGGTCCTGGACCTGCTCGAAGCGGGCCCTGAAGCCGCCACCACCGAACTCGCCGAAGACGTGGATCGGCCCCAGTAACCTCCGACCCAGGGAGCCGCCATGGCAACTGCCCCCTTGCGTCTTTCCGTCTATTCCGCCCATCCAGAGGGCGATCCGGCGGCCGCCGTCACGGCCGCCACCGGCGATGCCGCCACCACGGGCGGATTCGCCGGTTTCCGGATGGCCACGGCTGTTATGGATCCCGCCGGCGCGGAAGGGCTGGCTCCGAGCCTGGAAGGGGCCCAGGACACGCTAGCCTGGGGCTGGCGCGCCCGGCGCGGTAGCGACAGCCACCTGCGGGGGGTGGTCATGGGTCCGGGTCTGTCCGACCAGGCGCTCGCCACCCTTGTGGGCGAGCTGCACACCCGAGGGCAGCTGGTTACCGGCATGCGCACCCTGTCCGTATCCTTCCCGGCGGTGGAACTGGCCCTGGAGGGCGATCCCATTCCCCCCTCCGATCTGACCCGGCAGCTACAGAGGTCCGCCGAGTCCGCCGGGGTGGATCTTGCCGTGCTGCCCGCCGCCGGCGGGGACCGTGACTGGGGCCTGCTCATGATGGACATGGACTCCACCCTTTTGGCGGTGGAGTGCATCGACGAGATCGCGGAGACCGCGGGCGTCAAGGCCCAGGTGGCGGCCATCACCGAGCGCGCCATGCAGGGGGAGCTGCATTTCAAGGGCAGTCTGATCGAACGGGTGGCCATGCTTGCCGGCCTTCCCGAAAGGGTTCTGACGGAGGTCTACAATGAGCGCATCCGGGCGAACCCCGGCGCCGAGCGGCTTTTGGAGGCGGCAAGGGGCATGGGCCTACGGATCGCGGTGGTCTCCGGCGGCTTCAGCTTCTTCACGGAGCGGTTGGAGGCGGATATGGGCCTGGACTTCACCAACGCCAATGTCCTGGAGGTCGCCGACGGACATTTGACCGGCCGGGTGTCGGGCGAGATCGTGGACGGCGCCGTCAAGGCGGCCACCCTCCGTGAGCTCCGGGAACGGCTGGGTCTCGACCGGGAGCAGCTCATCGCCATGGGCGACGGCGCCAACGACCTGGCCATGATGACCCAAGCGGGCCTGGGCGTGGCCTATCATGCTAAACCGCGGGTGCGGGCGGAGGCCCCCTACAACCTGGCCGTCACCTCCTTGGACGGCCTACTTTACATGCTGGGGCTCACCGATGACGACATCGAATCCTACCGCAAGCGGGAGCGGGCAGGCTGATGCCGAAAGGGCCAGCCCTATCGCCGCCTGGGGGGTCCTGCTTCTGGGGCTGGCCCTGCTCGCGCTGCTGCCCGCGCCGGCCGCCGGACAGGATGGTGGGCGCCTGGAGACGCCGGGGACGAGGGCGGCCGGCCCCGGCATTGCCGTCATGCGGGATCGCCTCGAGGTTATGCAGGAGGAGAACCGCCAGCTGCGGCGGCGCGTTCGGGACCTCCAGGACCAGCTGACCCACCTCGATGCCCGTGTCCCCCATGTCCAGGACCAGCTGAGCACTCGCATCGATGGCCTGGAGCAGCACATCGATGACCGGGCCTCCGGCGTCGAATCCAGCCTAAGCCTCTACATGCGGGTGGGCACCTTCGTGCTCATCCTGATCGGGGTGTTCGGCTTTGGCTACCTCCACCAGATACTGCGCGGCACCATCGAGCGAGCCGTCCGCAACCACCTGCGCAGCGAGGAGTTCAACCGCAACCTTGCGGAAAAGATGGATCAGGCGGCCGAAGAAACCCGGGCATCTATCCTTGAGGCCAGTAAAGAGGAGACCCGGCAGCTCACCCGCAAGCTCATCGACGAGTTCCTGACCGAGGAGCGCAACCGCATCGAGGAGGCCGTCCAGGACGAGCAGGAAGCCCTCAAGAAGCTCCGGACCGAGCATCTCGACCTGCAGTCGCCGGTGCCTCCCGAGACCGGCGAGTACCTCGAGCGGGTGGCATCGGCGGTCCACGAGCGCAGCCTCGATTTGCTCACCGATGACGAACTCTACTACGCCATGCTGGATAACGACGGCAAGGCCAACCACCTCGAGGCCGAGCGCTACGCCCGCGAGCTACTGAGGCGCCATCCGGCCACCGCCGACAGCCTGTCCAACCTGGCCTGGATCCTGGAGCACGGCGGCCGGACCGAGGAGGCCGAGGCCCACTACAAACGGGCCCTGGAGGCGGATCCGGACCGCCAGGACGTGGCGCGGTACTACGCCTATCTGCTGACCACCACGGGCCGTTACCAGGAGGCCCGCCAGGTACTGGAGCAAGCCCTCGAGCGGGAACCAGACAATCCACGGACCCTTACCCAGTACGCGAACCTCCTAGTCCGGCGGGGCGAGATCGAGGAAGCCCGGCCCGTTCTGACCGAAGCCTTGCAGGCCAACCCCGGCGACAAGGGCCTGCTGGCCGCAATGGCCCACCTCCATTACCGCCTAGGCGAGCTGGCGGTCGCCCTGGAGCGTTACCGGGAGGCCCTGGCCGTGGACCCTGAGGACCTCAACCTGCTTGCCCAGCTGGTGCCACTGGAGCTCGAGGCTGATGACCTGGATGCCGCTGAAGGACACATCGATGCCCTGCTGGAACAGGCACCCGAATCGGTCGAGGCGCTCACCCTGAAAGGTCGCGGCCTTCTGGCCCGGGGCCGGTTCGGCGAAGCGGAAACCACCTTCCGCCAAGCCCTGACCAACGACGGCGACGGTCCTGCCCTCAACGCCCTACTGGGGTTGGCCCTTCAGGGTCAGGGCCGGCGGACCGAAGCCATGGACGTGTATAATCGGGCGGCGAAGCTAATCGGCAGCGCCGACGAGCTCGAGCGCTACCTCCTCCAGCCGCTGCGCCGCCTGGCCGAGGAGCACGATCTTCCCGGCAGTGACGAGCTAATCCAGTGGCTGGAGCAGCGAAAGCAGGAAGCCGTCGCCGGCCGTTCCCCGGACGAAAGCGAGGCGAGCGAATCGTGAGAGGAACAACCGCTGCCGTTCTCCTCCTGGCCACTAACCTGAGCGGGGTCCAGGCCGCCACGGGGGGACCGGAGACCGAAAGGAAGGAGCCCTATCAGGTCCGCTTTCTGGTGTTCCAGTACCAGGGCTACTGGGACAGCCCGCTGGCCACCAGGGGTCCAGATGCGCAGACGGATGGGGGTACGGAAGGATCCGACGGCGGCGCCGATAGCGGCGGCACGGAGGGCAACAGCACCATGGGCACGGCCTGGGACAAGCTGAGGGAATCCGCCCGGTATCGCCCCCTCCTGCGGGATTTGGCGGTGCCTTTTGACTACCCCAGGGAGAAGGCCGAACCGATTCCGCTTTCCGGGAGCTGGCCGGCCAGCATCCGCCTGCCCTTTGCCGCTATGGACAGCCTAGCGGATCGGCCCATCAGGCTGGCTTCGGGACGGAGCTGGGCCCGGGAGGGCTTTGGAGCGCACCCCTTTAGCGACCGGATCCGAGGCTCGATCACCTTCTCCAAGGGCCGCTACCCCCACTTGGATGTGGATCTGGTCTTCACCGAGGCCCAGCGTTGGATGCCGTGGGGGGTGGATGTGCGCCATTACTTCATGCGGCAGAGCCGGCGCATCCTGCCCAACCGGTTCTACTATTTCGACCACCCCCGCTTCGGCCTCATCGCCTACATCGAGCCCATGGGGGGATAGACCGGACCCTCCCCGGCTGGACAAAAAAAGGCCCGCCTTTCGGCGGGCCTTTTGGGGATCGGGCCGGTGACCTTAGTAGGTCATGGTGCAGGTGTCCTCGTCCATGGCCTGGGTGATGACGTAAGCGCCGCCGACCACTTCCTCGACCTCGTCGATGAGGCCGGACTTGTCCACGCCCAACAGGTCCAGGGCGGGGGTGCAGGCCTTGAAGCTGACACCTGCTTCGGCGGCGTCGGCAATGAAGTCGTAAACCGACTTGTCGCTGCCTTCCTGGACGTACAGGTTCTCCGGCACGCCCTTTTTGACTAACTCGCCGGCGCCGCCCGTGATAACCACCTCCACGTCGAATTCCATGGCCGCCGCTACGGTGGCCTGGAAGAACGGGGCACCAAGCTCGGAGCCGTGGCGCGGGTCCGTATTCACCATTACGATCATCAGCTTTTCCATGAGGCCATCCTCCTGGCTCGAACCGAAACGGCGCCTGCATGTCGCCGGGAAAATTAGAAATACAGGATACTCCCATAGTATCCCGCCCCTTGCAAACAGGATCTTTGATCCTTTCATTAACTCCGCTAACAATCTGGAAGGAGTTCACTATAGGGTAAACCTTGGACCATGGCCCTTTCCCCCAGGTTTCACGGTAACCGCGGATTGCCCCGTGGCAGGCGCAACCCCTATACTTCCGTGATGGACCTCAACCTTGTTCAGATCGTTGCAGCGGCCGTCATCCCCGTTTTATTCGCCATCACCCTCCACGAGGTGGCCCACGGCTGGGTCGCCCGGGTCTTCGGGGACCAGACCGCCTTCGTTATGGGGCGCCTCAGCCTCAACCCGGTTCGGCATGTGGATCCTGTAGGAACCGTGGCCCTTCCCGCCGGACTGATCATTCTCGGCTACCTCTCCGGGACCCTGCTCCCTATATTCGGCTGGGCCAAGCCGGTACCGGTGCATTTCGGCAATCTGGCTCAGCCCAAGCGGGACATGATCTGGGTGGCGCTGGCGGGGCCGGGCGCTAACCTCCTTATGGCCCTGTTCTGGTCAGTGGTGGCGGGGGTGGGCGGGACGGCCTTCCCCATGGGCTCCATCGGGTTCAGCTTTGTGGTGGCCATGGGGGTGATTGGCATCTACATCAATCTTATCCTGATGGTCCTGAACCTGTTGCCCCTGCCGCCCTTGGACGGGGGCCGCGTCGCGGTAGGCCTGCTGCCCCAGCCCGCCAGCCGCTGGGTTTCCTATCTCGAGCCATTCGGCCTGCCCCTCCTCCTCGTCTTGCTGTTCACCGGCGCCCTGGGCTCATTGATTATCGGACCGTTCCTCTTCCTTTTCGGGACGCTGTTCCGTTTCTCCGGGCTGGACCCCAGCATCCTAAGCGGCATTTTCGGATAAGGCTGCCATGGAAAACCGGCCACAGAACCAGCGGATCGTCTCCGGCATGCGGCCATCGGGGCGGCTTCATCTCGGTCATTACCACGGCGTACTCAAGAATTGGCTGCAGCTGCAGGAGGCCAACGACTGCTTCTATTTCGTGGCCGACTGGCACGCCTTGACCACCGACTACGAGAACCCTCAAGGAATCCCCGATGCCACCTGGGAGATGGTCATCGACTGGCTTGCGGTGGGGATCGATCCGGCGAAGGCGGTTCTGTTCGTGCAGTCGGCGGTCAAGCAGCACGCCGAGCTGAATCTGCTGCTTTCCATGCTTACGCCACTGCCCTGGCTGGAGCGGGTCCCTACCTTCAAGGACCAGCAGCAGAGGCTGGCCGAGCGCAACCTGGCCACCTACGGCTTCCTGGGCTATCCCCTGCTGCAGAGCGCCGACATCCTAATCTACAAGGCCGACGGGGTCCCCGTGGGCGAGGACCAGCTCTCCCATCTGGACATAACGCGACAGGTGGCGCGGCGCTTCAATTGGCTTTACGGCCGGGAGGCCGATCACGAGTCCAAGGTGGAGGCAAGCCTCAAGAAGATGCCCAAAAAGACCACGGCCCGTTTCAAGAAGCTGCGCTCGGCCTGGCGGGAGTCGGGCGACGCCGAAGCCCTGGAGGCGGGCAAGGCCCTCCTGTCAGAGCAGGACAATCTGGGGCCCGAGGATCGGGAGCGGCTGCTCGGGGAGCTGGAAGGTCGGGGCCTGGAAATCCTGCCCGAGCCCGACCCCCTGCTCACCCCGGCCGCGAAGTTTCCGGGACTCGACGGCCAGAAGATGTCCAAGTCCTACGGCAACACCATCGCCCTGCGGGAGGAGCCTGACGAGGTAGAGACCAAGATCCGTACCATGCCCACCGATCCCGCCCGGGTGCGCCGCATCGACCCCGGAACCCCGGAGAAATGCCCGGTATGGGAGCTGCACAAAATCTACTCGGCCCACGAGACGCGTGCCTGGGCCCACGAGGGCTGTACCACCGCCGGCATCGGCTGCGTCGATTGCAAGGGGCCGGTGATCGAGGCCGTTCTGGCCGAGCAGGAACCCATCCGGAGGCGGGCCCAGGACCTTGCGGCCCACCCCGAACGGGTTTGGGAAATCGTCCACGAGGGCAACCAAAAGGCCGCGCGCATCGCAGAGGAAACCCTGGCGGAAGTGCGCGCGGTCATGGGCCTGGCCCGCTGAGGAGCAAGAGCCGGTGACCGCCTCGACCTCCCACCAGTCCAACGGCACCGAGGAGGCCGTCGCCCGCGTCGAGGGCGCGTCCGTGATCCAGCTGCCGGACGACCTCTACATTCCCCCGGAGGCCCTGGAGGTCTTTTTGGACTCCTTCGAGGGCCCGCTGGACCTGCTGCTCTATCTAATCCGCCGCCACCGCCTGGACATCACCGTGATCTCCATTCAGGCGGTGGCCCATCAATACATGGAATACGTGGAGCTCATGCGCCAGACCCGGCTGGACCTGGCCGGGGAGTACCTGGTCATGGCGGCCACCCTGGCGGAGATGAAATCGCGTACCCTCCTGCCGCGGCCGGAGGCCGAGGAGGAAGACGAGGAGGCGGACCCTCGCGCCGAGCTCATCCGGCGCCTCCAGGAATACGAGCGCTTCAAGGAGGCCGCGGAAGCCCTGGACCGCCTGCCCCGGGCCGAGCGCGATTTTTACGTTGCCCGGGCCCCCATGGACCCCGAAACCGAGGCGCCCCGCGCCGAGGCAACCCTC
Organism: Thiohalorhabdus sp.; assembly: GCF_036628635.1. Classification (GTDB taxonomy): domain Bacteria; phylum Pseudomonadota; class Gammaproteobacteria; order Thiohalorhabdales; family Thiohalorhabdaceae; genus Thiohalorhabdus. Next base: position 4,407 of record NZ_JAZKRM010000001.1, on the reverse strand, counting down.
CTGGACCTCCTGGAGGCCTTCCGTGGCACGCTGCAGCGAAACCAGCTCCGCGGGGATCACCACGTCGCACCCCAGGGGCTTTCGGTCCGCCACCGCATGAGCGAGGTACTGGAACAGCTGGACAGCGGCGCCGCGAGCCGCTTCGCCGATCTGGTGGATCCCGACGAGGGCCGGGAAGGCACGGTGGTAACCTTCCTCGCCTTGCTGGAGCTTGCCAAGGAGCACGTGATCGACCTAGTCCAGATCGAGCCCCTCCATCCCCTCTACGTGCGCGTGCCATGAGCTGGGAGCCGGAACGTCTCCAGGCCATCGTGGAGGCCGCCCTGTTCGCCTCCGGCGACCCCCTGTCGCTGTCCGGGCTACAGCGGTTGTTCGAGGACCACGAGGCCCCGGCCCAGGACCAGCTGCGGGCGGCCCTCACCGCCCTGGACACCGCCTACCAAGGGCGCGGGGTATGCCTGGTTGCCACCGGCGGGGGCTATCAGTTCCAGACCGCCCCCGCCACCAATCCCTGGGTCCTCCGGCTCTTCCAGAGCCGCTCGCCCCGCTTTTCCCGCGCCGTTCTGGAGACCCTGGCCATCATCGCCTACCGCCAGCCGGTTACGCGCTCGGAGATCGAGGAAGTACGGGGAGTGAGCCTGAGCTCGGGTGTGCTCAAGACCCTCACCGAGCGGGACTGGGTCAAGGTCGTGGGCCGCAAGGACGTTCCTGGTCGGCCATCCCTCTACGCCACGACCCCCTATTTCCTCAGCTACTTTGGCTTGAATAGCCTGGAGGACCTGCCGCCCCTGAAGGCCATCCCAGAAGGGGATATGGACGCCTTGGTGGAACAGCTCGATCAGGGCCAGCAAGCGGATGGGCAGAAAGCCGGCGACCGCCCGGCCGAAGGCGGGGAACAAGACAGCGCGGATGGCTGAGCGTCTCCAGAAGGCGCTAGCGCGGGCGGGGCTGGCCAGTCGGCGGCAGGCCGATCGCTGGGTAGAGCAGGGCCGCGTTACCGTCAACGGCCGCACCGCCGTTCCCGGGACCCGAATCAACCCGGGGGACCGCATCGCCCTTGACGGCGAGCCATTGGATCTTCCCAATTTATCGTCGCCCACCCTGGTCCTCGCCTACCACAAGCCGGAGGGCGAGTTGAGTAGCCGGCGGGACTCCGAGGGCCGGCCCACCGTCTTCGGCCGATTGCCCGAACTGGAAGATTGCCGATGGATTCAGGTGGGCCGGCTAGACCTAAACTCCAGCGGCCTGCTGCTTTTTACCAACGACGGCGACCTGGCCAACGCCCTCATGCATCCCAGCCGGGAGGTGGAGCGCGAGTACCGGGTTCGGGTCCGCGGTCGTCCCGACGCCGCCATCCTAGACCGCCTGCGCCAGGGCATCACCTTGGAAGACGGCCCTGCCCACTTCGATTCGGTGGAGATCCTTCCCGGCAAGGGCAAAAACGCCCAATTGCGCGTCGTCCTGGGAGAGGGCCGCAAACGGGAGGTGCGCCGGCTTCTCGAGGCCGTCGGCCATCCCGTCAGCCGCCTACTCAGGGTGCGCTACGGCCCGGTCACCCTGCCCCGCGACCTGAAGCCGGGCCAGTGGCGGGAGCTATCGAGCGACGAGGTGGCCGAGCTGCGGCGGGCGGTGGGGTTCTGAGTGTTCAGTGTTCAGTGTTCAGTGTTCAGTGTTCAGTGTTCAGTGTTCAGTGTTCAGTGTTCAGTGTTCAGTAGCTTGGGCGGGTCATATAGACAGGTTCCCCGGGTACCTCCCTAAAATTCTCCGACCAGGCCGGTACCCTTTCTGATCACTGAACACTTCCAACTGTAAACTTGCCTGTCCCATGCCCACCTTCCCCTCCGTCTACGACACCCTTTACCAAGCCTTCGGGCCCCAAAACTGGTGGCCGGCCGAAACGCCTTTCGAGGTGGCTGTGGGGGCCGTATTGACCCAGAACACCGCCTGGATCAACGTGGAACGGGCCATCGCCAACCTGAAGGCGGCGGATTGCCTGGGTCCCGCCACGCTGCACGCCATGGATCCGGCCGAGCTAGCCGGGCTGATTCGCCCCGCGGGCTATTTCAACATTAAGGCGCAGCGCCTCCAGGCCCTCTGCCGCTTCCTCCTGGACGAGGCCGACGGTTCGCTGGCGAACCTGACCAACCGGGACACCTCGGCCCTGCGGGCCCAGCTTCTGGGCATCAAAGGGGTAGGCGAGGAAACCGCGGACTCCATCCTGCTGTACGCCCTGCACCGCCGGGTCTTCGTTGTGGACGCCTATACCCGCCGCATCTTCGAGCGCCTCGGCCTGCTGAAGCCAGGCCTCGGTTACGGTGCCATCCAGGCCGCCTTCGAAGGCAATCTGCCCCGGGACCGGTCCTTGTTCAACAACTACCACGCCCTGATCGTTGCCCTCGGCAAGGACTACTGCAAGCCCAAGCCGCGCTGCGAAGCCTGCCCCCTCCAGGACCTGTGCCCCAGCGCGGTAACTTGACGGTTGCGCAATGGCTCTGCGTTACTAAGTAAGCACCACCGGATATCAAAAGGCTCGCCTTATGGGCGCACCCTCCGCCGAGCCAACTGTTTGCACGCATAGCCAGGCCCTTAGTCGCCGCTACCGGGCCGTCCGCGCGCGTACGGAGGCGGTGTGCGCGCCGCTGTCCGCCGAGGATTGCGCCGCCCAGTCCATGACCGAGGCCAGCCCGGTCAAGTGGCATCTGGCCCATACCACCTGGTTCTTCGAAACCTTCATCCTGGAGGCCCATCAGCCTGGATTCCAGGCCTACGCCGATGCCTTCCGAGTCCTTTTCAACTCCTATTACAACGGCATCGGCGAGCAGCATCCGCGTGCTAGCCGCGGCCTGCTCACCCGACCTTCCCTGGACGAGGTGCAGGCCTACCGCGCCTACGTGGACCGCTCCCTGAGCAATCTGCTGGCTTCGCCGATGGGCGACAACCCGGCTGTCCACAAGCTGGTGGAGCTGGGCATCAACCACGCGCAGCAGCATCAGGAGCTGATCCTGATGGACCTCAAGCATCTGTTTGCTACCAATTCGCTGGAACCCGTTTACAGCGAGGCGACCGTCGGCGGCGGGCAGCCCGCCCCGACCATGGAGTGGCTCGCCTTCGAGCCGGGTGTCCGCCACATCGGCCACAACGGCGGCGGCTTCGCCTACGACAACGAGGGACCCCGCCACCGCGTTTTCCTAGAGCCTTTCGAGCTGGCCTCGCGGCCGGTGACCTGCGGCGAGTTCAAAGCGTTCATGGCGGACGGCGGCTACGCGCGGCCGGAGCTGTGGCTGGACGCCGGCTGGGACGCCGTGCGCGCCGGCGGATGGGAGGCCCCGCAATATTGGCGGCAGGAGCCGAACGGGGAATGGAGTGTGTTTACCCTCGGTGGCCGACGTCCTGTGGATCCCGCCGAGCCGGTTTGTCACATCAGCTATTTCGAGGCCGACGCCTACGCCCGATGGGCCGGGGCCCGCCTGCCCACCGAGGAAGAATGGGAAACCGCCGTCAACGAGGGCGAGCATCACCCGGGGACATTCCTGGAAGCCGAGCGCCTGCATCCGGCACCCGCCCAAGCCCCAGGGTCAGCCCAGCTTCTAGGCGACGTGTGGGAATGGACCGCGTCCGCGTACCTGCCCTACCCCGGCTTCCGGCCTGCCTCGGGAGCGGTCGGCGAGTACAACGGCAAGTTCATGGTTGACCAGATGGTCCTGCGCGGCGGCAGCTTCGCCACACCGGCCGACCACATCCGTGCCACCTACCGCAATTTCTTCCCGACCGACGCCCGCTGGCCGTTCACCGGTTTCCGCTTGGCGAGGACGGCGTGACGGCAGTTTTCAAGGTTGGTAAGGATCTTCCTGCGAAGTTCCCTTGCCTGCTTTTCTCCCTACCCCCTTTCCGCCTTTGCCGTCACTGAACACTTAAAACTAAGGCGCTTCACGATTTCGTGTGAGTTACCCTGCCAGCCCCCTTCGACCTCAGGATAGCTGACCGCGTGACTCCGACCTCTACGCCCGGATTCCGGGCATCCAGGCCCCTTGGACGGTGACCGACGTCGACCTGGCTCGCTCCGAGGGCGAGGTTCGGGTCCATGTCGCCCACGACGAGGCGGTTCGGCTGATTTGCCCCGAATGCGGCCAAGCGGTGCCGGGCTATGACACCCGGCGGCGCCAGTGGCGCCATCTCGACACCTGTTAGCTGCGCACCCGCCTGGTCGCTGACGTCCCCCGGTGAATTGCCCGGAGCACGGTGTTCGCCAGGTCGATGTCCCCTGGGCCGAGGCAGGATCCGGCTTCACGGCCCTGTTCGAGGCCCTCGTCATCGACTGGCTCAAGGAAGCCAGTATCCAGGCCGTGGCGAAGCAGCTGGGCCTGAGCTGGAGCGCTGTGGACGGCATCCTGCAGCGGGCCGTGAGCC